>NZ_BTPM01000001.1:2400000-3000000 GCF_036245475.1 Vibrio sp. 10N | reverse complement strand
CGCGCAGCGGAAACTATCCGTAAGTAATTGAAAATCATACGCACATGATTTTAAGCCCGGTCCTTTGGACTGGGCTTTTTTTTGCTTGTAACCGACTGTTACTGGCTTAGGGAGATTAGCAGGGTTATTTTGAGGCGGACTGTCTGTATTGCTTTGGACTACAGCCCTCAAACTTGCTGAACGCGCGAAAAAAGGGTGGTGCAGAGTGGTAGTTGAGTAGCTCGGCAATTTCAGCAATGGGCAGCGAGGAATTGACCAAGTACTCTTTAGCAAGCTGCATTCGTGTATCCAATACTAGCTGCTTAAAGGTGGTGTGTTCCGCTTCTAGTTTTCGTCTAAGCGTGCGAGAGGTCATGTTAAGGTCGTCGGCCACCATTTCCATCGTTGGTAAGCCGTATTTCATTTGGCTGAGTAGCTTAAAGCGAATTTGGTAGCTCAGCGGAGAGTCGAGGCTATCGTCTAGTCGCTGGCTTTGCACGGTGGCAATATGGGCAATGATCGCAGGTTGTAGCGTAATGTCATGGTGCACCCATTCGACGGGAAAGCGCAATTGATTGTTGTTGGCGTTAAAACTCAAGTTATCGGTAAATATCTCTCGATACAATGGAGCGTAATTTGGCTCTTGGTAGGAAAAATCGACAAAAACATATTGAGATTTAAACAAGTCGCCAAGAAAGTTTTTCAATCCAAGGTAGTAATGGCAGAGGGACTCTTCCACATTGTAGTGCTGAGCTGAGCGTCCCTCAGAGCGGTCGACTATGGTGATATAGGCCCACTCGCTGTCGTAGCCGATATGGATATCGACGTAGTCTTTGGTCACGAAAGAAAACTGCAGTCCGGTATCAAGCAACTGCTTAATGTTCTGACAGTTGATCATCGCATAGCCCCAGGCGCCCATATCTTGCAGCTTGAGTCGCTTGGCGATGCGCAGCCCAAGTCCATCGATGTGCAGTTGGTTGACAGTTAGGTTGATCAGTTGGTGCACTTGGGAGACATGGATTGGGTGGTAGTGGCCTTGATTGATACGCATGATGTCGGCTTTACGTAAAAACTGATGTGCATCGAAGTCACTGCCCATAGACTGGCGAACGATCGCTTCCCAATGACCAATAATCGCTTGTAAAAAGTGTTGATGGTTCAAAGAATACACAGATATTGTCCTGAAGTATCATGTTGCTGTCCTGAAGTGTAATTAATAACGTCCAGTTTAGCCACTATAATAACCCTATCTTGAGAAGTCGCTTTGGCGGCTACTCCAATAACGAGAGGAATTATCCATGTTTAAGCCAAAACGTGTTGAAATTGCGAAAGAAAAATTAGACCTATACCAAGACATCTACTGGAACAAGTCAGATGCGGATTTCTACATCAACGAAGACATTGCTCCTATGCAAGCGCGCATGGCAGAGCAAGGCGTTGAAGCATTCAGCCTGCTAGGTAAAGAGCACGTGGGTGCATTCGGTGCCCCTTATGTGAATAACTTTGAAGGTGTTGACATCGCAATGTACGGCCTAACCATGGATAAGTGCTCGCCAAATGCTGGTGGTCATAAATTTGGTCCAGCTGCGATTCGTGAAGCGTCAAAAACGGGTATGGGTCTGATTCACCAAGACGGTACTATGCCGTTCGAATTGTGTAACATCATCGACTACGGAAACTGGGATGGTCTTGGTCAGTTCAACCTAGATGCAGAAATGCGTGCTGCACAAGAAGTGGTTGATGACATGGTTATTAACCACGGTATCACGCCATTCTTCTTTGGTGGTGACCACACTGTCGCTTACCCTGGTCCTGCGGCACTGGCGAAAGTTCACGGCCCAGTATCACTTATCCACATCGATGGTCACTTTGACCTACTGACTCGTAAAGACTTTGACTACGAGTCATACTCCGGCAACTGGTACTGCCGTCTAGCATCAGAAGGTGCAATGGACCCATCAACCAGCGTGAGCCTAGGTATGCGTGGCCGCTGGTGTGCATCACAACAAGGTAAAGCGAAAGCGATCGGTGGTAACTTCTTCCTAGCGGATGAAATCTACGATCTAGGCGTTGACTACATCGTTGAGCAAATCCTAGAGAAGCAAGGCGACGGTCGTCCAGTGTACCTAACGTTTGACCTAGATGGCCTAGATCTTCTAGACCACAGTGCAAACTCAAGCCCAGATCCATTCGGTGTTTCTGCGCGCATGTACTACGACATCTTCCGTAAGCTTCGTGCAACTAAGCGTATCAACCTAGTCGGTGCAGATATCGCGGAATTTGCTCCTCAGAAGAACTCTGATGAGAAAGATGCACTACTCACAGCTGCATTCGGTTGGGAACTACTGACATGGTTGGCAGAGTGCCGTTACATCCGTGAAGGTAAGAAGAACCCAACTAACTGGCCAATGAACTTCGGTCGTAACATCGAGTTCTAATCTGGTTTCAGATAGAAAAATGCCCGCTCAATTGAGCGGGCATTTTGTTTTTGGCAACAGGAAATTATTTGCTAAAGTTCATCGCCATTGCAGCGGCGATGTTGCGAGAAGTCATCTCGACATTGAATGCCGCTTCCTTTAGCGCCGTTGGCAAATCCGTGGCACCAAGCACTACGCTGTATGCCGCATCAATACCGTGCTCATGCACTACTGCACAATCTTTCGCTGTACTGCCTGCAATCGCAATCACAGGTATATCATACTGCTTGGCCGTGCGCGCTACACCAATTGGTGTTTTGCCATGGATAGTTTGGCTATCAATGCGACCTTCACCAGTAATCACAAGATCGGCATCTTTTACTACTTCGCTAAGGTTTACTGCATCCATTACGATCTGAATGCCCGGACGAAGCTCGGCATCGAAAAGACCTAAAAGTGCAGCACCTAGTCCACCTGCAGCGCCAGCACCAGCGGTATCTACGACGTCACGACCATTGGTTGATTTAATCACTTCTGCGTAGTGCGCCAGGTTACTGTCTAGCGTTTCAACCATCTCAGGCGTTGCCCCTTTTTGCGGGCCAAATACATGAGAGGCGCCTTTCGGGCCACATAGTGGGTTATCAACATCACATGCCACTTCTAGCTTGATATCCGCTAGACGAGGGTCTAGCTCTGCAAGGTCGATGCGGCTGAGCTTGCTTAGCTCACCGCCACCAAAACCCAGTGCATTGCCGTTGGCATCAAGCAATTTTGCACCTAGAGCTTGCGCCATACCAATACCACCGTCATTGGTCGCACTACCGCCGATACCGACGATAATGTGCTTCACTCCGCGATCCAGCGCCGCTTTAACCAGCTCACCCGTGCCAAAAGTGGTGGTCACTAGTGGGTTGCGTTTTTCAGGTTCTACCAAATGAAGACCGGATGCTGCCGCCATCTCAATGATAGCGGTTGAACCATCACCCATCAGACCGAAAAAGCCCTCAACGGTTTGTCCGAGTGGCCCAGTTACGTCACAAGTAACAATCGAGCCGCCAGTAGCATCAACGAGCGACTGCACTGTGCCTTCGCCGCCGTCTGCCATCGGAAGTTTGATGTATTCGGCGTCGGTGAAGATTTTCTTAAATCCTGCCTCAATAGCTTCGGCAACTTCCATGGCCGTTAGACTTTCTTTGTATGAATCTGGAGCGATGATAATTTTCATAATTAAACCTTAAACAAATAGACCGAACACACCGAAGATCATTACTGAAACGAACGCGATCATTAGACCAACCGCAGACTCGTAAGGAATGAGTTTGAGACGCTCGCGAATATCCATATGCACTGCGCCGCCTGTGGCGTGGAAGAAACTACCGTGTGGCATGTGATCCAGTACAGTAGCACCAGAGTGAATCATGGCTGCACCCGCTAGAGCAGGAACGCCGAGTTCAAGAATGGTGGAGCTAAATACGCTTGACGCGACCGCAGTACCAGCTGTGGTCGATGCGGTTGCGAGTGCCATCATGGCACCTGAAATTGGAGCAAGTAGGTATGATGGAAGACCTGAGGCAGTCAGCACATCAATAAGGCCATCTTTTAGACCTGAGTTAGCGATGATGCCAGCAAGGGTACCGGTACCAAGAAGCATTACTGCTACTGGTGCCATACGCGATAGGCCAGATACGGCAAAGTGGTTAGTGTCGGCAAAGCGACCCATGACGACGGCACCCATCAAGCCACCGAGTGGTAGTGCGATGAGCGGGTCAACGTTGATGCCAGCAATAGGGCGAAGCGCAAGCAGTGCGATGGCGACTAATGGAGCAACAATCGCAGCACTAAATTTAGGCAGCTTAGAGTGATCAACAGCAACCACTTCGCTCTCTGCGACTTTAGAGCCTTTGTTGACTAGCTTTTTCGCGATGAAGTAGGCGAAGATCATGCCGCACAGTCCAGGGATAACACCCGCTGCCATTACCGAGGTTAGAGGAACGTTGAACGCATCTGCTGCCGCAATCGCATTCGGGTTTGGTGACATCACGTTACCGGCTTTACCGCCGCCGACCATCGCCAGCAAGATAGCGGTTTTGGAGATGTCAGCACGGCGTGCAATCGCCAGTGCGATTGGTGAAACGGTAATCACCGCAACGTCAACGAATACGCCAACCGCAGTCAAAATCATAGTGGCAATCGCTAGAGCGAGAAGCGCGCGAGTTTCGCCGACTTTTTTAACAATGGTCTCAGCAATAGAAGTTGCCGCGCCGGATTCGATCAGCACGCCCGCCAAAACACCCGCTGCCAGAATACGGAGTACTGCAGTGACAATGCCTTGTGCACCTCCGATCATTAGAGCAACAGTATCGGTGAGAGAAACGCCGCCGACAACACCACCGACAAGGGCGCCGATGATCATGCCGTAAGCAGGTGGAACTTTCTTAAGGATAAGGGCGATGGCAACAATCAGAGCTGCTAGTGCGCCTAAGGTAGAGACTTCAATCATGGTTTGGTTTCCGCAATTTTAATAATTTTTTCTTTGGGTCTAAAAACCCTTATTGAGCGGAAGAGTAGCCATTTAGGGGAAGGTTTTCTTTATGCGAGCTGACGAATTTATCATTGGTGATTATGGTTAATTTGTGCAAATGCACAAATTAACCATTTTGTTACAAACATTTTAACGCTAGGTAGAGTTGTACTTTTTCGTCTAAGTTGTTGATGTTTAAGTTAGTTGTTTGCTCTATTTTGTCGAGTCGGTATCGCAAAGTGTTACGGTGGATATGGAGGGATTCACAAGTTTGAGCTAGATCGCAGTTTTGCTCAAAAAAAGTGCGCAGCGTCTTTAGAAGCACGCCTTTGCTATCAGCAGTAATCAGTTTTTCAATCGGAGTCTTTAGCTGATTGGCGCGCCATGGGTCGTGTTTGATGCTGCTTATTAGTACCGATAACTTGCGGTCTTGATAAAACAAAATAGGACCATCTAGGCTGTGGCTACTTTCGATGGTCGCTTTGGCGGTTTCATAGGATTTAGCAATACCGACCAGTTCAGGGAAGTAGTCACCTATCGCCATTTGAATTGAAAAATCACACTCTTGGTCGATACGTTTTAGCAGCTTTGCCACTCGCTTCTCTTCTTCTTTGCGGCTCCACGAATCATTGATAATCGTCACCGGCTTCAAAACCACGATCTCATTCATCGATACCGAAGCGATCCCGACGATGTTATCGCGCTCTGGATACTCCAATAGATGCACCAGCTTTTGTAGGTGTTCAAGTGTTACTGGCTCGCCTGGTCGTGGGATCACTTTGATCACAGTAGCAACGCGAGGCTGGGCAAGGTCGAGGTCGAGCCTTTGTGCGATGGAGAGCAATTGGCCTTCGTTTAAGCTTGAGCCTTCTATTAGTTGTAGAAGTAGCTCTTCGCGATGTCGTTTATTCCATTGCACCTGCGACATTAAGGCCGCCTGTTCTACGATAAGCTCGGCGGTCATCTTGACCAGCTCACCATAACTGCGCACCTCTTCCGGTGTACCAGAGATACCCACTACACCAATCACGTTCTCGTCGTAGATAATAGGTAGATTGATGCCTTTTTTAACCCCTGAAAGGGTAGAGGCAACGGAATCATTGATCTCTAAGGTGCGGTTATCGCGGATCGCCAGTAGCGCGCCTTCGTGGATCTGATGCAGCCTAGAGGGATCACTTGAACCAATGATGACGCCATTTTCGTCCATCACGTTAATAGAGTAATCGATGATCTTTTTCGCACGATCGACAATTTGTTTAGCAATGAGAGAGTTAAGCTGCATACGTTGAACATGTAATCGGAAGATGCTTTTGAGTATACCCGATTGTCTTGCAAACTAAGGTATAATCGCCGCGAGATTACCAAGAGAAACAGTGATGGAATTCGAGTTTATTAAAAACAGTTTCACAGGTGAGTACCTAGTGAGATGCGAGATGGGGCAAGAAGTGATTGCTCGTCTGCTGCAAGAAGAGATCAGTACCAGTGACCGCACCATCATGGAAATTACCGAGTTGCTCACTCAAGCTGCCCAGTTTTCGGGCAATGAGTTCAAGTGGCAAGGTAAAGAGATCTCATTAAGTGTGGTGGACTCGGAGGTTCATGTTTACGAAAATTCCTTAGCTTTTGACAGTTTAATGGAGATGGATGAAGAGTTTTCTGTTTATGAGAGTGAGAGTCATAGCGAGTGTGGACTAGAGGATTTTCGCTCGGTTTTAGAGCAATGGGAGCGTTTTATTCACAACAGGTAGTGACCCTTTGCCCCAAATTTGCACACTCCTAGTGCTAATAACATAAAACGCATTATTTTTGTGAACACCTTGCACCAATAAAGTGCAAGGTGTTTTCATTTGTATAACATAAAAACATCAATTCTATATTTTTCAACAGGTTAAAAAGTTGGCACGCACCTTGATTACTAGAATACGTAACAGGGATAAAAGGCGAAGGGGATGCCATGAAACTTATTAACGCAATCATTAAACCATTCAAACTCGATGATGTAAGAGAAGCACTTGCAGATGTTGGTATCGAGGGAATGACCGTTTCTGAGGTCAAAGGATTTGGCCGTCAGAAAGGACACACAGAATTATATCGTGGTGCGGAGTACCAAGTGGACTTTCTACCGAAAGTAAAACTTGAAATCGCGACGCACGCAGACAACGTAGACCGAGTTATTGAAGCGATCACTAACGCTGCTCAAACCGGCAAGATTGGCGACGGAAAAATATTTGTGTACGACCTAGCCCAAGCAGTACGTATTCGTACGGGCGAAATGGACGCTGAAGCACTTTAAGGGATTGGAGAACTTATTATGGAATTAGCAACGACTGTAAGCGAACTACGTTACGCGCTGGACACTTTTTACTTTCTTATTTCAGGCGCACTAGTAATGTGGATGGCGGCAGGTTTCGCCATGTTAGAAGCGGGTCTAGTCCGCTCAAAGAACACAACAGAAATCTTAACTAAAAACTTCTGTCTTTACGCGATTGCGTGTACTTGTTACCTCATCGTGGGTTACAACATCATGTATGTAGATAACGGCGAAGGCGGTTGGCTACCATCATTTGGTGCGCTAATTGGCACTCAAGGTGAAGGCGCAGACCACTCTCTAGAGTCGGACTTCTTCTTCCAAGTAGTATTCGTTGCAACAGCAATGTCAGTTGTATCAGGTGCAGTTGCTGAGCGTATGAAGCTTTGGTCTTTCCTAATCTTCTCTGTAGTGCTAACAGCGTTTATCTACCCAATGGAAGGTTACTGGACATGGGGCGGCGGTTTCCTATCAGAAGCAGGCTTCAGTGACTTCGCAGGCTCAGGTATTGTTCACATGGCAGGCGCAGCAGCCGCTCTAGCAGGTGTTCTACTACTGGGTGCTCGTAAAGGTAAATACGGTAAGAACGGTGAAATCCACCCAATCCCAGGTTCGAACATGCCACTAGCAACACTAGGTACGTTCATCCTATGGCTAGGTTGGTTCGGTTTCAACGGCGGTTCTCAGCTAATGGTTTCTGATTTCGAGAACGCAACAGCAGTTGGTCAAATCTTCCTAAACACCAACGCAGCAGCAGCGGCGGGTGCAATTGCAGCAATGCTTGTGTGTAAGACAACGTGGGGTAAAGCTGACCTAACAATGATTCTTAACGGTGCACTAGCTGGTCTGGTCGCAATCACAGCAGACCCACTGTCTCCATCACCAGTTTACTCGGTAGCAATCGGTGCAGTAGGTGGCGCGCTAGTCGTATTCAGCATCATTGGCCTAGACAAGCTTAAGATTGACGATCCAGTAGGTGCTATCTCAGTTCACGGTGTGTGTGGTTTCTTTGGCCTAATGGTTGTGCCACTAAGCAACGGTGACGCAACGTTCGGTGCACAGCTTCTAGGTGCGGCAGTTATCTTCGGTTGGGTATTCGCAGCAAGTCTAGCGGTATGGGCGGTACTGAAAGCAACAATCGGTATCCGCGTATCGGAAGAAGAAGAGCTAGAAGGTATGGACATGCACGACTGTGGTGTTGGTGCTTACCCAGAGTTCGTCAGCATGAAGTAACATTTAGTTACACTTTTATTAAAAACCTGCCTTATTAGGCAGGTTTTTTTATGTCAGATCATTGTTTTTCAAATCTGTATGAATATAATAACGCAACTGATAAACGTTCTCATTATGAATTAAAGGAACTAAACAATGAAAAAACTGCTAACTCTTTCTGCAATCGCAGCAAGCTTTGCCGCTCCAGCGATGGCTGCGGAAGAAGTCAACGTTTACTCTTACCGTCAACCTTTCCTTGTTGAGCCAATGTTCAACGAGTTCACGAAAGAAACGGGCATCAAGGTTAACGTGAAGTTTGCTAAGAAAGGTTTGGCAGAGAAGCTTGCGCAAGAAGGCGAATACAGCCCAGCTGACGTTGTGCTAACAACGGATATCAGCCGTCTTGCAGAGCTAACAGACAAGGACGTAGTTCAAGCGGTAGACAGCGATGTGATTAACGCGAACGTACCTGCTCAGTACCGTGATAAAGAGAATGAGTGGTTTGCTCTGACTCTACGTACTCGTAATGTTTACTCATCTCGCGACCGTGTTGGTAAGCTAGGTGCAGAGTTCAACTATGCAGACCTTGCTAAGCCTGAGTACAAAGGCAAAATCTGTACTCGTAGCGGTAAGCACCCTTACAACGTATCTTTGGTTTCATCTATGATTGCTCACCATGGTGAAGCAGAAACTAAAGAGTGGCTAGAAGGCGTAAAAGCGAACCTAGCTCGTAAGCCACAAGGCAACGACCGCGCTCAAGTTAAAGCGATCAAAGAAGGTCTTTGTGACGTTTCTCTAGGTAACAGTTACTACCTAGGTAAAATGGTTAACGACAAAGAGCAAAAAGCGTGGGCTGATGCGGTTTACATCAACTTCCCGAATCAAGAAACCACTGGCACGCACGTTAACGTGAGTGGCATGGCAATGGCGAAACACTCGCCAAACAAAGACAATGCACTGAAGCTAATGGAGTTCCTAACAGGCGAAAAAGCGCAGCAAATGTACGCAGAAGTGAACTACGAGTACCCAGTGAAAGAAGGCGTTAAGCGTTCTGAACTTGTGGCATCTTGGGGTGACTTCAAAGCAGATACTATCTCGCTAGATGACATTGCTGGTTACCACAGCGCTGCGATCAAATTGTTAGATGAAGTTAAGTTCGACCTATAATCGAAAAAAGGGGGTATAATGCCCCCTTATTCAATCTGGTTTATGACTTCTCGACTTCGCGTCGCCTGATGTATGTTTAGGCAATGAAAGAAAAAAATGTTGTTTGGAAAACCAGTAGTGGAGTGTTAACTCTGCTACTGGTTTTGCCTATTTTAGCGATCTTCTATACCGCACTTGGTGAATCAAGTGATCTTTTCGCACACCTGATGTCGACGGTGATGCCCACCTATATCCTCAATACCATCAAACTGGTGGTTGGCGTTCTGCTGCTTTCTCTTATTTTTGGTGTACCAAGTGCTTGGCTGATGGCCATGTGTCGCTTGCCTACGGAGCGAGTATTGCAATGGGCGCTGGTGCTGCCTTTGGCGATGCCGGGCTATATTATTGGGTATATCTTTACCGACTGGTTTGACTTTGCTGGCCCTATTCAAGTGTGGCTGCGTGATGTGTTTGCTTGGCAAGCTGGCGACTACTGGTTCCCGGATATACGCACTGTGGGCGGTGCAACGGTTGTACTCTCGTTGGTGCTTTACCCCTACGTTTATTTGCTGTGTCGAGCCGCTTTTATGGAGCAAAACGTCTCTTTGCTGCAATCGGCAAGGCTGCTTAAGTGCTCGCCGTTAGAAAGCTTTTGGCGTATTTCACTGCCACTCGCGCGTCCCTCTATTGCGGTAGGCTTGTCGCTGGTGGCGATGGAAACCATTGGTGATTTTGGTACGGTCAGCTACTTTGCGGTCAGCACTTTGACCACGGCGGTTTACGATACTTGGCTTGGTTATTCGAACTTGAGTGCCGCAGCCAAAATTTCCGCCATGATGATGGTGGTGATTGTGCTTCTACTGGGCGCAGAGCGCTACAGTCGCCGTAAACAGAAACTGTTTCAAAGTCAGTACAACAGCCATGAAGATTTTCGTTACGAGTTACGTGGCTGGAAAAAGTGGGCGGCATTAACCTGGTGCTGGGGCTTGGTGTCGGCAGCGTTTATCTTCCCACTTGGACAACTCGTGATCTATGCCTACAAGTACTTTGCACAAAGTTGGACCGAAGAGTTTCAAACCTATGCCATCAACAGCTTGCAGGTCTCTATCATTGCCGCCATCATCGGCGTGATCGTCGCTTTGGTGGTTAACTTCTATCGCCGCTTAGATCCAAGTCGTAAGGGGGTTGTTTTCATGCGAGCCTCATCGCTGGGTTATGCCGTCCCCGGGACTGTATTGGCGATTGGTGTGATGGTGACCGTTCTGTTTATGGATCATTCGGTGAATGATTTCGCCAAAGCGATGGACTGGCAGCGTCCTGGCCTGATTTTCTCTGGCTCGATGTTTGCGCTGATTTTTGCCATGGTGGTGCGTTTTTCTGCGGTGGCGATTGGTAGTATCGAAACCAGTCTGAGTAAGATTTCTCCTTCGCTAGATATGGCCTCACGCACTATGGGCTGTAAAAAGAATCAGATGTTGGTTCGCGTGCATTTGCCATTGATCAAACGTGGCGTGTTGATTGCTGGGCTGTTGGTGTTTATTGAGTCGATGAAAGAGCTCAATGCTGCGCTGCTGCTACGTCCATTCAACTTTGAAACCTTGGCTACTTACGTTTATAACTTTGCCTCAGATGAGCATTTGGAGCTAGCTGCGATGCCAGCCGTCTTGCTGGTACTCGTTGGATTACTGCCGCTCATTATTGTTAACCGTTCATTGGAGCAAAATCACTGATGACCACTGCACTGTCTATCGAAAACCTATCTTGTCAGTATGACGATCAAACAGTACTTGAGAACTTGTCTCTGCAGGTTAATCAAGGGGAGATTGTTTGTTTGCTGGGCGCCAGTGGTTGCGGTAAAACAACCTTGCTAAAAGCGATCGCTGGTCTATTGCCGCTGTCTGCAGGCAAGATGACGCTGGGTGAGCGCGAGATTGATAACGGTGAAACTTGGATGCCGCCAGAGCAGCGCAACATCGGGATGATTTTCCAAGACTACGCACTGTTTCCTCATCTTACAGTAGCGCAGAACGTCGCGTTTGGTCTGAAAGGCACGCCTAAAGCGCAGCAAGATGCCATCGTGATGGAAATGTTGTCACTGGTACACCTTGAGCAGTTCATTGACCGTTACCCGCATCAACTGTCGGGTGGTCAGCAGCAGCGCGTGGCGATTGCGCGCAGCTTGGCGTATAAGCCCGACCTACTGCTACTTGATGAACCGTTTTCCAACATTGATACCCAAGTGCGTCATGAGCTGATCCGCGAGATCCGCAAAATCTTCAAAAAACAGGGTGTGACCGCGATTTTCGTAACTCACAGCCGTGAAGAAGCGTTCGCCTTTGCCGACAAAATGGCAGTGATGAACCAAGGCGTAATCGAGCAATATGGCTCGGCGTCGGAGCTCTATTTCTGCCCATCAAGCAAGTTTGTTGCCGACTTCTTAGGTGGTGGTAGCTATCTGCAAGCCAAGCATATTAACGACTCAACATTCGATACCGCTATCGGCCAAGTTGAAGCTCAGTCATGCGCCTTGATTGAGCAGGGTGCCGATTGTCAGCTCTTGGTGCGTCCGCAGCATATTCAATTGACTCAGTCAGATAAGAGTACTATTACGGTTATTGAGCAGCAGTTTATGGGTGACCATTGCCGTTATGTGGTGGACATTGAAGGCACCCGCGTATTGGCAACCTCATTAGAAGCGCTTGATGTTGGCCAAAGTGTCGCGGTGAGTGTTGATGCCCAAGGCATCGTTGCTTTTGCCTGATAAGTCGTCTAAAAACTAGAGCTCGATACGCTGACCATTATTGAGATAAGTGGTGCAAGCGACACGAAGTAGCGAGGTGAAGTTACCGATTTCTCCTCGCTTGTCGACCACCTCTCGATAAATCCTCGATAGAAACTCCGCCACCGATATCTCAGCGTCCTCCGCAATCTCTTCAATGATCTTCCAAAATACCGCTTCCAGGCGAATGCTGGTGACGACACCGTCAATGCGCACGCTACGCGACTTCAATTCAAACAAGTTGGTTTCGGCACCAGAGTAGATTTCACACATTGGTGAGCGCTCCAATGAACAGTGGGTTTGAATAGCATAGCGGCTACTGCGCGATTGTCTGTTGTGCTTTAGTCTTAGTCGAGTAGCTTGTTGAATTGAGCTAACCAAGCAGGGTGTGCAGGCCATGCAGGTGCGGTGACAAACTGGCCGTCAGTAACTGCGTCGGTGACTTCAATATCAGCGTAGCTGGCGCCTGCGAGTTTCACCTCTGGGGCGCAGGCCGGATAGGCTGAGATAGTGCGCCCTTCAATGACGTTAGCTGCTGCAAGTAGTTGTGCGCCATGGCAAATTGCGGCAATCGGTTTTTGCGTTGCCGCGAACGCTTGTACTAACTCAATCACCTCTGAGTTCAGTCTTAAGTATTCTGGTGCACGTCCGCCCGGAATGAGTAGGGCATCAAAGTCGGTCGCATCGATACTGCTGAAATCAGCATTGAGGGTAAATAGGTGTCCCGGCTTTTCTGTGTAGGTTTGGTCACCTTCAAAATCATGTATCGCGGTTTTAATGGTGTCGCCTGCTTTCTTTTCAGGGCAGACCACCGAGACTTGGTGTTCCACCATCAGCAGTGCTTGAAAGGGCACCATGAGTTCATAATCTTCCACAAAGTCGCCTGCAATAATAAGTACCTTAGCCATCGTGTTCTCTCCTTGTTACTTGTCGTGGTTGGGAAATTAGTCGCTAAATTCTCAAGTTAACAAATTTTTTACAATGCTTGGTAGTAGTGGATTACTACAAAAAAGCCCGGAGACAGTCGTTCCGGGCAAAGATGTTCTCCACCTATAGGGAGCTTTTTGCTAATGGGCGGTCAAGAAGGTGAGTCGAGACCGCTTAAGGCAAAAAGGAAAGGAAACAGTGACTACAAAGACAAAAAGTCTTTCATCTGTTGAAGAACATATTCCGCTTGTTCCTTGTCTTCCATTTCACAGAAGATGCGCAGTAATGGCTCGGTTCCGGAGAAGCGAGCAATCACCCAGCCGCCATTTTTAAAGTACACTTTCGCACCATCGGCATAGCTGACTTTTTCTACTTCATACTCAAACTCAGGGAGCAGTTTCTCGACGTAGAGTTTGTGGTACAAGCTGTCTTTTTGTGATGGTTTAAAGGTGCAATCGCCTTCGGCGGTATAGGCGTAGCCATACTTACCGTAGATCTCTGATAGCAACTCGGAAAGTGTCTTCTGAGTGACACTGAGCATTTCGACTAAAAGGCTAGAGGCAAATACGCCGTCCTTACCTTTGATGTGACCGCGAATGGTCAAGCCGCCTGAGCTCTCACCGCCAATCAGTGAATCGTCGGCCTCCATTTGACTACTGATGTGCTTAAAGCCTACGGGAACCTCAAAGCTCTTTTCACCGTAATCGGCAGCAACTTTATCCAGTAGGTGAGTGGTGGCGATATTACGAACCACTGAGCCTTTCCAGCCTTTGTACTCAAGTAAGTAGTAGTAGAGCAGCAGCAGGACTTCATTGGGGTGAATAAAGTTGCCTTTTTCATCAATGATGCCAAGACGGTCAGCATCGCCATCGGTACCAATACCAATATCGTAGCCCTCTGCCGCCACGAGATGCTTAAGACGATATAGGGTTGCTGCACTTGGCGAAGGCATTAAGCCGCCAAAGTCTGGATTTTTGCCATCGTTGATGACGTCAACATCACAGCGTCCATTAATAAGCACCGTTTGCAGTGCGTTTTTCGCTACCCCAAACATCGGGTCGATAAGCACTTTAAGGTTAGCGCGCTTGATGGCGTCGATGTCGATAAGGTCGATGATCGAATCAACAAACTCGTTCATCGGGTTGATCACGCTGATAGCGCCGCGCTCGACGCACAGCTCGAAATCGCCAGAAATCACTTCTTGTTGAGTCAGTGTGGCAATCTGCGCTTCGATCTTCTCAGTGATCACTTCATCAGCGTCACGACCGCCTTCAATAAACACCTTGATGCCGTTGTAATCTGCCGGGTTATGAGACGCGGTGATGCACGCAGAATACGCGCAGCCCATGCTTTTCGCCTTGTACATAACAATTGGGGTCGGCACGAACTTATCGATAAAACTCACTGGGATACTGTTAGCTGCCAATACTTCTGCAAACCAGCGTCCCGCTTTATCGGATAAAAAACGGCGGTCATAGCCAATAACGAACCCGCGCTCTGCTACGTTTTCGGCTTTAATGATGTTAGCCAGCGCTTGAGCGACGAGCTTCACGTTGTCCTTAGTGAACTCTTCGCCAATAAAGGCGCGCCAGCCGCCTGTTCCAAATTTGATCATCTCTCTCTCCTAAGAGGTTATCTGCTCATGCAGTGTGACCAATGATGAGCTCACACAGGAGCTCATCATTGCAGGGGCGAATTAGCCCAGCACCACATGAACTTGGTTCACGCTGCCTTCCGCTTGCGGTGGAATAGCACCCTCAATCGCTTCGCCGTTTAGGGTGATAGATTTCACGCCTTTGCTGACGTTGCTTGGGTTGTCGACTTTGATTTGATACGTCGCACCGCGCCATTGGCGAGTCACTTCAAATCCAGGCCACTCTGTTGGAATACATGGGTCAACCACTAGGCCATCAAAGCTCAATCTCACACCGAGGATGTAGTTGGTCGCGGCGAAGTAAGCCCAGCCTGAGGTACCCGTTAGCCAAGGGTGGTTAGCACGGCCATGGTCTTGGTGGTCACGGCCCATGATGAACTGCACGTAAGAGTAGGGCTCTGTGATGCGAGTTTCGATCATGTCGTTTTGGTTGTATGGGTTGAGCGCGTCATAGTATTTCATTGCTTGATCGCCGCGTCCCAATTTCGCTTCAGCGACCCATGCCCATGGGTTTGGATGCGAGAAGATCGCGCCGTTTTCTTTTACGCCTTGATAAACGCGAGTGACAAAGCCAATGTCATCGTTGGGTGTCGCGAATGAAGGAGCGTTTAGATGCAAGCCGAAGTCTGAGTAGAGGTACTCATCCACTGCGTCCATGGCTTTTTTGCCGCGCTCTTCGCTCACTGCGCCAGACACCACTGCCCAGGTGTTGGATTCAAGGTGAACTTTACCTTCGGTCTGGGTGCTGGTGCCGACTTTGTCGCCATTTTTGGTGATACCGCGGATATACCAACCGCCGTCTTCATCCCAAAGGTGCGTTTCACAGGCGTCTTGAACTTTTTGCGCCATTTGTTGGTAGTAGGCGACATCATCAAGCTCACCACGGTTGCGTGCGAGGTCAACGAAGTCTTGTAGAGCCCAGTAATGCAAGAACGCCACCATGGATGATTCACCACCGCCCAGGTTTAGACAGTCATTCCAGTCTGCGCGCAGACCTTTGGCGATGCCCGTAGCACCCACGTGCTCATCGGTAAAGTTAAGTGCCGCTTTCATGTGCTCGTAAACGGTCGCATTGCCGCCGTCAGCGTAAGGGATCACCTCATCAAAGAAGTCTGTTTCGCCGGTTTCCATCACGTAGCGACAAATCGTTGGTACTAACCATAAATGATCGTCTGAACAGGTATCTGCAATGCCGTGGATCTTGTCTTCATCACTTGGTGTTGGAACAACGGTTGGCGATTTTGATGGCTCTACATCGGCTTTTTCTGGATCGAACCAATCTGGATCGAATAGGTGCAAACCGTAGCCCGCTTTCACCTGACCGCGAAGTAGATCAACGATACGTTTACGTGTCATTTCCGGCGCTGAGTGAGGTACCGCCATCGCATCTTGCGCAGTATCGCGATAACCCAAACCAGTACGACCGCCCACCTCAATGAATGACGCAAAGCGCGACCAAACCACACAGGTTTCTGCTTGGTACAGCGTCCATGTGTTGAGCATGGTGTCCAGACCTTCGTTAGGCGACGTCACTTGGAACTTAGCGCAGCGCTCATCCCAGTGCGCTTTAATCGCATCAAAAGCCGCATCGACTTCAGACAAATCTTGGTACTTGGCACGCAGACGCTCGCCGTTGCCTTTCCCAATACCCAGTACGTATGCGAAACGCACTTCTTCACCTGGTGCGATAGTGAATTGCTTGTGCAAAGAGCCACAATGGTTGTAACAGGTTTGAGTATGGTTCGAGCATTGACCTTTTTCGACAGCGATCGGGTTTGATTCATCGCGGTACAGGCCAAGGAAGCTATCACGTTGACCATCGTAGCTGTCTGGAGTGAACGTCGACGCTAGGTAGTAGTAGCCTTCAAAGTCATTGGTGTTGTAGAACAGGTCGTACTCAATCACGCCATCTTGGTAGCTGGTGCCCGCAGAATAGAGCGACATCTGATGGTTTTGGTTGTCAGAGGCAATATGGCTAAATGAGAACTCAACAAATGAGAATGCGCTGATGGTACGCGGTTTATCGCCCGTGTTGCGGATAACGACATCCCACACTTCCGCATCTTCACCTTTTGGTACGAACAGCGTTTTGGTGGCTTCGATGTCGGAGTATTGGCACTTGAATTTAGAGTAAGACAGGCCGTGACGAACTTCGTAATTGGCTTCATCTAGGCTTTTTGCCACAGGCTGCCAAGAGATTGACCAGTAGTCGCCCGTCTCGTCATCACGCAGGTACACATAGTGTCCAGGACGGTCAAACGTCGCGTTAGGACGGAATTTCGTCACGCGATTGTATTCTGGTGAGTTGTAGAATGAGTAACCGCCCGCGTTGTGCGAAATGACGGTACAGAATTTTTCTGTCCCTAGGTAGTTAGTCCAAGGAGCAGGGGCATCGGGACGAGTGATAACATATTCTCGGTTCTCGTTATCGAAGTAGCCGTATTGCATGATGATATCCTTATTGGGGAAATTGAAACCGTTCGTTAATATTGGCGCTGCGTTTGGTATTGCACGCCTTGTAATCCTTGTCCTGTTGGCCAAGGATGCTTGTATTTCACGCACTGTCTGTCGAGCAAACAGAGGTGGCGTTTAAGCCGCGACAGAAAGGCGCAATAATCTTTGTTGTTATTCGTGCTCCACGCCGTTTCTGCTAATGCAGTGAGACGTGGGAACATCATGTAGTCGAGTGTGTCGGGTGAAGTGATTCTCTCAGTCCAAACTGCAGCCTGCATACCTAGGATACGTTTCTTTACGGGGTCATCTGGATGCAGCTGAGCAAGTGGCTCATAGTGATAGGCTTTCTCTAGCGTGATGGTGTTCGCGCTATGCACCCCGAGTTCACTGGTGTTGTCGTCTTGCGCCATATCGAGATAGGTGCTCTGGCCTGGTTGTAAAATGACGTCGTAGCCGAGCTTGGCGGAGTTAATGGCCGCTTCTTCACTTAGCCAAGAGTAAACAATGGTGTCTTTACTGACTTTGTTGACTAAGTTGCCCTCTTCCCACCCCAACATACGCTTGCCGAGAGATTTCAGCTTATCTTCGACATGACGCAGTAGGTGGCCTTGGAGATCCTTCGGATTGTGATAGCCATGTTCTGCCATTAATGCATGGCAGCTTGGACTGTCACTCCATACTCCAACTGGAACTTGGTCTGCGCCAATATGGATAAAAGGCGAGGGAAAAAGAGCGGCGACTTCTTCGAATACAGTATCAAGAAACCGATAGGTGCCAGGTAATCCTGGAGAAAGCACGTTGTCGCAGTAGTTCTGGGCACTGCGATAGCTAGAGCTGTCTTCCTTGTCGATGAGCAGATGTGGCAACGATTTAATCGCGGCACGGCTGTGACCCGGTACGTCAATTTCAGGTATGACTTGGATGTTGCGTGCCGCGGCGTAGTCAATAATCTCAGCCACTTCTTGTTGGGTATAGTAACCACCATAGTCGCGCTGGATACTGTGTAGTTGAGGCTCTAAAGCGCGCTCTGGGCCACGCCACGCCCCCACATCAGTCAATTCAGGAAAGGCATGAATCTCAAGACGCCACGCTTCATCGTCGGTAAGGTGCCAATGAAAGGTGTTGATTTTGTAGTGGGCAAGGAGGTTCAAAAGGCGTTTTATTTCGCTTATTGGCTGAAAGCTGCGAGCGCTGTCGAGCATGACGCCTCGATAGCGAAAACGCGGCGCGTCCTGAATTTGAACGTAAGGGACATACAAGGTTTGACGGTCTTTATCGAAGTCCATCAGTTGCATCAGAGTTGCGCAGCCATAGACAAACCCTGCGTTGCCATTGGATTCAATCTCAATTCCGGTGTGATCAACACGCAGTTTGTAGGCTTCATTGTCTAGCACTGGTGAGTGTCGAAAACGAATATCTTGCTGACCGATGGATTTGGTCGTGATTGCGAACAAACGATCGATCTCATCCTTTAGCCAATTGGCGACCGATTGCATTGCTTGATCTTCGACGCAGATTTGGCTGTAACGAGTCAGCTCATACACGCTGTCGCCAAGTTCAATCGATTGTGGCTCTGGGATCAGACCGTGTCTGCCTTCAAAGACATCGCCAATTGGATTCGATTTGTCTTCTCCTGATCCAAGTACAATAGGGGAGGTGGTCACCGGGTACTGGGCTAAGCTGTCAGTATTGAGGTAGGCTTCTTTAATGCCATCATTGAGTGATTTGAACGGCGCTGTGGCAATACAAAACTCAATATACACATGATTGTTGGCGTACAGCGGTGTCCCTTCAATGTTGAGGCTACAGAAGGTGCCGACTTGCGTAAGGTTACCTTGAGATAAGCTGTCTGGCGTAATAAAACGCTCGAAAACAAAATGCAGTTGCCAATTGGCGTGGCTTTTCTCAGATAAGTTATGCAAGGTTAAGCCAAAGCGGCAGCCTTTTGGCAAGCGCTCTACAATGGCTAAATCGACACGAAAATCCATATCCGCCCCTTACTAGTACAGGTTGTGTTTCTCAATGCCTGCCATCATCAAGGCACCATCCATCGCATCTCCTTGTGGAGCTACGATCCAGCGCTGTGCGGCAGGCGATAACCAATCGAAGATGCGTTCAGCGATGCTGCCCATCAGGCAGATCTTGTCAGCACCGCGCTGGTTTAGCGCGCAAAGGAACATTTCAATATCGTCAGCGGTCTGTTGTAGCAGCGCTTTGGCTAAGCTGTCGTTGAGGTAGGCGTATTCAAAAATTGCCGGTGAAAACTGCCCATAATCACGCGGCAAAGCGCTTTTAGACCACTCAACAATCGCATCAATATCGTGGTTGAAATGGGTCATAACAATCTCAGCGAGAGGGGAAGCGGGCTTAATGCCGTCTTGAATGAGCAGCACTTGCTGAATCAGTCTAAGCCCCATTACTGCGCCGCCGCCCTGGTCGGAGATTGGGAATTCTCGGCCGCCAACGACATGCTGCTGATCACCCTGAATGCAAAGACCAACAGAGCCAGTGCCAGCGATCATAATTGCGCCATCTTCGCCTTGATGGGCACCTAAACAAGCACCATAGCCATCGGTGTTGAGTGTCACACTGGCAAACGGATGTGCGGTATTCATAAAGGCGTGATAACTGGCTTTGTGTTCGGCACCGGCAAGCGCAAGGCCAACGTCCATCTGTGAAAACGATGACGCGTCTAAGCCGCCTTGCATTGCTGCTTGCTCGATGGAGTCGATGATAGATTGCATGGCCAATTCAGCGCCGAGCATGATGTTGGCACTGCCGCTTTTGGCTTCGCCAATGATATTGTTATTGTCATCGATAATTCGAGCGCGGCAGGAGGTTCCCCCACCATCGATACCTACTTTATACCTAGCCATGATGATTCCCTTTATTTTTTATAGTGTTGTTGCCACAGCGCTAAAGCCAGCAGAAGCCAGCCTGCGTGAGGGATCCATTGCTCTCCCCAGCGCCAATTCTGTAGCATGTCGTCTTTCTGTTTTTCTGGTTTGAAGGCGATATCGGATTCATCTTCAAACCCAGATGTGATGCCATTACACACGCCGCCTAGAGCGTTAAAAAAGCCAATCTCAGGTAGGTAATCTGGATTGTTGTGGCCATGCCCATCGAGCATGCACATGTCGTATGGGTTAGCGCCGAGGATCCAGTTAATACAGCCATTGGCATAGTGTTCGAGCTGAGTTTTAAGCTCATCATTAACAAGATGCGGCTGAGCTAATAGCGCCATGGAAGCAAGAGAAGCGATGCGGGCATTTTCCCCTTGCCACCAGTAACCCGATTCGTTGTTGTGGGGAACGAAAAACGCATTGTGTTTCTCGCCATCGACCGCTTTTACATATTGTCTAGGGTAACTAAATGGGTTGTAGGTCTCATCAGTGATAGACACTTCAAACTGACAGGCTTGGGTCAGCAGAGATTGAACTTGCAATGCACGCTGGCGATCTGGCTCGATAGCAAGATATTCAGTCAGTGCGATCACTGGCAATCCGGCTTCTGCAGCGTGGAAATAAGGGCGGCTACCATCCGAGTTCGCTGACCAGTAGAAGCTGTGCTGCTGGTCACTTTGAGCGCGTTGACTTAGCGCCTCGACCCAGTCGCGAACTTCGCTCAAGTATTGCTGCTCGCCGCTGGCTTGGAACAGAGCGATGCTGGCCATTAATGCGCAGTATTCGTCGATAATGTTAGCGGTTTGGTCGTTCAAATAACGGCTGTTGTGCTCTTTAAGGTGCCAATAGCCTTTTTTCGCCGCTTCCAAATAGTCGTGTGATTGCTCGCGAGACAGACTCGCAACCTGACTGGTTTTCGCAAGCGCCGCGATGCTCATGCCACCGCCTTGGCGAAAGCCTGCTTCGAAGTCACTTTTCTTATGACCAAGCTGCGTTTCGTAGGCACAAATTTCTCGCTGCGCGGTATCTTTGCTCCACTTATCAAACACCGTCATGTAGAAGTAGCCGCTCGGGTGCTGCATGCGCTTAAGGAATTCTGCGCCATGCAACGCCTCTTCAAGCAGTCGTGATGTGACAAAGTTTGGCTCTGATTTTTCGCCTACCAAGTCGTAGGCTTTGAGCATGTTCCAAACCACCATAGGAATTTGCTGGGGGTTTAGGTAGTTGGCATAGGACAGGTGACTTAAATACTTACTCACATCACCAGAAGCGTCATACCAACCGCCGTGCACATCAACCTTTTGTGAGCTCCCCACAACGGGTGCGCTCTTGTCTGCGAAATCAAACTCACCGCCACAGCGCTGCGATTTGAAGTAGTGAATAATGTCGGAGAAACTGCGGTTGTGGAGTGAGCTGTCACCCACTTCAAACGTTTGTGATTTGATGTTTTGGTAACGCAAATAGTAGCGGCCTTGCTCTGTCCACTGACTAAAGTCGATGGTGAAGAAAACACCCATATGCCAATTATCCACTTTGGAGCCACCGATAGGATTAAGCTCAAGCACAATCTCGTCACTTTGCGCATCGACTAAGAATGCGCTTGCAACTTCATGTTGAGCGAGTGATGCCATCAAGATGGCACGCTTCTCGCTGTTCGCGTGGTAGCCAATGTGGTTGGTCAGCAGCTGCATGTTTTCTTCCATTACTTCTCTCTCGGTATGGATGGGCTCCCAAAACGGGAGCCAAAAAGTTTAGTTTTCGTATAAGTAACAACGGACAAAGTGGTTGTCAGACAGCTTAGTGACACCTGGCAGTGCTTCACGACATTTGCTGGTGGCGTGTGCACAGCGACCTGCGAATGGGCAGCCGACAGATTGTGGTGTCCAAAGTGGGATTTCACCTTTGTTACCAGCCAGCTTTGTATGAATAGACTTCGCTGGATCAGGCACGGCAGAAACTAAAAGCTGGGTATACGGGTGCTGTGGGTTAGCAATGACCTCATCGGTATCGCCCCATTCCACCATATGGCCGACATACATCACCGAAATGTCTTCAGCAATGTAGCGTGCAGTGGCAATGTCGTGGGTGATGTAGAGCAGCGACATTTGCTTCTCAAACTTCATCTCTTCCATCAGGTTGAGAACACCGGCGCGAATCGATACATCGAGCATCGACGTCGGCTCATCTGCTAATACGACTTCTGCACCTACAGCGATGTTGCGGGCTAGGTTAACGCGCTGTCTCTGACCGCCAGATAGCTGGTGTGGGTATTTCGCTGCGGTCTCTTTTGGCGGAATCAAGCCCACTTGCTCAAGAAGACTGTATACACGCTCTTCGAGCTCTTTTTTGTTGCCCTTGCTGACTTTGTTGTGGATCAGCAGCGGACGCGCGATGTGGTGGAAAATAGTATGGGTTGGGTTTAGCGAGCCAAACGGGTCTTGCCATACCATTTGCACGCCTTCGCGGTATTGCATCAGATCGCGGTTTGACTTGATCTCTTGAATGTCACGGCCGCGATATTTGATTTCGCCGCCGCTTGGGGCATACATCTTAGCGATCATCTTAGCGGTCGTTGATTTACCCGAACCCGACTCGCCAACCACGGCAAGGCCGCGGCTTTTGTACATTTTGAACGAGACATCGTTAATGGCTCGCATCATAGGTTGAGATAGGGCGTTACTGTTGATAGGGAAGTCCTTAACAACATTGTTGCCTTCTATCAGTAGTTCACCAAAGTTGCTCATAATGGTTCTCCAGAAATCCTTGTTAGTACTTACTTATTTCGCTGGTGGTCGTTATGACAACTCTTGCGCGACGGCAATGGGTTCACCGTACAAGTGGCAGTTAGAAAAACGGTTGTGCTCGATTTGACGCAGCTTAGTAGGTACTCGCGTACATGCTTCGTGAACACGTTCGCAGCGCGCTTGGAATCGACACCCTTGTGGTATTTCCAAAAGGTTCAATGGGTTACCAGGAATACCCGTTAGCTTGGTTTTCGGTCCCGTCAGTGGCGGGAATGAGCTACCCAGACCTTTGGTGTAAGGGTGGTATGGCGACTCTAGGATCTGTTTGGACGGTGCCACTTCAATCAGCTCACCGGAATACATGATGCCGATGCGATCGGAGAACTCGACCATCAAAGAGATATCGTGGGTAATGAACAAGATAGAGAAACCAAACTCTTCTTTTAGTGCGTAGATCTTTTGTAAGATCTCGCGCTGTACGACTACGTCCAGTGCCGTAGTTGGCTCATCCATGATGATCATTTTTGGATTCAGCGCTAGAGCAATCGCGATAACCAGTCTTTGACGCATGCCGCCAGAGAATTGGTGTGGGTAGTCGTTCAAACGACTTGGGTGAATATCGACGATTTCTAACAAACCTTGTGCGCGTTTTACTGCTTGCTCACGAGTTAAGTTAGTGTGACGCATAATCACATCGCAGAACTGCTCTTCCATGGTGAGTACTGGGTTCAGTGCGTTCATCGCACTCTGAAACACCATCGACATCTCACTCCAACGGAACGTCTGCATGCGCTCGTCACTGTATTGAAGAATGTCTTCACCGTTAAACAGTACCTGACCACCGCTGATGTATGCTGGCGGCTTATGCAGGCGCATCAATGAGAAAGCAACAGTGGATTTGCCACAGCCCGACTCACCAGCTAGGCCAAAGACTTCGCCCTTGCCGATATCAAAGCTGACGTTGTTACAGGCACGGACATCGCCGGCATCAGTAATGTAGTCAACACAAAGGTTACGGATTGAAATTAGTGGGTCTGACATGATTAACGATCTCCGCTCCATAGTGCATTTTGTGGCGCGACTTCAACCTCGCGTTCTTTCTTGTCTTGTTGTTGGATTTTCTTCCAGCGCTTCATGCCTTTATGTGAACGAAGCTGAGGGTTAGCAATTTCGTCGACGGCGAAGTTAAGCAAAGCTAGACCTGTTACCAAGAAGGTCAGTGCCAAACATGGTGCGATAACTTCCCACCAAGCGCCAATGAGCATCGCTGATGAGGTTTGCACGTTGTAAAGCATGATGCCCCAGCTGATGGTGTTTGGATCGCCCATACCTAGGAATGAGATGGTCGCTTCCATCAAGATGGCGTACATCACCGAACCGATGAAGCTTGCACCAACGATAGAGATAAGGTTTGGTAGTAGCTCAACAAAGATGATGCGAAGGCGTGATTCACCCAGAACTTCAGCGGCTTTTACAAACTCTTTTTCACGTAGTGAAAGGGTTTGTGCACGGATAACCCTCGCGCCCCAGGCCCATGACATACAGCCAATCACTAGAGCGATGGTCAGTGGTCCTGCCTCACCAATAAAGGCTGCAACCACGAAGATGAGAGGGAAGGGTGGGATGACCAGCATGATGTTCATCGCAGCAGTAAGTACTTCATCTACACGGCCGCCAAAGTAGCCTGCAGAGATACCGATAACCGTTGCAAGAAAACACACCGTAAGACCTGCACCAAAGCCCACCATAAGTGAAACTCGTGCACCGTAAGCCACCTGTGACCAAACGTCACGACCCATACGGGTTGTACCTAGTGTGTGATCGGCTTTTTTTGACATCAGCAGAGTACGGCGATCATCGGCAAGGTTAGTCGCTACCCAACCGTCAGGGTTAGATTGAGCCATTTTAACGATGACACCAGGGTACTCATGAGAGTTTCCGGTACGTTTATCTGGAGCATGTTTGGTAAGCAGCGGTGCTGCAATTGCCACAAAGACGAACAAGCCAATGATTGAGAGTCCAAGTCTGGCTGTTCCATTGCGCCAAACAAGCTGTAAGAAACCTTTCATGGTTATTTGCCTCCCTTACGTAGACGAGGATCAAGCACGACATAAAGCATGTCTGCTGCTAAGTTAAAGAAGAGCATAAACAGAGTCATAATAAGTAGCTGCCCCTGAAGTACTTGGTAGTCACGTGCGTGAATCGCGTTGAGTAGTACTGAGCCAAGGCCTGGGTAGTTAAAGATGATTTCGATAATTAACTGACCACCGATAGCCACACCAAGAGACATAGAAAGCGCGGTGACACTAGGCAGTAGTGCGTTACGAGCGGCGTAGTTAAAGACCACGCGGTTCTCGCTCAGCCCTTTGCCTTTGGCCATGGTGATGTAGTCTTCGTTGAGTAGGTTAATCATGTTGTTACGCATGTTTACCAAGAAACCACCGATTTGAATCACAGTTGCACAGATAAGCGGCAGGACTGCGTGATACAGTACGTCTTTGATGAACTCCCAGCTCGTCCAGTCAGGGATTTTGCCGGCGGTATAGGCGTAACCTGTCGGGAACCACTTAAGGCCAATCGCGAAGATGAACATGGCCATCATTGCGATAACGACTTGTGGTAGCGCTTGGATAATCAGCATGCCCGGAGTGATGAACGTATCGAACTTAGAACCGCGTTTCCAAGCGGCGAAGATACCGAGTACTGAGCCAATAGAGAAAGAAAGAATAACCGCGGTACCTGCCAAGAATAGTGACCAGCCAAATGCGCTGCCTAGCAGGCTGTTGACGGATAGCGGGAAGTACTTAATAGAAGTACCGAGCTCCCAGCTCAGAATATTCTTCATGTAGTGAAGGTACTGAACGAAGTAGTTACCATCGACAAAGCCAAGCAGCTCTTTCATTGCTGCAATACGCTCTGGGGTAACCTGTACTGTTGCGTTAGCGAACATCATCGTGACCGGATCGCCCGGCATTGCACGAGGAATAATAAAGTTGATGGTGGCTGCAACCAGAAGTGCCACCAAATAAAAGGACAAACGTCTTAAAAAATAACCCATAACTCACACCTTAATTACCCAGCTTTTTCCTTGTTGCTGGTAGCCTCATCTCAAAATTTGAAACGAGTAACCCCCTGACGACGAGCGCCACGTATCGACAAATCACGTTTGGGGGAGGAAAGCGGTACGGACGTACCGCTTTTAGTTTGTGTTTACTTACTTAACTGGTTTTAGGTCCAGTACGTGAAGTAGACGCTCTGGGATACCAGCCCAGATGTTTGGACGACCCTTAGGATTTTGCTCGTTCCACCAGCCCGCAAAGCGAGTTGTGTTGTATTGGTACATGTATGCACCAGACATGACAGGGATGGTTACCTGATCTTGAGCGATGATCTTCTGGATGCCGTGAGCAATTTCTAGCTGCTCAGCTTTGTCCGCTGTCTTGTAGAAGCTGTTTAGCAGCTTGTCTAGCTCTGCATTTTGGTAGAAGTGCATTGCGAAACGCGGCATGCCATCACCTGACTGAAGCGCAGAGTTATAACCTGTGTTCCAGTATTTGTGTGGATCTGAACCGTGGAAGTAGTTGGTGTACGCTACGTCGTAGTTAGCTTCTAGCATTGCTTGGTTGTACACAGAGAAGTCTGGTGTACGTGCTTTTGCTTTGATGCCAGCTTCAGCAAGCTGTTCTACTGCAAGTTGAACTGTGTTGTTAAAGTCAGTCCAGCCATTTGGAGATTGAACCAATAGTTCGAATGACTTGCCAGATGGGGTGTCTACAAAGCCGTCGCCATCTACATCTTTAAAGCCTGCTTTAGCAAGCAGTTTCTTAGCGCCTTCAACGTCGTACGTATTGTAGCCTTTGTACTTGTTGTGCGTTGCTTCGTCAGACCATGTCGCAAATGCATAACCTAGACCTGATGCGAAGTCGTTCACTGTACCGCCGCCGTAGAATGCGATGTCGATGATAGTTTGACGGTCAAGTGCCATAGAGAAGGCGCGGCGGAAATCAACGTTGCTTAGCGCTTCTGCTTTCACTGGATCTTTGTGCTTAAAGTTCACTAGGAACGCTTGAGTACCTGATGGTGGGTACCAGTACTGGTGGTTAGGTGACGCTGCTGCATAAGTGCGGTCAATATCTGGAATGAATGACGATGTCCAGTCCATTTCAGAGTTAACCACTTTACCTAGGAACTGGTCGTTATTGGCGATTTGAGGAACGCGTAGACAGTCAACTTCTAGGTTGTCATTGTCCCAGTAGTTCGGGTTACGACATTGTACGTATAGCTGGGGAGTGAATGTGTCGATGACTGTGAATGGACCAGAGCCAACAGGGTTTTCGTTTAGGAACGTTGTTGGTTCTTTGATGTCTTTCCAAACGTGCTCAGGAACAACAGGTACTTTAACGATTTCATATGGAACGTTAGAGTTCGCTTCCGTTGCGTAGAACTTCACTTGGTAGTCGTTGATTTTCTCAACTTTTGATACCCAAGAGTTGATACCACTTTGGTCAAGAGCAGAGTTTTCTTGAACTAGCTTGAATGAGAAAACCACATCGTCTGCGTCAAACGTTTCGCCGTCAGACCATTTCACGCCTTTGCGGATGTCAAAGGTTACTGACATCAGGTCGTCAGCGATAGTGAAGTTTTCTGCCAAACGGAATACTGGCTCATTGCCGTGCATTTCGTTAAAGACAACAAGCGGCTCGTATAGGAAGTCGGTTGTTGTGTGCAAGTAGGTTGTACCCAAGAATGGGTTGAAGTTGCGAACAAAGGTGTTGAACTCTTTAGGGTGGATAGTGAGTTCGCTGCGTTCTGCGGCTGTCGCTACAGAGCTAAAACCTGTTACTGCGGTTGCAATAATTGCTGTCGCTAGTGCTGTTTTTTTAATATGCGCAAGCATAGCTATTCCTTACTATTTGCTTTTGTTTCACAGAGAGACCGAGTGCTTCCCTCTCACATGGTTGCTAAAGCCTACCTCTTTAATCGTTCCCAAAGAGTGGCCTGTAGGCCTTAGGCGTTACTAAGAAAACACCTTAAAGCACAATTTATCAATTACGCTCTCCGTTAAAAACGTCAAAATAACGATTACCATTGTCAAAAACGTTAAAAGCAGTCGTTTTTGACGGCTTTTTAATCAAAGCAGGACGGTGATTTGCATCACTTATTTGCCTTGGTTTAGTATTGTTTGTTGGTGCTTACTATCATTTTATGTCTTTTAATTAAAATGACTTTTTCTGGTGGCGTGCAAATGGTGATAGGGATCACTTGTGAAATTGGCTCGTTAATTTACTCTGGAAATTAGGCTGGTCGATTTGTTGTGATGATTATCGCAAACTGGTGAAGTTTCGTCTCTGATAGGGAGTTATTGGCAAAAAGCGATGATGTAAACGCTGTCATTATTGGTGGCTTGAATGCTTATTTCTCGTCGCTAATTTTATCTAATGATGCAGTGATATGCTGGAAAAACGGATGTGTTCGGCTTGGTTTTGTTGCTTAGGCAAAAAAAGCCTGAGCTACAAAATGTACTCAGGCTTTTTGGTGATTTGTAGGCTAACTACTTAGTATGAAAAATCTGCTCCGTCTCAAGTGAGGTGAAGGCGCGAATTTGACGCCATACATAATAGAAAATACCAAACATCATTAGCATGCTAGGAATAGCGATAGCCGGGTAGCTGTATAAGGTTAGCTTACCTAATTCTTCATTAAACGCCGCGGTACCCGCTGGACTGGTGACAATCCAGGTGGCCAAGAAGTAGTTCATCGCCGATGAAAATGCGAAGGTACTGGCGAATAGGTAGTTCGATGACATTAGGCAGCGCTCAAATGCCGCTGTTTTACCGTTTTGCTCTAATCGTTCATTAATCAGCGATAGGTTGAGTACAGTGTCGTTGAGGAGTACTTTCTGCATCATTGGATAGCGAGTGAATGTAGAAGCCAGCACAGCCAGACCGATCAAGCCTGGAATTAGCGCTTCTTTGAATGCTAACCAGCGAGTATCTAATTCCAAAAGACCAATACCACCGGTTAAAAGTACGCTGATAAAGCCTAGAGCCGCAATAAAGTTAAACTTCTTATTACGGATCAGATCCATCCCGCCGTAGAGCACAGGAAACAGCAGAGCGACAACCAGCGCCATTGCAGTACCTAGATGCTCATCACCACTAAACTTCATCAGAATAAAAGAGGGGATAAATACGTTGAAAAGGATTTCAAATAGGGGGTTCGACTTTTTCGTCGTTGTGGTACTCATAGTGGTTTGCTGACTCTAATTTGTTGCAGTTTCGTAACTAGGAAGAGCAGTGTTGAATGCTTTTCACTAGATGTAAAGAACTAAAGCCTCAGTTTGTGTAACTATCTATGAAATGCTTTTACGGACAAACTAATTACAAAGATTAAATGATAGGAAGTATAGATTGTTAATGAGGGAGAGCAAGGGAATATGAATGAGTTCAAAAGCGCCCGTTGAGGCGGGCGCTACAAGGCTTTAGAAGTAGGCTTTGATACCTAAACCCATAAAGTTCACGTCATTATAGCCTTCGTAATTGGCTTCAAGCGAAAAATAGTCGTTGAATTTGTATCCTGCAGCAGCTATCGCACCAATGTGTGTGTCGCTGTCACTGTAGTTAATCGTGTTGCCGGTCATATCTCCCGTGAATTTAGACTTGAACTCTGCGTGAGTCACAACAGGAGCGACACTTAGGTAGAACCCATTGTCAAAACTATATTTAGCATTGACAGCAAAGCCAAATGCGTTGTTTAGGCCTGTTTTGTTGGTTGCTGGCTCCATGCTGCCGTCAATATAAATCAGAGCTCCTGGGTTATTTGCGTCTCCAATACCAAAACCTATGCGAGCTTCTGGAGCGATAGACCAGTTGCTTTCTTCAAGTTGAAATTCGTAGCCAAGGTTGATGTTAGCAACATCAATTTCGCTTTTCAGGTTTCTGTCATTCAGTGGTTTTACACTTCCTTGTTTTAGATCTAAGCCAGCATAAAAACCATCAGCTAGAGCTGAAGACGATAGCGCGGTAACAATAGTAAGTGTGATAATTTTTTTCATTTTAGTGCTCATTGGCTAGCTGCTTGTTAAAAAGAGGCAGATAGTTCTTTGTTTTATTGGATTGCTGAGCATTCTAGCGATCTAGGAAAAAACCATAAGTTTTTATTTTGCATGGGCAGAGCATTGGAATTGATATTAAAAATCATATTCTTAATGTAAATCTATGTAGTGATATGAACAGTAGAACACTTGTGAAATTAGGTGAGAGCACCAAGCGCCAGAGATTGATTGTTGAGAGAGGAAGTGGAATAAACTGACGAAAAACGTGGGACAACAAAAAAGGCGCATGGATTTCTCCATGCGCCTTTCTAAAATTTGGTGGCCCCTCGCAGACTTGAACTGCGGACCAATCGATTATGAGTCGACTGCTCTAACCACTGAGCTAAGGGGCCAATAGGTGGATGATTATAGGGGAAGGCTGCGCGAGTGTCTAGATGCAGGGGTAGCTAATTGCGCTTGCTTTTTAGTCACTTAAACCCAGCAGATACAAAAAAGGTGAGCCAGTGCTCACCTTTTTGCTAAAGCTTGATGCGATTACTCGTCAAGGAAGCTGCGCAGGGTTTCTGAGCGGCTTGGGTGACGTAGCTTACGTAGGGCTTTTGCTTCGATCTGACGGATACGCTCACGCGTTACGTCGAACTGCTTACCCACTTCTTCTAGAGTGTGGTCAGTGTTCATATCGATACCAAAGCGCATACGCAGTACTTTTGCTTCACGAGGTGTTAGACCTGCTAGAACGTCTTTTGTTGCCACACGCAGACTTGTCATTGTTGCTGAGTCTACAGGCAGTTCTAGGGTGGTATCCTCGATAAAGTCACCTAGATGCGAATCTTCGTCGTCACCGATTGGTGTCTCCATAGAGATTGGCTCTTTAGCGATCTTAAGTACTTTGCGGATCTTGTCTTCAGGCATTTGCATACGCTCTGCCAACTCTTCTGGAAGTGGTTCACGGCCCATTTCTTGAAGCATTTGACGAGAGATACGGTTTAGCTTGTTGATAGTCTCAATCATGTGCACTGGGATACGGATCGTACGAGCCTGGTCAGCGATTGAGCGCGTGATAGCCTGGCGGATCCACCATGTTGCGTAAGTCGAGAACTTGTAACCACGGCGGTATTCAAACTTATCTACCGCTTTCATCAGACCGATGTTACCTTCTTGAATCAGATCCAAGAACTGTAGACCACGGTTGGTGTATTTCTTCGCGATAGAGATTACTAGACGTAAGTTCGCTTCAACCATCTCTTTCTTCGCACGGCGAGCTTTCGCTTCACCGATAGACATGCGACGGCTGATGTCTTTAATGTTTTGTACCGAAAGCGAAGTTTCTTCTTCGATGATGTTCAGCTTCTGAATAGAGCGGCGGATGTCATCTTCGTAGCGTTTGATCTTTTCAGCGTATGGCTTGTCTGATGCCAATACTTCGTCAAGCCATGCTTCGCTTGATTCGTTGCCAGTAAATAGGGCAATGAATGATTTCTTCGGCATTTTACCGTACTCAACCGCTTGACGCATGATCAGGCGCTCTTGAGTACGTACGCGGTCCATCGACGTGCGCAGTTCGTTCACTAGGTGATCGAATTGTTTTGGTGTTAGGCGGAACTCGCGGAATACTTCTTGAACAAGCTCGTGAGACTTGGCCACTTGTGGGCTGTCGTAACCAAACTCGTTAACGGCAAGTTGCAGATCTTGATAGGTATTGCGAAGTGCAGTGAACTTTTCTAGAGCAAGCTCAGGATCGATGCCTGTATCTTCCTCTTCTTCGTCCTCTGAATCTTCGTCACTGTCTGCATCTTCTTCGTCTTCATCTTCAAGATCAGCTTCAGACAGTTCAGAACCGATGTGCGTAGCCGTAGGTGCTGCTGTTTCGTCTTCGTTTGGATCAACAAAGCCGTTGATAACGTCAGTTAGGCGAAGTTCTTCCGCTTGTACTTTGTCAAACTGTTCAAGAATATAAGGGATAGTACCTGGGTACTCGGCCACTGAGCTTTGAACTTGGTTGATACCATCTTCAATGCGTTTTGCGATGTCAATCTCGCCTTCGCGAGTCAATAGCTCAACGGTACCCATTTCACGCATGTACATGCGAACTGGGTCAGTAGTACGACCGATTTCACTTTCAACGCTTGAAAGTGCAGCTGCAGCGGCTTCGGCTGCATCTTCATCAGTGATGTTGTTGTCATCATTCAGTGCTAGGTCATCAGCATCAGGAGCAGTCTCTACTACCTTAATACCCATGTCATTAATCATCTGAATAATATCTTCTACCTGTTCGGAATCGACGATTTCCTCAGGTAGGTGGTCATTTACTTCTGCGTAGGTCAGATAGCCTTGTTCCTTGCCCTTAATGACAAGTAGCTTCAGCTGTGACTGCGGATTTTGGTCCATAGACGATATCCAACTTAAGATCTGGTGAAGGAATTTTAGTATGCGAAATGCAAACCACTAATATTAACAAATTTATTCGTTGCTGACTAACTGAATTGGGTTACGCTTTTAAGTCTAGCATTAAGGCTAGCAGCTCCCGTTTTTCTTCGACTGATAAGCCGACACTTCTTTCTTTGGCCTGCAGGTTTTCAATTTGCTTTTCAATGCATTGAGACAATATTTTGTCCAATGAATCGATAAATACGTCTTCTTGGTTGTCATCGTCAAGCGGAATTACCCAACTTGCGAGACGAGACAGAAGTGCCTCATTACTACTTCCACGCCATTGTTCTAATAGCTGGCCTGTAGTCATATGGGGATGTGCTTGACATTTATCAACCACTTCCACAAATAAATTAAGCCCAGGCAGTGATAAGTCTCTCACTGTGGACAGATCGGGTACCATTTCAGCATAGCTCGGATTTTGCAAAAGTAGAGCGATGACCTCACGCATTGGCGTGCGTTTGATTTCTTTATGAGGCTGAGCTCGCGTTTCTTGCTGACCTTGCTTGTCAATCAGCTGCTGAAGTTGCCTTTCATCAACCAAGCCCAACTTACGCCCGAGCAGTTCTCTCAAGTATAGTCGCAATGTGCCACCAGGCACTTTGTCGATAAGTGGCACCGCCAATGTACTGAGTTTTGCCATGCCTTCTTTGGTTCGTGTATCGACCTGCTGCATCAGCGAGGAGAACATAAACTCCGACAGTGGCATTGCGTTTTGCACTTCTGTTTCAAACGCGTCTTTGCCATTTTGGCGAATGAATGAATCAGGATCCTCACCATCCGGTAGGAACATGAACTTCAATTGTCTACCATCATTGAGGTAGGGCAGTGCATTTTCCATTGCTCGCCAAGCAGCATCACGACCCGCTCGGTCACCATCGTAACAACACACGACGGTGCTGGTTTGACGAAACAAAACTTGAAGATGATCGCCCGTGGTCGAGGTGCCGAGTGAGGCGACCGAATAATCCACGCCATACTGCGCCAGAGCGACCACATCCATATAGCCTTCGACGACTAAAACCTGAGGTGGCTCGCGATACGCTTGCAGGACCTCATATAGGCCATAAAGCTCTTTGCCTTTATGAAAGATCGGTGTTTCTGGTGAGTTGAGATATTTTGGTGTGCCGTCGCCCAAAACGCGACCACCAAAACCAATTACTCGTCCGCGTCGGTCACGGATAGGGAACATGATACGACCGCGAAAACGGTCATAACGATTACCCTTGTCGTTTTCAATCAGCATACCGCCAGACACCAACATGTCTTGCGTGGCTTTTTGCTGACCAAAGCTCTTACGTACACTGTCCCATTCGTCAGCGACGTAGCCGATACCAAACTTTTGGACAATCTCTCCAGAGAGTCCGCGGCCCTTTAGATACTCTATAGCGACTTTGTTGGTGGAAACTTTAAGTTGATCGCGATAGTACTGGCCGATCGTTCCCATAAGATCATATAAAGATCGTTTTTGTTCGCTATTGGCGGTAGGCCCTTTGGAGAAATTACCCGGTTGTCCACTGCGCTGCTCTCTAGGAACATCCAAACCTAACGATGATGCCAGCTCTTCAATCGCTTCTACGAACTCGAGACGTTCGTACTCCATGAGAAAGTCGATGGCATTGCCATGTACACCACAGCCAAAGCAATGGTAGAACTGTTTCTCTTGGCTGACGCTGAAAGAAGGGGTCTTTTCGTTATGGAAAGGGCAGCAAGCACCGTAGTTCTTGCCTTGTTTTTTAAGTTTTACGCGCGTGTCAATGACGTCGACAATATCAAGCCGAGCGAGAAGGTCATCAATGAAGCTACGAGGGATTATTCCTGCCATAAAACCTTTTTACAAGAAAGAGATACAAACAAGCCGTGCGTTCCAAAGGATAGCACGGCTTGCTGCAATTTGGTTGGGCGGTTAAGCGAGTTTAGCGCGAACTAGACCACTAACCTTACCCATATCTGCACGGCCTTGAATTTGCGGCTTAAGCACGCCCATTACCTTACCCATGTCTTGCATGCCCGCTGCACCAGATTCGGTAATGGCACTATCGATTAGTGCTGCAACTTCATCATCGGTCAGTGGTTGAGGCATAAAGTCCTCAAGTACGGCAATTTCAGCTTGCTCAGCTTCAGCAAGGTCTTGACGACCCGCTGCTTCAAACTGCGTTACAGAGTCGCGACGCTGTTTAACCATTTTAGTCAGCACAGCAAGAATGTCATCTTCGCCCAGAGTGATCTGTTCGTCGACTTCACGTTGCTTAATGGCTGCTAAGGCTAAACGAATAGTACCAAGGCGCAATTTGTCCTTGGCTTTCATCGCTAATTTTTGCTCTTCTTTGAGTTTATCAATCAGAGCCATAACTAAAATCCTATCTGGACCTAGTTATTAGTACAGGCGAACGCGACGAGCGTTTTCGCGAGCTAGCTTCTTAGCGTGACGCTTTTGAGCTGCTGCTTTAGCGCGTTTGCGAACTGTAGTTGGTTTTTCATAGTGCTCACGACGACGCACTTCAGAAAGGATACCTGCTTTTTCGCAAGAGCGCTTGAAACGACGTAGTGCAACGTCGAACGGTTCGTTTTCACGTACTTTAACTACTGGCATATGCCTTTCACCTCAGGGGTTAACTGTTCATTAATGCTGGCGCTTTTTGGTTAGTACTAAGAGTTCATGCTTGAGCCCTTTGTTCTAAGCGTAAAACCAGCTAGATCAAAAATGGTGCGGAATTTTAATCCGATCCCTAGGGCTTTGTAAAGTACTTTGTCGCCTATCTCTTGTACAAAATTTGTTTGCGAGCCCATGACGCGGTAATATTGCGCCAATTTCGAAATAAGTCGAGAACAATATGCGCATTCTAGGTATTGAAACCTCTTGTGATGAAACTGGCATCGCAATCTATGATGATGAGAAAGGACTGTTGTCTCATCAACTTTATAGCCAGGTAAAACTGCACGCCGATTACGGCGGTGTGGTTCCTGAATTGGCATCACGCGATCACGTGAAAAAAACGATCCCATTGATCAAAAAAGCACTCGCAGACGCGGATCTTACTCCAAAAGACATCGATGGCGTGGCGTATACCGCAGGTCCGGGCTTGGTTGGGGCATTATTAGTAGGGACAACCATCGGCCGCAGCATTGCTTACGCTTGGGGCGTGCCAGCGGTACCTGTGCACCATATGGAAGGCCATCTTCTAGCGCCTATGCTTGAGGACAATCCACCGCCATTCCCATTTGTGGCACTGTTGGTGTCTGGTGGTCATAGCATGATCGTTGAAGTTAAAGGCATCGGTGAATATCAGATCCTTGGTGAGTCTATTGATGATGCTGCAGGCGAAGCGTTTGATAAAACGGCAAAACTGATGGGGCTTGATTACCCAGGTGGTCCGCTGCTGTCTAAGCTTGCTGATAAAGGCACGCCAGGCCGCTTTAAGTTCCCACGCCCGATGACGGATCGTCCTGGTCTAGACATGAGCTTCTCAGGTCTTAAAACCTTTGCTGCGAATACCATTGCTGCTAACGATGACAGCGAGCAAACTCGTGCTGATATCGCTTATGCATTCCAAGAAGCAGTATGTGAGACGTTAGCGATCAAATGTAAGCGCGCACTTAAGCAAACCGGTATGAAACGCATCGTGATTGCTGGTGGCGTGAGTGCTAACCGTTTCTTGCGTAAAGAGCTGGAAGCGTTAGCCAATAAGATGGGTGGTGAAGTTTACTATCCGCGCACGGAATTCTGTACCGACAACGGTGCGATGATTGCCTATGCGGGTATGCAGCGTTTGAAAAATGGTGAAGCCGCTGAGCTTTCAGTTGAAGCGACACCGCGCTGGCCAATTGATCAGCTAAGCCCGATCAAAGGCTAGTAATGAAGGTCACGTAAGTGGCCTTTTTTAATGACACTTTCTCACAAAACTCCTAAAGCTCGTGACTGACAGACCGTGCTAGAGTCTAGGTTAACAACGTATTGGTTATTATTGATTAGGGAATAGAGCAACATGAAGCAATTTACTATTGATGGACAAGTCATGGCGTATCAGGATGTCGGTGAAGGACCGGTCATTCTGTTTGGCCACAGCTATTTGTGGGACAGCCAGATGTGGCAGCCGCAAATCGACGCGCTAAGTCAACACTATCGTTGTATCGTTCCTGATTTGTGGGCGCACGGACAGTCGCAGGCGGCACCAGCGTCAATGAGTAACCTTGCGGATTATGCTAAGCACTTACTGGCGTTGATGGATGAACTTGGCATTGAAACCTTTTCAATCGTTGGCCTATCCGTTGGTGGTATGTGGGGCTCTGAGCTCACGGCGCTAGCACCGTCACGAGTTAAAAGCTTGGTGTTGATGGATACATTTGTGGGCCTTGAGCCAGAAGTGGCGCACGCGAAATATTTCTCAATGCTGGCGACGATTTCTGAACTTAAAATGGTACCCGCCCCAATCGTAGAAGCAGTTGCTCCTCTGTTCTTTGCCAATAATGCCAAGCAGGATAATGCTAAGTTAGTTGCCAGTTTTGAATCCAAGTTGGCGGCTCTCTCTGGTGAGCAAGCAGAACAGATAGCGCGAATCGGTCGAATGGTATTTGGCCGCCGTGATTTGTGCGATGAGATTGAGAAGTTTGCGTTGCCGACCCTTATTGCCGTTGGTGCCGAGGACAAGCCGCGTCCAGTGCTTGAGTCTTACTTAATGAATGATCTGATCACCGGAAGTACGATCAATGTGATCCCTTCAGCTGGGCACATTAGTAACTTAGAGCAACCTGACTACGTCACGGCGATGTTGAGTGACTTTTTATCGCAGCATGCTTAGTCGCAATTCATGAGTTAATAAAAAGAGCAGCCACAGGCTGCTCTTTTTATTTGGAGACGGTTTTCTTAACGCTTTCTTATTTGAGCACGGGACGCTATGAGGTCTTTTTCTTGCCTAGCTTGGGCTCCGTGCCTTCAAACAGTCTGCGAATGTTTTGATGATGCCTTAGCAGAATAAGACAGCTAAGCATTGCCACTGGAAAAGTGAATAAAGGTCGCGCCATCCAGGTGTAGACCGGAGCCATAAGTACCGTCACGATTGCGGCTAACGATGAGTAGCGAAATAACGCCGCCACCAATAGCCAAGTTCCTGTAATCAGTCCCGTTAAATCCCAACCAATAGGCGCAATGGCTCCCAGTGCTGTGGCGACGCCTTTACCGCCTTTAAAATGGAAAAACAGTGGGTACATGTGTCCCAAGCAAGCTGCGATGGCAATCACACCTAAAACAACAGCGTCGATACCTAAATAGTAACCACTCCAGACCGGAATGGTGCCTTTAAGCATGTCACAGAGAAGTACCGCAACGGCTGCCCCTTTGCCTCCACTGCGCAGTACATTGGTCGCGCCAGGATTGTTGGATCCGACCGTTCTTGGATCGGGTAGCCGCAGTAAACGACAGATCAGTACAGCACTCGACACAGAGCCGAGTAAGTAAGCTGTAATAATCATAGCGAGTGCTATTGGTGTCATTGGAACCCTTTTCGCAAGAAATTATCCATAGGGACTGATATCATAACGAAAATAGTACGTTTTTTCCCAACAAATGGGTATCCGACCTCTAATCAAAGGACAAATCATGGCATTGGATAAAGTATTCATTGAGCAGCTCGAAGTGATCACTACCATTGGGGTGTATGACTGGGAACAAGAGATTAAACAAAAGCTTATTCTTGATATCGAAATGGCACACGACAATGCGCCAGCAGGGAAAAGTGACGATGTTGCCGATGCTTTAGATTACTCCAAAGTGAGCGAAGCAGTGCTCAATCACATTGAAAACGGCCGCTTCTTACTGGTTGAACGTGTCGCGGAAGAAGTCGCTGCGATCATTCAACAGCAGTTCAATGTGCCATGGGTCAAAATCCGCTTGGCGAAACCAGGCGCGGTGCCACAAGCGAAAAGCGTTGGTGTGGTGATTGAACGAGGTCAGGCATGATCACCACCTACATTGGCATCGGCACCAATGTGGAGCGCGAGAAACACATCAAAGCGGCATACCAAGAGTTAAACGCTATCGGCGTTAACTTGGCTTTGTCACCCGTGTATGCATGTGAGTCCTTTGGCTTTGAGGGCAATGAATTCTTTAACATGGTCGCAAGGCTCGATACTGATCTGGCTTTAGATGAGCTGTCGACAGCACTCAAAAATATTGAGGTGAAATGGGGACGCGCTGTTGATGCCGCGAAGTTTCAAGATCGCACACTCGATTTAGATATCTTGTTGTATGGAAAAGAAATCTCACAAAAAAAACCGCTGTTGCCCCGCGAAGATATATTTAAATATTCCTTTGTCACACAGCCGCTGTATGATCTCGACCCGCAGTTGGTGATTCCTCAAGATGGACGAACCATAAAACAGATCTTAGAGACCATGTCTGATGTGGGCTCGCTGAAAAGAATCGATTTTCAATTTTAGTTGGTAGTAGTTAAACATGAGTTATTTTGAAGCCTTTATTTTGGCACTGGTGCAAGGGTTTACCGAATTCTTGCCTATTTCTAGCTCGGCTCACCTGATTTTGCCTTCCGCTATTTTGGGCTGGGAAGACCAAGGGTTAGCCTTTGATGTTGCCGTACACGTGGGTACCTTGGCAGCAGTGGTGATCTATTTCCGTAAGGAAGTGGTGACCTTATTTGGGGCTCTGTTTGGCTCTATATTCAAAGGTGAGCGCAGTAAAGAGGCCAAGCTGGCGTGGATGATTGTACTGGCGACGATTCCAGCTTGTATCTTTGGCCTACTGATGAAAGACATCATCGAGCTGTATTTACGCAGTGCCTACGTGATTGCGACCACCACTATCGTATTCGGCCTATTACTGTGGTGGGTAGATAAAAACGCCAAGCTTGCGGGTGATGAGTATCAAGCGGGCTGGAAAAAAGCCTTGTTCATCGGTTTGGCGCAAGCAATGGCGATCATTCCTGGTACGTCACGCTCTGGCGCGACCATTACTGCAGCGCTTTACCTAGGCTTTACTCGTGAAGCCGCAGCGCGTTTTTCTTTCTTAATGTCGATTCCTATTATTACACTGGCGGGTGCTTACCTTGGCCTTAAGCTAGTGACAGGCACTGAGCCTATCCATGTTGGCTTCTTGCTTACCGGTATTGCGGTGTCATTTGTCAGTGCGTACATCTGTATTCACTTCTTCCTGAAGCTGATTTCACGCATGGGTATGACACCGTTTGTTATCTATCGATTGATCCTAGGATTCGGCCTATTTGCATTCCTGCTAATGAGCTAGAAAACTGACCAAGGACCTAAGCTCTAGGTCCTAGTTCCATTTCGATCGCTTGAGCTCGGCGTTTGTCGAGTTCATCTTTTATAGTCTTGCCTTTGAACCCATCGCTAATAATCGCTTGTACATCGACATTGATGGCCGCTTGGTAAGCACGCATGAAACGCTCTGCCTGCGGGTAGGCTTCCCTTTCTAGTCCTTTTCTTCCCTGATGATCCGCTTGGCAGCACAGCAGCACTTGTTCTAGCTTTTCTGGCTTACGCCAGACATCGAGCTTGGCAAAAATCTTCACGAACGTACTCGGCTTGAGCTCAAACGCACGATGAACATTTGAGTGTTGGGCACAGACCGCAACCGCTAAATCTCGGTAGTCATTGGGGACTCGCACTCGGGCGCACAGCGCTTTAATCACTTTTTGGCCCGTATGGGTATGCAGTTTGTGGCTTGGCCACTCCTCTTTTGGTGTCAGTGCTTTGCCTAAGTCATGCACTTGTGCGGCAAATCGAACCGTGGTGAGGGCACTCAATTGAGCGGCTTGCTTCGCCACCATAAGGGTGTGAATACCAGTATCGATTTCGGGGTGCCATTGTTCTGGTTGTGGGACGCCAAACAGCGCGTCTAACTCTGGAAGTACCACCTTGAGTGCGCCGCATTGACGCAGAATGTCGAGAAAAACCTCCGGAGAGGAAGTAGTGAGGGACTTATGCCACTCTTGCCATACTCGCTCAGCAGTAAGGTGCTCAAGTTCTCCTTGCTTCACCATGTCACGCATTAGTGCCATGGTCTGCGGCGCTACATGAAAGCCGAGATGCGCTAGTTTAGCGGCGAATCGAGCCACCCGTAGCACGCGTAGTGGATCTTCACTAAAGGCAGGGGAGACGTGGCGTAACACTCGCTGCTCCAAATCACGCTGACCATGGTAAGGGTCAATCAGGTTGCCATCATCATCCTGAGCGATGGCATTGATGGTCAGATCGCGGCGCATCAGGTCTTGTTCAAGTGTGACGTCTGGGGAAGAGAAGCATTCAAAACCTGTGTAGCCTTTACCTGATTTGCGTTCGGTTCGTGCTAAAGCGTGCTCTTGCTTGGTCTTTGGGTGAAGAAAAACCGGAAACTCTTTACCAACCGCTTGGTAGCCTTGTTTGAGCATCTGCTCAGGCGTAGCGCCAACTACGACCCAATCTTTGTCATAGACCTCAATATTAAGCAACTGGTCACGCACTGCGCCCCCAACAAGATAGACTTGCAAATTGGCTCCCCTTTTTACTACTTAGCCGTTGGCATTACTGTGTACCAATGGTACTTTGCTTTGACTGATATTGTAAGGTTAACCCATGTATAAGGATTATTTCGGCTTTCTAGAGGTACCGTTTTCGATCGTACCTAGCTCGCGCTATCTGTTTTTGAGTCAACGACATCGTGAAGCGATGCAGCATCTTCAGGCTGGCCTTGGACAGGGCGGCGGATTTGCTATGCTTACTGGTGAGGTAGGAACCGGCAAAACCACAGTGGCAAAAGCCATGTTAGCGTCATTGGACGACAAAACCGCTTCGGGGTTAATTCTTAATCCAACTTTTTCCAGTCAGGATTTGTTAGAAGCAATCTGTGATGAGTTCGCTATTGCTTATCCGCCACAAGCTTCTCTCAAGCAGCTAAGCCAAGCGATTTACCAGTATCTTCAAGATAATGAACAGCAAGGCATCAATACGCTCGTTGTGATCGATGAAGCGCAGCATCTATCTGCGGAAGTACTCGAGCAGCTTCGATTGTTAACCAACCTAGAAACGGATGATCGCAAATTACTAAAAGTGCTGCTGATCGGTCAGCCAGAGCTGCAACAGAAACTGCGCACCACGCAGCTTCGTCAGCTCGCTCAGCGTATTACTGGACGTTATCACTTATTACCACTCTCGGAAGGTGAAACTCGTCAGTATATTGAGTTTCGTTTATCTACCGCGGGTGGAGAAGCTGCATTGTTCAGTAAGTCAGCGGTAGCGGTGATCAATAAAGCCAGCCAAGGTATTCCGCGACTGATCAACTTAATTGGTGATAAAGCATTACAATACGCTTATCACTCCGGTGAGAAGCGAGTCTCGAAATCCACGGCTCACAAAGCGTGTGAGGACATTCTCTCTTTTCAAGCACCTGGCGTTGGAAACAGTGAATCTACATCGGCAGTACAACAGGCCATCAGTCATTATGCGCTTCCAGCATTGCTCGGTATCACGGTGGCGGCAGGGCTCTATTGGAAGGGCGAAGAGGCCTTGCTGTGGGCACAGCAAACACTGAAACAAGAAGATAGGATTCAGGAGAGTGAGGCGTTAAATAATGACACACCGGCGTCACTCCCTGTGGTGAGTGCCCCTGTTGTCGAAAAGCCTGTTTCGAACACCCCAGCGACATCACCGGTAGCTCAGTCACAATATCCAGTTGAGCTTATGCAATCGCTGTTTAAGCGTGATGACAAGATTGCTGCTATTCAAGAGCTTTATGCGGTATGGGGTTATCAAGCGGGTGTACTTGATGGTATGTGTGAATCGGGTTCAAACAGCTTGTTCCAATGTCAAAAGTACTTGGGCACCTTAGAGCAAATCATTGAACAAAACCTACCCGTCGTGATGCCCCTGTATCATCTTGGTGATGAAAGTTACGTAGTATTGTATCGCGTCAAAGGTGATGAGGTGGAAGTGCTCAATGGGCGTGATCGTATTGTTATGCCAAAGGGCTGGCTTGAGTCTTTGTGGACTGGTGAATATTACTCGATTTGGCAGCGTGAAATTTATACGACACTGCGTTTGAATCAACGTGGTGAAGAAGTAGCGATTCTTGATAGTAAACTATCACAAGTACTCGGTGAGCCTTTGCTGGGAAGCGACGTATTTGATAAAGCGTTAGAGCGTAAAGTGGAATTATTTCAGCGCTGGCAGAAGATGGACGTCGATGGTATCGCCGGCCGTAATACGTTGAAAAAATTGGAGCTAATGACACAAACCGACGCGCCTTCCCTCAAGAGGGACGATTCGCAGGAGGCCTTTCAATGATCCGTATTACGACGCTGAGCCTATTGGTGACTTCATTCCTATCGAGCTCTTTGATGGCAGAGCCGTCAGGACAGCCTTTAGATTTGCAAGCGCCATCGTCACAAACAGGCTCTGAGAGCGCCTACAGTTTGTTGCCATACCCTAAACTGAGTGAGCTGAAACCGCTACCAAAGCGCGCGCAATCTCAGGCTGTGGTCACCTTACCCACGCCATCGGTCGCTGAGGCGTCGTCAAACGTGGGTTTTGCCAATCAACCAGTACCGCAAGCTGCCGTTCAACCTTCAAACCAAGGCAGCAGCGATGAGCCGTTTGGGCTGGATGATCTGGACTTGAGTGGGTTAGACCCAGAGATCGCTCGTAAGGTCGCCGCGGCGATGAGTAATGCCCCTGCCGATCCGCGTTTGAGTCGTGTTGACCATATTGCTCTAGAGAGCAATGAAGCACGCTATCGAGGACGTTTACCTGCACTGAACTTCCAAACTCACATGTACTCCTCTGATGTGAATCGCCGCTGGATCAAAGTCAATGGGCAAGAACTCAAAGAAGGTGACCGTTTAAATTCGGTTCAACTATTAGCGATAGAACCCCAGTCGGTGACTATCCGTTTTGATAACGACATCATCGATATTCCTGCGCTCTACGAGTGGGGAGGATAATCCCTCCTCGCGGGTTTTGAGGCCAGCGAGGAGGCATTCATGTTGGTCACTGTGCCGGTTTAGCCTGACTTGCAGGCGTTACGGCAATCAAACCAAATTGTTGCTGAGGGAATAGATACTCGGCTTCGACCAGTACTTGCTGCGCCTTACTGATCTCTCCACTGCCTTGATAAGCCAAAATCAAATTACGATAGAAAGCTGGCCTTGGTTTGCTTTTAATGACCTCAACAGACCAATCGATATAGGGCTGGATGTATTCTGGGTTGTTAGTGGATAGCCCAAGTTTGAGGTACGTGCTGTACAGGTTCCAATGATAGCGGTCTTTCCATACCACCGGATTAGTCACTTTCTCCAGCAGGCTAGCATTAACGGGCTGTGATTTTTCAAATTGCGTTAGTACATAATTGGTGTGTAACGCAGCAATCATGTATACGCTGATTAAAATCGGCACCAGTAGTGACAATACGCGACACACGGTTTTTGTCACGTTACTGAAGGCGATGCTTTTTAGTCTAGGAGTACGCTGGTCAACCCAGTAAATCAAAATCACAAAAGTGATCCAATGGATCAGTGAGTGATAAAACGGATACTCTAGTTGGCTATGTAGAAAAATCGGTACAAACAGTGCAAAGATAGCCAGTCGAGTACCTGGTTTAGCGGTGTAGATGCGGCTGACGACGAATAGTGCCGCCAACAATATCCCTAAAATGGGCAACAGTCCCCCTTCGATACCCCATAACAGTAGCTCGTTGTGAGGGTGATCGAGTGCCGGAATACCGGGAGCAAAGCTGTCGTTGAGCTGATGCTGCCTCGCCGTGTAGACCAAATACTTTGATTCAAATTTACCCAACCCGTAACCGGTAAAAGGCTTTTCAATCAGCATGTCCAAAGACTGACTGTAGATCGTTGAACGCACGTCTTCGAGTTTGGCTTTATTGGTAATGAGGTTTTGGCTTCCTGAGTTGGCAAAACCCATCAGTAGCCCCAAAGTGAGACCCGCCAGTGTCGCTAATGTCCAGCCGCGCAGTCGCTTGCGTGTTGAATGACGATAGAGGTAAGGGACAAGCAATACAAAGCCAGCAATGGAACCCATCCAACCAGTGCGAGAGCCCAGCACCACAATAAGGGGTATCACGATGACGGGCATTAAATACAAAATGGAGACATCACTGATGTGCCAGTTGTACTTGTGCTTTTGCCTAGCCAGTAGGTAACCGGACAACACGAAACCTGTGGCGAGAAAGCTTGCCATGACGTTTGGCTGTTGGAAAATACCGTAAGGACGATTGCTGACGGTGTCATAACCCAGGGGATTATCGGCGCTGAGGAGGAAATACTGAACGTAGCCAAATAAGGCCTGGATACAGGCGGCGAGTACTACTAACCACAGTAAACGCTGTTTCTGCTTGTTGGTAAACTGAAACTGCTGCAAGAGTACAAACAGTAAGAAACCACTCCATAAACCGATAAATCGTGGTAGCACGGCTTCGATATCCGGGTGACTGTAGAGTAAAGGGGCACTCATCAGCAGACAAGCCAGTCCCAGGCCAACGGTGAGCTTGCTGTATTTTAGTGCTTGGTTGCTTCCAAGTTGATACAGTCCGGTGCCGAGCACGAGTGCAAATGCCATCCAAGCTGTATTATTGAACGACAAAGCAAGCCCGGTTCCACCAGGGTTTGGCCAGAAGAAATGAGTCGCAACGAGAAACAGCACCGCCATGGCGGTCATAAACTTGCGATTAAGTGGCGGGCGAACTTTCACAGGCTCGAGTTCGGTGCCATTGGTATGAATGATTGCCATAGTTGTGACGAGTTAAATCCAAGAAAATAACGGGGGCCCACATTGGCCACCCGTGATAATGCTCTAATTTACCCTTTTAGCATAGGTTTTAGGAAGCGTGCGGTATGTGAACCTTCGACTTGGCACACAGTTTCCGGTGTCCCTTGAGCAATGATTTCCCCTCCACCTTGGCCTCCTTCTGGTCCTAAATCAATGATCCAGTCTGCGGTTTTGATGACATCAAGGTTGTGCTCAATGACAACGACAGTATTACCGTGGTCACGCAGGCGATGTAACACCGACAGCAGCAACTCAATATCATGGAAGTGCAGGCCAGTCGTCGGCTCATCCAGAATATATAAGGTTTTACCTGTGTCTCGCTTTGAAAGCTCGCGCGCCAGTTTGACTCGTTGAGCTTCACCACCAGATAGTGTGGTCGCAGCCTGACCCAGGCGAATGTAAGATAGGCCTACATCCATCAACGTTTGCAGCTTTCTGGCAATAACAGGGACAGGATCGAAGAACTCGCGAGCGTCTTCCACCGTCATTTGCAGCACTTCATCGATGGTCTTACCTTTATAGCGTACTTCTAAAGTTTCACGATTGTAGCGTTTGCCTTTACATACATCACAAGGCACGTACACATCGGGTAAGAAGTGCATTTCTACTTTAATTACTCCATCACCCTGACAGGCTTCACAGCGGCCGCCTCGAACGTTAAAGCTGAAGCGCCCTGGTTTGTAACCACGGGAGCGTGCTTCTTGAGTACCAGCGAATAGCTCACGAATAGGGGTGAAAATACCAGTATACGTCGCAGGGTTGGAACGAGGTGTGCGACCAATTGGGCTTTGATCGATATCGATCACCTTATCGAAGTGTTCGAGCCCTTCGATTTGTTGATACGGTGAAGGCTCGGCGGTGGTGGCACCATTAAGCTGTGTGTGAGCGATTTTAAAGAAGGTATCGTTGATCAGCGTCGATTTACCTGAGCCAGATACGCCCGTGATGCAGCTAAATAAGCCGACAGGTACGGTTAAATCGACATTCTTCAAGTTGTTGCCAGTTGCACCTTGTAGAGTGACGACTTTTTTGGGATCCATTGCAACGCGTTGCTCTGGGATAGCAATTTCGCGCTTACCGCTCAGGTATTGACCTGTTAACGAACGATCAGAGGCGATGATATCGTCAATGGTACCTTCGGCGACGACGGAACCCCCATGCACCCCAGCACCCGGACCGATGTCAATGACATGATCGGCTGTGCGGATCGCATCTTCATCATGCTCTACGACTAATACGGTGTTACCGAGATCGCGTAGGTGCGTCAGGGTGTTGAGCAAGCGTTCGTTGTCGCGCTGGTGGAGGCCAATAGAAGGTTCATCCAGCACATACATGACGCCAACTAAACCGGCACCAATTTGACTGGCTAAGCGGATACGTTGAGCTTCACCACCAGAGAGCGTTTCTGCACTGCGCGAGAGGTTGAGGTAATTGAGTCCGACGTTGACCAAAAAGTGCAGTCGATCGTTGATCTCTTTCATCACCTTCTCGGCGATTTGCGCGCGCTGTCCTTCTAGCTTGAGAGACTTAAAGAAGTCCATCGCATCGCTAATGCTCATTTCAACAATCTCGGGCAGCGTAGTATCGTCGACAAAGACGTTACGCGCTTCTTCACGCAGACGAGTGCCGCCACAAGTACCACAAGATTTGGTGGAAATATACTTGGCTAAATCTTCACGTACCGAGTTAGATTCGGTATCACGATAGCGACGCTCTAGAGTGTTGAGGATCCCTTCAAATGGGTGACGTTTGACGCGAATGTCACCGCGATCGTTGACGTAGTTAAATTCAATTTCAGTGCGGCCAGAGCCTGTTAGTACGACGTCTTTGATCTTCTTCGGCAGTGAGTTAAACGGCGCAAACAGATCAAATTCATAATGCTTAGCGAGCGAAGTAAGCATTTGGAAGTAGTAGTAGTTCTTCTGATCCCAGCCACGAATCGCGCCATCAGCAATACTTAAACTGTCATCGACGATCACGCGCTCAGGATCGAAGTATTGTTGAACGCCTAAACCGTCACAGGTATGACAAGCCCCTGCGGGGTTATTGAATGAAAACAGTCGAGGTTCCAGCTCTTGAAGGCTGTAACCACAATACGGACACGCAAAGTTGGCGGAGAAAATAATGTCTTCTTTCTCCGGTTCATCCATCCAACCAACGCCGACGATACCACCAGATAGTTCCAGAGCAGTCTCAAACGACTCGGCAAGACGTTGCTGTAAATTGTCGCGCACCTTAAAGCGATCAACGACCACTTCAATAGTGTGTTTCTTGTGCAGTTCTAGTGTTGGTGGATCGGACAGATCGCAAGTTTCACCGTCGATACGAGCCCGAATAAAACCTTGCGCCGCCAGGTTTTCTAACGTTTTGACGTGCTCACCTTTGCGCTCTTTGACAATCGGTGCCAACAGCATCATTTTTGAGCCTTCAGGAAGCTCGAGCACTTTGTCGACCATTTGACTGACCGTCTGCGCAGCGAGAGGCACTTTATGAGTTGGACAACGTGGTTCGCCCACGCGAGCATAGAGCAGTCTTAAATAGTCATAGACTTCGGTGATTGTGCCTACGGTGGAACGTGGGTTGTGAGACGTGGATTTTTGTTCAATCGAAATCGCGGGAGACAGACCTTCAATATGATCAACATCTGGCTTTTCCATTAGTGACAGAAACTGTCTTGCATAAGCGGACAAGGACTCCACATAACGACGTTGCCCTTCGGCATATAAGGTGTCGAAGGCAAGTGATGATTTACCTGAGCCGGAGAGGCCTGTGATCACGGTGAGTTTGTCGCGAGGAATTGTCAGATTGACGTTTTTCAGGTTATGGGTACGAGCCCCCCTAACTTCGATATTGTCCATTATTGCCACTCATGTAAAACGTAGTGTGACAAGTATTACATAGTGTGAAGTTTGTGCAAAGAAATACTGGATAAAAAAACAGGTTAAAACAAAAGCGCTACGTGCCAAGGCTCCGTAGCGCTGTTATTTGATTCAAGATTTGAGACTATTGAGCTTTACGCTTTTTTTGTTGCGTGCTTACCAAGCTCCGCTGCTTTCTCATCTTTTAGGTATAGGTTTTCAAAGCAATAGTTAGTGGCTTCGATGTAGCCTTCTACGCTACCGCAGTCGAAACGCTTGCCTTTGAATTTGTACGCCAACACGCAGCCTGCTTTTGCTTGCTTAAGCAGTGCGTCGGTAATTTGGATTTCGCCACCTTTGCCCGGTTCCGTTTGCTCGATCAGCTCAAAGATATCTGGCGTTAGGATGTAACGACCGATGATCGCAAGGTTGCTTGGTGCTGTGCCTTGCTCTGGTTTTTCAACCATGTCGTCAACGCGGAACAGATCGTCTTTGATCATCTCGCCCGAAATCACACCGTATTTGTGCGTTTCATCTTCCGGTACTTCTTGTACAGCAACGATTGAGCAGCGGAACTGTTTGTATAGTGCCACCATTTGCGCCAACACGCCTTGCTCTTCGTTAACACAAAGGTCATCGGCGAGTACGACTGCAAAAGGTTCGTCGCCGACCAACTCACGACCGGTTAGGATAGCGTGGCCAAGACCTTTCATCTCGCGCTGACGAATGTAGGTAAATTGTGCTGAGTCGATGATGTCACGAATATCAACCAGTAGCTCTTCTTTGTTTGTGCCGCTGATTTGGTGCTCAAGCTCGTAGTTTTTATCAAAGTGATCCATGATGGAGTGTTTACCACGGCCGGTAACAATGCACATGCCGTCCATACCCGCTTGAATGGCTTCTTCAACACCGTATTCAATCAGTGGTTTGTTCACTACAGGCATCATTTCTTTTGGCATAGATTTGGTTGCCGGAAGAAAACGAGTTCCATAACCCGCCGCCGGGAATAGGCACTTCTTAATCATGGTAAGACCCTTTATCTTTATATGTTTCAATTCATTGCCAACTGTGGCGAATGGGTTTAAGTCTACAGACTAACGAGCGGTTATGACAGCAGAATTGTTGTGAAGTTCGATTCACATATAGACAAAGGGATCGAGTGCAAAAAAAGCAGAATAGCGTTCACCAGCGTACGCAGCTTAGGACAGCAAATGCTGATTGGCCCACGCGATGGCTTGCAGTCTGTTTTTCACAGAGAGTTTGCGAAATATCTGATACAGATGCGACTTCACTGTTGATTCGGTGATGTACAGATCTTCGGAGATTTCTAAATTGCTCGCGCCTGACTGCAGGCAGCGTAATATTTCAATTTCTCGCGAGGTTAAATCAACCACTGTGGTACAGGTATTGGCGGAAACAACGTAACGATAGTGGTGCAACAGCTGACTGGCGACATCTCGTGGCAGCCAGTTTTTGCCATTGATAATTTCACCAAAGCCAAAGGTAATTTTGTTGCCATCTTCGTGGCTATAGAACAGGCCTTTTAGATGGCCGTACTTGAGGATCTCTTCAGTGGTCAATCGGTGGGGCACATTGATCAAAATGGTTTCAAAATTCTTACTTGCCAATGGCAAGTTGAGAACCTGTTTGAACAGATCTAACGATTCCTCGTAATCGAACAGCAAAATTCGGTTTCGTGGCCCAGTCGCGGCATTTAATAGATCGTTGGGAGTAATGGTTTCGATAGGATTGACGCATAGGCCAGAGAGCGCTTCAATACGCTCGGTGACGTCTTGATCTTGACCGAGACTGACGTGTTGTATGGTCCGTTTGTAGCTGTTTTTTCTCATCGTCACTAATAATTTTTGCCACTGAATTAATGTGCATATTGGTGTATATAAGTGTGAGCAGCTAGTGTTTACAACACAAATTGAGAGAGACTTAAACTATTTTAAGTAATTGATATGTGTATAAGGTGGGCGGTGTGCCTAGATGGACTGAAGTTTCGGCGCTAGACTTATATTTGAGCACCAAGTTGGGATTGTAGGTTAGTTCACATAAGCGCTGTTGCTGTCTTGCAGGTTCATGGTATCCTACTGGGCTATTTTAAAACACACTGTGGTTACGGAGCAAAACATGGCAAGCCGTGGAGTAAACAAAGTCATTCTAGTGGGTAACTTAGGTAACGACCCAGAAATTCGTTACATGCCAAACGGCAGTGCCGTGGCGAACATTACAATCGCGACCTCGGAATCGTGGCGTGATAAAGCGACGGGTGAACAGCGCGAAAAAACAGAGTGGCACCGTGTTGCATTGTTCGGCAAGCTAGCGGAAGTAGCGGGTGAGTACCTAAGAAAGGGCTCTCAAGTTTACATTGAAGGTCAACTACAAACTCGTAAATGGCAAGATCAGAATGGTCAAGACCGTTATACAACAGAAGTGGTTGTACAAGGCTTCAATGGCGTGATGCAGATGCTAGGTGGCCGTCAAGGTGGTGGTGCTCCTATGCAGGGTGGTATGAACCAAGGTGGCATGCAGCAGCAAGCGCCGCAACAGCAAGGTTGGGGTCAGCCACAACAGCCTGTTCAGCAGCCTGCACAGCAAAAACCAGCTCAGCAGCAGCCACAATACAACGAACCACCAATGGATTTCGATGACGACATCCCGTTTTAAATCGAATTCAGATGTGTAGAGTGAATCTTATTCACTATGACTAATGCTGAAAGGCCGCGACATTTGTCGCGGTTTTTTTTGTTTCTTAGAACCCTGCCATAGCGTGTGACTTAACGGTTTTGGCTAAATTTGATATAACAAACAACCAGCTGCCTGGCTGCCTTATTCATGAGGGTTGATAGGTGATAGCGATAATTCGTTCAAAAAGGACTTTGGCAAACTATGAGGCAAACCCCCACCCTTAAACTGAGCACGCGCTTGGTCGCTTTTGTTACGGTTATTGTAATGAGTGCGGTTTTTATCCTATTCGTGGGTGGTACCCTGTCCATCAAGCGTATGGGACAAGAGTATCTCAATCATCATCTTGCAGGGATCGTGAAAGTCATCGACAAAGAGCTTGAAGATCCCGATGCCGCATACATGATGCAGCGTTGGATGCCTAAGATGCTGCAAGCCAGTAATATCATTGAAATGCAGCTGATGTCTTCAGCTGGCGTGGTTTATCGCTATAAAAACACCTCACCGACATTAGACAGAACGGTCGTGTACGAGCGAAGCTTTGAGCTAGAGCGTAACGATGGCTATCGTGTTGAGTTTGTCGCACTGCCACCGTATCTCGATGTGCGCTATTCGCTGGAAGCGATGTGGTCGGTCACACTCGCATTTGGCCTGATTGTTTTTTGCTTGATGCAAGGGGTGAAATGGTTACGTGAACAGCTTGTGGGATCGGAATTACTGGAAGAACGGGGCAGAATGATCCTCGGTGGCCGAGTCGAACAATACGCCAAGGGTGACGAGCGAGAATGGCCGTATACGGCGAGTGAGGCGCTGGATATTCTAATAGAGGAGCTGCAAGATGCTCGCCAAGAGCGTAGCCGTTTTGACACCTTTATTCGTACTCAAACCTTCCTTGACCCGTTAACGGGAAGTGCCAATCGAATGCTGTTTGACAGCAAATTGGAATCAGCACTGCAAGAGAGTGGGGCACAAGGTGGCGTGATCTTGTTCCGCATCGAAGATTGGGAGCAGGCACAAGAGAAGCTGGGTAAATCTGAGGCGGATGAATTTCTTATTGAAGTTGGCCAAGTGTTGTCTCAGGCGGTACAAAAATACCCAGATGCCATTTTTTCTCGTTACTATGATGCAGATTTCGCGATATTTATCCCTCACCAAAGCTCCAAAGACGTGGCGGCCCTTGCGAGTCAGTGCATACGTCAAATGGAGAAATCGCCGCCACCTGTGCCGTTGGATGAAGATAACTGGTGTCACATTGGTGTGAGTATGTACTCGGAAGGGGAGCGTCGCGGCCGAATCATGGAAGAAGCGGAAACCGCGCTCAAAAGCGCTCAGCTGCAAAAGGTTAACAACTGGAGCCGCTTCCAAAAACAAGTTCAGAAATTTGACGAACGGGGTAGCGTACGTTGGCGTACTCTCTTTGACCGCGCTCTATTGCCAGACAACTTGCTGATTTATGCCCAGCCTTGTTACCTATACGAAAAAGGCAAAGAGCTCGCACCATTACATAAAGAGCTGTTTGCACGCATCGACGATCCTGAACGCGGCACAGTGAAAGCGTCCCGTTTTCACTCCGCGTTACTGCAGGTAGGCTATGAATCAAACTTTGATCGAGCGGTATTGGGTAAGGTGTTTAGAAGCATCAAGCAAGGTAAAATTGCACTACCTCTATCGCTGAATGTGTATGTCGTACCATTTGCAAACAAAAACTACTTTAAGTGGTTTAGAGATGAGTTATTGCAGTTGCCAGTCAGTGTCCGCAGCCAGCTTAGCTTTGAGTTTTCAGAAGCGCGCTTAGTGCAACATTTAGACTACATTCGTCCGGTAGTGAGAATGTTGTCAGGGTTAGGGTGTACCGTGATCGTTGGTCAGGCGGGTCGCTCGATAGTTAGCACACACTACATCAAAGATCTCAAAGTGGATTACCTCAAATTGCACCGCAGCTTGGTAAAGCGCATCGATCAGCGTGATGAAAACCAGTTGTTTGTTCGCAGTATGGTTGGTGCATGTGGTGATTCACCGACACAAGTTATTGCTGTAGGCGTCGAGACGAAAAAAGAGTGGCACACTTTGATTGACCTTGGTGTTAAAGGTGGTCAGGGGCGCTACTTTGCGGCAGAAACGCAGTTGTTGCCCGAAGCGCAGGTCAAATCGTCGTTGATTAAACCTGGTCGTCGAAATCGCTGGAAGCGAAGTTAATATCATAAAAAAATAAGCGCCATAAAGGCGCTTATTTTTTTCTTCGCAACGATTAGTTGATGCGAGGGCGATACTCGGTCCAGGATTGATCATCGAAGCTATAGAACTGAGTATCGTTAACCTCGAGCATTGTGGTGCCTGAGTTTTGCGAGACTACCGGTGTGGTTGGCAGCCCTTGGGTGAGTGAGCTCAGTGATGTTGCTTTACCTGCATACATCTGGCTACTGAGAATATTGCTGAGCAGATCGCTCAGCGCCAAGAAGCTCACTGGTTGCTCAACATCAATCTGACGACGGTTCTCAATGGTCACATCGCCAAAGAACTTAATTCCGACCGGAACATTGGTGATGGCTTTGGTTGGAATTTCGCGCATCCCAGAGATCTGCATGCGATCGCCACGTACCGCCGCGCCATGCTCAGGCAGCAATACCACGACCACATTACGGTTACTGGCCTTTAACGACTGGAAGAACTGGTACAGCTCATCAAGTAGGATTTTTTGCTGGCGTTTGTAGGTCATCAAGCGTGAGCCAGATTGACCAACGACGCGGTTACCATCGTGAATACTGATGGTGTTGTAAAGACTGACCGTCGGCTTGGTATGTGCAATTTGCTCCCATTGAGACAGGATTTTCCCATCACTGTAGATCCGGGTGCCATCAAAAGCGTACTGAGATGGCGTCATCGTTTCTATATCTACCGCGGGAGAAAAACTGCCGATGTTGTTGGCAATGTGTTTGTTAAAACCATCAAATTTACCATCGTGATTCATAAACACTTCTTTTTGATAGCCAAGGCGAGCGAGCTGATCGAACAGAGAGCATTGCGCAGTCAGATTATTATTGAATAAGTCGGCATGAGACTGCTGGCCACAATTGGCACGCAAAATTCGCAGTACCGCAGGACCGCTGTATGACGTGGCGGAGTTGAAGCGCTTAAACAGAATATCAAATTCTTTAAAAATCGGGTGATTGATGTTGCCTGAGTACTCCAAATCATCCCATGCTAATGAGCAGACACTGAGAAATAGAATGTCAAAGTTTGGCGGTGTCGGCAGAGTATCCAAACGCGACAAGCTCGATGATTTAGCCGCTTGCTCGCTAAAGAACTGGCCTAAATAGCTTGTTAGCCCTTCTGACGATGTGTCCACTGTTACTTCGGTAGTGACAGTGGTGGTTGGCAGTGTGCCGCTGGTACTGACCGTGCTCTCTACGGTTTGACCAGTGGTAAGTGACAATTGCCAAAAAGAGCTTGGGATTGAGGCAATCACCATCCCTGCCACAACAAAGGCTGACAGGCGTAGGATTTGTCCTAGATAGAGATAGCCAACGATCAGTACAAAGCTGAGCAATAGAAAGTCTAAGGAGACGAAGTCTTTGACTAGTGCCAATAGATAAACGGTATCAAACTGACTGACTAAGTCCCATTGGCTGAATAAGCGCTCTAACGGCGGTAGATAGGAATCATGGTGAAGCAACAGCACGGCCAGAACTATCGCTATACTGTGGCGGGCAATATTCAGCCAGCGACTGTGCAGTGGAATCAATACCAAGCACAGTAAACTGAAGTTATAAAGTGGTGAGAAGCTCAGGGTATCTGTGGCGTACAGCGCCAATTTCAGCGCAAAGTAGAGGGTCCACCAACCGAGTGATATGTGAGCTGAGGGTTTGGTTCTATCCATGATTAAAATTTGGTTTCTCGTAAATACTTGGGACGTTTTCTTAGTTTGGTGACGAGCATCGATATCACGCGAATGATGCTAGGCGCGACGATGCCGAGTGCAAGGCCGACTGCGGTGAATACGCCTGCGACGGTTAAAAAATCTTCAATGTTCATAGTTCATCCCAATCAGCAGGGGAAGCAAAACGACTGGCAGGTGTCTTGTGCTCTGGTACGGTATCCGCTTGGTTCGATTGTTCCGAGTAGTCGATACCTTGTATGCTGGAAAGTCGTGTCATGATTTTATCGGCATCCGTATATTGAAACTGTTCAATAAACAACTCACTCGGTGCGACGGCGAAAACATTCAATAAGGCTTGGTGGATCTCATAACGCCTCAATGAACTAAAAAAGATTAAGATACGACCGTCAATTTGACACGCAATGTCTCCTCGGCGCTTCATTTGACTATAGGATATCGCTTCACTTAGTGGAACTGAGGAAAATGGTGTCAACTCAACCAGTGCATATTCAATTTGTGTGTTGCGACATACGTTAATGGCATCCAGTGTTAAGGACTTAAATGTTTCATAGCTAACAAAACCACTGTCATTCACTGGGCTTTCAAACTGCTTAAATAGCGATGTTTCGGATACGTAGTGGGCCTTCATTGTCGTCATCGAAGCTAATCGAATCTGGTCGTAAAGAGCGGCCTCACTCTTATTGTGCTCGACGATACTCTGGGCACCTGCGGTGATCAACATGTGGAAGTCGTTGTAGCGAATGCATGGTTTGAGCTCTTTGACCACAAAATGCACCCCTTCCCCAAAGCGTTTTTTATTGTGAAGAATAATACCAGCGACACGCTTAATATCATCAAAACTACCACACGGCAGCACCACAACACTTGCTTGGTTTGCTTCGAGTATCGATTGTGGGAAATCAAATTGTTCAAACACCTGAAAACCGTGACTATGAATAAAGTCGCGACTTGTTGCTTGTGATGAAACTAAGATAGGTAATACCTCTTTCTCTATATGGTCATCGTCATCATCAGAAAGTAAAAACAATTTATTCCCCAGCTGAATATCACCATCAAGATAGCGTGTCACTTTTAAGAAAGTCTGCTTTTTCTGCTGTTTCAGCTCCCCAAGAAATACCGTTTTTCCTCGTAAATAATCGGTATATTCTTTTAAATTAAGAGAGTTATTAACATCTAGTAACAATATTGTGACATTTATAAAATCAATTGTTGCTTGTTCGATCGCAAAATTAACATCTAATTTTGAACTCTGGCTAAGGTCGAGCAATATACAGCTATGGATATTGTTATTAATAGGCAGTCTTGACAGGTCATTTAAGAAGTCAGCCATTGATAGCGCTGAGTCTGAGAGAAATATTTGCGAGAAATTTTGGTTAATGATTTCGGTTGATTTTGCGCTGAGCTTGCCAGGTTGTGTAAGAAAATCCTTACCAGACGGCGAGGTAAATAGGTCTGCTTTGGCCTCGAAAAGTGGGATTTTTTCGTGGTGGGATAACAGATTTTCCAAAGCCTGCCAAGAGTTAATATGCAAGATCTGCTGAATCATTAGTCCATTTACCATAGATGATAGTGATATTAATTGGGAGTTAGTGTACTATGCGTACAAAATTAGAACAAACTTATCTTAAGCTGAGTAGTAGAAGGTAATGCAAAACTATACCACTGATGTCGAACAGATTTATAAGTCCTACGGTATTCCAACGTCTGGTTATCAGAACTTGGAACGTAGTGATGAAATAAAGTCATCGCAAAGTAAATGGAATTTTTTGCAACCAGAAAAAACGGTGCAGAGTGAAACGCCAGATAGGGTTTTCACTACGCCTAATAATCAAGTAGAGCCTTTTCAGGCGCCATTAGAACAGGAATAAAGTTTTTATGTCCATACTGTTGGTAAAAGGCATTCATGCGGGAGTGGGGGCAAGCACTGTCGCCGCAAACCTTGCGGCTGCCTACACAGTACTGGGACACAAAGTACTTTTGGTCGATTTGGATGCTAAGAATCTTATTGGCCCCTGGTTTGGCCACCCGACAGACAAAGTCACCGGGTGGACTGACGCTGTTCGAGGTGAGCAGAGTTGGAAGCAAGCGTTACTTCGAGATCCTATTGGCTGTTACTTCTTGCCTCACGGCAGCGCTGCGCTAGGTGTGAGTGAATATAGCAACTATTTAGCTGACATGCTGACGTCGGCACAAGATAAGTTTGAAATCATAATTGTTTCTGCCGCGCATGATTTTAATCAAGCGCTCATCCCGGAAAGCACGCTGCTTACCTTACAGGTGGTGAATCCCACGCCGGTGTGTGTGACGTTATTGAGTCGACAACTCGCGCATACACCTCCCGACAATAAAACGCTGTTTGTCGTAAACCAATGCCGTCATGATATTGCTCTAATGCGCGATATGACCTTAGTACTGGAAGACGCGTTGGGTACCCGGCTGATTTCGGCACATCTCTATTATGACATTGCGATCCAAGAAGCTTTTGCCATGCTTGGCAATGTGATGACTGCTGCGACGCGCTCCAATGCGGCGGTTGAATTTAGACAGTTGGCAACCGTCGTGTTGTCTCAGGTAGAAAAGAACCAGCTTCGTACATAATCATGTTTGTAGCCCGATTTATTTCACCAGACCTGCAGCGTCAGTTTTGCAGTTCGATTCAGTTGCCTGAGTTAGCGTTAAAGAACCGTCATACGCTATTGCTGCTGTGCTTTTTGATTATGCGAGCGGGCACACGTGCCATTCCCACACGTTCAGATTGGGATCGCTATTTTCCACATATCGATTTCAATCACTTTCGCTTTGGCGATAATTTGCGACTGCTTATTCAGCTCCTTTGGTTGGCATTAATAAAACAAAACTTCACGTGGCAGCAGTGGCATTTAACACGTCACGTGAGTGCCATTAATCGAGTCTTTAAGCATTTCTTTCACACTTGCCGACGTTTTTCAGCCACCGCTGTGACTGCGATTGATGATCGGCTGGAAGGTCAGGGAGTAAGGCGTACCGCAAACCACTTTATTCCAGATAGCCTGCTCTATGTTGTCCTGCTAGTTCTCACTGTATTGTGTTTGACCGTGCCGTTTTCTATTACTGCGCAGATTGTGTTTGTCGCGGTACTGGCGATCGTCGCCACTTCCGTACGCGGCGTTAAAGGACGTCTGCCGAACATGTTGCTGATCATCCTTTCTCTCATCGCCTCTTGCCGCTATTTATGGTGGCGATACTCATCGACCATCAATTGGGATAAAGATCTGGATATGATGCTCGGTTTGGTGTTGTTGATGGCGGAGACCTACTCGTGGATGGTGCTGATCTTAAGTTACTTTCAAACGATTTGGCCGCTAAATCGTACACCGGAAACCTTACCGGCCGATCCTAAGACTTGGCCGAGTATTGACCTGTTTATCCCGACTTACAATGAAGAGCTGGATGTGGTCAGGGCGACAGTATTGGCGGCGACGGCAATTGACTGGCCGAAAGATAAGCTCAACATTTATATTTTGGATGACGGCAAGCGAGACGCGTTTCAGGCCTTCGCCGAACAAGCGGGTGTGGGGTATATTCGCAGGCCGACGAACGAGCATGCTAAAGCCGGCAATCTCAACTATGCGTTAAAACACACTCATGGTGACTATGTGGCCATTTTCGATTGTGACCATATCCCAACACGGGCATTTTTCCAGGTTACGATGGGCGCGTTTGTCAAAGACCCCAACTTAGCGCTAGTGCAAACGCCACACCATTTTTTCTCACCAGATCCTTTTGAGCGCAATTTGTCGCGTTTTCGTCAGTTGCCGAATGAAGGGAATCTCTTTTATGGCCTAATCCAAGATGGCAATGATATGTGGGACGCGACGTTTTTCTGTGGTTCGTGTGCTATTTTGCGTCGCGCACCACTGGAAGAAGTTGGCGGAGTGGCGGTTGAGACGGTGACTGAAGATGCTCATACCGCACTAAAAATGCACCGATTGGGGTATCGCAGTGCCTATCTCAAGGAGCCTATTTCAGCCGGTCTTGCCACTGACAGTCTGTCGGCACACGTGGGGCAACGAATTCGTTGGGCGCGTGGTATGGCGCAAATCTTCAGAACCGACAACCCCTTGCTTGGCAAGGGCTTATCATGGCAGCAGCGACTTTGTTATCTCAATGGCATGATGCACTTTCTCAGTGGTATTCCGCGACTCATTTTTATGGTCGCCCCATTGGCATTCCTGATTTTAGATGCGTACATCATTTATGCTCCAGCGATCGCCATCGTACTGTTTGTATTGCCGCATATGTTCCATGCCAACGTGGCCAACTCTCGGATACAGGGTCAGTATCGACACTCATTTTGGGGCGAAGTGTACGAAACCGTATTGGCTTGGTATATCGCGATTCCAACCACGGTGGCGTTGTTTGCGCCGGATCGCGGCCGATTTAATGTGACTGCCAAGGGCGGGCTGATCGACAAGCGTTTCTTCGATTGGGACATCAGTAAACCGATCATTGGCTTACTACTACTTAACCTCACCGGATTTGCGGTGGGCGTATATCGTTTATTCGACTATCAATTTACTGATACCACCACTGTGTTGGTGAATTTATTCTGGGTCATCTACAACTTAATTGTACTCGGTGTGGCGTTAGCGGTTGCCGCCGAGGAGAAACAAGTGCGTATGGCACACCGCATTGAAGTGGACTATCCGGTGTCATTTATGACGACCTGCGGGCACCACTACCCGGCGACGCTGAAAGACTTTTCGTTCAGTGGATTAGGTATGCAGGTAGACCCTGAGATCACGATTCAGCACGGTGACGAAATCTTAGTGGCATTGGAGCGTTACGGTATCAAAGAGTCATTTCGCTGCGTGGTGCGCTTCAGTCGTGATGGTGTGGTAGGGGCTCAGCTGCTGCCGATGACGATGGAAAAAGAGAAGCGCTTTGTGCAGTGTACTTTCGCGCGCTCTGACACTTGGTCTAAGTGGCAGCAAGCCTACGAGCATGATAAGCCCTTTGAGAGCTTAAAGAGCATGCTCTACGCAAGTGCGATTGGAATAAGAAAAATGATTGAGTTTAGTCCCGCAGTAGTTAGAGCGGTGGTTTTTAAGTGGGTGGATATGATGACAAGTTTAGCGTCATATCGTCCTCGCTGGATTGTATAGGATATAAGAATGAAACTGATTCACGCGTTGTCGCGAATGTTGCTGGGGGCGAGCTGTCTTTGGTCGACCTCAGCACTGGCCGATTTTGTTGATACCTCTCCTAAGCAAGTGAGTTATACCTTCAGCGAGATTGCCGGTCCTGCGTCGATCACCATTCGTGGGAGTGGCGGTACCGCCTTTTTAGGGTTTGGATCGCGCCTTGATCAGATCATCACTGGCGGTGAGCTAGATTTAAACTTTTCGCCTTCCCCAGCTCTACGTTCTCGAGTCTCTCACTTGAGGGTTTATCTCAATGAAGAGCTGATGGATGTGGTGGACTTTAGTCAGGACGATGCCCAAAAGCTGGAAAAGACCATCAGCCTCGATGGCCGTTTTTTCAAAAATTATAATCAAATCAAGTTTGAATTGATTGGTCGTCTCGACCAAGAGTGTAGTGATGCGAGCGATCCCGCGTTGTGGTGGGAGTTAGGCTCTGCCAGTCGAATTACGCTCGATGTGCGCAATATTGATGTAGCCAATGAACTTAGCCTGTTGCCTGCGCCATTTTTTGATGCTCGTGATCTGAAAGATGTGACCATTCCTGTGGTGCTGCCAGACAACTTTGGTCGCCAAAATCTGCATTCTGCCTCAGTGGTCGCGACGTATTTTGCCAGCCAAGCCAAATGGCGTGAGGTCAACTTCCCTGTCTATGAGCAGCAGGCGCCGAAACAGCACGCGATTGTTCTAGCGACCAATGACCATCGTCCAGAGATTATTCAAGATCTGCCAGAGATCACGCAGCCAACGATTCAAATGGTAACTCACCCGAGTGTGCCTGGTAAGAAGTTACTGTTGGTGCTGGGTAAAGATGAGCAACAGCTGGCCTTAGCTGCGCGTGGTCTGGTAGCGGGAAGTCAATTGATGTCAGGTGAAGTGGCGTATATCAATAGCGTCACCAATGTTGCGCCGCGCAAGCCTTATGATGCGCCTAATTGGCTACCTACTGACAGAGCAGTTAAGTTCTCTGAGCTTATTGAGGGCAACTACCAGCTTGAGTCTCAAGGGGTGGAGTTATCACCGATCCGTATTAACTTTACGCTGCCACCAGATTTATTCACTTGGAACGCTAACAGCGTGCCGATGAAGTTAAGTTATCGCTATTCTCCACCGCTTAAAGGGACCAAAACGTCTCGCCTCAACATCTCGGTTAATGACCGTTTTGTGCGTGCTTTTCCACTTGATGAAAACAAGAGTGAAGGTGAGCAAGACACGTGGCGAATTCCCATTCTCGGCACCGAGTCGTTCACTGGTAAATCCTCAACGCAGTTACCGGGTTTTAAGATTTCGCAAAACAACAACCTAGCGTTTAACTTTCAAATTGCCAACGTTTCAACTGGCGTCTGTGAGGGGGTTGGACCGACGATCAATTACGCGGCTATTGATGGTGCCTCGACACTCGATTTCTCGGGCTTCCCACATTACATCCGCATGCCCGATGCACAGTCGTTCGTGAGCTCTGGATTCCCATATTCACGAATGGCGGATTTGTCAGAAACCGCGGTGGTCATGACGGCGAATCCAAGTGCGAAAGAAGTTGAACTGCTGCTCAATACCGTAGGTTTCATCGCTAAACAGACCGGTTTGCCGGCTTATCAGTTTAGTTTGTCTGAGCAATGGGATGAGTCGACACTCAGTGACAAAGACATCTTGGTGTTAGGGGTGCAGGCTGCGACCAAGCTGGAGCTTACTTCGACGGCTTTGACTCATGTCAGCTCTAGTGAATCGGGGCGATTTATTGAAGCGACGACCGTTTCAGAGAAGCCACAGGCTCAAGGACTGGCGAAGCTGTCTGGACGTCAAGCGACGGTCAGTGCGAACGTACGCGCACGCGGTGAGTTCGCATCTATTGCCAGCTTTGAGTCACCATTCTCCAAGCAGCGCACGGTGACCGTGTTGTCGGCGCGAAATGATGGGTCGGTACCACTACTGTATGGGGCGATGAACGCTCGCGCCAATGATGTCAACGGTTCCGCAGTGGCTATCACTCCGAGCCACATCGTCAGTCATCAGGTTGGTGACTACTATTACGTGGGCTCATTGCCGCTGTATGATTTGGTGTGGTATCACTTTTCCGACCGGCCTATGTTGATGGTGGCTATCGCGCTCTTATTGGTCGTGGCCTTTACTATGGTGATGTGGCGTATGCTATCGCGTTACGCAAAACGTCGTTTGGCCAGTCAAGTGAGCACTCACAAAGGAGCGTCGTGATGAGAGCGTGGTTGATAGCAGTTGCTTTGATGCTGAGTGTTGTGGCTCCGGTAAGCCAAGCTGAGACTTGGCATGATTGGCAGGTATTTAAAGCCGTATACATGACGCCGCAAGGGCGGATTGTGGATGGCTCGGATGCTCGGCTGATTACCACATCAGAAGGGCAGTCTTATGCGATGTTTTTTGCTCTAGTAGCGAATGACAAAGCCGCGTTTGACACGCTTTACAACTGGACACAGCAACACTTAGCGGGTGGTGATCTGACGGCTAGGCTTCCAGCTTGGTTGTGGGGTAAAACCCCGCAGGGTTATGGTGTGATCGATAGTAATTCGGCGTCAGATTCTGATTTATGGATTGCTTATACTTTGGTCGAGGCGGGTCGATTGTGGGGCAGTGACTATTATCAGAATGTTGGCTATCTGCTCGCCAAGCGAATTCTTAGTGAAGAAACCAAGAGTTATGGACCCGGCAATCGGCAATTACTGCCAGGGAAGCGAGGCTTTGAGCAGGGCGAAAAGATAAGACTCAACCCAAGCTATGTCCCTCTGCCTCTATTGGCGGCGTTTGCACAGCATGACACACAAGGTGAGTGGAGCGATCTCTATTCTGGGTCGCTGGCATTGCTGTTAGACACTCAGCGCAACGGTGTAAGCCCTGACTGGGTTTTGTATGATGGTCACACCATCAGTTATGACGCTGAGACGACGGACATAGGTAACTACAACGCCATTCGCAGTTATCTTTGGGCTGGGATGATGCCAGGTACAATGGAAGGTGCCCAGTCGTTGGTGGATTCGTTTAAGCCCTTCATCGCTCAGTCGACCAAGCAGCAATATACGCCGCTTAATACTTATGCACAAAGTGGCAAAATGACGCAGCGCGGGCCTGTGGGGTTTGATGCTGCCTTGTTGCCGTTAATGAGTGCCACCCTTGATGAGGATGCGACGGCAAGTTGGGCGGCACGAGTACGTGAAAATCTCGTGACGGATCGCAATAATGAGTACTATAACAATGTGTTAGCCTTGTTTGGATTAGGCTGGTACGACAATAACTATCGCTTCAATAATCAGGGAGAGCTGGTGGTACCTTGGGCAAAGAGTGACAATCCGTGAAGGTAACGAGAGTCTCGAATACGGTCTCAGTAGCACTTTTGACCATGCTGTGCACTTCGGCGTGGGGCAGCGATGTACCCTCTGTGTTTTATCGCTCGGCACCCGACTGGCTCGAAAACCAGATTGTGATTGGTGAGCTAAAGCAAGATGAAACCCTGGTAGAAGGTGCGGTAGAGCGCTGGTTGGCGATTGCTCCTGGCAGTGCAGAAGCGTTGTTCGCAAAAGCACGTTGGCTGGTGAGAAACAATCAAGCCGCGGAAGCGAGTGCGTTATTTAAGCAGCTTGATCGCCAAGCTGACCCTGTTCTCGTTGCGGCATTTCGCAACTATCTTGACCTGCATACCACAGAGCGCGATCAATACAATCAAGCGCTGCTGCTACAGCGTGGTGGCCAGAATGAAGCTGCTCTCAAGCTGTTTGAAGAGCTCTATGGTGGCCAGCGCCCAGATATTATCAGTGAGCTTGATTACTTAGGATTAAAGTCGACGTTCCCACAGTATCAACAACAGGTGCTTGAAGCCTATCAACAGTTGGATCGTTCGTTTCCTAATGTGGGGGAGATCCGTCTCGGGCTAGCGCGGCACTTGTCTCGCTATGGACGAGAGCCAGAGGCGTTGGCGATATATCGTGACTTAGCCAATGATTCCCGCCTTGGCGTCTTTGCCAGTACGCTTTGGATGACGGAGTTGCAGTCAGAGCCAATGTCTCAGAAGTGGATGGATACTCATGAGTTGATCGCCAGTTACCACCCAGAGAACTTAGGCATTCAGCAGCAATACGAGACCGCAAAGCAGCGCTGGGAGCAAGAAAAAACACTGCGTAAAGATCCGATATATCGTGGCAAGCTGGCTGCGTTTGCAAGGATTGAAAATCGTCAGTATGACGCTACCACTTACAAGGCGCTGCAAGCCGCTAATCGAAAGTACCCTAATGATCCAGAGATCTTAGTGGCGCTCGGCCGCTACTATTATCACAATAACAACTATCCAGCCTCGTTGGATGCGTTTAAGCAAGCACAGCAGCTTGATGATTCACCAGATTTGATTGGTTTCTATCAATCGGAGATCAATTCGATCCGTTTTTGGCAAGCACTTGATGCGTCTAGGCGTGCTCTGAGTGCGGAGCAATATGCAGCCGCGATGCAGCAAGCTGACGTCGCGTTATCCTTAGACAGCAGTGTGCCATTTGCTCATGTCATCAAAGGTCAGATCTATCTGGCCCAACAAGAGTATCAATTGGCGCATCAAGCGGCCAAAAAAGCGCTGACCCTAGCGCCGGAGAACAGCTCGGCATTACAGCTTTGGGTGCAAACGTACGCACCAGAGAAGGGGCATGCTGGGGAATATGCGGCACTGCAAACACTCAGACCGTCGCAAATGGAACAAATCTCTGCTTATGCCGCCGAAGTAGAGCACCTTGTGGTGTACGATAAGCTGCTCAATAGCCAAGCTCTACCTGAAACTGATCCGCAGTTTCGGGAGCAGTTTAAGCGCGTACTCGACAGTGAGGCTTATTTACCTTGGCTGAATAAAAATATCGCCGACCAGCTACTTCGATTGGATCAGCGCCGCTTGGCTGATACCGTGATGAGCCGCGCTTATCAATTTCATCAAGACAATGAACATACTCATGCTTACGCGTTGTATTTATCCGGACAAGGGCGCTGGGATGAAGCTTTCACCATCGTCAACCAGTCTCCCGCTCAGCAGCTGACTTCCTCTGAACTGGCTACTTATTCTCGAGTCAAGCTTGAGTACTACCGCCTGCAAATAGCGAAACAGCAGCTTAGAGGCGATGAACTGGTTACGTTTATTGAGGGTGTCGCTCGTCACGATCGCCCTACTGCGATTGTATTGTGGTCAGAGACGCCTTTTGCTGAGCGTGCACAGGCTGAAATGGATGCTGTCGATATTGCCTCGCTGAGTACACCTGAGCTTGAGTTGATGTCGCAGGCCGCGTTCGATATTGATAATGCCAGTTTTCACGACGCTATCTACCGAGAGGCAAAGCATCGCAAGGTGTTGTCTCAGAGTATAGAGCAGCGTCAAAGTCTGTTTGATGCTGACACCTTGTTGGCCGAGGAAAAAACCGAAGCTGCGTCGGAGATCTATTTGGCGCGCCTTAAGGAAGGTGTCTTGATTTCCGAGGCGCGCATGGATGCTTGGCTTGGTGCAGCCCCGCAATACATTGAACCGGTGTTAGACACTCAGGCACAGCGCGTATTTGATCTCAGCGACGAGCAGGTCGTGAGCAGTTTGTCTTTGGCGCTGGAAACCGACAATCAGCCGTATATCAACTTTTTTAATAACCACTTGCCACTCAAATCGCTTAGCGCCTTTAACTATTGGCAATTGCAGGAAGCTTCGTTGGCGCAGCCTAATGATGCGCTGACTCAGCAATATTCGCGACAAGCGCTTCTTCTCGATGATAAAGAGCGTTTGGGCCTGACGAGAGTTCGAGATATTGGTAGTGCTTATCGTGATGCGGAAGATCAGTGGATGACTAACGACATCATTGCCACGTTAGATAGGATAGATGAACGGCATCAGTCTTATTTCATTGTGGGTGGTGAATTTAACAATGTTCCTGGTGGTTCTAAGTACCTGACGGTGCCATTTGAGCTTGGCATTGCTATGCCCCAATGGGACGGGCGATTGAAACTGAGAACGGACAGTGTCTACCTCAACAGTGGCTCGTTGACCTATTACAATACCAATGTTGAATTTGAGCGTGACCGAGTCGGTCAGGCATTTTCTGTGGGCTGGGAAGCCGACAATTGGCAGGCAGATCTGGGCACCACGCCTGTTGGCTTTCGGTATACCGATTGGGTCGGTGGTATAGAGGGAGTCTCCGAATGGGGTGATGTGACACTGCGGGGTAATGTGTCTAAGCGTCCTGTAACGGCAAGCTTTATCTCTTATTCTGGACTATCGGTGACAGAGCGCACAGGTGTTACCACTGAGTTTGGTGGCGTGACCCGCAGTGGCGCTACTGTCAGCGCATCGTGGAATGATGGCCGCCCTTATGGTGTATGGGGCTATTTGGAATACCATCAGCTCACTGGCAATAATGTCGCCGACAATGACCGTACCTCAGGCATGCTGGGCAGTTACTACAACCTCATAAGCAGTGATGACGAAGTGCTCTCTTTGGGCGGCGCTGTGTTTTATATGGGCTACGACAAGAACGTCAATGAGGTGATCATTGGCCATGGTAAATACTACAGTCCGCAAAACTACACCTCACTTTCTGTGCCTATCTCGTATTATCGACGCCACAGCTTCGATTGGACCTATGGGGTGAGGGGCACGGTTTCGTTGTCGAATGCGTCGTTTGATGCGCCTTACAATATCCCGGGCGGCACAGCTTCGTCATCAAGTGGTGTCAGTGCAGGACTGCAGTTTTATACCGAGTATCGAATGAACGATCATTGGAGTTTTGTCGGTTATGTGTCGCAGCAATTTTCCAGTGATTACCAGCCGAGTGTATTCAATGTTTATCTCAAATATCACTTTGATTCCAATTGGCGTAAAGCTCGACTACAGCCAGATCCGCTAAGACTGTACGCGGACTATTTCTAGTCCGCGCATTTTGCTTCATCTAGGGTTTATTGTGGGCGCTGCTTGAAGAATTTAGCGCGCTGCTTGACCCATTTGTTTGCCCAATCGACAGGGGCATTTTGGTAGGCGCGCTCAACAGCTTGGTTTAACACTCGCACTGATGGCAGATAGTTGAGGGTTTGCTGAGCACCGCCCAGTTTAGCGATATCCGTATCCGTTAATGAGCGTGAGGCAAACATCAAAGCATTAAGGTAAACCGAATCAGATTCAGAGCTATTCACCGCCGTGTCAGTGAATAGCGCCATTCCCTCTCTCTGCATCGCCCAGCGCTCTCCCAGTCCAGCGTAGCGCATGGTCTCAATGTGCTCGCCATCGACATACAGTTTATAGACCACATCGCCTTCCTCTGAGGCATAAAACACCATCGCAATACGGTACCAAGTATTGGCGGCAATACTGCCGGCATAGTTTGGTGCTAAACCGATCTCACTATCTGGTGACAAGAAGATGTCAGGCTCATTGCTACTAGGCTCAGCATCAAGTATTGCACGATATTTGCGACTGCTATCCTCTAACTCAGGCCACAGGGCATCAAATACGATAGTGTAATTTGATAGGCGGTTTAGGTTGGCAAAGTCACCATTGGCTGCCAGATCGGTAGATAGCTTAAAGCTACCACTGTTTAGAGCATGTAATGTACCAAGTTCAATGACGGAAGCTGTGCTGCCATCGGGGAGCGCTGGCACTGCAAGTGATTCTGTGGTGCCACAACGAAGCAGCTCGCTACCGCAAGATTGAGGCTCGCCTTGTGAATTGGTTAGCGTCAGCTGAGAGGCGATATTTTGCTCTGGAGCAAAGATATCGTTGGCATCGTCGAAACTCCAGATAGAGGCGGTATTGGGGGCGTTTTCGTCACAGCTGAATAGCAGCTCATTGTCATCAATATACTGACAGTTGGCCGTACGCTTGCGGGCATAGGCATCAAAGATCTCCCACGCTTCACCAACGAACTCGGCATCTTCTTTAAGGTAGTAACTGCCGTTAAAGAACAGCTCAGGATTCCAAGCGGCTGATTTAAAGAGGCCTATTTGATAGGTCTTGGTTGAATCGATATCGCCTAGCGCTGGACCATGGTAATCAAGACCACTTTCATAGCTCAGCATGGCGCTAAGCGCTTCGCCTGATACACTCACTTGATACAGCGATGAGAAACCCGGCGTATTCGCAGGCTGGCGCTCAATCGGGTAGGCGTGATGAAAGTCTTCTTGGGTCAATGAACCTGGTGCCCAGATCTCGCTATCTTCAATTTCACCGCGATTGAGGAAGCTGGCATCTATCTGATAATTGGTCCCTGACTTGGGGGCAGTAAAGTCGGTCAAGCTGTCGTGTAGAATATCCAAAATATCATCACGGCTTGGCTGTTTGAGCGATACCGCTATTTCGGTGTTCGCATCGGGAGCGTAGGTGCCCATGATGCCATCAATACGACGTTTGGTTGTCTCGTCAATGGGTAACGATTCGGTAATATCGAGTTCGGCAATAGTTTCGGGCGTTATTGCCGTTTTGGTGGCGAGGTCAAACGTTACGGTGACGTCGGTGTAACCTTTAGCATTAAAGTCAGGCAGTAGTACTGTTGTGCCGTTTACTCTGGTGGTCTTTGGTGAGTCATGAGTGTGTCCGCCGAGCACAAGATCGATGCCGTCAACAAAGGTTGCCAATGCGACATCGGTGCCGTGGCCAAGGTGGCTGAGCATCACCATATAGTCCACTTGTTCGCCATAGGCGGCGATGATCTCGCGAGCGCGCTCGTTCCAGTCCCAACGCATTCTGAAATCATCAATGAAGTCTACCTGAGGCTTAATCTCTTCATCTAGCTCATTCCAAGGGCCTGAGGTCATGCCAAATACACCTACCTTAACGCAGCCCACTTCGGCAATCGCAAAGTCGACGCCCGCAAATCCGGCAGGGTCATTGCCATAGTATTCGGTGTTGGAGGCAAGTACTGTTGATACATCATCTTTGGCGTACTCGAGTAACTGCTCAGGCCCCCAGGCAAAGTCGTGGTTACCAATCACGCGATAATCAAATTCCAACGCTTGCGTGGCCTCTAGCGTGGCATAGCCTTCTGATAGCTGCTCGGCAACCGTCCCTTTTTCATAGTCATCACCGCCGTTGGTAAACAGGGTGTAGGGCTCTTCGGCAAGCGCGTCGACATGAGCTTGTTTGATTTTGCTATAGAACTGCTCGCGATAACCGAAGTGGCCGTGTAGGTCAGCAACATGGATAAAGCGAATGGTCTGCGTGTCGGCACCGGTGTCACAGGCTGGCCCATGAGACTTAGTCGGTGCGACTGGAATAGGGTCGCCAAGCGAGACGCTGGTGTCGTCGTTACAGCCAGAGAGCAGTAGCGTGGATAGGGCGCTACTTAATGCGAGTAATGTAAAGCGAGTTCGTGTCATCGAAAAGCCGTGAGTCATCAGAATGTAAAGCAAAAGTATGCATAGGATACCAGATCCTGATGGGGAAATTATCACTAGCATTTCTGTTATTGATTGTTTTTATGTGTGGGTTCGCATTCGAGGGGGGATGAGGTCGCTGAGAATGTACTACGAAGCAAATTCAATGCTGATTCCACCATTGGTTACACCGTTGTGATTGTGGATTGCCAATAAATCCTGTGAATTTTTTGCGTTAAGTAAGGAAACTGTAAGAAAATGGGGGTTTCCTCCAATGTTTCTGCTTCAATGCCTTGCTGTGATGGCGCGGCATTGGTACATTTAGTGCAATTTTTGTCTTCTAATTCTTGCAGGACGAGCGAAGAATATGTTTAAAAAACTGCGTGGCATGTTTTCTAACGACCTATCGATTGATTTAGGTACTGCCAACACACTGATTTATGTAAAAGGACAGGGTATCGTCCTAGACGAGCCTTCTGTTGTAGCTATCCGCCAAGACCGTGCGGGTTCTGCCAAAAGCGTTGCGGCCGTCGGTCATGCAGCGAAACAGATGCTAGGTCGTACACCTGGTAACATTTCTGCCATTCGTCCAATGAAAGACGGCGTGATTGCTGATTTCTACGTGACTGAGAAAATGCTTCAGCACTTCATTAAGCAAGTTCACGACAACAGCGTATTGAAGCCAAGCCCGCGCGTACTCGTGTGTGTGCCTTGTGGTTCTACCCAAGTTGAGCGTCGTGCCATTCGTGAGTCTGCGCTGGGCGCGGGTGCTCGTGAAGTCTACCTAATTGATGAGCCGATGGCGGCAGCCATTGGTGCTGGCCTACGCGTGTCAGAACCAACTGGTTCTATGGTGGTTGATATCGGCGGCGGTACCACAGAAGTAGCGGTGATTTCACTAAACGGTGTGGTTTACTCATCGTCAGTCCGTATTGGTGGTGACCGTTTTGATGAAGCGATCATCAACTACGTACGTCGTAACTACGGCAGCTTGATCGGTGAAGCAACGGCTGAGAAGATCAAACACGAAATCGGTTCTGCGTACCCTGGTGACACGGTTGAAGAGATCGAAGTTCGCGGTCGTAACCTTGCTGAAGGTGTGCCACGTAGCTTTAGCCTAAACTCAAACGAGATCCTAGAAGCGCTTCAAGAGCCGCTAACGGGTATCGTATCGGCAGTAATGGTTGCGCTAGAGCAGTGTCCGCCAGAGCTTGCATCTGACATTTCAGAAAACGGCATGGTACTGACGGGTGGTGGTGCACTACTTCGCGACCTAGACCGTCTACTTACTGAAGAAACAGGCATTCCTGTTGTTATCGCTGAAGATCCACTGACGTGTGTGGCTCGTGGTGGCGGTAAAGCGCTTGAGATGATCGACATGCACGGTGGCGATCTATTTACTGAAGAATAATGGTTTCTCTCTAGTTTTGGTGTGGTACTGAAACTAGAGTCCGCATCAAGGTTATGAGTACATGAAACCAATATTTGGTCGGGGTCCGTCCTTACAACTTCGGTTATTTCTTGCTGTAACTCTATCAGCCGGCTTAATGCTGGCTGATAGTCGTTTAGACACATTCTCCAATTTCCGCTATTTGCTGAACAGTGCCGTCGCGCCTATTCAATATGCCGCTAATTTACCGCGCAGCATGTTTGATGGGGTGTATGAGCGTCTTAATACCCGTCAAGGTTTGGCGGAGCAAAATATCAATCTCAAACGTGAAGTGTTGCGCCTGAAAAGCGACCTTATCTTGCTCGATCAATATCGTGAAGAGAACCAGCGTTTTCGTGAGCTACTTGGCTCATCTTTTGTCAGAGATGAGAAAAAAGTCGTCACGGAAGTGATGGCTGTGGATACGTCGCCATATCGTCACCAAGTGGTGATCGATAAAGGTCGTATTGATGGTGTTTACGAAGGCCAGCCAGTGATCAACGAAAATGGCATTGTCGGTCAGGTTACGTTTGTTGGCGCGCACAATAGCCGTATTATGTTGCTAACTGATGCCAACAGCGCGATCCCAGTACAGGTGATCCGTAATGATATCCGTGTTATTGGCTCGGGTAATGGCTCCATCGATGAGATCCAACTGGAGCATATTCCAACCAGCACCGACATTCAGCCTGACGATCTTCTCGTGACCTCTGGTCTGGGCGGTATTTATCCGGAAGGTTATCCAGTGGCGCACGTGAAGTCGGTGCAACGTGACAATCGTCGTGAGTTTGCCAACATCATTGCTGAGCCTGTGGTCGATTTTGATCGCTTACGTTACTTGCTTTTGATCTGGCCAAACAATGACAGACAGCAGCAGGAAGTAGAAGACATTCTCAATGCAGAATAAAGGATTAACACACAATTATGGCTAACAGCTCTTTTCGCAGTCATATGGTGATTGGCACCTCGTTGCTGGTGGCGTTGGTACTGCAAACCATTCCTTGGCCGGGGGTTCTGGATTTTATCCGTCCGTCATGGCTTTTCTTAGTGCTTGGGTACTGGGTATTAGCATTACCACACCGCGTGAATGTTGGTACGGCTTTGTTTGTCGGTTTGGTGTGGGATCTGCTTGTCGGTTCGACGCTAGGTATTCGTGGCATGATGATGTCGATTGTCGTCTACGTTATCGCTCTTAACTTTTTGGTGCTGAGAAACATGGCACTGTGGCAACAAGCGACTATTATGGCGCTGCTCTCAATGGTGCTCGAAGTGTGCATCTTTTTCGGTGAGTATTTGATCCAGGACGTGACTTTTAATCCAATGTCGCTGTGGAGTGGTTTGATTAACTGTATACTCTGGCCATGGATGTTTTTACTGCTTCGTCGAGTAAGAAGGCATTGGCATGTCAGATAATCAAGGGTCTTCACGGGTCGTACTGGCCTCTACCTCGCCACGCCGCCGCGAATTATTGACCCAATTGGGCTACGATTTTTCTATCGTTAGCCCTGATATTGAAGAGCAGCAACAAGACAATGAAGCGCCGGAAGAGTACGTGGCGCGCTTGTCGTTAGAAAAAGCGCAAGCTGGCCTTGCGCTGAGTCATCAAGACAGTGTCGTGGTAGGCTCGGACACTGTGGTCGTGCTCGATGGTCAAGTGCTGGAAAAGCCGCACGATTTTGACCATGCCAATCGCATGCTGAGCAGCATGTCAGGGCAAAAACACCAAGTGCTGACGGCGGTCAGCGTGGTAAGCAAATTAAAGCAAGCATCGGTGGTGGTAACCACGGATGTGTGGTTCAAAACGCTCAGTAAACAAGAAATAGAACGATATTGGCAGAGCGGTGAACCGAAAGATAAAGCTGGCAGTTATGGTATCCAAGGATTAGGTGGGCGTTTTGTCACTCGCATCGAGGGCAGTTATTACGCCGTAGTGGGACTGCCGCTGTATGAAACTGACCAGCTCTTGCAAGAATTTATAAATAATTAAAAATATTGAGGTGCGCTCATGAGTGCAGAGCTGTTAATAAACGTAACTCCAAGTGAAACAAGAGTTGCAATGATTGAAGGTGGAATTCTACAAGAAGTCCACATTGAGCGCGAAGCCAAGCGCGGCATCGTTGGTAATATCTACAAGGGCAAAGTGAGTCGTGTGCTTCCGGGGATGCAGGCGGCTTTTGTGGATATTGGTCTGGAAAAGGCTGCGTTTCTTCACGCTTCCGATATTGTCCCTCATACCGAATGTGTTGCTGAGAACGAAAAAAAGCAGTTTCAGGTTCGCGATATTTCTGAATTGGTACGTCAAGGCCAAGACATTGTTGTGCAAGTGGTTAAAGACCCGCTCGGCACTAAAGGCGCACGCCTGACGACCGATATTACCCTTCCCTCACGTTATCTTGTATTCATGCCTGGTGCGAGCCATGTGGGCGTTTCACAGCGTATTGAAAGTGAAGATGAGCGTTTGCGTCTAAAGCAGGTGGTGGCCGATTACTGCGATGAAAACGGTGGCTTTATTATCCGTACTGCTGCTGAAGGAGCGAATGAGAAAGAGCTGGCGCAGGATGCTGCTTTTCTAAAGCGTTTGTGGACAAAAATCAATGAACGCCGCACTAAGTACAAGACTCGTTCGACATTGTATGGCGAGCTCGGTCTGGCTCATCGTATCTTACGCGACTTCGTTGGTACGGAGATCACGCGCATTCAGGTTGACTCTCGTTTAGTGTTCGAAAGTTTAAAAGAGTTCACCAGCGAATTTGTTCCTGAGCTAGAGTCTCTTCTAGAACTCTATGAAGGCGATAAGCCGATTTTTGATATGTATGACACCGAGAACGAAATCCAACGTTCGCTAGAGCGTAAAGTCGATCTCAAGTCGGGTGGTTATCTGATTATTGACCAAACCGAAGCCATGACTACGGTAGATATTAACACCGGCGCCTTTGTTGGTCGTCGTAACCTTGAAGAGACCATCTTCAATACCAATATCGAAGCGACTCAGGCCATTGCTCGTCAGCTCAGACTGCGTAATTTGGGCGGTATCATCATTATCGACTTCATTGATATGGGGCTCGATGAGCATCGCCAGCGCGTATTAGTTTCGCTGGATGCGGCGCTGTCGAAAGACCGAGTAAAAACCAATATCAATGGCTTTACCCAGCTTGGCTTGGTTGAGATGACGCGTAAACGTACTCGTGAAAGTATTGAACATGTTCTGTGTAGCGGTTGTCCAACTTGTGAAGGCCGAGGTTCGGTGAAAACGGTGGAAACCGTCTGCTACGAGATTCTACGTGAAATCACTCGAGTGAACCGAGCTTACGATGCTGACAAGTTTGTGGTTTATGCAGCCCCTGCAGTGGCCGAAGCGCTAGAGGGTGATGAGTCCCATGCACTTGCTGAGCTTGAAGTGTTTATTGGCAAACAAGTGCGTATCCAAGCTGAGCCGCTGTATATCCAAGAACAATTTGATGTTGTTATGATGTGATGAGAAGTTTGTGAGTCCTCGCGTTAATCAAATTATACGCCTATTTCTCTGGCTACTACTGACCGTGCTGGTGTTGCTCGCCTCCGCGGTCACAGTTCTGCGTGTCGGTCTGCCACAGCTAAACAAGGTCCAACCTGAAATTGTCACTTGGATAAATCAAGGGACCGGACTGAATGTTTCGCTCAAAGACGTGCGTGGCTTTTGGCGTAACACACACCCATCCATTTCTCTTCAAGGGGTCTCAGTCGGTCTTCCCGACAGCCCGGAAACCCGGTTTGAGGTGAGCAATCTTGAACTGGAATTTGACCTGATCCAAACGGTACTGCAGCAGCAGCCTGTGCTGGCGGACATGGTGATCAACGGCATGACGTTGGACGTTCGCTCTGTGGATCTGCTTAAAGCTGCGGAAAATAAACAGCCTGAATCTGCCGCTAATACACCTGCGAAAAGTGGTGAGCAGTTGATCCAACGTTTGGACAACTTACTCCTAACGCAGCTAGATCGATTTACGGTCACCGAATCGACCATTCTCTACACCTCTATTTCTGATGAAGCACGACAGCTCGATATTGAGAATCTGCAATGGCGTAACGAGAAGCGTCGCCATTTGGCGCAGGGAATTGTGTCGATTGAAGACGCTAACCTCAATGCATTAGAAGTGCGGGCTGACTTTGTCGACAACGGTTCATTGACCAGTGTGACAGGGGACTTTTATGTCACTGTTGATGAGATGTCTTTGTCTCCTTGGTTATCTGATGAGCAAAAACAGCAAACGGGTATTGAATCAGGTTCGGTCAGTTTAAGAGCTTGGCTGGCGCTCGATAACAGTAAAGCGAAAGAAGTCTATTTGGATGTGCTGCCATCTGAACTGACTTGGAATAGCGATAATCAGCAACATGACCTGATTGTAGAATCAGCGGTACTGCATCTTTTACCATCACCGTCAGGTTGGCAGCTTAATGTACACCAGGTCCAAGCGCGTACTGATGAGTTTACGTGGCCTGAGCTGGACGTTGCGGTTGATTGGAGTCGTGATAATCAATGGCAAGTTAATGTCTCTGAGCTGGATGTGAACAGTTTGAAGCCATTGGCGACGCTGGCTAACAACGATACGCTTGACGAGTGGTTAAGTCGGCTTAATCCAGGTGGTCGTATTGAAGATATCCGTGTTTCTCAGCTCTCAGGGACGGGGTCTCTGAAGTACTCGGCCACCCTTCAGCAGATGTCGCTGTCTCAATGGGGATTATTGCCGGGGTTTTCGAATGTATCAGGTCAGTTGCGAGGTGATAGTGAGCGCGCCTATGCACGCGTATCGGTTATCGATGATAAGTTTCCTTATGGTGAAGTATTCCAAGCTCCTTTGAATATCAAACAAGGGTTAGTGGATATCCATTGGGAAAATCATGGTGAGCAAGGTTGGTCACTGTGGTCGGATAAAGTCACCGCCGCAACGCCGGATCTGCAAGTACTCGGTGCCTTCAGGCTCGATTTCCCTAGCAATGACAGTCCATTCTTATCTTTTTATGCTGAAGCTGACTTATACAACGCCGGTGAGGTGTGGCGCTATCTGCCCACGTTGGCTATGGGGCAAAGTTTAACCGATTACCTGTCGGCGGCGATTCAAGCGGGTCGAGTGAATACCGCTAAGCTGCTTTGGTATGGGAAACTGTCTGATTTCCCGTATCGTGATAATAACGGCATGTTCCAAGCCTTTGTTGGTTTGCGCGATGCTAAGTTCAGCTTTGATACCAAGTGGCCGCCACTGACGGATCTGCAACTCGATTTGTTATTCCAAAATGAGAGCATGTATCTCGATTCGCGCTCTGCCACTCTGATGGACGTAAAAGGTCAGCGCATTACTGGACGAATTCCTGAGCTGCGTGGTGACGGCCACCTCGAGATTGAAGCCAAAGCCGCGGGGCAGGGAAGTGCGGTACGCGATTACATGACGGCATCGCCATTGGTGGATTCGGTAGGGGCCGCGCTCACGGCTGTTCAGGTCAGCGGTGATGTTAATGCTGATTTTCAGCTCTATATTCCATTCTCTGGTGATGACACGCCGTCAAGAGCATGGGGTCAGGCGGAGTTAAGGAATAACCACGTCGACATTGATGCACCGCCAATGACACTCGAACAAGTGTCTGGACGCATCGAGTTTGATAACGATGTTGTTAAGGCGACGGGATTGGCGGCGAACTTACTCGATCAACCGATTCATCTTGATTTTCAAGGGCAAAATGCCAGCAAGGGTTACGCAGTAAATATTGATGCTGTCGGTGACTGGAGTACCGGCCCACTAGAGCCATACATTGGTGACAAAGTGGTGAGTCGTTTGTCAGGGCATGCGCCTTGGCACTTGGATGTCGATATCCAGCTCAACGATGTTGGCTTTACCTACCAACTGGATTTAGATGCTAATTTAGCCACCATTGCTAGCCGTTATCCTTATCCGCTGAGTAAGGCGTTTGGCGATGCTGGGAAAGCAAGGCTGCAAGCGTCTGGAAATCAGGAAAATATTACGGCTCGCCTGCAGTTGCCGTCGGTGAAGTATCAAACTGAAATCGACATCACCCAGTCAGTGCCGGTACTTAAAGCGACCAATCTAGTACTCGGTGAGGGCGGTTTTAAAATCAGCCCGATCGTTGGCCATCACTTCCAGGTACGCTCGGATACCATAGATTTCGATAAATGGAGTGAAGTGTTTGAGGAGCCACCAAGCGAGAACAAAGCGGTACTTGACGACTTGCCAAAGCCTGAATTGCCATTGCCAAAACGCGCCAGTGTCGAAGCTAAAGAACTGATATTAGGTGGAATTGAATGGCATGATGTCAATTTCGATGCTAGATATAAGAAAGGTGGCTGGCAGTTTGCGCTTGATAGCCAAGAGGCGAAGGGTGAAGCGAGCTACAGTGATAATAATGAATTGCACGTGGCGTTAAGTCGTCTTCATATTTATGTCCCAGCATTGGATAAGATTGCCGAGAAAGATGAGTCAATCATCACTCAGGAAAACCCTGACGCCCCGTTAGTGACGGACTTTGAACGCACCTTATTCAGCGCCTTGCCTGATACCTTGTTGACCATCGATAACTTTTGGTTCCAAGGGTACAAAGTAGGCAAGGTTGATATGGATGTATCACGACAAGGTAACAAACTCGTATGGAATAAGCTCCAGCTTTCCAGTGGTGCGAACCACATTGACATCGACGGCAACTGGATGGTGTCCGGTGAGCAAAATAAAACCCAGGTGAATTTCGCGGTGAAAGGCGAAAACAACAGTGACCTGATGGAGCGCTTTGGGATCACAACGGGTATCCAACGTGCCCCGTTTGAGATGAAAGCTAAGCTCGATTGGGATGGTGCGCCATGGTCAATGCGCCTCGATACTGTTAACGGTGATATGAATACCAAGCTTGGTAAAGGGGTGATCTCCGACGTGAGTGGCGCGGCTCGATTGCTCGGCTTGTTTAGTCTTGACTCAATCATTCGTAAGATGCAGCTCGATTTCTCGGACGTGTTTGATAAAGGCATGGCTTTTAACTCAATCACGGGTAGCGGCCGAGTGCGTGATGGCGTGTTTGTCACCAACGACATAAAAATGGACGCGGTGGCTGGTGATATGAGAATTAAAGGCTTAGCCGATTTATCTAAACAAACCGTGGATGCTGAGGTGAGCTTTACTCCAGATATGACCTCTGGCATTCCTATCATTACCGCTTTTGCGGTGACGCCGCAAACAGCATTGGTGGTGCTGGCCGTGACTACCGTGATCTCACCCGTGGTTGAGGTCGTGACTCAAGTGAATTACTCAGTAAAAGGGCCACTCGACTCACCAACAGTCAGCGAGATATCCCGCAGCAAAGGGGAATATACGCTGCCAGAGGATCTTAAGCAGGAGAAATAAATCGTCTATGAGCAAGGAACGCTTTGGAATCATACAAATGACCTCGGGCCCCGATCCGCAACGTAACTTTGAGCACATTCAGCAAAAGGTGGCGTTTTTGGCGGAGAAGGGCATGCGCTGGATTTTGACGCCAGAGAACGCGTTAGTGTTTGGTCATCGCCAAGACTACCATCAACATGCGGAGTACTTAGGGCAGGGGGAGTATCAAAGTAAACTTGCCCAACTGGCTAAGCGTCACGGTATTAACCTGATTATTGGCAGTTTCCCTATTCGAGTGTCAGAGAGTGAAGTGTCGACCACCACGCTGGTCTTCGATAGTAATGGCCAGCGTATGAATCATTACGACAAGCTGCATATGTTTGACGTTGATGTGAATGATGCGCATAAGAATTACCGTGAGTCAGAGACCTTTAAAGCCGGTGGCAATATTGCCATGGTGCCGACAGATTTTGGCGCGATAGGGTTGTCTATCTGTTATGATTTGCGCTTTCCGCATCTGTATTGTGCGCTAAGAGCGCAAGGTGCCAACGTGATTGTGGTGCCAGCGGCTTTTACCGCCGTCACGGGTAAAGCACACTGGGAAGTGCTGCTGCGTGCCAGGGCCATTGAAAATCAGTGCTGGATCGTCGCTGCCAACCAATGCGGTACTCACCCATGCGGGCGAGAAACCTGGGGACACTCAATGGTGATATCGCCGTGGGGGGAAATCCAAGGTCAACTAGAGCAGCAAGCGGGCACCATCACTGCCGAATTGAATTTTGATGTGGTTGAAGAGGTAAGGCAAAGTATGCCTGTCGCTAAACATATCCGCTTCGAGCAACATCTCCACTAATTATATTTACTAAGAGCATTCGAATATGGAACGCATAGAAGACGCGCTACTAGGCCCAACGGGTCTATCTGAACAAGATATTGAAGCCACGTTGGCTAGCATTGCGACTCGCCAAATTGACTATGCAGATATTTATTTTCAGTCTAGCTGGCATGAATCTTTGGTGCTCGAAGATAGCATCATTAAAGATGGTTCATTTAACATCGACCGTGGTGTCGGTGTTCGAGCGGTGACTGGAGAAAAAACAGGCTTTGCTTACTCAGATCAAATCACGTTAGAAGGCTTAAAGCAGAGTGCGGTAGCTGCACGTGGTATTGCACAGCAAGGTCAAAGTGCTCAAGTGAAAGCACTGACACGCAGTGACAACCAGGCGTATTACGCAGCGGTCAACCCGCTTGAAAGCTGGGAAAAACAACAAAAGACCGAATTGCTCAAACAGTTGGATGCTTATATCCGTACTAAAGAGCCATTGGTGAAAGAAGTGTCGGTGAGTCTCAGCGGCGTGTATGAGCAGATGTTGGTTGCTGCTACCGATGGCACCTTCGCAGGGGATGTACGTCCATTGGTTCGTTTGTCGATCAGTGTGCTGGCTCAAAAAGGCGAGCGTCGCGAGCGCGGCAGTGCCGGTGGTGGCGGTCGTTACGGTTACGACTTCTTCTTATCGACTGAAGAAGGCCAGCAAGTGGCTTACAACTACGCTGACGAAGCAATTCGCCAAGCGCTGGTTAACCTTGAAGCGATTGACGCACCTGCGGGTATGATGCCCGTGGTACTCGGTGCGGGTTGGCCAGGTGTACTACTGCATGAAGCAGTAGGTCACGGTTTGGAAGGTGACTTTAACCGTAAAGAGTCCTCAGTCTTCTCTGGCAAGGTTGGCGAGCGAGTGACTTCAGACCTTTGTACCATTGTTGATGACGGCACGCTGCAAGATTTGCGCGGCTCACTTAACGTCGATGATGAAGGTGTACATGGTCAATACAATACCCTGATCGAAAACGGTGTATTGAAAGGCTACCTACAGGACAAGCTTAATGCGCGTCTTATGGGGGTGAACCCAACGGGCAACGCGCGTCGTGAGTCTTATGCTCACTTACCCATGCCGCGTATGACCAACACTTACATGCTGCCAGGTGAGCACTCTCCTGAAGAGATCATCTCAACGGTGAAGAAAGGCCTATATGCGCCAAACTTTGGTGGTGGTCAGGTGGACATCACCTCGGGTAAGTTTGTGTTCTCAGCTTCAGAAGCGTACTTGATTGAGGATGGTAAGATCACCGCTCCTGTAAAAGGTGCAACGCTAATCGGTTCGGGTATTGAAGCGATGCAGCAAGTCTCCATGGTCGGTAATGATCTAGCGATTGACCGCGGTGTGGGTGTGTGTGGTAAAGCAGGACAAAGCGTGCCAGTCGGCGTAGGTCAGCCAAGCTTGAAGCTGGATGCCTTAACCGTGGGTGGCACGGACTAACTTTCTTCGTTCTACCACAATTACTGACATTCGATAGCTCGTCATTTGACATATCGTCATCCTCGCGAAAGCGAGGATCTCCCACAGCGCGTCATTCGCTGGAAGAGATCCCCTTTTTCAAGGGGATGACGAAGAATTATTATCCTACTATCGGCTCACAAGTTCTCCTCAGCAAACTCCGCCAGTCGACTTCTCACCACACCATTGAGGTGAATATTGGCGCTACCGCCAAAGTTCTTAAAGCGCTCAACCATGTAAGTCAGTCCAGACGTCACCGGCGTTAGGTAAGGCGAGTCAATCTGCGCTAAGTTACCAGAGCAAACAATCTTGGTGCCTTCACCACAGCGTGTAATGATGGTTTTTATTTGCGATGCGGTTAGGTTTTGGCACTCATCAAGCAGCACAAACGCATTTTGAATCGAGCGGCCGCGCATAAAGTTAATCGACTTGAACTGAATGTTAGCTTTATCGCAAATGTACTTCAGCGATCCTTCAGTGCAGTGATCGTTCTTGTGCAGCGCTTCAAGGGTATCGGTGATCGCCGCTAGCCAAGGCATCATCTTCTCTTCTTCCGTACCAGGCAAGAAGCCTATCGACTCACCGATGTCCGGTGTATTTCGGGTCACGATGATCTTATCGAACATGCTACGCTCGATGGTCATTTCCAGTGCCGCGGCCATCGCGAGTAAGGTTTTACCACTACCCGCAGCCCCCGTAAGGATCACCAAATCAATATCTGGGTCGAGCAGGGCATCCATGGCCATGCCTTGATAGATATTTTTCGGGCGAATATCCCAGGCTTGGCGACACAGCATACGCTCTTGGCTTAGGTCACGGATAGTCACCTTTTCGCCGTCAATATCGGCCACCCGGCCTGCAAAGTCACTGGATTCATCAATCAAATATTGATTGATGAAGGTTGGGTCAATCGCTTGTCGATCAAAGGTGTGATAAGTCTTACTGGCTAGGGTCTTCGTTTCGACCTCATCGATGTTTTCCCAAAATGCACCTTGTGATTTTTGAAAGCCCTTGGTGAGATACTGAACGTCATCGATCAGTTGATCTGTTCGGTAATCCTCAACAAAGCGCACACCAGCGCCTTTGGCACGCAATCGCATATTAATATCTTTGGTGACTAGCACGACGTCGCGTGGTGAACGTTTGTTTTGCAAGTAGAGCACGGCATTGAGGATCCGGTTATCCCCCTCTTTGTCGGCAAATGCTTTGACCGTTTCTTGCAGTACATAATCGGCCAAGATGGAGATGGTGCCTGTCGCGTCTAAATTACTAGAGAAATGAATCCCTTCAGAAATTTCATCGGGTGTCGCATCCTTAAAGATATCTTCAAGCGCACGAATGGCGACGCGCGCGTCACGGGCGACATCTCGTTTGCTGTCTTTAATTCGGTCGAGCTCTTCGAGAACGGTCATTGGAATGACCACGTCGTGTTCTTTGAAAGAAAAAATGGCGTGAGGTTCGTGGAGAAGAATGTTGGTGTCGAGAACGAAAATTTTACGGTCGGTATCGCCCATAGAGTCTCCTTGCCGCAACTGGCGCTAGTCCTTTGCGGTTAACTCAGATGGGGATCGAGTCAGACTGTCTGTCCACATTTGCTTGCTCTAGCCATTTCGCTCGTCTGAGCTAATTTGCCTATTCAAGTAATGCTGGGGATCTACGCTGGCTCTGATGTCCTATCTTAGTGAGTCAACCGTGATGCGTTCAATTGATGCTGAATCGAATTGAACCTGATTCCCTGTAAGGCTAATGAGAGAGGTGACCATCAAAGCTTAGCGAGTAGTCACATGTCATTAACGTTTACACTTTGAGTATAAGTGAAAAAAGTCACTTTCGGTCTCAGAAATGACACTGTTTTTTTGCAGTTTGATGTCAACCACGACAATGCAAAAAAATCTTAGCTTTTCCTTGTAATTGGCGTGACCTGTATCACGCCTTCAAGTAAGATTAGCGACCTTTCATCTAGGGGATGGTGTGAGCAAATTTTGCACTATCACCTACTATTATTTGGGCGGAGTATTGAGCACAGTTTGTCATCAGTTGACTGGCTGCGTTACCGCTGAAATAACAAAAAATCGACACGAATTTGAGGTAGTCTCTCTATGACATTTGCTTTAGGGCAGCGCTGGATTAGCGATACGGAAAGTGATTTAGGTTTGGGTACGGTCGTCGCACTGGATGCGAGAACAGTATCACTTATGTTTGCAGCATCGGAAGAGAATCGCGTTTATGCACGTAGCGATGCGCCTGTCACCCGAGTTACGTTTAATGTCGGTGATGTCATTGAGTGCCAAGAGGGTTGGTCACTCGAAGTGGAAGAAGTGATCGAAGACCAAGGTATCTTCACTTACGTCGGTACACGTCAAGACACCGAAGAGGCAAATGTTGCCCTACGTGAGATCTTCCTCAGCCATCAAATTCGATTTAATAAGCCACAAGACAAACTGTTCGCCGGTCAGATCGATCGTATGGACAACTTTGTTCTGCGTTACCGTGCGCTGAGCAACCAATACGAGCAACACAAGAGCCCAATGCGTGGTTTGTGTGGAATGCGTGCTGGCTTGATCCCGCATCAGCTATTTATCGCCCACGAAGTGGGTCGCCGTTATGCGCCTCGCGTATTGCTTGCTGATGAAGTTGGTCTCGGTAAAACCATTGAAGCGGGTATGATCATCCATCAACAGGTGTTATCAGGTCGTGCCCAACGTGTGTTGATTGTGGTACCAGAAACTCTACAGCACCAGTGGTTAGTCGAAATGATGCGCCGCTTTAATCTGCATTTCTCTATTTTTGATGAAGAGCGTTGCATTGAGGCGTACGCAGAAGCGGAAAACCCGTTTGATACCCAGCAGTTCGTATTGTGTTCACTCGATTTTCTACGCAAAAGCCGTAAGCGCTTTGAGCAAGCGCTAGAAGGTGAATGGGATTTATTGGTGGTCGATGAAGCGCACCACTTAGAGTGGAGCCAAGATAAGCCAAGTCGTCAATATCAAGTTGTGGAAGCGTTAGCGGAAAAGACACCGGGTGTCCTTTTGCTTACCGCAACCCCTGAGCAGTTAGGTCGTGAAAGCCACTTCGCTCGTTTGCGCCTTCTTGATGCCGATCGCTTCTTTGATTATGAAGCGTTTGTTAAAGAAGAAGAGCAGTACGCTCCGGTTGCCGACGCGGTAACGGCGCTATTCTCTGGTCAAGCGTTGGCCGATGATGCCAAAAACCAAATTACTGAGCTGTTGTCTGAGCAAGATGTTGAGCCGCTGTTCAATGTGCTTGAGAGCAACACGAGCGATGAAGAGAAGGCGACAGCGCGCCAAGAGCTTATCGACAACCTGATGGATCGCCACGGTACAGGTCGCGTATTGTTTAGAAACACTCGCGCCGCCATCAAAGGTTTCCCAACACGCAATGTGAACTTGGTACCGATGCCTATTCCGCAACAGTACACCACCTCAATGCGCGTGTCTGGCATGATTGGCGGCAAGATGACGCCTGAAGCGCGCGCTATGAAGATGCTGTACCCAGAAGAGATCTTCCAAGAGTTTGAAGGTGAAGACTCTAGTTGGTGGCAGTTCGACTCGCGCGTAAACTGGCTGATTGAGAAAATCACCGCCAAACGCAGCGAAAAAGTTCTAGTGATTGCGTCTCGCGCCAGTACAGCTTTGCAACTTGAGCAAGCACTGCGTGAGCGTGAAGGCATTCGCGCCACGGTATTCCACGAAGGCATGTCTATTCTAGAGCGTGATAAAGCGGCAGCTTACTTTGCACAAGAAGAGGGCGGTGCTCAGGTTCTGATCTGTAGTGAGATTGGTTCTGAAGGTCGTAACTTCCAGTTTGCTAACCAATTAGTGATGTTCGATCTTCCGTTTAACCCAGATCTTCTAGAGCAGCGTATCGGCCGTTTGGATCGTATTGGTCAAAAACGCGATATCGATGTGCACGTTCCTTATCTAGAAGGCACGTCACAAGGTATTCTAGCGCGCTGGTTCAATGAAGGCCTCAACGCGTTTGCAGAGACTTGCCCAACGGGCCGTATGGTGTATGACCGCTACGAAGAGAGCATTATTAACATGCTAGCCAGTGGTGATACTAGCGAGCTTGATGATGTGATTGAAGGCTCTCGTCAGTACAACCAAGAGCTAAAGCGCGAGCTAGAGCAAGGTCGCGACCGTCTGCTGGAGATGCACTCTAATGGTGGTGACGCGGCGCAACAGATCGTTGAGAAGATCTCGGCCACTGACGGCGACACGAACCTAGTAACGTTTGCACTGAGCCTATTTGACACCATTGGTCTTAATCAAGACGACAAAGGTGAAAACGCTCTTGTGGTGACGCCATCTGAACACATGATGGTGCCAAGCTATCCAGGGCTTCCATACGAAGGGGCTACCATCACGTTTGATCGTGATACCGCGCTGTCTCGCGAAGATATGCACTTTATCAGTTGGGAGCACCCAATGATCCAAGGCGGTATCGACTTGGTGATGAGCGAAGGTGTCGGTACTTGTGCTGTGTCGCTGCTGAAGAACAAAGCGCTGCCTGTCGGTACGATTTTGCTTGAGCTGGTCTACGTTGTGGATGCGCAAGCACCCAAGCAAAGTGGCATTAGCCGTTTCCTCCCCCCAACACCAATTCGCATGATGATGGACGGCCGTGGTAACGATCTTTCTTCACAGGTAGAGTTTGAAGGTTTCAACCGTCAACTTAGCCCGGTAAACCGCCACCTTGCAAGCAAGCTGGTGACCTCAGTTCAAGCGGATGTTTATCGCCTGATTGAAGCGGGTAACGGCGCAGTAGAAGAGAAGCTGACTGCAGTTCGTGAAGACGCGTATAAAGCGATGTATTCGAGTCTGAATGGTGAACTTGAGCGTCTGCAAGCGCTGAAAGCGGTCAATCCGAATATCCGTGATGAAGAGATTGAGGCGATTGAATCGCAAATCGCTGAGCTTGATGGTTACATCAACAAAGCTCAAGTGCAGCTCGATTCGCTACGCTTGATTGTGGTCAGCCACAACTAAGCGTGTCGCTCACCTAGGGTTTCACTGATAGAATGGCGCAGCGTAAGTTGCGCCTTTTATTTTTTCCATTGTTTACCACCATGCTTTTTGCACTGTTTTACTCCGTGAGTACCTGATATGGCCATGCTAAGTTACACCCCGCCAACCGACCCTTGGACCGATATTGTTTATGAAGATGAGCATATTCTTGCTGTCAATAAGCCTTCCGGCCTGTTGTCTGTGCCGGGAAAAGCGGCAGAGCACTATGACAGCATGTGGAGTCGGTTGGTGGCTGACTACCCAGATATTCAAGTGGTACACAGACTCGATATGTCGACCTCTGGCTTGATGCTGCTTGCTAAAACTAAAGACGCGGAACGCTCGGTAAAGAAGCAGTTTCAATACCGCCTTACGCATAAGGTGTATTACGCGCGAGTTTGGGGCACGCCGAAAGAGAGTGAAGGGCTAATTGATCTGCCTTTGATTTGCGATTGGCCAAACCGCCCACGTCAAATGGTGTGCTATGAGCATGGTAAACCATCACAAACCTACTATCAGGTGGTTGAGCAGGAAGAGAAAACCAGTATTGTGCGCCTGTTTCCAATCACGGGACGCTCACATCAGTTGCGTGTTCACTTGCTCGCCCTAGGTCACCCGATTGTGGGTGATGAGTTCTATGCTCACGAAGAGGCCATGAGCTACTCTGACCGTCTTGAGCTGCACGCTTCGGAATTGTGTTTTTACCATCCACAAACGGAGCAGTTGCAGGCGATTTTTGTGCCGTGTGATTTTTACCCACAGTCGGAGCAACTTGTGATTGAGCACTTTGACCCCGCGCCACAATTACCGGATTATAAGACCCTGCCTCGGCCATAAACTCATTGTTGGCCGTGAACATCCAAGGAGAGAACATGGCCGTCAAAAAGATTGTGTTTTTAGATCGCGACACGATTCCAGCACACATTCACATCCCCAGTCCTGCTTTTGGCCACCAATGGGTCAATTACTCTGAGACAGCTCCCCATGAGGTTGAGCTGCGAATTTCTGATGCCGATATCATCATCAGCAATAAGGTGTATTTAGGTGAAGAGGTACTGAAAAGCGCATTAAAGCTTGAGCATATAGCGGTTGCTGCGACAGGCGTGAACAATGTGGATTTGGATTACTGTCAACGCCACAACATCAGAGTGACCAATATTAGGAGCTATGCGACCCAATCTGTTCCCGAGCACATTATTGGTTTACTGTTTGCTTTAAAGCGTAATCTGTTCGCGTATCACCAAGATATTGCCGCTGGAGAGTGGCAACGACAGAATAAGTTCTGTTTCTTTACTCATCCAATTCAAGATATGGCGGGATCAACTCTGGGTATCATTGGCAGTGGTGCGTTAGGTCAAGCGACGGCGGCGTTAGCGCGTGCCATTGGCATTAATGTTCAGTTTTCCGAGCGTAAAGTTGTCAGTGACTGTCGGCCTGGCTATGTTTCATTTGATGATTGTTTGAAGACCAGTGATGCGATTGCGCTGTTGTGCCCATTGACAGAGGACACGCGTAATCTAATCGATGCTCAAGCACTCAGCAAAATGAAAACGACCGCGCTACTGATTAATACCGGGCGTGGAGGCTTAGTTGATGAGGCGGCGCTCGTGACTGCGCTTAAAACTGGGCAGATTGCCGGGGCGGGCGTTGATGTGTTTACGCAAGAGCCTGCCGCAATGGATAACCCTCTGGTTGCTAATCACCATTTGCCGAATTTGATATTGACGCCACATGTGGCATGGGGCAGTGACTCATCGATCAGTCGATTATGTGAGATATTGGTGACTAATCTCGAAGCCGCAGTGGATGGCATAGAGCAGAATCGAGTGGTTTAAAAACGAAACAGTCCCACGTGTAGTGGGACTGTTATATAAGGCGTTCGATTAACTTGCTTGTGGTTTCACAACCAGCACGTTAATTGGAGAGTTTTGTACCACTTTACTGGCCACTGAGCCCAGAACGACCTTATCGATCTTTGAGCGTTTATGGCTAGGCATCACAATAAGATCGGCACCTAGGCGTTCTGCGTAGTCGAGGATCGTCGCGTAGGGCTTTCCTTCCGCGACATGCACCTTGTACACCACATCTTCGGAGATATGTTGTTCGGCGAACGCTTTGAGCTGCGCTTTCACGTCATTTTTCATTTGTGCCGCGGCATCTTTAGGGAAGTAAGACGCGACCATAGACATGTGAATGCCAGGTAAGACATTGAGGAGGTGTACTTCGGCGTTAGAGTGTTTGGCGTGCCAAACAGCAATTTCGACGGCTTTGTCTGAAAAGCCCTTGTCATTCAGATCGACAGGAACAAGGATTTGCTTGTACATGTTGGTTCTCTTTTTGGTTCCTACCCTACTAGCATAGGGTAAAGCATAAGCTTGGCTAGTTTTATCCGTTCCGTATAAAGGTAGAAGGCCCCAAGTCTTAAAACTTGGAGCCAATACAACCTTATGCGCTCAGGTTTTCACGACGAGCACGACGCTTTTGGTTCATCGCCATAACGAGAAGCAAAAGCAGGGCAGGTACGAAGACCCACTCCTTCATTGGTCTATCTGCTTCCTGCACGATAGACTTAATTTCCCAGTCAAAGTCGAGACCCGAAGCCTCAGCAGGACTGCCAAACTCAACCATATCGACAATCATCTTGCCATCTGTTTCATTCAGCATTAGACCCATAGAGGCGATACGATCATCTGCACTGACTGCATCGTCTTCAAATGGCAGGCGAACGGTTTTTTCAACGTACTTACCTTCCAGTGTTTCACCCGCGACTCTTAACTCGAGGGATTGTCCAACATTTAGGTTTTCAGTAATTTGAGCTATCTCAACACCTGGTGAAAGAACTTTTGCTGGATAGATCATGTCCCACCAGAAACCCGGTCGGAAGAAGGTGAAAGTGAGCGCTAGAAGCAGTACCGTTTCCCACCATTTGTTCTTAGTGAACCACCAACCTTGCGTCGCTGCAGAGAAGATAAGCATCGCAATCACCGCGGAAATTACCGTTAGTGCCAAGTGCCACCAAGAATCAATGCCCATCATCAATAGCTGTGTATTGAAGATAAACATAAACGGCAGGATTGCAGTACGAATATCGTAGGTAAAACCTTGGATACCGGTACGGATTGGGTCGGATTTCGCAATGGCTGCCGCGGCAAAGGCAGCAAGACCTACTGGCGGTGTATCATCAGCAAGGATACCGAAATAGAACACGAACAGGTGCACCGCAATCAATGGAATGATCAGGCCGTGTGCCGCACCTAGCGTCACAATCACTGGCGCCATCAACGTTGATACCACGATGTAGTTCGCTGTTGTCGGCAGACCCATACCTAGGATTAGCGAGATGACCGCGGTAAACAGCAGCATCAAGATGATGTTACCGCCTGAGATGAACTCAACGAAGTCGGTCATCACAAGGCCGATGCCGGTTAGGGTTACCACACCAACCACCGTACCAGCTGCCGCTGTCGCCACACCGATACCAATCATGTTTCGAGCGCCAGAGACAAGACTTTCTGCGAGGTCAACAAAGCCCGCTTTAAGCTCTTCGGTCACATCATTGGTTTTCGCCATCAAAGCAATCAAAGGGCGCTGAGTGATCAAGATGAAAATCATAAACACGGTTGCCCAGAATGCGGACAGACCCGGAGAGAAACGTTCAACCGTCAAGCACCAAACCAATACCACGATTGGCAACAAGAAGTGCAAACCAGACTTAATGGTTGGGCCTGGATCTGGAACTTCATTCAGTTCAGCATCGATCTCAATACCGCCTTCTTTAGCGTACTTAGCAGAAATGCGTAGCAAGCCGACATAAGAGAGCAGTAGTGCGACGCCAACAATAGGTGTTGCTGCATCACCGAAGACATCTTTGGTCCAGCCAATACCGTAGTAGACCACGGCACTGATCACACACAGCCCCAAAATAGTACCGGTGAACGACAGCAGGCTTTGTACCAGCGTTGGATTGTGACGACGAGGAAGACCTGTCATTCCGGCTTTACATGCTTCGAGGTGTACGATGTAGATAAGTGCGATATAAGAAATCAGTGCTGGTAGAAGTGCCGCTTTGATAACTTCAACATAAGAGATACCGACATATTCCACCATCAAGAAGGCTGCAGCACCCATGATAGGTGGTGTTAGCTGACCATTGGTTGAGGCGGCAACTTCTACCGCACCAGCTTTGGTGCCTGGGAAGCCGACTCGCTTCATCAGCGGGATGGTAAAGGTACCTGTGGTTACTACGTTGGCAATCGATGAGCCTGACACTAGGCCAGATAAGCCCGATGCGACCACTGCCGCTTTCGCAGGGCCGCCGCGCATGTGACCAAGCAGTGAAAACGCCACTTTAATGAAGTACGCACCCGCACCGGCCCGTTCAAGCATGGCGCCAAACAGTACGAACAGAAATACGAAGGAAGTGGATACACCAAGAGCGACACCAAATACACCTTCGGTAGTCAACCATAGGTGGGACATCGCTTTATTAAGGCTAGCACCTTTGTGAGCAATGACGTCCGGCATGTATGGACCGCCAAAGGTATACAGCAAGAATACCGCAGCAACCACCATTAGCGGTGGACCGAGTGCTCGGCGTGTTGCTTCTAGAAGCAGAATCATACCGGTTACAGCCGCGACGATATCCATTGTCGTTGGTGCACCAGAGCGACCGGCGAGCTGGGTATAGAATAGGTAGATATAGGCGGCAGAAAAACTGCCAGCAAGTGCGAGGATCCAGTCAATGGCAGGAATTCGGTCACGAGGCGAACTCTTCATTGCTGGGTACGCAGTAAACGCTAAAAAGATAGCGAATGTTAAGTGGATAGAACGCGCTTCAGTGTCGTTCAGTACGCCAAAGTTGAACACAAATGGTAGTGGTGATGCGTACCAAAGTTGAAACAGTGACCAACATAGCGGCACAAACCAAAGTATCTTGGCCGGGATCCCTTTCGGGCTTCGTGCGCCTGTGTCGGCCTGTGCGACCATGTCTTGCACATCTTGCGACGGTTGTGTTGTCTGCGTCATGTACGTTGTCCTTTATTATTTTTGGGTCGGTGACTTTTCAGCCAGTGGCTAATGAAAAAGGCACGAACCTATTTCGCATTTAACATTGTAGTCAATGGATGCAAACGTGTAGCAGTTGTTGTGTTTTTGGGCTCTTAATGACGGGCTTGGAAAGAGAGCCCAAATAGCCACACCAGTTGGATGCACTGGTGTTGATAGTTTTGAGTGTTGCTCATAGTAGAAAAGCAGTAGGGGAAGCGATGCCCCCCCTACGAAGTGGTCTTATTTTAGTAGACCAACTTCTTTGTAGTACTTCTCAGCACCTGGGTGAAGCGGGATAGATAGACCTGCTTTCACCATGTCTTCTTTCTTCAGGTTAGCAAATGCTTGGTGAAGACGTTTGAATGTGTCGAAGTTTTCAAACACGGCTTTAGCAACGTTGTACGCCGTTTCGTCTGAAACGTCTGATGTTGTTACCATCGTTGCCGCCACACCAAAGCTGTTTACGTCACCGTCTGTACCACGGTACATGCCCGCTGGAACTGAGCTGTAAGCGTAGTATGGGTTTGCTGATACGATACCGTCAATTTTCTCGCCAGTTGCCGAGATCAGTTTCGCATCACAAGACGTAGTTGCTTCTTTGATAGATCCGTTTGGATGGCCAACAACATAAACGAACGCGTCGATTTTGTTATCACAAAGCGCTTGTGAGCGCTCAGACCCTTTAAGCTCAGAAGCGAGTTTAAAGTCGTCGTTAGTCCAGCCCATCGCATCCATAACGACGCCCATCGTTGCACGGTCACCAGAGCCAGGGTTACCGATGTTGACGCGCTTACCTTTAAGGTCAGTCACGTTGTCGATACCTGCGTCAGCACGAGCGATGATGTTGAATGGTTCTGTGTGTAGAGAGAACATTGCACGAAGCTTTTTGTAAGGGCCTTGCTCTTCAAATTTGCTTGTGCCGTTATAGCCGTGATATTGCCAGTCAGATTGAACGATACCGAAATCTAGCTCACCAGCACGGATAGTGTTGACATTGTAGATAGAACCACCGGTGGACTCTACTGAACAACGAATGTTGTGTTCCTTACGGCCTTTATTCACAAGCTTACAGATAGCGCCGCCAGTAGGGTAATAAACACCCGTCACCGAACCTGTACCGATTGTGATGAACTCTTGAGCATTAACAGCGCCTGCGCCCATTACAGCAGCGGCAATAGCACCGATTTTAACAAGTTTCTTAAATGCCATGAATTTCCCTTCCTTATTCATTATTAGCCCTGAATAACTATAGTTGTCTTCAGAGGTTTCCTATGTGGAAACGGCATCTTTTTCAATCCATATGTTGAAAAAGTGGCGCAATCATACCAAATAATTTGGAAGAAAATTACTGGATTGTTAATAGAAATAGGGGATTTGTCTGTGCTAGAAATGCTAAGAGATGACGTATTTTTGGAATATAAGTCAAATAAAACAGATAATTAAGATTAATTTGAGGGCAAGGTTTCGATTTTTCAAGATGTGATGAATGTCACGGAACTAATTGTCCCGTGACAGATTGTTCTGAATGTTAACGTTTAAAACTTAACCAGCGTATTCGAACAGATCACACACAGAATCAAACAGTTGTTTGGTGGATACTGTAAGCGTAGGTGTGATGAAGATAGTATCATCACCTGCGACAACACCCAGAATACCTTCAGCTTTACCAAGAGAGTCGAGCAGTCTTGCAATTAACTGTGCAGCACCAGGGCCAGTATGAATCACTACCAGAGCATTGTTGTGGTCGATATCGAGTACCAGTTCACGCAGTGAGCTAGAAACAGTCGGGACGCCCAGTTCGGCAGGTAAACAGTAAACCATCTCCATTTTGGCGTTGCGGGTTCTCACTGCGCCAAACTTAGTCAACATACGTGACACTTTGGATTGGTTAATGTTTTCAAACCCTTCGTGTTTTAACGCGTCGACAATCTCACCCTGAGAGCCAAATCGCTCTTCTTTTAACAACGCTTTAAACGCGCGAACCAGATTATCTTGTTTGTCATTATTGCGCATATACGCCTCTTATTCTTCGTTCTACTCGCAGTGATCGCCGTATTGTGGCACAGAACCCCTATCTTAACCAACCTATCCATAGTTTCTGCCAACAATATCACTTAAACAGATATCACAAAAAACAAGTATAACCTCATAATTAACAAGGTAAAAAGCAGGTTTTATCAACGCTGTTTACGTGCTAGGTTAGTGGCACGTAATTAGCGAGTTGCGCGAGCTCGCAAAGCTGGGGTTAATTGATTGTAATCGATTAGTGAATGCTATAGCTTTTTACTAGCTGATGAAAATTTGCCCTACAAGACTATTAATAAGAGATACCAATCTCAAGGAGAACTACCATGAAAGTAGCTGTTATTGGTGCCGCAGGTGGCATCGGTCAAGCCCTAGCTCTACTACTTAAGAACCGCCTTCCAGCTGGTTCTGATTTAGCCCTCTATGATATTGCCCCTGTAACTCCTGGTGTAGCGGCTGACCTTAGCCATATCCCAACGCCAGTTTCTATTAAAGGTTATGCCGGTGAAGATCCAACGCCAGCACTAGAAGGTGCTGACGTGGTGCTTATCTCTGCGGGTGTAGCACGTAAGCCTGGTATGGACCGCTCTGACCTGTTCAATGTCAACGCTGGTATCGTGAAATCTTTGGCAGAAAAAATTGCGGTAGTTTGCCCAACAGCGTGTATTGGTATCATTACAAACCCAGTGAACACAACTGTGCCAATTGCAGCAGAAGTGCTTAAGAAAGCGGGTGTGTACGACAAGCGTAGACTGTTTGGTGTGACGACATTGGATGTGATTCGTTCAGAAACGTTTGTTGCCGACCTTAAAGCAAAAGATCCAGGTGATATCCGTGTGCCGGTTATCGGCGGTCACTCTGGTGTGACGATTCTTCCACTGCTTTCTCAAGTAGAAGGCGTCGAGTTTACGGCTGATGAAGTGGAAGCGTTGACTAAGCGTATTCAAAATGCAGGTACTGAAGTAGTTGAAGCGAAAGCCGGTGGCGGCTCTGCAACACTATCAATGGGTCAAGCGGCATGCCGATTTGGTCTAGCGTTAGTGAAGGGCCTACAAGGCGAAGAAAACGTTATTGAATGTGCTTACGTCGAAGGTGACGGTGAGCATGCTCCATTCTTTGCACAGCCAGTTAAACTTGGTAAAGATGGCGCAGAAGCTATCCTTAGCTACGGTGAGCTAAGTGATTACGAGAAAGCTGCGCTAGATGGCATGCTAGAGACACTGAACAAAGACATTGAAATTGGTGTTGAGTTCGCGAAGTAGTCTTCGTTATCGGCTATTCCAGCCACGACGATATGCAAACCCAGTCTTTACGAGACTGGGTTTTTTGATCTATCCCTAAAGAGGCACGTAACAATTGTGACGTGAAACGGGGGATTGATAATGGAAATTGATAGAGTACGAAAAGGAATGTGGGTTGAGTCCCAGCACGGTGTCGGTCAGGTACTCGTTGTTGACAAAAAGTCCAACTCGGTATTGGTCGAGCCATTGGGGAGCGATGTCCAGTGGGCTCTGGATGCTGATGAGATCCAAGAGGACCAACAACTGCACAACGGCTGCGATCAATACTACTGAGCGTATATAGAAGACAGATAACCGCAAAAGGGGTAGCAACTCGAGCCGCTACCTCTTTTTTATGCGCTGCGTTTTACCGCCATGTAGGCAAGCGCCACAAGCGCCTGTTTATATTCACTGTCAGGTACCACAGAAAGTGCCGCTATGGCTTTGTCTGCTTCTTGAAGAGCCATTTCTTCGGTGTACTTAAGTGAACCTACTCGTTGCATGGTGGCCATGATGGCTTCGATTTTGTCGAGACCATTGCCCTTTTCGATGGCTTCGCGAATCATTTCGCTTTCATGAGCCTCGCCATGCTGCATAGCGTGGATCAGTGGTAACGTCGGTTTACCTTCTGCAAGGTCATCGCCGACATTCTTACCCATGTCTTCACCGGTAGAGGTGTAGTCCATAACATCATCGATAAGCTGGAATGCAGTGCCTAGATATTTGCCGTAGTTTTGCAGAGCGACTTCTACTTCCGGTTCAGCGTCATTTAGGATGGCACCAACTTGCGTTGCCGCCTCAAACAGGCGTGCGGTTTTAGAGTAGATAACCTGCATATAGCTTTCTTCGCTAGTGTCAGGATCGTTGCAATTCATTAGCTGCTGAACTTCGCCTTCAGCTATTACATTCACCGCATCACTCATTAACTCCAAAATGCGCAGCGAGCCAAGCGCTGTCATCATCTGGAAAGAGCGTGTATAGATATAGTCGCCTACCAGCACGCTTGCCGCATTACCAAATGCTGCGTTTGCGGTGGCTTTACCGCGTCGCATGTCAGACTCGTCGACCACATCATCATGCAACAAGGTTGCAGTGTGGATAAATTCTATAAAGGCAGCAGCAGTCGTGTGAGCATTACCCTGATAACCCAGCGCTTTGGCTGACAGGATAGCAAGAAGCGGTCTTAGGCGCTTTCCTCCGCTGCTCACAATGTAAAAACCAAGCTGATTGATTAGGCTAACTTCAGAGTTTAATTGTGCTTGTATTGTTTCGTTCACTTTTGCCATATCATCGGCAGTCAGTGCTTGGATAGCTTTAAAATCCATTACGTACCCGGTTGAGCTTAGAGCCTGTAAGGCTTAATCGTTGGTTATAATCTGTGAATAATACACTAAAAAACGTTGATTAATACATGGTGAAAGGGCATTATTGCGGCACTTTCGATTGGCGATTAGTGTTTCGCCAATTTTTTCAAAATATGGCTTGTCATAGGGCAATCATTCGCGTAGAATCTGCGCCCTATTGATGATTAGTTTAGCGCACACCCTATTTGTTGAAATAACAATCAAAAGGCTGTGCGGAAAAAGCGGAGTAAAATATGTACGCTGTTTTCCAATCTGGTGGTAAACAACACCGTGTAAGCGAAGGTCAAACTCTTCGTTTAGAGAAATTAGACGTTGAAACTGGTGCAACTGTTGAATTTGATAAAGTTCTTCTTGTTGCTAACGGTGAAGACATTCAAGTTGGCGCTCCTCTAGTAGAGGGCGGCAAGGTTGTTGCTGAAGTAGTACAACACGGTCGTGGCGATAAAGTTAAAATCGTTAAGTTCCGTCGTCGTAAGCACTCTCGTAAGCAACAAGGTCACCGTCAGTGGTTCACGGAAGTGAAAATCACTGGCATCAACGCTTAATTCGATTAGGAGAGTTTAACAATGGCACACAAAAAAGCTGGTGGTTCTACTCGTAACGGCCGCGATTCAGAAAGCAAACGTCTAGGTGTTAAGCGTTTCGGTGGTGAGTCTGTTCTTGCAGGTAACATCATCGTACGTCAACGTGGTACTAAGTTCCACGCTGGTACTAACGTTGGTATCGGTAAAGACCATACTCTTTTCGCTCTTACTGAAGGTAAAGTGAAATTCGAAGTTAAAGGTCCTAAGAACCGTAAATTCGTTAGCATCGAAGCTGAGTAATTAAGCATCTCGCTAAATTACACAATGCTTTCAAGCTGAATTCAAAAGCCCTGCCGAGTCGGCGGGGTTTTTTATTTGTATTGAAATGAAGGCAGTCGATAGAGACGAATCTCTAGGTTAAGTCTTTACAAAGTAAGGTCTAGCTTAGTGGGGAGTCGTCTCTGTCATCTGCTAAAATGTAGTGATAATCGAATGAAGCCATCAGGCGCGTCGTGATGACGCTTGAGCCTTTTGGTGGGTAAGCGAAGAAGTAGTCGGAGTAAGAGATGAAGTTCGTTGATGAAGCGGTAGTAAAAGTCCAAGCGGGCGACGGCGGTAACGGTGTTGTTAGCTTTTGGCGTGAGAAATTTGTAGCGAAAGGTGGCCCTGATGGTGGCGACGGCGGCGACGGCGGCGATATCTATATCGAGGCAGATGAAAACCTAAATACACTAATCGACTACCGTTTCCAGCGTTTCTATGAAGCGGAACGTGGTGAAAATGGCCGTGGTGGTAACTGTACTGGTAAGCGTGGCAAAGACAAAGTCATGAAAGTGCCAGTTGGTACTCGTGCGGTTGATATTCACACCAACGAAATCGTGGCAGAAGTGGCTGAGCATGGCAAAAAAGTCATGGTTGCCAAAGGCGGTTGGCACGGTCTTGGTAACACGCGCTTTAAGTCATCGGTTAACCGTGCACCTCGCCAAAAGACGCTAGGTACAAAAGGTGAGATGCGTGAGCTGCGCCTTGAACTACTTCTGCTTGCTGACGTGGGTATGCTTGGTTTACCAAACGCAGGTAAATCAACCTTCATTCGCGCGGTATCTGCAGCGAAGCCTAAGGTAGCCGATTACCCATTTACGACCTTGATCCCAAGTCTTGGTGTTGTGAGTGTGGTTCCTGAGAAGAGCTTTGTCGTCGCTGACATTCCAGGTCTAATCGAAGGCGCTGCGGATGGTGCTGGCCTAGGTATTCGTTTCTTGAAGCACCTAGAGCGCTGTCGCGTGCTGCTTCACATGATCGATATTATGCCTATCGACCAGTCTAACCCAATCGAAAACGCATTGACCATCATCGATGAGCTTGAGCAATACAGTGAAAAACTGGCTGATAAGCCGCGTTGGTTGGTATTCAACAAAGTTGATCTGATGCCAGAAGAAGAAGCGAATGAAGTGATCCAAGAGATCCTTGATGCGCTAGGCTGGGAAGATGAATACTTTAAGATCTCGGCAGTCAACAAGCACGGTACTAAAGAGCTTTGCTACAAGTTAGCAGACTTTATGGAAACCCTACCGCGTGCGGAAGAAGAGATCTCTGAAGAAGAGAAAGTCGACTTCATGTGGGATGATTACCACAAAGATGCCATGTCAGGTAAAGACGTGATTACTGAAGACGATGACTGGGATGATTGGGATGACGAAGAAGATGACGGCCACGTTGTCTACGTTCGTGACTAAATCACCATTGAATTTGAAAAACCGCAATTGTTATTGCGGTTTTTTTGTACCTAAATCATTTCTCTGACTCAGAAACTGAGGCAAACTAACCGGCTCAAACGTTTGCACTTTGTTTGGCAGAAACCAATCGGCCAAACAAATTATGGATTGGCAATACATTTGCCTAGAACCACATGCTTGGAAGGATACATGGCACCTAATCAAAGAGCAGTCTCTCGGCTGATTGCTCAAGCAGGCCAAATGCTGTTAGCTCATGGCGCTGAAAGCACCCTTGTTGGTCACATTACACATCGAATCGGAAAAGCAGCAGGCATGGATGAAGTGGAAGTGTCGCTCTCTGCCAGCTCTTTAGTCGTCACTACTGTCTATAACGAACATTGCGTCACCACCGCACGTCGAAGCCCAGATCGAGGCTTGAATATGCGGGTCGTTACCCAGATTCAGCGCATCTGCATAATGATGGAGAAGGGTATTCTCGACTATCAACTGGCTCAAAAAAAGCTTAACCAAATCAGCCCAGAACGCTACAACCGCTGGTTAGTGGTGGTGATGATAGGCCTTTCTTGTGCCGCATTCAGTCGATTAGCTGGCGGCGATTGGGCGGTGTTTGGTATGACCTTTTTAGCGTCTGGCTTGGGCATGATTGTCCGTCAGGAGTTTGGTCACCGTCACTTCAATCCACTGCTCAATTTCGCTATTACAGCTTTTGTTACTACATTGATCTCCGCACAAGCCGTGATTTATGGAATCGGGGACAAGCCACAGTTAGTGATGGCCTCTTCGGTATTGATGTTAGTGCCTGGCTTTCCGCTGATTAACTCGGTGGCCGATATGCTCAAAGGTTATGTCAATATGGGGATCGCTCGCTTTGTGATGGCAAGCTTGCTGACGCTTGCGACCTGTTTAGGCATCGTGGGTGCAATGAGCATTACCAACGTATTAGGGTGGGTACAGTAATGATGGAACTGCTTCTAGCCCTACTTAATGATATGTTTTTTGCCGCGATACCAGCGGTGGGTTTTGCTCTGGTATTTAACGTGCCGCAAAATGCGTTGGCTTACTGCGCTATCGGCGGCGCGATCGGCCATGGCTCACGCTTTTTAATGATGCATTATGGAGTGCCGATTGAGTGGGCAACCTTTTTTGCCGCCACTTTGGTTGGCATGATTGGTGTGCATTGGTCTCATAAGTTTTTGGCGCACCCGAAAGTATTTACTGTAGCGGCATTGATCCCTATGGTGCCAGGCGTGTTTGCGTTTAAAGCCATGATTGCGATGGTAGAGATCAACCATTTAGGTTATACCCCAGAGCTATTGGCGACGCTTCTTGAGAACTTTTTGAAAGCGATGTTCATTATCGCAGGTCTCGCGGTTGGTCTTGCGATGCCAGGGCTGTTATTCTACCGCCGTCGCCCAATCGTCTAATTAGGAACAAACAATCATGATCATCAGTATGATAGCCGCTATGGCAGACAATCGTATCATTGGTAAGGACAACCAAATGCCGTGGCATTTACCGGCTGATTTTGCTTGGTTCAAGCGCTGTACTTTGGGTAAACCAGTGATTATGGGTCGTAAGACTTATGAATCTATCGGGCGTCCACTGCCGGGGCGTCGCAATATTGTGGTGAGTCGTAACAATGAACTGTCTATCGACGGTGTCGATACTGTGACTTCGCTTGAGCAGGCATTGGAGTTGGTTAGCGATGTCGAAGAAGCGATGATCATTGGTGGCGGTAGCTTCTATAGTCACTGTCTTCCGATGGCAAATAAACTGTATCTGACCCATATTGATGCCAAGCTTGATGGTGATACGCAATTTCCTGACTGGGGAGAAGGTTGGCAGAAAATCCACAGCGAGCACTACAGTGCGGATGAAAAAAATGCCTACAACATGGAGTTTGTAGTGCTAGAGCGTTAAGTTTTTACTGCTCGCCAGTTTCTCAACTGGCGAGCAATATAGATTGTTACAACGCAGGTTGACTAAATAGCGCCTTGTCTTCCCAGCGGATCATAGTGAGTTCCCCGCCCCACACACAGCCGGTATCAAGCCCGATGACCTCTTCGCTGACATAACCACCAAGCGCAGCCCAATGACCAAATATCACAGTTTTACTTAATGCTTCACGTGATGGTAGGGCAAACCAAGGTACATATTCACTTGGATTGACTTCTGAAGGGGGGAGCTTGCAACTCATGTCTAAGCGCCCATCAGGAAAACAAAATCGCATTCGCGTGTAAGCATTGATGGTATAGCGAAGTCGTTCAATCCCTTTCAGTTCGTGAGACCAGACATCCGGTTCGTTGCTATACATGTTTTTAATCAGTGACTGCCAATCGTCTCCGCGTAATTTTTTTGCCACCTTTTTTGCGCATTTCTTCGCTTGTTTCAGTGTCCACTGCGGTGAAATCCCCGCATGACAAACGACAAACTCATCATGTTCTAGCAATAATGGCTGTTGTCTTAGCCAGTTAAGTAACTCGTCTTTGTCACTCGCCTCGAGGATGGATAGCGTTTTATCCTTTGGCTTTGCTTTGTGAACGCCTAAAGACACAGCAAGAAGGTGTAGATCGTGATTGCCTAAACAAACCTTAGCCGCATCTCCTAACGATTTTACATACCTAAGGGTTTCTAAAGATTTTGGTCCCCTTGCAACGAGATCGCCAGCGAACCAAATAGTATCTTGTTGCGAGTTGAAGTTAACGCTGGCTAATAAAAGCTGCAGTTCATCGAGACAGCCTTGAATGTCTCCGACAATGTAGTTGGCCACAATGTTCCTTAATTCAGTATGTTGGGGATCGCCAAGCGGAAAGGTTCAATTTCTGCGGTAAATTGTTTACCACTCCCATCTAGCATAACGTAGTGCCCCTGCATTACGCCCAGAGGGGTCTCGATTGCTGTACCACTGGTATAAGTGTATTCATCGTTTTTTTCGATGACCGGTTGTTGTCCAACGACGCCATCACCTTCTACGGTAAGCTGCTTGCCGTTAGCATCGGTGATTAACCAGCGTCGACTGATGAGTTGAACAGTTTCCTGACTCAGGTTCTTGATGGTAATGATGTAGGCAAACACATAACGGCTGTTGTCTGGGTCGGACTGTTCTTCAACGTATTTAGTGTGTACTTGGCATTTTACGCATGGTGTGGTCGACTCCATGTCAATCTCCTAACTGCTTGAAGTGCATATTCAGATATGACAAAAAAAACGCTCAATAGCAAGCTAGTGAGCGTTTTTTCTGTTATTGATTTGTATTAACCATGGTTGGCGTCGAGCCAGTTTGCCATGTCAACAAACTGTTGCAGCGTCAGGTTCTCTGGGCGCATAGATGGGTTCACCCCAAGCTCTTCCAAGGTTTCCGCGGACATGAGTGCTTTATAGCAGTTACGTACAGTTTTACGACGCTGGTTAAAGCCTTCACGACATACGCGATCAAGCCACTTAAGGCTAGTTGCAGGGTATGGCAGTTCTTCGTAAGGCACAAGACGCACAACCGCTGAGTCGACTTTCGGCGGCGGCACGAATGCTGTTGGTGGTACTTCAAGTACGGGTACCACTTTACAGTAGTACTGTGCCATGACCGTCAGACGGCCATAAGCTTTGCTACCAGGGCCAGCGGCTAGACGGTTAACCACTTCTTTTTGAAGCATAAAGTGCATGTCTTGGATGTCTTTATGGAATTCAAACAAGTGGAACATCAAAGGCGTAGAGATGTTATATGGCAAGTTACCAAAGATGCGCAGTTTGTTGTTAGGCTTCACCAGTTGGGTGAAGTCAAAACGCATTGCGTCGCCTTCGTGAATGGTCAACTTGTCAGCAAGATCTGGGTGAGTACGCAGACGCTGTGCCAAGTCACGGTCAAGTTCGATAACCGTAAACTTGTCGACTTCTTTACCCACTGGCTCAGTAATCGCGCCAAGACCAGGGCCGATCTCAACCAGGTTTTGGCCCGGCTTTGGGTTAATTGAAGATACGATACCATCGATGATGTACGGATCGTTCAGGAAGTTCTGGCCAAATCGTTTTCTGGCCTTGTGCCCTAAGTGGACATCATTTCTCATTGTCTGCTCTCTACTAAGTCTATTGCGTACGCCAGCGCTGTCTCAAAGCTGCCAAAGTCTGCTTGGCCGGTGCCAGCAAGATCAATCGCGGTGCCATGATCAACCGATGTCCTTATAAAAGGTAGACCAAGAGTGATGTTTACTGAACGACCAAAGCCTTTGTATTTTAATACAGGGAGTACTTGATCGTGATACATGCCTAAGACAGCATCCGCTTCGCGTAAGTATTTGTCATTAAATATCGTGTCGGCGGGTAATGGGCCAACAAGCTGATAATTTTTCTCTGTGCGAAGTTTTTCTAGGGTAGGAGTGATGGTTTCAATCTCTTCCATACCTAGGCAGCCATCTTCACCCGCATGAGGGTTCAGGCCGCAGACATAGATGTTTGGTGTTGTGATCCCAAACTTGGTGACCAAATCGTGGTGCAATATATCAACGATTCGCGTGACGCGATCCTCGGTGATGGCATTAGGCACTTCCGATAAGGGAAGGTGTGTCGTAACCAGTGCTGTTCTTAGCCCTTCCGTTGCCAGCATCATCACCACAAGTGGTGTATTGGATACCTCTGCAAAGAACTCTGTATGGCCACTAAAGCTAACGCCAGCGCGATTGATCACCCCTTTGTGCACAGGGCCGGTGACAATAGCATCAAATTGACCATTCATACAGCCTTTTGCGGCTTTTTCGAGGGTATTTAGTACGTATTGACCGTTTCTCTCATCGAGAACGCCAGCTTTGGCTGGAACAGTCAGTGGTTCATGCAGAATCACTAAGCGTCCTTGTCGATGAGATTCGAAGTTTTGTGCGTCGAAGTCGACCAACTCGACATCGATGCCAAGTAGCTCTGCGCGCTCTGCAATCAATGATTTATCAGCGCAAATGACCACCTGATGTGGCCATGATTTTTGCGAAAGGGCCACCGCTAAGTCTGGTCCGATACCTGCTGGCTCGCCGGCTGTGACGATGATGCGTTTAATTGATTTCACTTTCTTCGTCCTCAACCATTTCGACAAAGGCACTGGCGCGCAGTTCTTGGATCCACGCAGACGCTTCTTCGTTGAACTTACGATTAAATAGGATTCGGTAAGCGCGGTTTTGCATCGCAGAGCCGGTTTTGTCGACGTCACGACGATCCAAAACTTCAACAATGTGCCAGCCGTGAACGGTTTTAAACGGTTCACTGATTTGGTTTACGGGCAGGGTTTCGACCTGGTGCTTAAATTCGGGCACGTAAAGTTCGGGCGTCTGATAGCCTAGCTCACCACCTTGGACCGCAGAGCCTGGATCTTGGCTGTATTGCTCGGCCAATTCAGCAAAGCTCATTTCACCGGATTGCACTTTCTGAATGATTTCGTTGAGCTGACGTTTTACTCCTTCATCACTTAGAATAACGGTCGGCTTGATTAGAATATGACGCGCATTCACTTCGGTCACAGACACGGTTTCCAGCCCTTTCACATCTTCTATCTTTAGGATGTGAAAGCCAACACCACTGCGGAATGGTCCAATGATGGTACCTTTAGTCTGCATACTAATTTGGTCTGCAAAAATGGTCGGCATTTCCTCTTTGCGCATCCAACCCCAGTCACCACCTTCCAGCGCTTTTGGGCCTTTCGAGAAGGTATATGCCATGGTCGCGAAATCTTCACCACTATTTAGGCGTTCGATAATCGTTTTCGCTTGTTTCTCTTGTACGCTCTTATCTTCACCGTCATTAAAACGAAGTTGAATGTGACGGATCTTGTAAGTCACGGTCGCATCGCTCTCTTGGGCTAGGAGCTCAGAGAGGTTGTCGACTTCTGCCGGAAGGATATTAATACGCTGTCTTACCATCGCATTACGTGCTTCGCTGGCGGCAATTTCGTCACGGATTTGTTCGCGGAATGCTTCCCATGTCAGCCCTTCTTCCGCAACGGTTTGACGTAGTTGCTCTTGAGTCTGGTTGTTATTGGCAGCGATATCACCTAGCGCTTGTGACAGGCGGTTATCATCAATACGTACACCAATACGCTCTGCTTCCTGAAGCTGAAGTTTTTCTAAGATCAGTTTATCTAAGATCTGTTCGAGTAGAATATCTTCGGCTGGCAGCTCTTGGTTGTTCTTACGCGCGTTAGCGGTCAGAGTTTTCGTTGCTGAGTCGATATCACTTTGCAAAATCACGCCATCGTTGACAATAACGCGAACGCGATCGAGTTCTACAGGCTCGGCGGCTGCTTGAAACGACACGGCCGCCAATAGACAAGTTGAAAAGAGTGTACTAATAAATTTCATCGATATTCCCAGTAAAAACTTCACAGACTAAGAGTCTGCGAAGTAAATTAAGTTCCTTACGTGATGTCATCTTGTGACGGCTTGGCGACTATTGGTTAAGTATAAACGGTCTGCCGTATTTCAGCGCATTGCCATTTGGTGGTTCAGGTGCGCGTGAGCTGCCGCCAAGGCCTGTGATACCAAAGCTAAAGCGAATGTTGTCTTCGAAGTTGGCGCCACCAATACCGACGATGCCAGACTCCCAGCTACGCAGTTGGCGGCTGTAGTCGACACCAAAATACCAACAATCCGATTGATACTCCAATTTCGCGAGCCACTCAATGGAGACACGCTCAGTCATGTCATAGTAGTACTGACCTGTGGCAATCCAGTTGCGGTTAATTTGATAGCCACCAAGTAAACCTACTTGATTGATGCCGTCGCGGGTGAGCTTAGACAGCTCATCGTTGCTATAGCTGTTGATACTCTCGATGTATTCCTTGGTAACATAACGATAGTTGGCTTGAATGAAGTCATCATTGACTCGATACTCTAGCGCACTGTTGGCCAGCGATACTGAAGAGGAATCAATGTCGTATTGAATTCCACCGTGGTAGAACACGCGATCGTTGTAGTTAAAGTCCGTCTCGATCGCCCATGATGAGTAATTGGATGACCCAGCATCTGCTACGTTGCTCGGATTTTTACTCGCTGGATCGAGATAGTAGATTTGACCAAAAGAGATCGCCAAACGCTCTTTTTGTCCACCATCATAAAAGCGCGATGTTGCACCATAACTGATTTGGTTCGCAGCCGCGATTTTATCTACGCCACTGAAGCGGCGGCTGCGGAACAGGCCGTAGTAATCGGTTTGCAGCAGGGTGGTGTCATAGTTATAAATGTTGCTTTGGTCGACCTCAGGGACATATAAGTACTGAACCTGTGGCTCTAGTGTTTGGGTGTAGCCATCGATAAAGGCAGTGTCACGCTCAAACACCATGCCAGCATGCGTCCGGAACTCAGGCAGTGCACGGGTGACCTTTTCGTCGAGCGGTCCCACATCGGCCGCGTTTAGGTTGTCGATCTCTTGGTTGTATTGAGTTAACAAGTAACGCGCTTCTGTCGTCCATGTCCCCCAAGTATTTGAAAGGGGCAGTGTGACACCGGGCTCGATGTGAACACGAGTTGCCGACGGTTTCTTTTCGTCGTCGGTTTCAAAGCGCGAGATACTGCTGACTAAATCAAAATTCAGGTTTTGATAAATTTCAGGGCGGTAGTAGTTAAACTCAAATTGCGGCATTAAGCGGTAAGGCTTAGTGTCATCAACTAGAATTTGGAAATCTTGAACTGTAATTGCTGCATCCCAGAACTGCTCGCGATAGGCAACAGTCCCTTTTTGCGACAGTTGACCTTCTGAGCGGCTACCGATACTGGAATCGAGATCTTGGAAGTAGTCGTTATCGCTTACCTGAGAGTAATCGACATCCAGTTTCCAGTGCTGGTTAAAAGCGCTACTGTTTTTGTATTGAAATGCCCAGCGCTGATCTTTTTCTGGGTATTTTTGGTCGTCTCCGAGGAACTCACCTTTAAGCTCGCCACGGCTGGTTGAAGTCAAATAGCGAAAGTCGCCTTTGAGCTGTAAGCCACGTGTTTGCATATAGTGGAACGTGGTGAGTAAGTCGTAGTTAGGCGCTAGGTTCCAGTAAACGGGGATTTGCAGCTCTAGGCCATTTTTAGAACCAAGTGATAGTGACGGAAACAGCACGCCCGTTTTACGTTTATTGCTGGTTGGCATGGTCATGTACGGCATGTAAAAGATAGGCACATCTTTTACTTCGACACGGCTTCCGTATAGGGTCGCTACCTCATTGTCTTGGTCGACGCGAATGTCGTCAGCTAAAAAGCGCCAAGAGTTGTCGTCTTCTGGACAAGTTGTGATTGAGCCGTCATTGATTTGATACAGTGACTTACCGGTTTTTGAGATATAAACAGCGTCACCACGCCCACCGCCACACAACATTTTGTATTGGGTATTTTCTGCAGTGATCACGTCTTTGTTTAAATCGTTAGTGATTTTGTCGGATACGGCATTAAACTGACCATCGTCAATAGTGACGTTGCCTTCGGCGACCACGACATTATCGTCTTGGTGAAGGGTTACGCTATCGGCGGTAATGGTCTTGTTACCTTGAACCACCACCACATCGCCCTTATACGTCGCACGTTCGCCATTAATCGCCTCCAGAGTATCGGCCTCGATATTGATTGGCTCTTGATTGGAGTCTGAACTTTGTGCAGTATCAACAGAGCATTGCTCTGCTGGTGGCATAGGCTGTCCACTGTTTTTCGATGTTTCTTCAGCATGTGCGTAAGACGCTAGCAGCGCAGCACCAATAGAGGCCGCTAGATAGGTGCGGGAAAAACGTGACATCGAGTTGTACTATCCTGTTTAACTTGATTCATTCAGTTGAATTCGATTGATATTGAATCGTTTATAAGACGGCCTCTATCATAAAGGAAATTGACCACAACGACACTAGTAGACTGCGAATCAGCGCAAAAATTCATAAATAAAGAGCACATACATCACATGATAGGTAAAATTTTAGGCGTATTTTTCGGCATGTTGTTTGGCGGACCGTTAGGGGCGCTGTTTGGCTTGTTTTTGGGGCACCAGTTTGACAAAGCACGCCGACTGAATCAGTCCGGCTTTGCTCGCGGCGGATTCAATCGCGGTGGGTTTGGTGGAGCAGACCAAGCGCAGCGCCAAGAAGAGTTTTTAAATGCCGCTTATGCGGTGATGGGGCACGTTGCCAAAGCCAAAGGGCAGGTGACACCAGAAGAGATACAGCTTGCGACCATCATGATGGATCGCATGAACCTCAATAATGAGCAAAAACGCGCGGCACAAGAAGCGTTTCGTGACGGTAAATCCGCTGATTTTCCGCTTGAACGTGTACTCGATAAAGTGCGAATTTCCTCTGGCGGTCGTCATGACTTATTGCAGTTCTTCCTAGAGCTTCAAATCTCAGCTGCGTTCGCAGATGGCAGCATTCACCCAACAGAGCGTGAGGTCTTGCATCGTATCGCGCAAGGTTTGGGCTTTTCTGCTCAGCAGCTTGAGCAGCGCCTGCGCATGCAAGAAGCGGCGTTCCGCTTCCAGCAAGGCGGTGGCAACTTTGGTGGTGGTCACTACCAAGGCGGTCAGCAGGGCAATTGGCAGCAAGCCAGCAGTGCGTCACAACTGTCCGATGCCTACGATGTGTTGGGTATCTCTGAGGATGCGGACTCAAAAGCCGTTAAACGTGCTTACAGAAAGCTCATGAATGAACATCACCCAGATAAGTTGATGGCGAAAGGCCTGCCACCAGAGATGATGAATGTGGCGAAAGAGAAATCGCAAGAGATCCAAAACGCGTATGACCTCATCAAAAAAGTGAAAGGATTCAAATAATGCTGACGGACAAGGATGTACTCGAGTTTTGGTTTCAAGAGTTATCACCAAAGGATTGGTTTGGCGGAGATAAATCGCTCGATGATCTTATTGAACATAGGTTTGCAGCGCTTCATAAACAAGCTCACCAAGGGGAGCTTTATCATTGGCGCTTAACACCTGAAGGCAGACTTGCAGAAGTCATCGTGCTCGATCAGTTTTCCCGAAACCTGTTCAGGGGAAGCCCCGAGTCTTTTGCCTCGGATCCTATGGCTTTGGCATTGGCGCAAGAAGCAGTCGCGAGCGGCGCTGATGAGAGGCTAACGCCGGAGCAGCGTACCTTTCTTTACATGCCCTACATGCACAGCGAATCGTTGAAAATACATGAAGAAGCGGTACAACTGTTTAAAAGCAATGGAATCGAAAATAACCTAGACTTTGAGTATCGCCACAAAGCGATTATTGAGCGCTTCGGGCGATACCCTCACCGAAATGAGATTTTAGGTAGGGAGTCTACCGTAGAAGAGATTGAGTTCTTAAAGCAGCCCGGCTCAAGCTTTTAACCCTTACTTCTTGTTCAAGTCCCAATCGTAATCGTATTTGATCTTGCCGTCGAAATTGGCAAGATCAGGGCGATACTTCGCCATATGCTTCAATGCACCACCATCTTGCACAAAATCTGCTTCAAACCACTCATAAATCGACGACAAAGTGATGGTATTTCTTGAAATGCTCGCGCCTTTCGATGAGTTCACAAATGCATTGGCAGCACTTTCTAGCAGTGCTTCGGTGTTATCGGCTGTGAATGCCTGTGTCTGAAGGTTTGGGCAGCCAAGACTGGCGCAATTAACTGCGTAATGTGTTCTTGGATCGTTCCAAATTGGACGCAGTATGCGGTGCTCAATATCGTTCAAGGTGAGAGTTTGCCCTGTAATAGTAATCACCTCATCGCCCCATGGGCCAAAGCTAAATAAGCCTCCAAGCTTAGTGATGGATTTCACTGGGTACGCTTCAAGGATCAAATCGACTGTGATGGCGTTATAGAGGTTCACCCAGTAAGCGTACTGCTCAGCGCGGCTAAGCTGTCTTGGGTCTACTCGAGCTAATTCATTAATGTAGGTTTTAAGCGCTTGCTTATCGTTGGGAGAGACGCGGACGTAGCGTACTAAGGTATTCTCGTCCTCAGTGACCAAGTAGCGGTCGAGAAAGCTCTGCCAGGCTTGATGGGACACACTTTGCGTGTTGCTGTCATTACTTTTATCCCAATACGACCAAAGCTCTGATTTTGGTGCGGCGAAAGCACTGGTGGTAAACATGAGAAAAACCAAAGAGAGAACACGTAGCATAGCAAATATCCATTCCGTTAAGTGATTAGTCCAACAGACCCGACTCATGGCCGAGTTCTTTCAGTGCAGTGATAAACGATATAAAAAAATCCCAGCCTGACTTAAGAAAGTAGGGCTGGGATTAGATTGTTCAACCAAATCGTTAACGGACTATTTTAAGAAGCTTGGGATCTTCGCTTCGTAAGCCGCGATCTTCTCTTCATGTTGAAGTGTTAGGCCGATGTTGTCTAGGCCATTTAATAGGCAATGACGACGGAACTCATCGATTTCAAAGCTATAAGATTGACCATTGGCCGTCACTTTCATTGCTTCTAGATCAACGGTGATCTCTGCACCTTCATTGGCTTCAACATAGCCAAATAGCTCATCCACTTCTTGTTCTGTCAGACGAACTGGCACCATCTGGTTATTTATAGAGTTGCCGTAGAAGATGTCCGCGAAACTCGGAGCAATCATCACTTGGATGCCGTAGTCTGCCAGTGCCCAAGGGGCGTGCTCACGAGATGAACCACAACCGAAGTTTTCGCGAGCAAGCAGAATGCTGGCACCTTGGTAACGAGGGGCGTTCATAACAAATTCTGGGTTATCTTGTTTGCCCGCATCGTCTAGGAAGCGCCAGTCGTGAAATAGGTGCTGACCAAAACCTGTACGGGTAACCTTTTGCAGAAACTGCTTAGGGATAATCGCATCGGTATCGACGTTGGCTGCATCAAGAGGGACGACTAAGCCGGTGTGTTGTTTAAATCCTGACATGGTATGTTCCTTCTTAGTCTAGCTCTCTGATATCAACGAAATGTCCAGCAATGGCTGCTGCAGCGGCCATCGCAGGGCTTACTAGGTGCGTACGACCATCACGGCCTTGGCGACCTTCGAAGTTACGGTTACTGGTCGATGCACAGCGCTCTTGTGGACCTAAACGGTCATTGTTCATGGCAAGACACATCGAGCAGCCCGGTAGGCGCCATTCAAAGCCTGCATCCTTGAAGATAGCGTCCAAACCTTCCGCTTCTGCCTGAGCTTTAACTTGCTCAGAACCCGGAACGATCAGTGCTTGAACGTGAGAAGCGACCTGACGACCTTTAGCAATCTCTGCTGCAGCACGCATGTCTTCGATACGAGAGTTAGTACAAGAGCCAACAAATACCTTGTCGACTTTGTAATCTTTTAGCGATTTACCCGCTTCTAACCCCATGTAAGCCAGCGCTTTTTCTGCGGATGCTTTCTCAACGGGATCGGCGAAGCTTTCTGGTGCTGGAATTGGCTGATCAACCGCAATCACTTGACCAGGGTTAGTACCCCAAGTGACTTGAGGTTTGATGTCAGCACCGTTTAGTGTAACAACCGCATCGAAGGTTGCGTCAGCATCGGTTTTGAACGTTTTCCAGTATTCAACCGCCGCATCCCACTCAGCACCTTGAGGTGCGAATTTACGGCCTTTTAGGTACTCAAAAGTGGTCTCATCGGGTGCGATAAGGCCTGCTTTGGCGCCTAGCTCGATAGCCATGTTACATACTGTCATACGACCTTCCATAGAAAGGTCAGTGATGGCTTCACCACAGAATTCCACTACGTAACCAGTGCCGCCGGCTGCGGTTGTTTCGCCGATGATCGCGAGAACAATGTCTTTTGCCGTCACACCCGGAGCGACTTTACCCTGAACTTCGATTTTCATAGTCTTAGCGCGCGACTGCTTAAGAGTTTGCGTCGCTAGAACGTGTTCAACCTCTGACGTACCGATACCGAAGGCTAGTGAGCCAAATGCACCGTGAGTTGCGGTATGAGAGTCACCACAAACGATAGTCATCGCTGGCAAGGTAATACCTAGCTCTGGTCCCATAACGTGGACGATACCTTGGTATTTGTGGTTGATGTCGTAAAGCGTCACACCAAACTCTTCACAGTTTTTCGATAGCGTTTCCATTTGGATACGCGCCATCTCACCAGAGGCGTTGATGTCTTTGGTTGTGGTTGACACGTTGTGGTCCATAGTGGCAAATGTTTTGCCTACTTGGCGCACTTTACGACCTTTCTCACGCAGGCCATCGAAAGCCTGTGGTGAAGTTACTTCGTGAACCAAGTGACGGTCGATATAAAGGATTGGGTTTTCACCCTCGGCTTCGACGGCGATATGAGCGTCGTAGACTTTTTCGTATAGAGTTTTAGACATTGCTTAATTCCTTGCTTCCCCTAGCCGAATTGAACGGCCATCGGCTAGGGCAGTGTTTTAATTATGAATTCAGTACGTATGCTGCGATTTTGTCACCCATCTCAGAGGTGCTCAGTGCTGGCTTGTCACCCGCTAGGTCTGCGGTAAGCTCGCCCGCTGCCAGTGCTTTACTCACGGCTGCCTCAATATCTTGCGCCGCTGCTTCTTCACCTAGGCTGTAACGTAGCATCAGTGCAGCCGAAAGGATTTGAGCAACAGGGTTTGCGATGTTCTTACCTGCGATGTCTGGTGCACTGCCGCCTGCTGGCTCGTAAAGACCAAACTGACTTTCGTTAAGGCTTGCTGATGGTAGCATGCCCATAGAGCCTGTGATCATCGCACATTCATCAGAGATGATATCGCCGAAGATGTTTGAGCAAAGCATGATGTCGAACTGCGCAGGATCTTTAATCAGCTGCATCGTCGCGTTATCGATGTACATGTGGTTAAGCGTCACATCTGGGTAGTCCTTCGCAACTTCTTCAACCACTTCACGCCATAGGATAGAGCTCTGTAGAACGTTCGCTTTGTCGATTGAGTAAACGTTCTTGTTACGAAGGCGTGCAGATTCAAACGCGATCTTAGCGATACGCTCGATTTCGTAGCGGTGGTAAACCTCAGTATCAAACGCTTTCTCTGTTGGACCTTCGCCTTCACGACCTTTTGGTTGACCGAAGTAGATGCCACCCGTTAGCTCACGAACAACGACGATATCGAAGCCTTTTGCAGAGATATCAGCACGCAGCGGAGAGAAGTCCTCTAGACCTGCGTGAATCTGTGCAGGGCGTAGGTTACAGAACAGCTGGAAGTGTTTACGAAGTGGAAGTAGCGCACCACGTTCAGGTTGATCGTTTGGCGGAAGGTGTTCCCACTTAGGGCCGCCAACCGAACCAAATAGAATCGCATTAGACTCTTCACAGCCTTTTACTGTGCTTTCTGGAAGCGGGCAGCCGTGGTTATCAATAGCAATGCCACCTACATCGAACTCTTCACGTTCTAGGGTAATGTTGTGTTTCTCTGAAATTGCATCAAGCACTTTATGAGCCTGAGCCATTACTTCTGGACCAATACCGTCACCTGGTAGAACCGCAATCTTGTAAGAACCTGCCATGGGGCTAATTTCCTTAAATGTTGTATTTGCTTATATTTTTATGTTGACTCGTTTTTCACGAGCCAACGAATTTTCTTTCTAGGACCAAGGACCAAGGACCAAGGACCAAGGACCAAGGACCAAGGACCATCTTTTATACCGCTTCAGCCTTGCTCTGCTTCATCGCTTCGATTTGATCGGCGCGATGGATACTATTGATAACATGAAGTAGTGCCTGACCTGAAGCCTCAACGATGTCGGTTGAGACACCCGTACCGTGATATTTGCGACCTTTATAGTTAGCAATGATATCCGCTTGACCCAGGCCGTCTTCACCTTCGCCTTTCGCCGTCAAATCAAACTTGTCTAGCACAATGTCGTAGCCCGTTACGCGATAGATACATTGGTAAAGTGCATCAACTGGACCATTGCCCACCGCGGCTTCGCATTTCTCTTCGTCACCGCATTGGATCTTAATGCTGGTGGTCGCCATGATGCTGCCTGATTGAACGCTCAAGTAGTTCAACTTAAAGAAGTCGTCTTCTTCGCGCAAGTTAGCAAAGTGCATTAATGCTTCTAGGTCGTAGTCGAATACCTGACCTTTGCGATCCGCAAGCTTCAAGAAATCTTGATACAAGGTATCTAGGTTGTACTCATGCTCGCTGTAACCCATTGAATCCATGTGGCTCTTAACGGCAGCGCGACCAGAGCGGCTAGTGAGGTTCAACGCTTTGTTTTTCAGACCAATAGACTCAGGAGTCATGATCTCGTAAGTATTTTTATTCTTTAGCATGCCATCTTGGTGGATGCCTGAAGAGTGACTGAACGCGTTCGCGCCAACAATCGCTTTGTTATCCTGAATCGGCATATTACATAGCTGAGACACTAGCTTGCTGGTGCGGTGGATTTCTTGGTGCTGAAGACCAGTGTGAACGCCTAAGAACTCTTGACGCGTCTTGATGATCATCGCGATTTCTTCTAGTGAGCAGTTACCCGCTCGCTCACCGATACCATTGATGGTCCCTTCGATCTGACGAGCACCAGCTTGTACAGCTGCGATGGAGTTTGCCACTGACATACCTAAGTCATCGTGACAGTGCACAGAGATGATGGCTTTGTCGATGTTTGGAACGCGATTGAAAAGAGTCTGGATGATGCCACCGAACTCGTTCGGCACGGTGTAGCCTACTGTATCTGGGATGTTGATGGTACGAGCGCCAGCATCAATCGCGGCTTCTACCATACGACATAGGTTGTCGATAGGGGTACGACCCGCATCTTCACATGAGAACTCGACGTCATCGGTATAGTTTCGAGCGTGCTTAACTGCTTTTACGCCCATCTCAACTACGTCGTCGTAACTGCGGCGTAACTTATCTTGAACGTGTACCGTTGATGTTGAAATGAAGGTGTGGATACGGAACGCATCCGCTACTTTCAACGCTTCAGCTGCAGCATCAATGTCTTTCGTTACCGCTCGAGATAGAGCACACACACGGCTGTTTTTGATGTGTTTTGCGATGGTCTGTACCGATTCAAAATCACCTGGAGAGGAGATAGGGAAGCCAGCTTCGATAACATCCACACCCAGACGCTCGAGCGCGTAAGCAATTTGCAGCTTCTCTTTCACTGTTAGACTTGCTGAAAGTGCTTGTTCGCCGTCACGTAATGTGGTGTCGAATATAATCACCTGATCGTTCATATTTGCTTCCTCTTTGTACAGGTTAATCGTTTACGTCCAGTTCAATCGATATAAAAAAACCCGCTTGTGTAAGCGGGTTTTTTGGAATTCTTTATGTGGTGTTTTTCGTCCACAACCTACCCGCGCGATTTTTTCACGATAAGGAGGAGGTTCAGGAGTAGAGAAAAACGTAATGACACTGTTATGCGTTCCACAAAAATAAGTTACAAGATTAGTACCGCACTCAGCTCGATGCGTCAAGGGTTAATCTGAATTTTTATTGATATCGGAGCAGTTCGCTCTTTATTCTAAGAGGGGGAGGGAGTCGCTAACTCATAATTAATCATCTGATTAATATTTGATGAATTTAACTGTTCGCGGATTGAACAAGCTTTACTCTACAATTAATCAATGATTAATAAAAGCAAGGATTGGTATGACGAACGCGGCTGAGACCACTCGTAAAGTTGGTCGCCCCAAAGAGCGCACGGATGCTAGGCATAAGCTGCTTACTTACGCTCGCGATCTGTTTGTTGTGATGCCCTATGACAAAGTCTCAACACGTCTTATTGCGCAAAAGGCGGGCGTTAATATCGCCATGATTCGCTACTACTTTGGCAACAAAGAAGGTCTATTCGAGACCATGGTGCGCGAAACCTTGCAGCCAATGAAGAACAAAATGGAATCGCTGATGAAAAATGGCGATTACGGCAACCTCACTGATTTTATGCGTACTTATTATTTTGAAATGAATAAAGTACCGCAGTTTCCCCGCTTGATCTCCCAAGTCATGCATATGCCGCCGTCAGCTACGCAGCGTCGCTTGTTTGAAAAGGTGTTTGCCGACATTGGTCGTCCAGACCAAGATTTCATGTTCAACAAAATGTCTGAGCTCGGATTGTTACGTGAAGGGCTGAGCCCGCGTATGTGCAAAATTTCACTCATTAGCCTAATGGTGTTTCCATTTGTCGCACCGCCTGCTCTTTTGAGTTTGCATGGCATTGAAGTCAATGAAGAATTTCTAAACGAACTCCTCGAACATAATATCGCCTTGCTGAAGCGCGGGTTGTTGCGTGCCCCATCCTAATTAAAAGAATGTATTTATATGAAGTCTATGAATAAAAAACTCCTTTTCTTTCCTGCTTTTGCAGTAGGTGTCGTGGCTTTAATCGCCGCTGTTAACTTGCGTCCAGATGCACCAACCAAACCGGCAGGCGATCGTTCACGTGTGGTGGATATCATGCCACTACAGCCTCAGATGTCAGCGCCAGTGGCGATTGGTTTTGGTCGCGCTGAACCGAAAGTGCAGTGGCAAGCCATTGCAGAGGTGGCGGGGGCGGTGATTTACAAACACCCCAACCTTGAGAAGGGCACAGTGCTAGCGGCGGGCACAGAAATTCTTCGTATTGACCCTTTAGATTATGAGCTCAAGCTATCTCAAGCCATTGCCGATTTAAAATCGAGCCAAACTCAACTGGCGCGCCTTGATCAAGAAGAGACGAACTTAAAGCAGACCTTATCGATTGAGATGAATCGCTTAAAGTTGGCGGAAAATGAATACCAGCGCCGTGTGGATCTGAATAAGCGCGGGTTAACTTCACAATCAGACGTCGATACCCAGCAACAAAACATGTTGTCGCAAAAAAAGTTGGTGCAGGAGATTGAAAACCAGTTGGCGTTAATGCCAGACGAACGTGGTGTCTCTGAAGCGCTGGTGAAGGTCAATCAAGCTAAAGCCGATGAAGCGCAGCGCTCGCTAGAGAAAACCCTTATTGTGCTGCCGATGACGATGCGTATCTCAGAGGTCGATGCTGAGATCAATCAGGTGGTCAACTTGCAGCAAACCATGGTCACCGCTCACCTGAACGACGTCATGGAAGTGGAAGCACAGTTGTCGATCCATGATCTGCAACTGCTCTCGAACACGCTCTCATGGGATGAGAACCAAGCGGAGCGCGGCGAGCTCAATAAACTGCACGCGACAGTGGAACTCAGCAGTGGCAATCTAACCGCAACTTGGCCAGCCAAAGTTGCGCGTGTCAGTGAAACCGTGGATGCCAACCAAGCAACCGCAGGGGTGATCCTTGAGGTCTCTCAATTACCAAGTAGCAATGGTTTGGCGGGCACACCTGTGCTGGTTAATGGCATGTTTGTGAAGGCGACAATTGAAGGGCAAAAGCAGCAATCTTGGTCTGTTCCAGAGCGTGCTTTGCATGGTGACAAGATCTACTTGATGAACGCCGAAAATCGATTGGAAATGCGTGATGTGAATGTCGAATATCGCCGCGATAACCAGGTGATCATTTCGGGTGATCTCGAAGCGGGTGAGAAAGTGATCCTCAACGATATCTTGCCTGCTATTGAGGGGATGCTACTGCGCGATAGTCAAAGTGATGATCACAGCGCTGGAGAGGTCACCCAATGATTCGATTTTTCTCCAAACACCCAACGGCGGCGAACCTATTGATGCTCGCGCTGCTGATACTGGGTATCAGCTCACTATCCACCATTAAGCGTGAGACCTTTCCTGAGTTCGATCCGCCCTACATCATGGCTGCGATCACTTACCCTGGCGCCTCTCCACAAGAAGTGGAAGAGAGCTTGTGTGTACGTATGGAAGATGCCGTTGACGGTCTTTCAAACATCGTAGAGACCAAATGTGAAGCAATTGAAGGTTCCGCAAGACTGACCCTCAAGCTCGATGAGAAAGCGGACATTGGCCGAATGCTGGTGGATGTTCAAACTCAGATCAACGCGATTAACGATTTTCCTGATGAGATTGAATCACCCGTCGTACAAGAGCTGGATTGGAACGAACCTGTTGTCGATGTAGCAATTACCGCCGAGACCAGTTGGCCAGAGCTAAAAGCCTATGCGGAACAATTAAAGCGCACACTTAAGCTCGACTACGGGGTCTCGCTCGTTGATGTCAGTGGCTTTTCCGATCACCAATACCGCGTAGAGCTCAATACTCAAATCATGCGTCAGCTTGGGTTAAGTATCGGTGATATTGCCACCCAGATCGGTAATCAAAACATTAAGCTGCCAAGCGGTAATGTCGAAACGGAAGATAAGAACTTTCTGATTCGCTTTGATGAGAGACGTATTACCCCTCAAGAGTTAGAGTCGATCGTGGTGGGTTCTAGCTCAAGTGGTGCGTTAATTCGTCTTAAAGATGTCGCAACCATTACCGACCGATTCGAATTGGATGAGCAAAAAGTGCTGTTTAATGGCAAGCCTTCTGCTGTGCTTAAAATCAGTAAGAACAAAGAAGACGATGCGCTACGTGTGAAAGAGAAGGTGACTGAGTTTGTGGAAGCGCAGCGCCTAATTGCTCCAGAGGGTGTCACGCTTGAGATGACCAATGATATGTCGTCCATATTGTGGGATCGTCTGACCATGATGGTGAAAAACGGCTGGCAAGGTATCTTGCTGGTGTTCGCGACCATGTGGCTGTTTTTCAGTTTCCGTTATTCATTCTGGGTAGCCGCGGGCTTGCCGGTGGCGTTTCTTGGTGGTTTGTTCTTGATGGCGAACCTCGGGCTCTCTATCAACATCATGTCTCTGGTGGGGCTGCTAATGGCGATTGGTATCATGATGGATGATGCCATCGTGATCGCAGAGTCGATACAGGCGCACCTAGACCGTGGGCAGAAAATTGATGATGCGGTGATAAACGGCGTTAAGAAGGTGCTTCCTGGTGTTATTTCATCTTTCTTAACTACAGTGTGTATCTTTGGTAGTTTGCTGTTCTTGCAAGGGGAGATGGGCGCGGTACTTAGAGCAGTACCTCAGGTGCTGATACTTGTCTTGTCGCTGAGTCTAGTTGAAGCCTTCTTGATTCTGCCAAATCACTTGTCTCACTCGTTGCACAAGCACAACCGTGACAAGCAGCCTGTGAAGTTCAAACGTGTGCTTCTGGAGCGCTTTGAACACTTTAGAAACACCACATTAGTGAATGCGGTAGATAAAGTCGTTTCTTATCGTTATGCCTTTATGGGCTGTGTGTTTGCCACGTTGCTTATCTCCGTGAGTTTATTGGCTGGAGGCGTGGTGAAATTCAATCCGTTCCCTGCATTGGATGGAGATATCGCGGAAGCACGGATTATTCTGCCGCCGGGGGCATCTTTGTCACAGACGGAGCGAGTGGTCGATAAAATCGTTCAGTCCGCTGAAAAGCTCAATAAGCAGTGGAGTGAAGAGGTGGAAGGTGGTGAAACCTTGGTGAAGCAGATCACCAGTCAGTTCAACACTAACCGAGATGCTAACGAGTCAGGTCCTCATATTGCGACGGTCAGACTGGATCTGCTCAGTGCAGAGATCCGCAATACGCTCATCGATGAGTTTATCGATGCTTGGCGTGAGGATGTAGGAGAACTTGCCGACCCAATCTCTATGGTATTCAAGCAGCCTACGATGGGGCCGGGCGGTCGTGCCATTGAAGTGCGTATTGCACACGACGATCTGGACATGCTGAAAGCTGCTTCGGTGGAGATCCAACAATACATGAATGAATTTGATGGTGTGAGCGGCGTACTTGATGACATGCGCCTCGGTAAAGAAGAGATCTTAGTCAAACTGCGTCCCGGTGCAGAGAGCTTTGGCGTTAACGGTCAAATGATCGCGAGTCAGCTGCGTGCGGCCTTCTTTGGTCAAACAGCCGATGAGATCCAAGTCGGTGTCGAGAACATTAAGATTGAAGTAAAACTCGACAAGCAAGATATCGGCGACATTCAGCAGTTATCGAACTTCCCGATTTTCTTAGCGGACGGCTCGCAAGTGCCGCTGGCATCGGTCGCAACGTTAGATTTTCAGCGTAACTACGTTCGTATCCAGCGCGTCAACGGCCTAAGAACGGTCAGTGTGTTTGGTGATGTCGATACTAGTAAGGCGAATTCAACCGATATCATTGGGCAGTTCCAAGCCGAAGAAGTCGCTAAGCTTCAACAGGAGTATCCAGGGCTGCGCTTTGACTTTGAAGGGGAAACCAAAGACAGCGCAGAGACTGGCGCGTCCATGGCGAAAGGTTTTCTTTTAGGACTGTTTGGTGTGTTTACCATTTTGAGTTACCAGTTCAGAAGTTACCTAGAGCCATTTGTGGTCATGTTGGCGATACCACTGGCATTTATTGGTGTGGTTTGGGGGCATTTACTGTTAGGCCACGCGATGAGTATGCCAAGTATCATGGGCTTTGTGTCATTAGCGGGTATTGTCGTTAACGACTCTATCTTGTTGGTGCAGTACATACGCCACCACGTTGATGAAGGCGATTCAGTCCATGATTCTGTGGTGAAAGCGAGTCGCGAGCGTTTCAGAGCCGTATTTTTGACCTCCATGACCACGGCTGCGGGGTTATTACCTCTGCTGACCGAGACCAGCCTCCAGGCACAAGTTATTCAGCCATTGGTGATCTCTATCGTGTTTGGTATTTTTGCCTCCACCGCATTAGTACTGTTTATGATCCCATCTGCGTACGCCATCCTTGCGGATTGGGGCTTAGTACATAAACACCAGGAGCTCTAGCCTATAGCGCATTCAAGCGCCTCTCCTTTTATGAAAGTTAGTGACCAGGGTTCCTCTGGCGCTAACTTTCATCATTTCTCCAATAAACCGTCACCGAAATGTCATTGTTGCTGACTACTTTTTGATCATGCATTGCGCGTCTAACAAGGAGTAGGTTGTGCGAACGATTGAACCCATTGCAAGAATGGATTTGGCATTTTCATTATTTTGTTTAGGGCACCGATTTAACGCCCAAGTTGCGTTGGTGAGTCGCTGGGTGTCACGCACTGGTGATGGTCACTTGTATCTTTTGCTCGGCTTAGCGGTTTGGTGGCTGGATGAGCCGGTGGGCAAGCTGTTTTTTGCTGCGGCTCTGTTGGCGTTTGCCATTGAGCTCCCCATTTATTGGTTGGCGAAAAATAGTTTCAAGCGGCGCAGACCAGAAGAGTTCTCACATCAATTGCAAGCGTTTATTACGCCTTCAGATCGCTACAGCCTACCATCGGGCCATACCGCCGCAGCATTTTTAATGGCGACGATCATCAGTCAGTTTTACCCCCAGTGGCACGAGGTGGCTTTGTTGTGGGCGATATTAATTGGCACTTCACGCATTCTACTTGGTGTGCATTTTCTTACCGATGTGGTGATAGGTGCGGTACTCGGTATGTCGTCGGCATATCTGGCGCTCGACTACGTGCAGCGCTGGCTAGGAGGCTATTAAATGAAGATACTTTACGGAGTTCAAGGGACCGGCAATGGCCATATCGCGCGAGCCAGAGCGATGAGTCAGGCCCTTAACCGTCACGATGTGCACGTCGACTTCTTATTCTCGGGGCGAGAGAAAAACAAATACTTCTCGATGCAGCAATTTGGCGATTATCAAACCCGACGAGGGTTAAGCTTTTTTACTGAAAATGGCCGTGTTAATTACCTGAAAACGGCGCTTGAAAATAGCCTGCCTAACTTTATTAGCGAAGTCAGACAACTTGATCTCACCGGTTATGATGTTGTCGTCAATGATTTTGAGCCCGTTTCAGCATGGGCGGCCAAAAAGCAAAACATTCCGACCGTGAGCATTAGCCATCAGAATGCGTTTTTGTTTGATGTCCCGCAGAAGGGGGCTAATTGGATCGATGACTCTGTGATACAGCATTTTGCTCCATCTCAATATCAGCTTGGTTTGCATTGGTATCACTTTGGTCAGCCAATACTGCCGCCTATCGTGCACACCTCAGGGCAAGATGTAACGTCGGAAGACTTTATCTTGGTTTACCTACCGTTTGAGAACACCGATGCCATCATCGATGTATTGTTGAGGTTTGGCAAAAACAACTTCATTTGCTATCACCCTGAAAACAATGAACAGACCCAGATTGAAAACATTTTACTCAAACCGCTTGGACATGAGAGCTTTCAGTGCGACTTACACTGTTGTGCGGGAGTGATAGCCAACGGTGGCTTTGAGTTGCCATCAGAGGCACTGAGCCTTGGTAAGAAATTGTTGGTCAAACCGCTTGATGGTCAGTTTGAGCAGCAAAGTAATGCCGCGACGCTGGACAGTTTAGGTTTGGCACAATCCATGGACTTTCTTGATGCTGGCGTCATACGCGATTGGCTGGATGAGAAACAAGCTGAGCGTGTGTTCTATCCAAATGTGGCAGAGGGAATTTCTGATTGGTTGGTAAAAGGGGATTGGTCTTGCAGTGCTAATCTACGTCAGCGTCTTTGGGAGAAAGTTGACTTTCCGAGCTATGCCTCTGTTTGACCCTACCTCTGTATCCATTATAAAGCCCGAATCGCACCTTGATTCGGGCTTTAATGTTATTGTTGCTCGCGATATGCAATGGTTTACACCACTTTTCTTGTTCGATATTTTCCGACATTGATTGATATTAACTATACGCCATGCGAATAGTTGTAGTTGTCTTTTGTGCACAGATTCAATAGGCTGTATTCTTTGCTCTGGCGATCTGTCATAGTGCTTGGTTATGTATGTGCTCACTTTGCTCAACAAAAGTTATTAAAGATATAATTTATCTTTTTTTAGATGTGGGATAACCTATTGTTGTTTAAGGTTATTGTATTTTTTCCAATAAAATTTGATGATTCTTTATAAATCTACTTGGTGTTGAGTTAATTATTGGTGGATAGTTCGTTTCGTCCTCGAAGTATGCAGAGGATTAATAGAATGACGTAAGGTACCCCACAGACGATGAAGCTGTTCTCATTGTTCTGTCTTATTGGTTACCTACCTCCCAATAGTCGAGATTGAAATTACACGAGGCTTACTAAATGTTAGACAAAAAAGATGCTATGAGCGCAATCGCTAGTTACCGCATGGAAAGCACATTACGCGGCGTAGATCTAAACCTATTGACTGTATTCGACGCAGTGATGCAAGAGCAGAATATCACTCGCGCGGCACACAATTTAGGTATGTCGCAACCGGCAGTAAGTAACGCAGTAGCGCGTCTTAAAGTGATGTTCAACGATGAGCTGTTCATGCGTCAAGGTCGTGGTATTCAGCCAACTCAGCGTGCTCGTCAGCTATTTGGCCCTGTACGTCAAGCACTTCAGTTGATCCGCAACGAGCTACCAAGCTCAATCTTCACACCAGAGACTTCAACGCGTCTATTTAAGATGGCGATCTGTTCTCCTTGTGATATGCGTTTTGCACCGCGCATCATGCAAACTATCTCTGAGCAAGCACCGCACGTTCAGCTTCACCTAGATGCAGAAGCAGACCGTCAGCTAGCAGATCGCATGCGTTTCCAAGAAATCGACTTTGTTATCGATTACGCTCGTTACGACGCTCAAGGCTTCTCAAGCACTGAGATCTTCCAAGACGAATTGGTTGTCGTAGCAGCGAAAAACCACCCACGCATTCATGGTGCAGTAAGCACAGCACAACTCGCGAACGAAAAGCACGCCAAACTATCAAAAGTACACGGCGTTCGTAGCTTCTCAGAGCAAGCTTACCGCGATCTAGAGTGCCAAGCGTCTTACGAAGGTACTAGCCTAAGCAACGTACTGTACGTTGTTGGTCAATCTGAGCTTGTGACGATTGCGCCACGTTGGTTGGTTGAAAACGCAGTAAACAAAGATCAGCTTCAAGTTCTGACGCTACCAACAGAAAACAACAAGATCAGCGGCTTCCTAAGCTGGCACGAGTCTAGTGAAAAAGACAAAGGTCACATCTGGTTGCGTGATCAACTAATGGTTATCTGTGGCGAAGTGGTTGCTTTGTCATAATCCATTACAACTTAAGTAGAAAAGCCCTGAGTACTATGTGCTCAGGGCTTTTTTCATATTGTTCATAATCTTATTATCACTGGGCGGCAAAGCTGGTAGGAATTATTGATAACTTTGATGTCGGTCTGTTGCCTTTTTCGGCGGCAAAGGTACACTTGTGCGCTCAAAAAAGCTTACATGTGTAAGCTAAAAGGTAAGATAGAACATGGCTAATTTAGATTTCCATATCGTAACTAAGATTCGTGAACGAATCGCACAAGGTGGCGACAAGATCGCCTTACGACATAAAATCAACAATGTGTGGCAAGGGATTAGCTGGAAAGAGTTTGGCATCAGCGTGGATACGTTATCCTTAGCCCTACTCGGAAAAGGCATCCAACCGCAAGACAAAATCGGTATCATTTCCAACAACATGCCGAAATGGACCATTGCTGATTTAGCTGCGCTTCAAGTGCGCGCAGTGACTGTGCCAATTTACCCTACTAATACTCCAGCCCAAACCAGCTATATCGTACAAAACGCCGACGTCCGCATTCTCTTTGTTGGCGAGCAAGACCAATATGACGCGGCACTTTCCATCTATGAAGAATGTGAGCAGCTTGAGCTGATCGTCGCGATGAGCGAAGACATTGTTCTAGCCGACAATGAATTTTCTATGACTTGGCAGCAGTTTACTGCCGATGTCAGCAACGATAACCAGTCAGAGTTGGATGCGCGAATTGAGCAAGCCAACTACGACGATCTGCTGACGCTTATCTACACCTCCGGTACCACAGGTCAGCCGAAAGGGGTGATGCTCGACTACGCCAATATCGCGGCGCAGTTGCAAGGGCACGATGAAAGGTTGAGTCTTAGCGAAAGCGACGTCTCTTTGTGCTTCTTGCCACTTTCTCATGTCTTTGAACGTGCATGGACTTTCTATGTATTGTATCGAGGTGGCACTAACTGCTACTTGCAAGATACGATGCAAGTGCGTGATGCCTTGAGCGAAATTCGTCCTACCGTGATGAGTGCGGTACCGCGCTTCTATGAGAAGATTTTCTCGGCTATCCATGAGCGCGTATCCAAAGCCCCAGTTCATCGTAAGATCCTATTTACATGGGCGGTGAACATGGGAGCGAAAATGGCTCAGTGTCGCCAAGACAATGTGGAGCCATCGTTCTTACTTAAGAAGAGTTACGCACTTGCAGATAAGATCGTGCTTGGCAAACTGCGTGAGCTACTAGGCGGTCGCATTAACTTTATGCCATGTGGCGGTGCCAAGCTGGATGAAACCATAGGTCGTTTCTTCCAAGCGATTGGGATTAATGTCAAACTTGGCTACGGTATGACAGAAACCACCGCGACCGTATCGTGTTGGGATGATACCTGTTATAACCCTGGCTCCATTGGCATGCCGATGCCTGGCGCGGAAGTGAAGATTGGCGACAACAATGAGATCCTAGTACGCGGCCCCATGGTGATGCGTGGCTACTATAAACTGCCAGAAGAAACCGCGAAGACCTTTGATGCGGATGGCTTCTTGAAGACGGGCGATGCCGGCGAGTTTGATGCAGCAGGTAATTTATTTATTACTGACCGCATTAAAGAGCTGATGAAAACCTCGAATGGTAAGTACATTGCACCGCAAGCGATTGAAGGTGCGATTGGCAAGGATCATTATATCGAGCAGATCGCGGTGATTGCGGATACGCGTAAGTTTGTATCGGCACTGATTGTGCCATGCTTTGATACGCTTGAAGAGTATGCGAAAGAACTGAATATTGCTTACCAGGATCGCTTGGAGCTTATCAAGCACCACCAAGTGGTAGAGATGTTCGAAAAGCGCATCACTGATCTACAAAAAGAGCTGGCTAAGTTTGAGCAGGTGAAAAAGTTTAAACTGCTTCCGACTGGCTTCTCTATGGACAAAGGGGAGTTAACACCTACACAGAAACTGCGTCGCAAGGTGATTAATGACCGCTATCAAGATGAAATCGAAGAGATGTATCGCGATACGCCGAACAAGTAATCTGCTTTGATTGAACGAAAAGCCCCAAGCAAATGCTTGCAATGTAGATCAGATAAGGATCGGTTGACCGATCCTTCTGATGAGAGACAATCGGAAACCTGTTTATAGGTTTCCGATTTTTTTATGTCTATTCAAAACTTCTTTGCCGACTTCCTCGAAGAAAACCCTGTCGATGTAGCTCAGCTCACCACATTCTCTGAACATATTCCTGATGAGTGGGTCGCTAAAGCAGCCTCTCTGTCTGATAAAGCGACAATCCGTCGACGCCGACTACCGAGTGATATGGTTTTGTGGTTAATTGTTGGTATGGCTTTTTTCCGTAATGAACCCATTGCCGAAGTCGCACGGAGAATGAACGTCTGTGCTGATGGCCTTGCTGATGAAGAACTGTTGGCAAAGAGCGCTTTAACCCAAGCAAGACAGCGCTTAGGTAAAGCAGCACCAGAATGGCTGTTTAAGCAATGCGGAAAAACATGGGGGCTTGAGCGATACCCTGATGATACTTGGCAAGGCCTACAGGTTTTTGCTGTAGATGGTGCTCTTTTTAGAACAGCTGACACACCCGAATTAAGAGAACATTTTGGCTCTGGTAATACGTCTAGCAACAGGCAAACACCTCATCCAGTATTGAGGGTTGTGACAATGATGAATGTTCGCTCTCATGTCATCGTTGATGCAGCGATAAGCCCGTATCGCCGAGGTGAAATCCCTCTAGCGATGCCCTTCATCAACGCTTTACCAGACAACTCTGTGACATTACTGGATAAAGGGTTTTATGGAGCAGATTTACTACTTTCTCTTCACAACAGTGGAATAAATAGACATTGGCTTCTCCCTGCAAAGAAAGGAGTCAAATATACCCTACTGGACGATAAAGAAAGCAGTGACATGCTAGTAGAGATGAAGACCTCTCCACAGGCTCGTAAGAAGAACCCTAATCTTCCTGAGAAATGGACAGTCAGGGCGGTCACTTACGAGGTCCAAGGTAAATCCAAGACGGTGTTTACCTCTCTTCCTAGAGACAAGTATGACGCTCAATCCGTGGCAGAGCTTTATCATGAAAGGTGGGAGATAGAATTAGGTTATCGTGATATCAAGAGTTCGATGCAACATAACGCTTTAGTGTTGAGAAGCAAAACAGTCGATCTCGTCTATCAAGAGCTATGGGGACTGCTACTTGGTTATAACTTGGTGAGACGAGAAGCTAGTCAAGCCGCAGTTGAACACGGGCGCTTACCTAATGAAATAAGTTTTAAGTATGCTTGCCAATTTATAGCCAGCCAGCTCAAAGTGATGAGTAAAGCGGTATCCTTAGGTAACACGCCGAAACGCTTAAAGAGCCTTCGAGGCGACCTATCCATCCTCTTTATAGACAAACGCCCTAAGCCAAACCGGCCTAGGGCGGTAAAAATATCAAAAACCCGATACCCTGTTAATCGCAACGCTGCTCCTCTTAAATGAACTACGTTGCAAGCAAATGCTTGGGGCTTTTTTGTTGTTAGTTCGCTAGTTGTTGGCGTAAAGCAGTTCACTGTATCTGTCTAATGTATCCAGACGAATTTGCGCATTGGCTAAGAAGGTCTGCTTCGCTTTACCCGTCAGCGATTTAGATTGTGGTAGTTTGACCGTTCTTGGGTTCTTGTGAACCCCGTTGACCAAGAATTCATAGTGGAGGTGAGGACCGGTGACACGGCCTGTTCCGCCGAGTGTACCGACAGTTTGACCTTGTTTCACTCGCTGGCCAGTTCTTACCTTGCGTTTTTGTAGGTGCAAGTACTTGGTAATAAAGGTATTACTGTGCTTAATAAACACGTAGTTACCATTAAACTGGTTGTAACTGGATTTGATGACCGTACCGTCACCGGCAGCCCAAATTGGCGTACCAACTGGCGCGGCATAGTCAGTGCCGCGGTGGGCACGTACTTTACCTGTAACTGGATGACGTCGGTTCGGGTTGAAGTTGGAGGTCACGCGACGAAAATCCAAAGGCGCACGCAAAAAGGCCTTTTTCATTGCCCGACCATTTTCATCGTAATAGTTGCCCGTTTTATCATCAAAGATGGCGGTAAACGTATCATTTTGGTTTTTAAAGATAGCGGCGATGATCTTGCCGCGACCAATCACTTCGCCTTCGACCACCTTCTCTTGATACAGCAGCTTAAAGTAATCACCAGAGCGGATATCTAATGCAAAGTCGATATCCCAACCAAAGATACCGGCTAGCTCCATGATTTGGTTCGCGGTTAACCCTGCGCCAATTCCGGCATTCCAAAAGTTCGAGCTGATTTCGGCTTGCGCATAGTTGTATTGGTAGTCGACCTGTTTTTTGTCCCAGCTAGAGGCAAAGCCTTTATCGGTTTTAGTGATCTTAAACGTTTCGTAGTCATTGATGCGGCGCTTGACCTGGACAAAGTCACTATTCTCGTCGAAGCCAAAGGTCAGTTTGTCACCGGGACGTAGGCGCGATAGCTGTTTCTTAATATCATCATTGGTATAAATTAGCTCGTGAAGCAGGCGAGGGGAGAGCCCAAGACGCTGAAACAGAACAGCGGCACTCTCTCCAGAGCGCACCGTATGCTCTTCCCATTTTAATACCACGCTCGGGGATGCCGCATTACCTATTGGGAATGCATCGCTATCGATAGAGAGCGCGTAGTGTTTGCCAATTTCTAGTCGGTCGTTTCCATCATCAAGCTCTGAAATGTCAGGCAGAAACAGCGCAACGACGATAATGGCACTAAAAAAGGCGATGAGCGCGCGATGTAGCCAAGGCAAGCGCTTAAAAACAGAGACCATGAGCGTTTAATTCAACATTATTTTTGAAATTTCCTAAACCAAATAGTCTAACTGGTTTCAAAAAACATCGCTATTCAAGTAAGATGTCCAACTATTATATTTTTGCCAAATCTGTGGGAGTGAACAAGAATGGCGAACCTTGAAGCAGCGTTGGCTGAAATCAAACGCGGTGTCGACGAGCTAATTCCAGAAGAAGAACTGATTGCGAAGCTAAAAGAGAACCGTCCTCTTCGCATTAAACTGGGTGCTGATCCAACTGCGCCAGATATTCATCTGGGTCACACAGTTATCTTCAATAAGCTACGTGCTTTCCAGGATCTCGGTCACGACGTGACGTTCCTGATTGGTGATTTCACAGGTATGGTTGGTGACCCAACGGGTAAGAACACTACTCGCCCACCGCTAACTCGTGAAGACGTACTGCGTAACGCAGAAACGTATAAAGAGCAGGTATTCAAAATCCTAGACCCTGCAAAGACTAAGATTGCATTCAACTCTGAGTGGCTATCTGAGCTAGGTGCAGAAGGCATGATTCGCCTTGCTGCAAACCAAACTGTGGCTCGTATGCTTGAGCGTGATGACTTTAAAAAGCGTTACGGCAACAACCAGCCAATCGCAATCCACGAATTTATGTATCCACTGCTTCAAGGTTACGATTCAGTAGCGATGGAAACGGACGTAGAGCTTGGCGGTACTGACCAGAAGTTTAACTTGCTGATGGGGCGCGAACTGCAAAAAGCACACGGCCAGAAGCCACAAGTTATTCTGACCATGCCGCTGCTTGTTGGCCTAGATGGTGAGAAAAAGATGTCTAAGTCGGCGAATAACTATATCGGTATTAGCGAAGTACCATCAGAGATGTTCGGAAAAATCATGTCGATTTCCGACGATCTCATGTGGAACTACTACGACCTATTGTCATTCCGTCCGCTAGATGAAATTGCTCAGTTTAAGACTGACATCGAGAATGGTAAGAACCCTCGTGATGTTAAGATCTTACTTGCCAAAGAAATCATTGCTCGCTTCCACTCAGAAGCAGATGCTGACGCGGCGGAAAAAGAGTTCATCAACCGTTTCCAAAAAGGTGCGATGCCAGAAGAGATGCCTGAGTTCGATTTCGACGCGGGCCTTCCAATCGGTAATCTACTAAAAGAAGCCGGTCTTGTGAGTTCAACATCTGATGCTATGCGTATGATCCGCCAAGGTGCGGTGAAGATCGACGGCGAGAAGGTTGAAGATACTAAGCTAGTGCCAGCGGCAGGCCAAGCAGTTTACCAAGTAGGTAAACGTAAGTTTGCTCGTGTGACGTTGAAGTAACCTTCAATGGCGTGAAGTGCTTTGAAAACCTCCTTCGGGAGGTTTTTTTGTATCGGTTGATAGCCGATTCACAGGCATAAAAAAACAGACGCGGAAGCGTCTGTTTTTTAGTATTTGTTTACTTGGTGTCTCTAATTATAGAGACTCAGTAAAGGTACGAGCGATAACGTCACGTTGCTGTTCAGGCGTTAGTGAGTTGAAGCGTACTGCGTAACCAGAAACACGGATAGTTAGCTGTGGGTAGTTCTCTGGGTTAGCTACTGCGTCTTCAAGAGTTTCGCGCTTAAGAACGTTCACGTTTAGGTGCTGACCGCCTTCGATCTTTGGAGCAGCTTCGATGGCTACTTCACGGCTTTCGTACTCACCTAGGTCGCTAACAGCGATAACTTGGTCAGCTTCAAAACCAGCATTTGCTGCAACACAACGAGCTTCGTTTTTCTCGCCGTCGATCAGCCAGATTGAGTTTAGTAGATCGTCGTTTGCTGCTTTAGTAATTTGGATACCTTGAATCATCACTATCTCCTAATCCACTTTCAGAGTGGTAAACTTATGGTGTTAATTTTCAAATTTTGTTGAGCTGGTCTATATATAACCCGTTGTGGTTATTTTAGTATTGATTTAGATCAAATTACAACAAAAAACATTAAAAAGATTAGGGTTAATTTTTTGACCAAGGTCAATTAAACCTTTAAAAATGGTGTATCTAAATGATATTTTAAGTATTCAAATTTATTTGAACGCTCATTTTGTTGTAATAAAACTACAAAATGAGCCGATTTATTGCTATGGAAACCAAAAATCAACGATTTCCATAGCTAAAACTGAAAGTATAAGATCGCTAAATAACAGTTCTAAAAATGTGATCTCGATCGGGTGAAAGCAAGATGAATAAATTTATTGGGGCACACGTTTCTGCGGCGGGTGGTGTGGATAATGTGCCACAAAGAGCCCATGCTATTGGTGCCAATGCGTTTGCATTATTTACTAAAAATCAGCGTCAATGGGTGGCAAAGCCGCTTGATGAAAAAGTCATTCAAAACTTTAAAGCGGAATGTCAAAAATACGGCTTCCGAGCGGAACAAATTCTTCCGCATGATTCTTATTTGATTAACTTGGGCGCGCCAGAAGCAGAGAAACTGGAAAAGTCCCGAGCGGCGTTTATTGATGAAATGGAGCGCTGTCATCAGCTTGGTTTAACCTTACTTAATTTCCACCCTGGAAGTCACCTAAAGAAGATTTCCGAACAGGAGTGTCTTGACCGAATCGCTGAATCTATCAATTTAGCGCACAAGGCCGTCCCTGGAGTGATTGCGGTGATTGAAAATACAGCGGGACAAGGCACGAACCTAGGTTGGCGCTTTGAGCACTTGGCGCACATTATTGATAAGGTTGAAGACAAGTCGCGAGTGGGGGTATGTATTGATACGTGCCATACCTTTACGGCGGGTTATGATTTGCGAACAAAAGAGGCCTGTGAGGCGACATTTGCAGAGTTCGATCGTGTCGTTGGTATGCACTATTTGAGGGCTATGCACCTAAACGACTCAAAGATCCCGCTGGCAGGCAAAGTGGATCGCCATCAATCACTGGGTAAAGGTGAGATTGGTTGGGCTTGTTTTGAATATATTGCCAAAGACTCGAGGTTTGACTCTATCCCTCTGATTTTAGAGACAATAGAGCCCGAAATCTGGGCCGATGAAATCCAACAATTGAGACGTTTTGCCATAAATAAATAATTTCTCATTGTTGTATTACGCGTTTTGGCATCTTTCTTTCATACTGAGTTACATGCATGTTGCATAAATCTGTGACTCTATAAGGTAGGTGCCATTATGACTCGTCCAGCCGCTCCAAGACCAAGCACAACACGTTCAGCACGTTATCCAAGCCCAAACCGTCATATCCATTGTCACGGGCACTACCGAACACCCCAAATGAAGAATCAGCATCATTGAGTGTGCTCTTATCTAGGCTGCGGCTAAACGGTAGTGATGCACAACACCAAGTGATAGACTGACGCCCTGATTTAGCATCAAGGGCGCTTATATGACATCACTCACTTGGCAAGATTTTATTTCTACTGAACAGCAGCAAGATTATTTAGCGCGAACTTTGGCGTTTGTCGCCGCTGAACGTGCAGCAGGAAAAACGATCTATCCAGCTGATAGCGATGTATTCAGTGCATTTGAGGATACGCCATTTGATGAGGTGAACGTGGTGATCTTGGGACAAGATCCTTACCACGGGCCTGGTCAGGCACATGGTCTGTGCTTCTCGGTGTTACCCGGCGTCAAAACACCACCCTCGTTAGTCAATATCTATAAGGAGTTGGCACAAGAGTTTCCAAACTTTGTCATTCCAGATCATGGCTATTTGAAAAGCTGGGCGCAGCAAGGGGTGTTGCTTCTCAACACGGTACTGACTGTGGAGCAAGCTCAAGCGCACTCACACGCCAAACTGGGGTGGGAAACATTTACCGACAAAGTGATTGAAGCGCTCAATCAGGAGCGTGAAAATGTCATCTTCTTACTATGGGGCGCACACGCTCAAAAGAAAGGCAAGATGATTGATACCACCAAGCATCACGTACTCACAGCACCGCATCCGTCTCCACTGTCCGCCCGTCGAGGGTTCTTCGGCTGTGACCACTTCTCCATGACCAATCAGCTGCTTGAAAAGATGGGTCGCTCGCCAATTGATTGGCAACCTAGCTTAGATTAGCTTCAAAACCCAATTGGTGATTTTTCGAGCATCATCAAAACACGCTGCCTGATTCTCTTATACACTTATAAGGAGTATGGTTATGGGAGCAGGATTATGATGATCGAAAGGATTAGGCGCGAGCACGGCTACATGGTGCGATTGCTCGCGATTTTAAATCGAAAATTGCACTTACTCGAAAAAGAACAGCCTATCAATTACGAGGTGATCAAAGAGATCGTTGATTACTTGGCTAATCACTCAGAGAAAATCCACCACCCTAAAGAAGACATTCTTTACCACTACTTTGTCGATAAGTATGGGACGCAAGAGCAGATTGAAAACCTAGAGTCTGATCACCAAGCGCTATCTGAGAAAACACATTCGTTTTTGGATATTGTTGAGATGATCTTGCACGATGCGGTGGTACCGCAGGAGCTGTTTATTGGCCGTTTGTCCGAGTTTATTCAGGATCAGAAAAAGCACTTGGATTTAGAAGAGCAATCGGTATTGCCACTGATTGAAAAACGCTTTACCACTTCAGATTGGCAACACGTGGAGAGTCAGTGGACGGTTGAAGAAGACGACCCTGTATTTGGTGAGACCATCGCGGACCGCTACAAACAGCTTGCCGAACGGGTAAGACAGAATGATATGGAGAGTGTGTAGAGGATTAAAAAAGATAATTCCCTCATCAGAGGGAATTATCTTAGTAAGGGTCATCTCTATTCAACGCGCACCGCTTAGTGCGCTCGGCGCATCTGTTGTAGATACTGAAGCCAGTCCGCGCTTTGCGTGGTTGGCTTAAGTCGATGTGCTTTTTCGGCGACTTTGGTCGCTTTCGCGTAGTTTTTCATTCCGACGTAAGCGCGCACTTCAAGTAGCAAGCGCTCGTGCTCTGGCATGCCTTTTACTTTGCCGAGAGACGTTAATGCTTGTTTGAAATCACCCTGTTGCAGTTCAAGTCGCGATACTTCCTCATAGTATTTCCCATTCAGCCTTGCTGCTGCGAGCCAAGCCGTTTGTGCGTTTGTCCACTCGCGAGCCATTTGCCAATGTCTAGCTTGCTTGATGATGGTGTCGATATCGGTCTCTTTCACTTGTAAGTCAGCGTATGACTCTGCCGCTTTTTCGGGAATACCTTGTTGAGAGTAGAGCTGCGCTTTACTTAACTTCAAATTGTCAGGAACTTGAATCCCCGCTCGCTCTGCGGACACCAATGTCGCTAGCGCCAACTTGTACTGTTTGGTTTGCATGTACAATGAGCTAAGTTGCTGCCACCACATCACATTGTCAGGTTGCAGCGCGAGCAGCTTTTGAGTGGTTAGGATTGCACTTTTTAGATGGTTTAACTGCATTTCAGCGCTGAGCTGTAGGCTCAGCGGTTGCAGTTTTGGCGTGTTATCGAGCTGGTGGTATTGCTTAATTGCCGCAAGTAGTGACTTCCACTCTTGAAGTAGATAGTGAGCGCGAGTCTTGTTTAACCAAACACCTGTGATCTGCTGTTTAGACAGCTTTTCGTAAGAGTTTGCTGTCTTGGTCAAGTTGTTAAAGTGAACCAGCGCTTTGTCCGGCATATCTTCGGAGAGCATAAGCTCGGCAAGCATACGCTCGGTTTGCCAACCTTGTTCATCTTTAAACGCTTTTGTATCGACGGCGATTTGCAATTGCGTGATGGCTTTCTTTGGCTGCTCTGCTTGCCAGTAGTAGATGCCGAGCATGCGAGCTACATACGCCTTGTCAAAGCTCGCGTTAGGCTTCACTCCTTCTAGTAGCGAGATGGCTTCGTTGAGCTTTTCTTCTTGCTCTAGCTCGTAAGCTTTCGAGACCTGAGCTGCGGTGCGCATTCCAAGCTCTTGGTTTGCGAATGCGCTGCCAGTTAACACGCTAAGAGATAGGGCAAAGAGCGTTAATACACGTTTACTCATTGATTCAACTTAAACTCTAGTTTCACGGTCTGGCCAATACGAGGCGTTGCCTTACCATTGACGACCATAGGCTGATATTTCCACTGTTTTAACGCGACCATAGCCTCACGTTCAAACATGCGCTTAGGGTTGGCCTCAACCACTTCAATATCGGTTGGGCGACCTCGTTCATCGATGGTAAATGACATCACCACATAGCCCTGAATATTGCGTTGCAACGCGCGGCGCGGGTATCGCGGCTCTTTGCGATGCAGCGGCATGACTTGTTGGTTTTGACCAATATCAGGCACAGTAGGCGCGTTGAGCGATACCCCCGCCACCTGAGTCGATACCGAAATATTCGGCAGCTGGGGGGTGCTTGGGGTTTGAACGCTGGATACCTGAGAGCTTTGCTCAACCACCGCCGCGGAGGGCGGAGTGGATGGCATCTTTGGTGGCTCTGGCAGAGTACGCTGTCGTCTTGCGGTCTCACTGTCTGGTTCAACCATGACGAGGTCATAGCTCAATCTTGGCTTCTCATCTGGCTTAGATTTAGGGCCAATATCAATCATCCAACTCATAAACGAGAATAGGGCAAACGCGAGGGCGGCGGCCAACGGTATGCTCGCAAGTACTCGAAGCATCTATGGACTCTCCGTAGCCAGTGCAATCTTGGTAACGCCAGCGCCTTTAGCACTGTCCATGACTTCGACAACGGTACCATTGAAGGCATGTTTATCCGCTTGAATAACCATAGAGGCATTCGGCTGTTCTAGAAGCAGTTTCTCAATGGTCGCTTGCACTCGTTCAACATCTACGCGGCGTTTGTCGATATAAATGTCGTTCGACGACGTGATGGCAACAAAGATGCCGGCATCCTTTTGACTGACGGCATGGCTCGCCTGAGGGCGATTGACATCAACACCAGACTCGCGCACAAAGGAGCTCGTAACGATGAAGAAGATAAGCATAATAAAGACAATGTCGAGCATCGACGTCATATCGATGTTGGCTTCATCATTTTGTTTTCTACGGTGACCTAATCTCATTTTGAGTCTCCATCAGCTAGCTGACTGGTTTGGCGTTCACTACGCAGTAGCTGCTCAAGTTGAAGCAGGCTCTTGCTGCTCCATTTTTGAATACGGGAAAAGGCTAGCATGCCGGAAAGTGCGGCAACCATGCCCGCCATTGTCGGGATAGTCGCCATAGAGATACCAGCAGCCATCAATCTTGGCTGCGCACTGCCTTGCGCGGCAAGGGTATCAAACACGGTGATCATGCCGGTTACGGTGCCGAGCAGACCAAGCATCGGACAAAGGCTTAGTAGGCACTTCAGCAAGTTAATGTTCTGCTTGAGTTTGTTCTCTGCCTCGCTCAGCATGGCGTTGCGCTGTGACTGCGCATACCAAGAGTAGTGATCTTGGCGCATCGCCCATTTATCCACCCAAGTTTTTCTCTCTGAAGGGAATATCTTGGCGAAATAGATGACGCGTTCAACGGCCACTACCCAGAATATGAACACCACGGCGGCCAGCCACCAAAGTACTGGCCCACCTTGTGTCATAAACTGATTTAAGTGCTCGCTTCCTGGCAACCAACTAAAGAGGTTATGCGGCATACGCTTGCTTAGTCTCCATGGTTTGCGCTTCAGCTTGCTCAGCCACAAGACCCACACTCTGTCTTTCTAGAACGTTGCGGATCGCTTCTGCTTTTGAGCTCAATAAGTTGTGAGCAAGAAGCAGCGGCATTGCGGTAATCAAACCAAGAACCGTAGTCACAAGCGCCATTGAGATGCCGCCTGCCATCACTCTTGGCTCTGCGTTGCCAAACTGTGTGATGACCTGGAAGGTTTCAATCATGCCCGTTACCGTACCCAGTAGGCCAAGCATCGGAGCAAGTGCTGCGAGGAGTTTCAGCATGCTCAAACCGCGCTCAAGGTGCTGCTGTTCATCCATGATAGATTCAAGAAGTCGTAGCTCAAGCGCTTCCACGTGCAGTTTTTTCTCGCTGTTATAGACGCTGAGTACGCGACCCAATGGGTTATCGGTTGGCGTTTCTGGAGTCTTTAGCTGCTTCTTGATCTTCTGCTCTGTTGTGGTTAGAACCACAGCACGATACAGCGCGATGATCATACCAATGGCAAAGAGAGCAGCGATGATCTTACCGACGATGCCACCATGGGCAAAACGCTCGCCAAGGGTTGGGTTATCCGCAAGCTGCTTGTAGATGTCTCCGCGGCTTGGGTCGATAAGCGTTGCGGTTTGACCGGTAACGATGCCCGCTGTTTGTGCCGATGTCGGCACTTCTTTTGGTAGGCGAGGGAAATCGCTCGCTAGCTTACCGTTCCAGTCAACAGGGCCGTGCTCAGCAAGTAGTGCAAAGTTACCTAAACGAGTCGCGTTAATCGTGCTGATTTCACCAGCGCCGTTAACAAATGGCACTTTAACTTCAGCATAGGTCGCGCTAGAAGCGATTTGCGCTTGGTAGGCTTCCCAAAGGCCAGTCAGTTCTTGGATAGAAGGCAGTGTTTTTGCAGCAACAATGTTGTCAATCGCTTGAATTTGCGCTGACTGCTGCGTGTTTGCAACAGACTGCTCAAGTTCAACTTGCAGTTCCTTCGCTGATTGACGCACCACACCAAACAGTTCACCTAGGCTGCCGGTTTCCAGATGCAGTTTCTTTTGCTGCTCTGCCAAAGTACGCTCGTTTTCGGAAAACGTACTGCTTAAGGATTCAATGCTGGCTTCAAGTTCGGCTTTACGCTTTTCAAGCTGCGCTTTACGCGCCGCCAATGTTTGCTCTTCTTTCTTGAACTTCGCTTCACGTTCACCGTTGTGCGCGCGTTCTTGTTGCTGCGCCGTTTGCGCTTTGGATGTCAGTGAGTCGGCAGCAATACTAGGTTGGGATAAACCGAATGCAAGTAGTGCGGCGATAAATACGGTATTGCGCATTAGCTTGGATCCTTCTGTAGAGACACTGGAAGCTCAATCAGAGCAGGAGAGGCTTGTTTGTTGGCAATCGCAAACGCTTTGTCAATTTGTGGTGCCAAAGCGGCGTCGACAGCAACCCAACTATTTTGGTGGCTATCCCAAGTCCAATATTGGTTTCGGTCTAGGCTGCGAGCGACCAAGGATAGTCTACCGAGATACAGCTGCTCAGCTTCTATCTCACTGCCTACATTAATAAGAGAACGGTAGCTACCAAGTTTAATGCCGTAGTCCATTTCAATCTGATAAGCCTCAAGAATGCGGCGGTACTTCTCGGCATCGCTGACATCGGCTTGTGGCATGAGTGCTTTCAGCTCCTCAAGTCTTGCTAGGCGAACCTGTTGGCGGATCGGTTTATCGCTGGCAATGTGCTGCTCTAGACCGGCAAGCATTTGGTACATCAGTGGTACGACGCCCTGGCGAGTGTCACTGATTTGTTCAAGTTGAACATCGATGCTCGTCATCTCTTGTTGTTGATTACCCACCACATCTTTCAGGTGACGCTCATAAACCTCAAGGTTGGCGACTTCCTGCTCTAGCATGGCAATATCGGATTTCAGCTCAAAGGCTTTATCGCTGCTTTGGTTGATGCGAGCTTGGCTTTGCGCGCTTTGTGTGATGGTTTGAGCTTCGACATTGCGAGCTGTGTTGAGGTCATTTGCACTCGTGACACTGCTGATGGTCAGCAATGGAAGCGAGCACAAGGTGAGACGAAGAGCCGTCTTGTTCATTTCTATAGCCTTCTGCTGTTACTAGAAAGTACCGATAGTGTGTTGGGGTGACGTCGATAGCTTAGTGTGGTTATCGAACGCAACGAAGGCGTATTGTAGGGCAAGCGCAAAAAGAAATACAGGTTAAATGATATTGATATGAGTTATCATTTAACTTTCGTCAATTTGTTTTCCAGATCTCAAAAGGAAATATGGCCTGTTAAATAAAGAAAAGCCCTCTAAAAAGAGGGCTCAGACTGCTGACAAAGGTCTAGCTTTCAAGCTAGACCTTTGATCTAATAGGAGTATCGAAATATGGATACTCCGATATGCTTCAAAAACCTTCTCCTCAGCAATACGAACTCGAAATGGTAACCATGGAACAGCTCGTTCCACAGAATCATCTCGTTCGTAAAATTGATAATGCCATCGACTTCGAGTTCATCAGAGACGAAGTGGCACATCTATACTGCAAAGATAATGGCCGCCCACCCGTAGACCCTGTGCGTTTATTCAAAATCATTCTGCTTGGCTACCTATTCGGCATCAAAAGTGAGCGCCAACTGGTCAAAGAAATTGAAGTGAACGTCGCTTATCGTTGGTTCTTACGAATGTCACTGACCGAAAAAGTTATCCATGCTTCGACGTTAAGCCAGAACCGAATTCGACGCTTCAATGGTACTGACGTCTTTGAGCGCATCTTCAACAACATAGTGCTTCAAGCGATGGAGAAAGGCTTAGTCGCAGGACAGGAGCTCTTCACTGACAGTACACACCTTAAAGCCAATGCTAACAAGAACAAGCACATGAATCGTCTGCGTCCAGTTAGTGCAGGCGCTTATCTTGATATGCTGAATGAAGATGTGGCTGCAGACCGAGAATCTGAAGGTAAAAATCCATTCAAAGAGACGCCACCAAAGACAGACGTCAAAAACACTAAAGTCAGCACCACCGACCCTGAAAGTGGCTTTATGACACGAGACAATAAGCCTCAAGGCTTCTTCTATCTTGACCACCGAACCGTGGATGGTAAGCACGGTATCATCGTAGACACATACGCAACACCGGGGAATGTGAATGACTCACAGCCCTATATCCGTCGTCTCGATCACACACTAGAGCAGTTCAACCTCAATCCTATCGCAGTTGGTATCGATGCAGGTTACTTCACTGCGCCTGTTGCTGAATCACTCGAGCGCCGCAGTATATTAGGTGTGTTCGGGTATCGCCGCCCATCAAGAACTAAGAACAAATTTAAGAAGAAAGACTTCAAATACCAAAAAGAGACCGATACCTATCGCTGTCCAGAAGGGCAAGAACTTATCTATAAAACCACAACACGCGCAGGCTATCGCTCATACGCTTCAGACCCGAAACAATGTGCGTTTTGCCCCGTTCGGGACGACTGTACTAAGAGTGAAAATATGCAGAAGGTCATAACGCGTCACCTTTATAGTGAGACGGTGGAGCGAGCCAATCAAATGCGACTCTCTAGCTACGGAAAGAAGACGTATCGGAGGCGAAGTGAAACAGTAGAACGAAGCTTCGCCGATGCAAAACAACACCATGGCCACCGTTACGCGCGCTACCGCGGTCTCGCAAAAGTGCAAATGCAATGTTGGTTAGCCGCTGCCGCTCAAAACATCAAGAAGATAGCGTTGGTGGTGAGCTATCTGCGAAAAATGGGCCTAAATAAGGCAGAAATAAGTCAAATACTAGCCTCTGTATGCCGATTTAAGCCTTACTCACTTCAGAACGCTATCTAACAAAAAATATCGCGATCGCGGCCTACGGCCGCTCCGAAAAAAGAACCCCGCTTGAAAAAGCGGGGTTCGTCAGCAATCTGAGCCCTCTAAAAAGAGGGCTTTACATATCATCAGTGGCGACGTTTCAGGCTCGTCACCACCGAAAATTGGTATTCAATGTTGAGTGATAAGTTAGAGATCAACGTCGTCGATTGAAAAGTCCAGACCGATATCCATGTCGTTCAGTTCTTTTTGTAGGCGTTGTCTGTCTTTAATGGCCTCAATTTCTCGCCATTTTCTTTTGACAGGTTTCGAGCGAGCGGCGCGCCCTCTTGGTGCGTCTACTTCCGTAATCTCATCCAGTTCAAAGCCATCCATAAGCTACCTCACTTGTTTTGTTCTCCCTGCGGAGCCCTTTAAGTACCATATATTTATGCAGGCTAACTTTGATATGTTTCTCATTTGTTTCGAGACTATGAATGTTTTATGCCATTTTGAACTCAATCTCACATTTTTAGAGCTTAAATTCGAATAAAAAATGACCACTTGAATCACGAATTGCAAAAGAGTGACCTGGCGAGTTTTGTTAATACCGTGTGCTAATATGGATGAGGTGCAACGTTTGCGTGCTACGATAAGCATTCTCATTGCCCGATAATGCCCAAAAAGTACTCCGTTTGGTAAAATGGCGTTAATCCGTTGTGCTAACAAGGCTTGTACCATTTTTTCTTATCTCGACGTGTACGGAAGCTTATGCCTGTCGGTTGTTATGGATTTGATGCTGCTTTGGGGTAAAAAAGTGAAGCACTTGCTTTGCTTAGTGTTAACTTTTCGTGATTTTAAGGTGAAAAATAACAATCATATACCACTAGTTGCGTATTGCTTTTTCGTGAGCATGGCTGCAAAATCCGCTCCGTCAAAAAATACCCCGACTTGTATGCCGTTCTCAAGTGGTAAGAAATACAAGCTAAGTTGCCGTGAAAAAGAAAGAAATGAACAAAACTTCACGGATGGAGAAGACCATGGCGCTTAGGACGCACTCGGAAGTGCAGCTCGGACTCTAACTTTAAGTGAGGTTTAAAGTGACAGACGTTATTAATCTAATGAACGATCTACTTTGGGGATCGATTCTTGTTTACTTGCTCGTAGGTGTGGGGATTTACTTTACAGTACGCCTTGGGTTTATTCAGTTCCGCCATTTCGGTCACATGTTCAGTGTGCTGAAAAACAGCCGCAAAGCAGACACTGCTGGTATTTCATCTTTCCAAGCACTTTGTACCAGTCTTGCTGCTCGTGTGGGCACCGGTAACATGGCAGGTGTTGCTGTCGCACTAACGGCAGGTGGTCCCGGTGCTATCTTCTGGATGTGGCTAATTGCCATGCTGGGTATGGCGACTTCATTCGCAGAAAGTACGCTAGCACAGCTATACAAAACCAAAGATGACGACGGTAACTACCGTGGTGGTCCAGCTTACTATATGGAAAAAGGCCTAGGCATGCGCTGGATGGGCGTATTGTTCTCTATCTTCCTTATTATTGCTTTTGGTTTGGTGTTCAACGCGGTTCAAGCCAACGCGATTGCCAATGCGATGAATACCGCGTTCGGTTTTGATCCGATGATCGTGGGTGTAGTGATTGTTCTTATCTCTGCATTCGTTATCTTTGGTGGCGTACGTAAAATTGCGCGTACTGCGGAGCTTATCGTTCCAGTTATGGCGCTGGCGTACCTTGTTCTGGCATTTGTTGTTATGTTCATGAACATTGAAAAAGTGCCAGATGTGATTGCTTACATCTTTAAGAGCGCATTCGGCTTCCAAGAAGCCGCAGCGGGTGGCTTAGGTTATGCCATCGCTCAAGCGATGATCCAAGGTATTAAGCGTGGTTTGTTCTCGAATGAAGCCGGTATGGGTTCAGCGCCAAACGCAGCAGCATCAGCAACACCGTATCCTCCGCACCCTGCATCTCAAGGTTACGTACAAATGCTAGGTGTCTTTACCGATACTATCGTTATCTGTACAGCAACGGTGGCTATCATCCTAATGTCGGGTGAATACGTACCGCACAGTGAAATCACGGGCATCGAGCTGACTCAACGTGCATTGAGCTCTCAAGTTGGTGAATGGGGTGGTATATTTGTAGCGGTTGCGATCTTCTTCTTCGCGTTTACCTCTATCATTGCCAACTACTCGTACGCAGAAACGAACCTGATTTTCCTCGAGCATAACCATAAAGCGGGTCTTGGTCTGTTCCGTGTTATCGTACTAGGCATGGTGATGTTTGGCTCGGTGGCAACGCTGCCAATGGTTTGGGCGCTAGCGGATGTGTCGATGGGTCTGATGGCCATTGTTAACTTGATAGCGATCATCTTGTTGTCGGGCATCGTCATCAAGCTTGCCAAAGACTACAACCAACAGCTTAAAGCGGGTAAAGTACCAACCTTCGATGCCAATGATTACCCAGAGCTGAAATCTCAGCTTGAAGAGGGAATTTGGTATGATGAGAAGGAAGCGGCGAACAAGTAATCGCTTTTAACTATCTCAAAAATAGAAAAAGCCATGCACTATTTCATTGATGAAAGTGCGTGGCTTTTTTTATACTGAAGCAAACCAATATTAAAAGAGTAAAGTCATGCTTATCGTTGTTTCACCCGCTAAGACCCTAGATTACGAGTCGCCGCTCGCCACTGAGCGATTCACTCAACCAGAGTTGATTGAGCATTCTGCAGAGCTTATCAAGGAGTGCCGTAAGCTCACTCCGGCCGATGTCTCTGCTTTGATGAAGGTGAGCGATAAGATCGCTGGCTTGAATGTGGCTCGTTTTGAAGAGTGGTCACAAACGTTCACGACGGATAATGCTCGTCAGGCCATCCTCGCGTTTAAAGGCGATGTATACACAGGATTGGAAGCAGAAAGCTTGTCTGAGGATGACTTTGACTTTGCTCAGCAGCACTTACGCATGCTCTCTGGCCTTTATGGTCTACTCAAGCCATTGGACTTGATGCAGCCTTATCGTTTAGAGATGGGCACTAAGCTTGCCAACGAGCGTGGTACTAACCTGTACCAATTCTGGGGCGACATTATCACCAACAAGCTCAATGATGCACTTAATGCACAGGGTGACAATGTGCTGATCAACCTAGCGTCTAACGAGTACTTTAAAGCGGTTAAGCCAAAACAGCTGGATGGTAAGGTGATCACGCCAGTATTCAAAGATTGTAAGAATGGCCAATACAAGGTCATCAGCTTCTACGCCAAGAAAGCACGCGGCATGATGGCACGTTACATCATCGAGAACCGTATTGATTCGATTGAAAAACTGACAGCATTTGATGTGGCTGGTTACTACTTTGTTGAAGAAGAATCGACAGCGACGGAACTGGTGTTTAAGCGCGAAGAGCAGTGATTAGTGGAGTCGAGATAAAGCAGAAGTAACTAGCTAATGCTCGCGGTATATCTCGTCATACTCAAATTATACTTCGTTATCCTCACGCAAGTGAGGATCTCTGGCCGCGAGTGTCGCTCTCAAATTAAGTGAGTCACTTGCGGTGGAAGATCCCCTTTTTCAAGGGGATGACGCATATTAGGGACTACAACATACCTAGTTGTGTAGTTATTATTTGATAGAGCTATATCTAGAGTAGCGCGTTCGTTATTTCTTCTTAGCGCTTTTCTTTTTCTTCACCGCTTTTTTCTTGTCGTCTTTCTTGGGCTTTTTCTTCTTGAAGACTGGCTTTTTGTGCGTTGGGCGCATGCCGTCGATGAAGCGCTCTTTGATAGTCTCTTTTGTGTAGCGAGCGACGCGATCCATCATTGGTTGATCGTGTGCTTCTACAATAGAGATAGCGATGCCTTTTTTACCTGCGCGAGCAGTGCGACCAATGCGGTGCAGGTAGACGTCAGCACTGCGTGGCATGTCGTAGTTGATGACGTGAGAAACATCAGGCAAATCGATACCACGTGCGGCGATGTCAGTCGCGAGCAGAACGTTCACTTGGCCATCACGGAAACGGCTGATCGCGTTGTTACGACGATCTTGTAGCATTTCACCTTGAATCCACGAACATGGGATTTGTGCGCTATCTAGTTGCTGACGAAGCTCGCCTAGGCGTTCGCGCGTCTTTACAAACACGATAGTACGCTGAGCTTGCTCGGTCAGTATGTGTTTTAGCAAGTTCAGTTTGTGACTCGCATCATCGGCGCGGTGATACCACTGGGTGATCTTTTTGCGCTCGCGTGTTGATGGCTGTGCTTCGAGCTCTGCTGGGTTTTTCAAAAGATCAGCAGTGAACCCTTCTACGCCGCGACCTTCAAGCGTTGCTGAGAACAGCAGCGTTTGTTTACGCCAGCGACACTCCGCCGATAGGCGATCAACGGTTGGGCCGAAGCCCAAGTCTAGCATGCGGTCTGCTTCATCCAGTACTAACCATTCGATAGCACGGCAGTCAAAGCGCTCAGCTTCGATGTACTCCATCAAACGACCTGGTGTTGCTACCACGATATCTTGAGTCTCTGCCAGTGTTGCAGCGTGGGAGTCATACGTAACACCACCAGTAATAGTTGCAACTTTAAGGCGAGTGTACTTTGCGAGTGCAGTTGCTTGCTCTGCCACTTGCATCGCCAGTTCACGAGTTGGCGTTAGGATCAAAATACGTGCTGGACCTGCCTTCTTGCGAGGGAAGTCGAGCAGATATTGAATCGCTGGGATGGCAAAGGAAGCGGTTTTACCTGTTCCTGTTGGTGCAGAGGCAAGAATATCCCTTGCATCCAATGCTTGTGGAATAGCCTGAGCCTGGATGTCAGTTGGGCGGCTAAAGCCCATTTCGTCAATCGCTTCTAAAAGGACCGGATCTAGATCGAGTTCGGCAAAGGTTCTGATCACTATAGTGTCTCCACAAGACGTAGGTTAACCCTGAACAAAAAAACATCAAACAGGGAAAAAGTAGGGCGGCTATTATACTCAAACGAGCGCGCGGCGCACTTACATTTTAAGGTAAAAGCCGTTAGTTAGAGTAATAAAGTCCGCAGAATATCCACCAGTGTCGCCATGGATAACTAAATGCTCCTCTTTACACTCTTCAAATACCTTACTCAAGGTAAACAGCAGACGGTGACAAGACTTTTTAGGGGTGGTTTGTACTCGGCATAAGCGTGTTAAGAACCAACCTTGCTGTTTAGCCATTGCGATGAACTGCTCACCTTCCGGTGTTGGCAGGACAAAGCTGGCTTGTCCCTCTTCCGTGAGCAAATTATGGCAGCGCTGTAGCAATTGCTCATGCGCTAGGGTGTGAGTGTGTCTGGCAGTGGCCCGCTGGGCATTGTGCGAGACTTCGCCGCTATTGAAATAGGGTGGGTTGCAAATGATGCCCGTAAAACGCTCGCTAAAGCTCTGCTTTAGTACGTCTCCTTGAAGCAGTGTTAGACGTGCGCCCCATTCAGTGGCTGCAAAGTTGCGTTTGGCATCATTAATGGCCGTGCTGTCGATATCGATCGCAGTAATCGCAGCATGTTGAAAGCGCTGAGCACTCATCAAGGCTAAAAGGCCAGTACCGGTGCCGATATCAAGCAGTCGTTCGGCGTTGGTGTATTGTGCCCATGCACCGAGAAGTACCCCATCGGTGCTGACTGGCATCCCAGAGTGACCATCGAGAATTGTGAACTGCTTGAATTGAAAGCCTTTAGTTTTTGATGTGCTACTAGTCATAAGTTATGTTGTTAATCGTTTGATTTTGAGTGTTTGTCACTGTTGTTAAATTGTTGAGTAGTTATATGTTCTGAATGTAAGCGGTGTGTGTAGGAATATGATCGAGATAAAATATCACTTATTTAACTCAAACCAGTTAATCAAACTGCCTTTTATTCCATAAGGCAAATTTATGTGGTGTTTATATCTGTGTCTATTGCTTATCGACTGGTGATTCGTCATTATGCCCGCCTTATTTTACGAGGGAACCAAGATTCCTTCTACAGAAACACAACATAACAAGTAAGGGCATATCTGTGAAACAGACGTTAAAAACAACAGATATTATAGCAGTCGGCTTTATGCTGTTTGCGTTTTTCCTTGGTGCTGGCAACATCATCTTTCCACCACTAGCGGGTCAATTAGCAGGTGAGAATTTGCTCCCAGCGATGACCGGTTTTCTTCTCACTGCAGTAGGTCTTCCTCTTATTACCATTATTGCTGTTGCAGTGGCAGGGGGTTCTTGGGAGCACCTGACGAAAGATTTGCCAAAGAAAGCGGCGACGCTTATTGCGGTACTGATCTTTATTATTATAGGTCCTGCATTCGCTGCGCCTCGTACAGGTCTAGTAGCTTATGAAATGGCGGTTCGCCCGTTTTTCGCTGACGCAGCACAAATGCACTTAACCATTTTCTCTATTCTGTTTTTTGCGGTGGCGATGTCGTTTGCATGGTCGCAAGGCAAATTGATTGATGTTATCGGTAAGGTACTTACGCCAGTTCTGTTTGTCGGTCTTATTATTCTCGCTGGTGCGGTCTTTATCGACCCACAAGGTGAAATGATTACCCCAATCGGTGAATACCTGAGTCAGCCATTGACGAAAGGCTTCCTTGAAGGTTACAACACCATGGATACCTTCGGTTCCTTGATGTTTGGCATGTTGATTGTGGATGCACTGCGTAAAAAAGGCATTACTGAGCAAGCAGCAACGACTAAGTACCTAATTAGCGCGGCATTTATTGCAGCAGCGGGTCTTGCATTTGTCTACATCTCACTGTTCTACCTGGGTGCGACGAGCGCAACGGTTGCAGCGGGTGCAGACAATGGCGGTGCTATCTTAAGCCAATACGTACAGGCGTTGTTTGGTCCATACGGTCAAATCGTACTTTCTGTGATTGTATTGCTAGCGTGTTTGACGACCGCTATCGGTCTGATCTCAGCGTGTTCTGATTACTTCAGTTCACTAACTTCTATCAGCTACCAGAAATGGGTTGTGATCATTGGTGTTGCATGTGCTGTCGTCGCAAACGTTGGTTTGGCGCAGCTTATCTCGCTATCAGTTCCAGTACTGTTTGCACTGTACCCAGTGGCGATTGCACTAGTCGCTTTGACATTTACTCGTAAGTACCTAGCGAACCCGAAACTCGCTTACCGCGTGGTTATCTTAGTATCACTAGCTTTTGCCATGATCGATGCTGCGAAAGTTGCAGGTATTGATGTATCTGCATTCAACGCACTGCCGCTGTTCAGCGTGGGCATGGGTTGGGTAATGCCAACGTTTGTTGCAATTGTCTGCATGTGCTTCATTGGTCGCAGCGACCAAAGCCTAGAGCAAGAAGCGGCTTAGTAGAGCATGCTAATAGAAAAAGTCTGCCAGTAAGACTTCAAAAGAACGAAAAACGGCGCCTTAATAGGCGCCGTTTGTTTAGGGCTTTTTACTCTGTCAGTATCAAATCTGTCAGCATCAAAGCGTTTGCTGATACTCAACGAGGATCTGCTCACACCAGCTGGCAATACGCTCATCGCTAAGCTCGTATTGAGAGTCTTCATCCAGTGCCAAGCCGACAAACTGGCTGCCATCTTCAGTCAGTGCTTTCGATGCTTCAAACTCATAGCCCTGGTTGTCCCAGTAGCCAATGAACTTGGCGCCAGTCGGCTTGAGTTCATCGTGAAGCATTCCCATTGCATCCAGATACCATTCGCCATAGCCTTCTTGATCGCCTAAGCCGAACAATGCGACGACTTTGTCGTTGAGTGACACGCCACCGATTTGATCCCATATCGCGCCCCAGTCTTCTTGGAGTTCACCGAAATCCCAGGTCGAAATCCCTAAGATAAGCAGATCATAGCTGCTCATCTGGCTAATAGGTGTGTCTTTTACGTTAAATATGTCGACGATATCAGGACCGATGATGTCGCGAATTTTCTCTGCAGCCATCTCGGTATAGCAGGTGGACGAGCCGTAAAATAAACCTATTTTCATAACTTCACTGTGTCATGGTTGTGATGAATGGCCAAGATTCTACTCTGAATTTGCCCATCTTTGCAGCGCTTATTGTTCTGCTTGCTGTTTTTTATGGCATTCTGGTTTTTTCTCGCTTACTCTGTTGAAAGTACTGTATAAACATCCAAGAGGTGGTCGTGAGCGACGTCAATATCCAAGATCAGGGCTTAGTGGAACAATTTCTCGATTCCATGTGGATGGAGCGAGGGTTGTCAGAAAACACCTTGGCGTCTTATCGAAATGATCTGGTGAAGTTGTTGAAATGGATGCATGAGCATAATTACAAATTGGACTTCATCAGTTTGTCGGGTTTGCAGGAGTACCAAACCTGGTTAACCGATCAAAACTATCAGCAAAGCTCACGCGCGAGAATGCTTTCTGCAATACGCAGACTGTTTCAATACTTGCACCGAGAAAAGCTACGATCGGACGATCCGACGGCTTTATTGGTGAGCCCCAAGCTGCCTAAGCGATTACCAAAAGATTTGACTGAAGACCAAGTGATGGCGCTTCTCGATGCGCCCGATCCTAACGACCCTATAGAGCTGCGCGACAAAGCGATGCTTGAGCTGCTTTACGCCACAGGTCTTCGTGTTACAGAGCTTGTGAGCCTGACGATGGAAAACATCAGTCTAAGACAGGGCGTGGTACGTGTTGTAGGTAAAGGTAACAAAGAGCGTTTGGTACCTATGGGTGAGAACGCCATTGATTGGATTGCTGAATTTATTGATAAAGGTCGCCCGCAGCTGCTTGGTGAGAAAACCTCGGATGTGGTGTTTCCAAGCAAACGTGCTAAGCAGATGACCCGACAAACCTTTTGGCACCGTATTAAGTTCTATGCCGTATTGGCCGATATCGACACAGAGTTACTGTCGCCCCACGTACTAAGGCACGCTTTTGCGACGCATCTATTGAACTATGGTGCCGATCTGCGTGTCGTACAGATGTTGCTGGGGCATAGTGACTTATCTACGACACAAATTTATACTCATGTAGCAACAGAACGATTGAAGAACATTCATAGCCAGCATCATCCAAGGGCTTAATTTAACGTTTTCTATACAAAGGTGATTTCAATGAGCGTATTACGCCGCTTAACTCTACTTTCTCTGCCATTTTTCGTTACGGCTTGTGGCGCTGAAGAGTCTCAACCAAGCCAAACAACACCCGCGCCCGTTGTAGAAACGGCGGCGGTGAGTTCAACAGCAGATGAAGCGGCCATTCGTGAACGATTTGCCAAAATTGGCATTGAGGTATCTGAAGTGGTGCCTTCTGATATTGCTGGTTTGATGGAAGTTCGCACACCAGGCGGCATCTTATTTGCGTCACCATCAGGCGACCATTTTATTGCTGGTACCTTGTATTCGATTGATGCCGACGGTAATTACAAAGACGTGATTGCTGAGCGTCAAGCGCCGATCAACGCAGAAAAAGTCGCTGCGTTTGCTGACAGTGTGATTGAGTACAAAGCAAAAGATGAAAAGTATGTGGTGACCGTGTTTACCGATATTACTTGTGGCTACTGTGTGAGACTGCACAGCCAGATGCAAGAGTACAATGATTTAGGCATTACCGTGCGCTACTTAGCTTATCCTCGACAAGGCGCTACCGGCTCTGTTGCGGAACAGATGGCGAAGATCTGGTGTTCTGACAACCCTGCGACGGCGATGCATGATGCCAAAGTTAATCGCAAAGAGGCGGTGTTTGATGGTGACTTGACACAGTGCCAAGAGACGATCGAAAAACACTACAATCTTGGGCGAGAGCTGGGTATCAGTGGTACGCCGGCGATTTTCTTGCCAAATGGCGAAATGGTAGGTGGCTACTTACCTCCAGCTGATCTTCTAAAGCGTCTAGAACAAATTAAATAACGATTAGGATAGGGGCCGTTGAAGGCCCCATTGCATTTTATGATAGAAATCCAACGCCGCCCTGACGTCGACATCTCGATACTTCCAGACTCCATTCCTGCTTTGCTACGCCGTTTATACATAAGCCGCGGCGTGAGTGATGTCGCTCAATTGGAAAAAGCCGCAAAAGGGCTGCATTCATACCAACAATTAGCGGGTATTGATGCCGCTGTTGAGCTGCTGTTTGAGGCGATTGAGCAGCAAAAGCGCATTATCGTTGTCGGTGACTTTGATGCCGATGGCGCCACGAGCTCTGCGCTCTCTGTGCTGGCTCTGCGTATGCTAGGCAGCCGCAATGTCGACTATCTGGTGCCCAACCGTTTTGAAGATGGTTATGGCCTAAGCCCTGAGGTGGTCGATCAAGCTATTGAGATTGGCGCGGAAGTCATCATGACCGTCGACAATGGCGTTTCTTCGATTTCCGGGGTGCAGTACGCCAAAGACAATAACATCAAGGTGCTGGTCACTGATCATCACTTACCGGGTGCAGAGCTGCCGAATGTGGATGCCATGGTCAATCCCAACCTCAATGAGTGTGGTTTTCCATCGAAAGCACTGGCAGGCGTTGGCGTTGCGTTCTATCTGATGATGGCGCTTTGCGTTTATATGAGAAAGCGTAACTGGTTCGCTGAGCAAGGCATGGCTGAGCCAAAACTGATGGAGCTGATTGATTTGGTGGCGCTCGGTACTGTTGCCGATGTGGTGCCTTTGGATGAGAACAACCGCATTTTGGTGCACCAAGGTCTGCAGCGCATTCGCGCGGGCAAAGCCAGACCTGGCATTCAGGCGTTGATTGAAATTGCCAAGCGAGACGCTAGAAAGTTGGTAGCATCCGATTTTGGCTTTGCCCTTGGTCCGCGAATTAACGCGGCGGGTCGTTTGGATGACATGTCGTTTGGTGTTGAGCTGTTGATGTCGGATAACATCCATGCTGCGCGCCGTATGGCCAGTGAACTTGATGGACTAAACCAGACGCGCAAAGACATCGAAGAAGGCATGAAGCAAGAAGCGTTGGCATTTTGTGAGCGCCTGCAAATTAGTGATAAATCAGCACTGCCTTATGGTCTTGCCCTGTTCCAGCGTGACTGGCATCAAGGTGTGATTGGCATTTTGGCCTCGCGCATTAAAGACAAATTTCATCGTCCGGTGATCGCGTTTGCCGATGGTGGCGAAGGAACGATCAAAGGTTCGTGTCGCTCTATCCAAGGTCTGCACATGCGCGATGCCTTAGACCGAATTGATACCCAGAACTCTGGACTGATTTTGAAGTTCGGTGGTCACGCCATGGCAGCTGGCCTCACTATCATGGAAAAAGACTTCGAGCGCTTTAGTAAGTTGTTTGATGAGGTGGTACGTGAAGAGCTAGGTGATACCGCGCTGAAAGGCATTATCTTGTCCGATGGTGAGCTGACACCGGAAGAGTTTTCCATGCACACCGCAGAGCAAATTCGTGCTGGTGGTCCATGGGGACAGGCGTTTCCAGATCCGGTATTTGATGGTGAGTTTAAAGTATTACATCAAAAACTGGTGGGTGAAAAACACCTTAAGATGATGGTAGAGCCTATGCATAAAGGGTTTGGCACCAATATTATGCTGGATGCGATCGCCTTTAATGTGGATCTGCGCCGCTGGCCGGATGCGTCAGTGAAAACCGTCACTTTGGCTTACAAACTGGATATCAACGAGTTTCGTGGAAACCAGTCATTGCAACTGATGGTCGACCATATTGAGCCTCGTTAGGGGCTTAATATTTCCGTCAAGGAAAATCGATATTTTCCTGTATCTTCGTCACATTTTTGAGTAGAATTCTGCGGTTAAATTCTACTCATAAATGCTGAGCAAATATGTTTGAAATCAATCCTATTAAAAACCGCCTACAGGATGTGTCTGAACGCACAAATATCCTGAGGGGGTATCTTTGACTATGACGCTAAGAAAGAGCGTCTAGAAGAAGTCAACGCAGAACTTGAACAACCGGATGTATGGAACGAGCCTGAGCGTGCGCAAGCACTAGGTAAAGAACGTGCCTCACTGGAAGCGGTTGTTGAAACCATCGACCTCCTTGACCAAGGTGTAGAAGACGTAGACGGTCTTCTAGAGCTGGCGGTTGAAGAAGAAGATCAAGAAACTTTCGATGAAATTGAACCAGAACTTGCTGAACTGGAAGCCAAGCTAGAAACGCTTGAGTTCCGTCGTATGTTCGCTGGTGACCACGATGCGTCAGATTGCTACATCGACTTGCAATCTGGCTCTGGTGGTACGGAAGCGCAAGACTGGACCAACATGATGCTACGTATGTATCTTCGTTGGGCAGAAGCGAAAGGCTTCAAGACTGAAATCATCGAAGTATCAGAAGGTGAAGTTGCTGGCCTTAAAGGCGCAACTGTGAAGGTATCGGGCGAGTATGCTTATGGCTGGTTACGCACAGAAACGGGTGTTCACCGCCTAGTTCGTAAGTCACCATTTGACTCAAGCGGCCGTCGTCACACTTCATTTGCGTCTGCGTTTGTGTATCCAGAGATTGATGACAACATTGATATTGAGATCAACCCTTCAGATCTTCGTATCGACGTTTACCGTGCTTCTGGTGCGGGTGGTCAGCACGTTAACACCACGGAATCGGCGGTTCGTATTACTCACGTTCCAACTAACATCGTGGTTCAGTGCCAGAACGATCGTTCTCAGCATAAAAACAAAGACCAAGCGATGAAACAGCTACGTGCAAAACTGTTCGAGCATGAACTGCAAAAACAAAACGCAGAGAAGCAAGCGAACGAAGATGCTAAATCTGACATCGGTTGGGGCAGCCAAATTCGCTCTTACGTACTTGATGATTCACGCATTAAAGACTTGCGTACTGGCATTGAAAACCGCAACACTCAAGCGGTTCTTGATGGCGACTTGGACAAATTTATCGAAGCTAGCCTAAAATCAGGCCTGTAAGCTTTTCACCACTTTTAAAACAGGATACATCGAAAAATGACTGATGCTGTTCAAAACGAAAACGCACAAGAAGAGAATAAGTTGATCGCTGAGCGTCGTAGCAAGCTGGATCATATCCGTAAAAGCTGCAAAGCGAACGGCCACCCAAATGATTTCCGTCGTGAGCACCTAGCGGGCGACCTTCAAGCGGAATTTGGTGAGAAGACAAAAGAAGAGCTAGAAGAGCTAAACCACGTAGTGGCAATCGCAGGCCGTGTTATGGCTAAACGTGGTCCATTCCTAGCGATTCAAGAAACGTCTGGTCGTATCCAAGCATACGCAGCAAAAGATGTTCAAAAAGAGCTAAAAGAGAAATACCAAGGCCTTGATATCGGTGACATCATCGGTGTGAAAGGTGCACTGCACAAGTCTGGTAAAGGCGATCTTTACGTGAACATGGAAGAGTACGAGTTGCTAACGAAAGCACTTCGTCCACTACCAGAGAAGTTCCACGGTCTAACTGACCAAGAGATGCGTTACCGTCAGCGTTACGTTGACCTAATCGTTAACGAAGACTCTCGTCACGCGTTCATCATTCGCTCTAAGCTAGTATCGGCAATCCGTAACTTCATGAGCTCAAAAGGCTACCTAGAAGTTGAAACGCCAATGATGCACGTGATCCCTGGCGGTGCGACTGCACGTCCATTTATCACGCACCACAACGCGTTAGATATCGACATGTACCTACGTGTTGCACCAGAGCTTTACCTAAAACGTCTAGTGGTTGGTGGCTTTGATCGCGTATTCGAGATCAACCGTAACTTCCGTAACGAAGGCCTATCACCACGTCACAACCCAGAATTCACGATGATGGAATTCTACCAAGCGTACGCTGACTACAAAGATCTGATGGATCTAACGGAAGAGATGCTGAGCACGGTAGCGATGGATGTTCTAGGTTCAACGTCTATGCCTTACGGTGACGAAACCGTTGAGTTTGGTGGTACTTACGCTCGCATGAGCATGTTTGAAGCGATCAAGCACTACAACCCAGACCACGCGGAAATCCAAGCGCTAACAGAAGAAGACCTAACCAACCGTGACAAGATGGTAGCGATTGCTAAATCGGTACACGTTGAGGTTGAGACGTTCTGGACATGTGGTCAGCTTCTTGAAGAGATCTTCGGTGAGACGGCTGAACCACAACTAATCCAGCCAACGTTTATCACTGGCTACCCAGCAGATATCTCTCCACTGGCGCGTCGTAGCGATGACAACCCATTCTTCACTGACCGCTTTGAGTTCTTCATCGGTGGTCGTGAAGTCGCGAACGGTTTCTCTGAGCTTAACGATGCAGAAGACCAAGACGCGCGCTTTAAAGCACAGGTTGATGCGAAAGATGCGGGTGATGACGAAGCGATGTACTACGATGCAGACTACATCACTGCTCTAGAGCACGGTCTACCGCCAACAGCAGGTCAAGGTATTGGTATCGACCGTCTAGCGATGCTATTTACTAACACGCACACAATCCGTGATGTAATCCTATTCCCAGCGATGCGTCCGCAGCAGTAATTTCATTGCTAAGATAATGATTTTCGACAAAGCCTCTCTTCGGAGAGGCTTTTTTCATGCCAAATTTCCTAGATTGTTTATAGAAAAGTCACAAATCGTGCACTAGTCTTAAATGTGAGACACCTCTATAGGTTTCAAACGCGATAGTCGTCTTTGATAGATAGCGCCACATGCATAGAATGGAGCTATTGAATCTAAAAACAATAATAGGAATGATGTAATGGGAACCGAATTTCGGATGGATTCAATCCCCGGCTCTTTAGTCGTTGTGGGTGGGGTTTATGAGCCTTGGCTGTCTGTTCTGGAGCAGGCGGGGTGGCGCTGCACGCAGTGTTCCGATCTGCGCAAAGCCGATGCACTTTTTTCTGAGATAGGGCCGTGTATCGGCATTGTCGATCTCACGCGAGATGATTTTAGCCTCAACGGCATCGCGAAACTTGTTAGCACGCACAAGCAAGTGCGTTGGATCGCTTTCATTCGTGAATCACAACTTAGTTCAGATACGATTTGCCAGTTTATCGTTAACTTCTGTATCGATTTTTTCACCACGCCAATTCCTGACTCAAGATTAATGAGCACCATCGGCCACCAACTTGGCATGCTTAAGCTTGAGCAAAAAGTTTGGCCACACAGCGGTAATGATAATGACTTAGGTATTGTTGGACAGTCTCTGCCCATTAGGCGGTTGCGCGATCAAATACGTCGCATTGGTCCAACGGACGTGAGTATTATGATCCATGGTGAGGTTGGCGCGGGCAAAGAGTCGGTTGCTAAAGCGATTCATCGTTGTTCTGCTCGCTCGCAAAAGCCGTTTATTGCGGTTAATTGCCGAGCATTTTCAGATGCGCGTTTTGAGAATGAATTTTTTGGCATGCATGACGCTTCGCAAAGTTCTCTGCTCGATCAAGCCTCAGGTGGCACCATTGTTCTCAATGATATTTTTACTCTGCCGCCTAAACAGCAACTCAATTTATTGAAGTTCTACCAAGACGGACAAATTGAAACCGCCAAAGGCATTAAGGAATTTGATGTGCGTATTTTGGCGGCGGACTCCTCTGATATTGAAAAAGCCCTCGGGGATGGCACCTTCAATGAGGAGCTATTTCATTGCATTAATGTACTGAGGATTAATGTTCCAAGCCTAAAAGAGCGTGCTACCGATATCGCGTTGTTGGTGACGCACTACATTAACCAGTTTGCGAAAGAATTTAACTCACCAGTCAAGTCCATTGATGATGATGCGATTAAATCACTGACGTATTACCACTGGCCAGGCAATGTAAAAGAGTTAATAAACCAAGTGAAGCGCGCGGTATTAATGACCGAAGAGGAAGTCTTGGTGAAGAAACACTTCGAATTGCCAGGAACCTTCTCTGGGAAGCGCAGCTTGAAGAGTATTCGGGAGCGCTCAGAGCGTGACGCGCTGATTTTAGTGCTGGATAGTCATAATGGTCAGGTAACACAAGCGGCGAAAGAGCTGGGTATTTCACGAGCGACCATGTATCGCTTGTTGAATAAACATAATCTGATTACCGAAGAGACGATGTAGGGTAATTTATTGTTTACTATTCAAAAGGTGCTTCGGCGCCTTTTTTGTTTGTATTAGTGCTCACTGGCAATTTTTCATCAATATTGCAGTTAAGTTTGATGCAGCTCGCACTAAGTGGTTTCGAAATAATATCGGGTTGTAATTTGTTTGCTTGAAATTATTCACCGGGCTTTTGTTTTCGTTTGGAAAAATACTCGGCAAAAAAACAACTGTGATCGCCGTCACCAGAGCATTAATTTGTTTTTCACTTTTTTGTAAATGTTTTGTTGATTTAATAAACGAACTGCATAAGAATTAACCGTGAGCGAAACGCTCATTCACCCAAATTTCAGGATTAATAAGTCAGTATGGAGGCACAGAAAATGATAAATCGTATTTCTTTTATCAACGCTTGTGCTGTTCGCCGTACTGATGCTGATCATATGTGTGATCGATTTTCGACCGTAACCGCGGCCGATAAACCGGTAGCAACTTCAGCACAAGCTTAATTAATCCGTAACCTTATGAGGCTGCGGAAATAGCAGTCACATAAGAGTCATATATCCTCCTAGACCGCTATTTCTCTCCTCTGTATTTAATCATCTGGAGATTACTATGCGTACTTCTGTTTACCTAACTATCGCAACTTGGCTAATTAAAGCAGACATTCATAAAGAAGAGCGTGAGTGGAAAAGACGCTACCGTCGTAGCGCGTATCAACTACCACTGCACAGTGAACACTTACTAAGAGACATTGGTTTAGATAAAGACGGTCGTCCTCTTGGTCGTGTTGCTGCTCCTCAAGTTGTCGCCAAACGCAAAGCTCGTCATCTACGTCGAGAGTTGCAGTCGCGATTGGCTACGTAACTCAAGGCGGGTAGCAGCACTACCCGCCGTCAAACATAGAGTGCTGATGATGTGTCGTCGACATGTTCTCAGTCAGACTAGCAATCATGACAAATCATGATTTATTAGGGGCAAGGGTTTGAATACCTTGCCCCAATTATTTGTAGCTCTTCCATAAGCTCGGTGGACAAGTTGACGTCAATACTGTCGATATTGCTCTTTAACTGCGCAAGATTGGTGGCGCCAATAATGTTCGATGCTACAAACGGACGTTGATTCACAAACGCTAGCGCCATTTGAGCAGGGTCTAAACCATGTTTCTGTGCCAGCTCGACATAAGCCTGCGTAGCTTCAATACCCTGTGGAGTAAAGTAGCGAACAAAACGTTCGAACAAACTACAACGTGCACCTTCTGGCTTTTGCCCATTTAAGTATTTACCACTCAAGCAACCAAATGCCAGCGGGGAATAAGCGAGCAGTTCAACGCCTTCGTGATGACTAATTTCTGATAAGCCGACTTCAAAGCTGCGATTAAGCAGGTTATAAGGATTCTGAATCGAGACGATTCTTGGTAAGTCATGCTTTTCTGCCAGCTTGAGTAGTGTCATGACGCCCCATGGCGTCTCGTTTGATACGCCGATGTAACGGATTTTACCGGCCTTAATCAACTCATTGAGCGCCTCGAGCGTCTCAATTAAGGTGACTTCTTCATTCCCATCGGGATAGGGGTAGTTAAGTTGACCAAAACAGTTGGTGTGGCGCTGAGGCCAATGCAGTTGATAGAGATCGATATAGTCGGTTTTCAGTCGCGCGAGACTATCATCGATGGCTTGGTGGATATTACGACGATCTAGGCTCATGTTGTCACGAATGTACGGCACGTTGCGCGGTCCTGCGACCTTGGTTGCGACAATGACTTTTTGCCTTTTATCGGAATGTGATAGCCAGTCACCAATATAAGATTCTGTTAGACCTTGAGTTTTTGCTTTAGGAGGAACTGGGTACATTTCGGCGGTATCGATGAAATTAATCCCGCGTTCTACAGCATAATCCAGTTGGTCAAAGGCTTCCTGCTTGTTGTTTTGCTCACCGAAGGTCATGGTTCCCAGACAGATTTTACTGACTTCGAGTGAAGAGTGTGGGAGCTTGTGGTATTTCATTGAGCCATCCTTGCTTATTGTTATTTGATTCCACTATACCCCGTTTGTATAAAAGATCTGCTTATTTTATGCGCAACTAATCACTCGTTGACTACACTGATAGTGACAAGTCACGCATTATCCACATAAGCAGAGGAGGTGGACTATGCAAAAACATCAGCTCGATCGTTGGCTCCATGGGTATCATAAAGAGAGCTATAAGCCACCCAAGGTGTTCGTGATCGGTTGTGCTGATATTTCACACTATTTACTTGCAGTGGAATACAAGCATAAACTCGAACCCATTAAACAAGATGACGAACCGATTCACTACGAGTCACTGGATTCGGTGAAGGAGGCCCTTACCCGGTTGGGAGTAGAAAAGGCCTACTTGCGGCTGCACAACGCCTATGATGAATGTGGTAGCGCCGAGATGAATCGTTATTGCGATATCGAACTTAACCTACATTAATGTGTCGCTGCATGCTGGTGCTAGAACACAAGTCACCAGCGAGCATCACGCGAAATAGGTTTCAAGGATATAGCCAGTAAAACTGGCTCTGAGGTAAAAACCTCGGGGCAGAGTTTTTATTGGCTGACCTTTTGTGCCGTAAGCTTCGGTTTTAGCACGGCTGTTGGCAGCCTTGGGCCTGATTTGTAGCACTTCACCGCTTCTGGCGGTGATTTGATTGACGTCACCTAAAGCTATCAAATCCATCAACTCTTCCCAGTCATTCTTCAATTGTGTCTCTTCCTGTTGTGAGGGACTCCAAATCAGGGGTGAGCCAACACGTCTCTCTGCTACAGGGATCTCGCGTTCACCTTCTACAGGTAGCCACAGTACTCGTGAAAGTTTGTTTCTGATGTGACTGGTTTCCCAAGTTAAACCTGTTATCCCGGTTAGTGGGGCGACACATACAAAGGTCGACTCAAGCGGTTTACCATTGTAGCCAATAGGGATGCTTTTGAGTTCAACACCGAGCTCGGGAAAATCTTGCACAGGTCGACTGCCCGCTGTTGCACCAAGGTGCCACTCCAGCAACTGTCCAACCCATCCCTTGTCGCGCTTGAGATTGTCAGGAACTCGCATGTTCGCTTGTTTGGCAAGTTCACCAAAGGTCATGCCAGCAATCTGACGAGCGCGCTCTAACAGTTCAGATTCGGATTTAGGGGCTGTGTTCATGGCAGTTTGATGTCGTTTCTAAAAATAACCAGCGCTAGTTTATCATGAGAACCTACCAGTGCCCTGTACAAAAAAGGATCACTTCGATTGAATGTTGATCTATTAAATAGTTATCCACAGGCGGGGTGCGCGATTGCGACTAAAATCGGATGCATGGATAAATAATCAGTATGTTTATGGCGACAAACTGCTTGAAATATAGAGGTTTGTATGAAAGTTGGCTTTTCCAATGTGGATAAGCTTGGGTGTGGTGGATCTTTGACCGATCTGAGTGTTTGTACATTAGGGTAGGGGCTTTATCAGAATGGATTTGGATTTTTGTTTTTTAAGTTGTTGTTTTTGCTATTTTTTGGTGTTTGGTTTTATTTGGCCAAAATTGGTTTTGGATAAGTTTTGATGTGGTTTTTCCCAGAGATCAACGATTCTTCACACGGTTATTCACAGAAAAGGTGAATAAATGTGGCCTAGGTCTCATTGTGGTGTTGATAAGTGGAGGGTTGATTGAATCTTATCCAGTGGGCAACAAAGAAGTGGTAATTGTTCAAATTTACACATCCATAAGTTTGCTCAAGTTGGGGATATGTGGAAAAATCAAGGTAATGAAAATTTAATTGAGGTTGGCCAGTGATAGATGGCGATGGTTACCGACTGAATGTTGGTATTGTAATCTGTAACAACCATGGTCAGGTCTTCTGGGCTAAACGATACGGACAACACTCATGGCAGTTCCCTCAGGGCGGTATTGACGAAGGTGAATCCCCTGAAGAAGCCATGTATCGAGAACTGTATGAAGAAGTGGGATTGACGAAAAACGATGTTAAAGTCGTTGCGGTCAGTCGCCACTGGTTAAGATATAAGTTACCTAAGCGTCTGGTGCGCTGGGATTCGAAGCCGGTCTGTATTGGGCAAAAACAGAAATGGTTTTTACTGCGCTTGGACTGTGATGAGTCCAAAATCAATATGCAGCGTGGTAATACCCCTGAGTTTGATGGTTGGCGTTGGGTAAGCTACTGGTACCCAGTTAGACAAGTGGTTTCGTTCAAGCGTGATGTCTACCGCCGTGCGATGAAAGAGTTCGCTTCGCTGGCGATGCCGTTCAAGGAACGAAAATTTAAAGGCAAAAGAAAGCATCGAAGAGGGTAAGTATGCTATCGCAACTAAGGGATATAGTTGAGCACGTCTCAAAAGTAGAAGACGTGCATGCAGCCCTCGAGATGTTAGTGCAGCAAACGTGTTCAGCAATGAACACCGAGTGCTGCACCATTTATCTCGCCAACGACGATAAGCAGCGCCTAGAGTTAATGGCCACTCAGGGTCTTACTTTCCAAGGTGATACCATTCACATAGGCTTCGATGAAGGTTTGGTAGGCTTGGTCAAACGTACTGCTGAGCCTATTAACTTAGCCGAGGCCGCTAAACACCCCGCATTTAAGTTTTTCCCAGAACTGGGTGAAGACGTTTACCATTCTTTTCTTGGTACCCCCATTATTCATCGCAAGCAAGTGCTTGGTGTGCTGGTGGTACAGCAAAAAAATTCTCGCCAATTCAGCGAAATGGAAGAGTCTTTTTTGGTCACCTTAGCGGCTCAGATCGCGGTGTTGATTGCACATGCAATTGCGCAAGGGCATGGCTTTTTTGATGACAATGCCGCGCCCGTCATTAAGGGCATAGGGGCTTCTTCTGGTGTCGCGATAGGACCTATCTGGTGGGACAACACCCAGCCAGATCTGAGTGATGTATTCCCAGCGTCCACTCTTGATGTGGCGCGTGAGCAAGAGATGCTCTCGGTTGCGATTGAGCATGCGCTGGCGGACTTTAAACGCATGCGCAAAAAGCTCGATTTAGAGCTAAATAAAGATGCGCTGGCGATATTTGATCTGTTTACTCACTTGCTCAACGATCCGATGCTGAGAAACGACCTCAAAGCTCAGATCCAAAAAGGGGACAAAGCAGATTGGGCATTACGCCAAGTCGTCGAAAGCTACGCCAACCGCTTTGCAAAAATGTCCGATGTGTATTTACGCGAGCGGGCGCAAGACATTAAGGAGCTTGGTCAGCGACTGCTTTTCTTCCTCCATGACACTGAGTACCCGATTCACGAGTTTAATGAGCCTGTGATTTTAGTGGTTCGAGAGCTGACGGCTTCGATTTTAGCGTCTATTCCGAAAGAGCAATTGCTTGCTGTGGTATCGCTGGAAGGCGCGGCTAACTCGCATGCGGCAATTTTGTCCAGAGCCATGGGCATTCCCGCGGTCATGGGGGTGAATACCAATCCGGAGCTCCTCAGTGGTAAGCTCGGCATTGTTGATGGCTATAGCGGTGAAATCTTCCCAGATCCTAGCCAAGAGCTGCTAGTTGAATACCGAGAGCTGGTCAGCGAGGAGTCGGAACTGTCACAAATGGTGGAGTCGACGGCTGATCTCGAGGCCGCCACTAAAGATGGTCAGCGTATCCAAGTGATGCTCAATGCCGGTCTTAGTGCTGATACTAGTATCTCTATCAATAAAAACGTTGATGGCGTCGGCTTATACCGCACCGAAATTTCATTCTTATTGCAGCAGCAGTTTCCATCGGAAGAAGAGCAGCTTCATCAATATCGATCAGTGCTGAGTGCTTACTCGAATAAGCGAGTCGTCATGCGCACATTGGATATTGGTGGTGATAAAGCGTTGCCGTATTTGCCTATCGATGAGGACAACCCATTTTTGGGTTGGCGGGGGATCCGTTTTACCCTCGATCATCCTGATATCTTTTTGATTCAGCTTCGCGCGATGTTACGTGCCAGTATTGGCATCGATAATCTGAGCATTTTGCTGCCAATGGTCTCTTCGGTGCAAGAGTTTGATGATGCGGCAATTTTGATTGAACAAGCCTATCAGGAAGTGCATGAGGCTCATCCAGAGGTGAAAAGACCGCAAATCGGTGTGATGATTGAAGTCCCATCGATGCTGTATATTTTGCCATTCATGGCAGAAAGAGTTGATTTCGTCTCGGTGGGCACTAATGACTTAACGCAATACTTATTGGCGGTTGATCGCAATAATGCACAAGTGGCTGACATATATGAGACGCTGCATCCATCGGTGCTTGCGGCAATGAAACACATTTTTGCGACTTGCCAAGCCTATGACTTACCGGTGTGTATCTGTGGCGAGTTAGCAGGTGACCCGATTGGCGCGCTTCTACTCGTTGGCTTAGGTTACGATACCTTGAGTATGAACACCTCCAACGTAGCAAAAGTGAAGTACTTGCTTGCGCAGAGTTCACTCGATGAGCTTAAGCAACTTGCTGACAAAGCGCTGATGCAACCCTACGGAAAAATCATCTACAATCAAATGCGCGATTTCTTTGAGGCCAAAGGTCTTGCAGGCTTTATCCGTGCAGGTAAATTTTAACTCTTATATTTTGGTCTTGTTGTGAATTACGAATTGATATTGCTGTTGCTACTGCTTGGTGCTGTGGTAGGAACTATGTCGGGCTTGCTGGGGATTGGCGGCGGTCTGATTGTTGTACCTGCGCTGGCGTTTTTGCTACCTAAGTTTGGTATTGGCAGTGAGCTTGTCATGCATATCGCGCTGGCGACCTCTCTTGCTTCGATCATTATTACCTCCGGCTCATCGGCGATAAATCACCTTAAGCTAGGTAATGTTGATTTGTTTGTGATTAAGTGGCTGATGCCGGGCGTGGTCATCGGCGGGTTTGCGGGCTCTTACATCGCAGAGTGGATTCCATCGCACTACCTACCAAAGGTGTTTGCTTTTATCGTTTTGATGTTAGCGATTCAAATGTTCTTATCGATCAAATCTCAATCAGTACGGAATCTGCCATCTCCTTTTGTCACCACGTGTTGCGGTGCGGGAATTGGCATGGTGTCGAGTCTTGCGGGCATCGGTGGTGGCTCTATGTCGGTGCCATTTTTGAGTAAACATGGCGTTGAAATGCGCCGCGCGGTGGGCTCTTCTTCCGTTTGTGGTTGTGTGATTGCACTGGCAGGCATGTTAGGCTTTGTGTTTCATGGCGCAAAGGTTGAAGGGTTGCCCGAGTTCAGTATCGGTTATGTTTACCTACCTGCTTTGTTTGCGATTGCCGCCACTTCAATGGTGACGACGCGATTTGGTGCCAAATTGGCGACGACGATGCCAACACCGAAACTTAAAAAGATTTTTGCAGTCTTTCTATTGTTCGTGGCATTTTCTATGATGTTTTAGCCCCATTATTTAATAACTTTAAGTGAGCGTTTTATGTCTCAGGGATATATCCAGTTTCCAAATATTGACCCTGTTCTGTTTGAGTTAGGTCCTCTGTCTGTTCGTTGGTACGGTTTGATGTACTTGATCGGTTTTGCCTTTGCCCTGTGGCTTGCCAATCGCCGCGCAGACAAGTCAGGTTCAGGTTGGACACGTGAGCAAGTATCGGATCTTCTGTTTGCTGGCTTTCTTGGGGTAGTCATCGGTGGTCGTGTTGGTTACGTATTGTTTTACGGGTTTGAAGAGCTGCTACAAGATCCGTTGTACCTATTCAAGGTATGGACTGGCGGCATGTCGTTCCATGGTGGCTTGCTGGGTGTTATCACAGCGATGTTCTGGTACGCACGTAAAAACGGTCGCACTTTTTTCAATGTTGCAGACTTCATAGCGCCACTGGTGCCGTTTGGTTTGGGCATGGGGCGTCTTGGTAACTTCATGAATAGCGAGCTTTGGGGACGCGTGACGGATGTACCATGGGCGATCATCTTCCCGAACGGCGGTCCGCTGCCGCGCCACCCATCTCAGCTGTATGAGTTTGCGTTAGAAGGTGTGGTGCTATTCCTTATTTTGAACTGGTTTATCCGCAAACCACGCCCTGAAGGTTCAGTCTCTGGCCTGTTCTTGCTTGGTTATGGAACCTTTAGATTTATGGTAGAGTACGTTCGCGAGCCGGATGCACATCTTGGTTTGTTTGGTGGATTTATCTCAATGGGCCAAATCCTCTCATTGCCAATGGTGATCATTGGCGGCTTGATGGTTGCGTGGGCTTATAAAGTGAACGGCGCAACTACACCAAAAGTATCGAAGTAATAGGAATTGTCGTGAAGCAGTATTTAGACTTATGTCAGCGAATCGTTGACGAGGGTGTTTGGGTTGAGAACGAGCGCACTGGTAAACGTTGTTTAACCGTGGTTAATGCCGATCTCACTTACGATGTTGCTGGCAATGCCTTTCCATTGGTCACTACTCGCAAAAGCTTTTGGAAAGCGGCCGTGGCAGAGCTACTTGGCTACATCCGCGGCTATGATAATGCAGAAGATTTTCGCAAGTTGGGCACCAAAACATGGGATGCTAACGCTAATCTTAATGAAGCGTGGTTAAACAACCCATATCGTAAAGGCGAAGACGATATGGGACGTGTCTATGGTGTTCAAGGTCGCGCATGGGCGAAGCCGGATGGTGGTCATATTGATCAGTTGCGCAAGATTGTCGATGATCTTTCTAAAGGCGTCGATGACCGTGGCGAAATTCTCAACTTCTATAACCCAGGTGAGTTCCACATGGGGTGCCTACGTCCTTGCATGTACAGCCACCACTTTTCACTGCTGGGCGATACGTTATACCTAAACAGCACGCAGCGCTCTTGTGACGTGCCGCTGGGGCTTAACTTCAATATGGTTCAGGTGTACGTGTTCTTAGCCATCATGGCGCAAATTACGGGCAAGAAGCCGGGTCAGGCTTATCACAAGATTGTGAATGCGCATATTTATGAAGACCAGCTTGAGCTGATGCGTGATGTGCAGCTTAAACGTGAGCCTTTGGCGGCGCCAGAGTTCCGCATTAATCCAAACATCAAGTCACTAGAAGATCTGGAAACTTGGGTGACGCTGGATGATTTTGAAGTGATCGGTTACGAGAGCCACGAAGCTATTCGTTATCCTTTCTCTGTATAACGCTTTCTTTCGATAAGATAACTAAAACGCCGAGCGCTCTGCTCGGCGTTGTGTTATTTACCAGCTGATAGCTTCTCGTTCGGTAAAGAAGCCTGCCGTTGGGCCATCTTCTTCCAATGTAGCCAACCAAATCGCGGTATCAGCGCCTTCTCGAGGCGTTTTCAACTTTACGTTGTCGCCATATTCTGGCAATTCATCGAGGTTCATGCCTGAGTCAACCCAGCCAGGACAATACGAGTTGACTTTGATACCAAACGGCTCTAGCTCTTTGGCAAACAGTACCGTATTAGCGTTGACGCCAATTTTCGATGATTGATACGCTGCGCAGACGTCATCTCGCCATGGTGAGTGCATGTTTGACAGTTGTGATAGCTGCGCTGCTTGGCTCGACACATTGACTACGCGGGCCCCCGAGGATTGTTTCAGCAGTGGCGTTAATGCGCGTGTAAGCAAAAAGGGACCAATTTGATTGACTTCAATGACTCGTCGGTAGGTGTCTTCATCGATTAATGATGGATGTTTACCAAAGTCGGTCAAGATAGACGCGTTATTGACTAAGACATCTAAGCGACCAAATTCATCGTGAATTTTATTGGCGATAGCAGGAAACATGGAAGACATCGCAAGGTCAATTTTAACGTGCGACGCAAGGTAACCTTTTTGGCGAAATTCATTGGCTAGGGCGCTGCAAGATTGGATGTCAGCCATAATCACATGGAATCCTTGTTCCATGAGCATCTCTGATGTGGCGAGACCGATCCCTTGAAACGCACCGGTAACGAGAGCGATTTTGTGCATAATGGACCTTTTCGTAGAGTTCACTGGTTGCAGTCTATCGCTGAGGTAAAAAGATGGCAGTAACATAGGGGAGTGTTACCTCTAGGTAACTGCCAAAATGTGAAGGTAAAACGTTAGTCGTAGTAGTACTCTTCGGCGATCTCCTCGTCGACGATCTCTTCTTCGATCACTTCTTCTTCAACGACTTCTTCCGCAATGATTTCATCTTCAACGACAACGTCCGTCACGACTTCACACGCTTCTTCGTCGTAAGCGCCATCGATAGTGCCGACAACGGCCCCTGTGCCTCCGCCAATCGCTGCGCCAGCAGCGGCGCCGCTACCGCCATCCACAATACCACCAACAACAGCACCTGTGATCGCTCCATCTACTGCACCATCAATAGCGCCTTCTGCGGTCTGGTCGCAGTAGTATGCGAAGCTTGGTGAGGCGATAAGTGTGGCAAGAAGTAGAAATTTTGTTTTCATGACAGAGTCCTATACATAGTGATTGCGTAATAGAGTAAACAACGGCATAACAAACGGTAAGTTGGTCAACGTCAATCTTGGGTCAGTTTCCAGTCTGGGTATTGTTGTGCTGTATTGACGGTGTGCCTTGATAAGAACGCATCAATAATAAGATGCAAAGACTCAACAATAGGCTGTGACTTGCGAAGCGGTAACTGCATGACTCATAATGAGTTAAGTGAGAAATAGGAGAGCAGAAAATGCGAGCGTATGTATGGATATTGGCAGCCCTGCTAGTGGGTTGTAGTAGCGGCCCTGATGAGATCAAAGTTGCCGATGAAAAGCTGTTGGTGAGTTATCAAGACGTGAGCCCTGATGCTACGCCTTACAAAGGTCAACCTGCGCGCTGGGGTGGGGTGGTAGCAAAACTCTCTAATCCATCAGCAAGCAGTAGTGAGCTGCAAATCAGTTATTTTGAACTTGATGATAAAGGGCGACCCGATGAAACACGCCAAGGAAGCAGTCGTTTTGTGGTCAAAGTAGAGCGATTCTTAGATCCGAACATCTTCGTGCTAGGTAAACCTATGACCTTTGTCGGTACGATTGAAGGCCAAACGGAAATTAAAGTCGGCGAGCAGACGCTGTCTGTGCCAGTATTGAAAGCGTCTAACTATTACCTTTGGACGGAAGATAAGCGCATCAAAACCTATTATGTCGGCGATCCTTATTACAACTACTACTATGACCGTTACTACTATTGGGACTACGTTGACGATGTGGATATAATTGATCATTACGACGCGTACGATGCCTACGATTATGGTGATTTCTAAAAACAAAAACGCTCAGCATGTGCTGAGCGTTTTTCAATGTTCTTGTTGTCTTTAGGCGGTTAGAGCCAGAATCGAGCCAGGAATAACCACAAAGATAGACACTAGGTAACCCGCGACCACTGCTTTATTTTTGATGGCCATATCAGAGATAAAGTCCGCCCCTTTCACTGGCAGCTCGCGCAGGAACGGAATACCGAAGATAAGTACCGTTGCCAGGATATTGAACACCAAATGCACTAGAGCAATCTGCAGAGCAAATACCGCGAACTCACCTGAGACAGCAGTCGCAGCAAGCAGACCTGTGATACAGGTACCAATATTTGCACCTAGTGTGAATGGGTATACATCACGAACCTTTAGAGCACCGGTACCTACGAGTGGAACCATTAAGCTTGTCGTTGTCGATGAAGATTGAACCAATACAGTCACGATAGAGCCAGACACGATACCGTGAATTGGACCACGACCAATTGCGTTCTTTAGAATTTCGCGAGCACGACCAACCATTAGGCTCTTCATCAGTTTACCCATTACCGTGATAGCAACGAAGATAGTTGCGATACCAAGAACGATAAGTAGTACACCACCGGTCACACCACCAAAGGCACTGAGCGGCTCTTGAATTGCGCTTACTACTGGCTTAGTGATTGGTTTGATGAAGTTCAGACCCTTCATGCTCATGTCGCCTGTTGCCATCATTGGCGATACAAGCCAGCTAGAGATCTTGTCCAGCACGCCAAACATCATTTCTAGCGGCAGGAAGATAGCAACAGCCAACAAGTTGAAGAAGTCGTGAATCGTTGCACTTGCAAAGGCACGCTTAAACTCGGTGTTACAACGAACGTGACCAAGACTGACTAAGGTATTGGTTACCGTTGTACCAATATTAGCACCCATGATCATTGGGATTGCTGTCGTGACAGGTAGGCCACCGGCTACCAAGCCAACAATAATAGATGTAACGGTACTAGAGGATTGGATCAGTGCCGTAGCAACCAAACCGATCATCAAGCCTGCAACAGGGTGTGAAGCAAACTCGAATAGCACTTTCGCGTGCTCACCAGTCGCCATTTTGAAGCCACTACCTACCATAGAAACAGCAAGTAGCAATAGGTAAAGCATGAATGCCAAGTTAGCCCAGCGCAGCCAACGCGTCGTAGTCGACATAGGAGTCGTCGCTGTAGTTGCTTGGTTCATCATAGTTTTCTCCGTTTGGCCTTTGGTTAATCTATTAGCGGCCTGTTGTTGAATCTGAGGCGATAGTAGAACTCGAATATTACAGAAATATGACGAAACTATTTCTATGTGATTTAAGTGCGATCATTGGTTGAATTTTGCACTGTAAAAATGCATTTACGCTAATAAACCATTGATATTTAATGGATTAATTCTGGTTGAGAAAAAGAGATTAATCTTACGTTATTAATGAATTAAATCGATTTATATTGACCGCTTTGTCATTTATATGACAGTGATGTGGCGAATGTGACAGTGGTTAGTTCGTAAAAATGACAAGTAAGAACTCAATATTATCGGTTATATCGAATATTGTTGGCGTGGCGAGATTTTGCTATAAAAGAGAGTCACTCATTTTAGGCGATTTAGCATGTCTCACCTCAACTATAACCACTTGTATTACTTTTGGATGGTATGTAAACAAGGTTCCGTTACCAAAGCAGCCGATGCGTTGTTTTTGACTCCACAGACGGTTACCGGTCAGATCAAAGCGCTTGAAGAGCGCATGGATGGCAAGCTGACCAAACGAAACGGACGAAGTGTCGAGCCAACGGAGTTGGGGCAACTGGTCTACAAGTATGCTGACCGAATGTTTGGACTGAGCTACGAGATGCTCGATATCGTCAACTACAGTCAGCGCTCAAACTTATTGTTTGATGTTGGGGTGGCGGATGCTTTATCTAAGCGCTTAGTCAGTAAGATCTTGATGACGACGATCCCAGAAGATAACAATATTCACCTACGCTGTTTTGAATCGACGCACGAGATGCTGCTTGAACAGCTGGCTCAGCATAAGCTGGATATGATTCTGTCTGACTGCCCGGTGGATTCGAGCCAAAGTCCGGGGCTGTTTAGTAAGAAGCTGGGTGAGAGCCGAATGAGCTTTTTTACCTCTGGCCATTTAGAAAATGTACGTTTTCCTGAGGTACTTGAGCAGAGCCGTCTGCTAATCCCTGGCAGTCGTACATCAATGGGACGCAAAGTTATCCAATGGTTTGATCAACAGGGAATCCAGCCAAATATATTGGGTGAATTTGATGATGTTGCTCTGATGAAAGCCTTCTCTATGTATAAAGAGGATGTCATTTTCTTAGCTCCAAGCATCTATATGTCTGAGATAAAAGACAAACGCAACTTACAGTTGATTGGGGATATCGAAGACATTAAAGAAGAGTATTACGTTATTTTTGCGGAGCGCATGATCCAGCATCCAGCGGTAAAAAGTGTCTGCGAAGCGGACTTTACCGAGTTGTTGACGTTTTAACTTTGGAGTTGGTTATCAATTTATTCATTTCAACAACACTTAATTAAACAAAGCCTTAGCATGCGTGGTCTAACCATGTAAAATATATCGGAAATTACTAACGTTATCATTTTCCGTGACAAAGACTGGCACATTGGTAACCGTGCCATCAAATCATTAGAGGTAGATTATGAACTTGCAGGATATGGAGAAAAACGCATCACAAGCGGTAGTACTCTTAAAAGCGATGGCTAACGAGAGACGCCTGCAAATTCTGTGCATGCTACATAATACCGAGTTGTCGGTTGGTGAGTTATGCGCGCGTTTGGAGTTGAGTCAATCGGCATTGTCTCAGCATTTGGCGTGGCTGCGCCGTGATGGGCTGGTGTCCACGCGTAAAGAAGCACAAACCGTATTTTATACTTTGAGCAGCAATGAGGTACGCCAGTTGATTGAAACCTTGCATGGCATGTATTGCAGTGATGAGTAAGTGATATCGTTCGCTGCACTTTCGTAGCGAATGTTCTCTTTTTAATGCTGAAAACGCAGATACAAAAAAACCGGCCTTAGCCGGTTTTTTTAACACAAGTCAAAGTCTAAATTATAGAGCTTTGATTGCAGCAGAGAAGCGTGCCTTGTGACGAGCAGCTTTATTCTTATGAATAAGGCCTTTAGTCGCCATACGGTCAAGGATTGGAGTAACTTCTGCAAATGCTGAAGTTGCTGCTTCTTTGTCGCCAGCTTCGATAGCTGCGATTGTTTTCTTCATGTAAGTGCGCATCATAGAACGACGGCTAGCGTTGTGCTGGCGACGTTTCTCAGCTTGGATAGCGCGCTTCTTAGCAGATTTACTGTTTGCCAAGGGTCTAACTCCCAAAAACTTAGTTCGGTGACAATTTAAGGGCGAGGAATATCCCTCATTTGCGCTCAATTGTCAAATGATTTGTGCAAAAACCCGACGATACAAAACAATTTTTGATATCTGTGGGCTATCGCGGTTAAGATGGCGGGGATTCTAACAGTATTTTTCGACCAATGCTAATACTAATCCTCTCTTCAATAACAAAGGCTATTGAAACCGATAAATAGCAAAGCATTGGCTAGGTAATTCAGAGGTTATCGTGAGTAAACGCCTTCTTAAGTCAGGCATGATTGTCAGTGCCATGACGCTGGTGTCTCGAGTATTGGGACTGGTTCGTGATGTGGTGGTGGCGAATCTAATGGGGGCAGGGGCGAGCGCTGATGTCTTCTTCTTTGCCAATAAAATCCCCAACTTTCTTAGACGTCTCTTTGCTGAAGGCGCCTTCTCTCAAGCGTTTGTACCGGTACTTACCGAATATCATGCCTCCGGGGACAAAAATAAAACGCGAGAGTTAATCGCTAAAGCATCTGGTACGTTGGGAGTGATTGTCACTATTGTGACGTTACTCGGCATCCTTGGCTCGAGTGTTGTTACCGCTTTGTTTGGCTTTGGTTGGTTTTTAGATTGGCTGAATGATGGCCCGGCTGCGCCTAAATTTGAGCTAGCCAGTCTAATGCTCAAAATCACCTTTCCTTATCTTTGGTTTATTACGTTTGTCGCACTGTCTGGGGCTATCCTCAATACGCTAGGTAAATTTGCGGTCTCGTCTTTTACTCCTGTGTTTCTCAACGTAATGATCATTGCCTGTGCATGGTTTGTGTCACCGAATCTCGCTCAGCCAGAAATTGGTTTAGCAATAGGGGTCTTTTTAGGCGGCTTTGTTCAATTTGCGTTTCAAATTCCCTTCCTTATAAAAGAGGGGGTATTGGTTAAGCCTAAATGGGGGTGGCGTGATCCGGGCGTGACTAAGATCCGCACCTTGATGATCCCAGCGCTATTTGGGGTGTCAGTCAGTCAGATCAACCTGCTGTTCGATACCTTTATTGCCAGTTTCCTTGCCACAGGCTCGATCAGTTGGCTCTACTACTCAGACCGTTTGTTGGAGTTTCCACTGGGTCTATTTGGTATTGCGATTGCTACTGTGATACTGCCTGCGCTATCACGCAAACACGTTGATGCGCATAGTGAAGGGTTTGCCCATACGATGGACTGGGGCGTGCGTATGGTTATCTTGCTCGGTTTGCCTGCGATGTTAGGGCTGATGGTCCTCGCTAAGCCGATGCTGATGGTGCTGTTCATGCGTGGTGAGTTTACCCCTCATGATGTCGAGCAAGCGTCGCTGTCATTGCTTGCTTATGCATCTGGCCTGTTGAACTTTATGTTGATCAAAGTGCTCGCGCCTGGTTACTACTCTCGTCAAGATACTAAGACGCCAGTGAAATATGGCATTGTTGCTATGGCGTCAAATATGGTCTTTAACGCAATCTTTGCTTATTTCTATGGGTATGTCGGTCTGGCAATGGCAACGGCATTGTCTGCCTTTATTAATATGGCGCTGCTGTATCGCGGGCTTCATCGTCAAAACGTGTATCGTATTACGAAGAAAACCGTAGGGTTTGTACTGCGTTTGGTTGTCGCGGTGGCGGCGATGGTGACCGTTTTACAATGGCAATTGCAGGACATGCAGCAGTGGTTAAGCTGGGGTCTATCTGAGCGTATTATCTCGCTGACTTTTCTGATTGTTGTTGGTGGCGTTACTTACTTAGTGGCATTGCTCGTTTTGGGAATTCGCCCGAAAGACGTAAAAGCAGCGACAGATTAACAATGATTGGTTATAATCCGTCAGTTTCACACTCGTAACATTTATTTAAGCAGGTGGTTTAGTCGTTTCATGGAACTCATTCGAGGCATACATAACCTTAAAAATCAGCACCATGGCTGCGTTTTAACCATCGGCAATTTTGACGGTGTCCACCTAGGGCATCAGCGAGTGTTGAGTCAGGTAAAACAGAGAGCGTCGCAGCTCGGTTTGCCAGCGGTTGTGATGACATTCGAACCACAACCTATGGAGCTGTTTGCCAAAGATAAAGCACCAGCACGCTTGACTCGTCTACGTGATAAGTACGAACTGCTTGAAAAAATGGAGCTGGATCGCCTGCTGTGCGTGAACTTTAATCAACGATTTGCCAGCCTAACTCCTGAGTCTTTTATTCGAGACTTGTTGGTAGACAAATTGGGTGTTAAGTTCCTTGTCATTGGCGATGACTTCCGTTTTGGTAAGGGGCGCGAAGGTAACTTCGAAATGCTTCAAAAAGCGGGAGAAGAGTTTGGTTTCGAGGTGGTGAATACGGCAAGTTTTCGTGTTGAAACGACTCGAGTCAGTTCGACGGCCATTCGTCAGGCCCTTGCCAATGACGAGCTAGATGTAAGCGCAGAAATGTTGGGGCGTCATTATACTTTGTCGGGGCGTGTTGCTCACGGTCAAAAGTTAGCGCGTGGCTTTGGATTTCCAACCGCCAATATTTCACTTAAGCGTTATGTTGTGCCTGTCCGTGGCGTTTATGCGGTGCAGGTGTTTGGTGTTGATGATAAGCCGTTACCGGGCATTGCTAATATTGGCAAAAAGCCAACGGTTGCGGGGACAACACCCGATCTTGAAGTGCATATCTTTGACTACGAGGGCAACCTCTACGGTCAACAAATTGAAGTGGCACTGCTTCATAAAATCCGTGATGAGAAAAAATTCGAATCACTGGAGCTGCTTAAGCAGCAAATAGAATTGGATGCTGATGTAGCAAGGGTGTGGCTACATCAGTTTAAGGGTTAGCGGAAGATTCCACCGCTAACATAATGTCTAACTTTCGCCCAATACAACGGAATTAAGAATCGATGAGTGAGTATAAAGATACCCTGAACCTACCTGAAACAGGGTTTCCAATGCGCGGCAACCTGGCCAATCGTGAGCCAGAAATGCTTAAGCGTTGGTACAAAGAAGATCTTTACGGTGAGATCCGTAAAGCTAAAAAAGGCAAAAAATCCTTCGTTCTACACGATGGCCCTCCATATGCGAATGGTGACATTCACATTGGTCACGCTCTAAACAAGATTCTTAAAGACATTATTATTAAATCCAAAACACTTTCAGGTTTTGACGCACCATATATTCCTGGTTGGGATTGCCACGGTCTACCTATCGAATTGATGGTAGAGAAGAAAGTAGGCAAACCAGGCCAAAAAGTGACGGCGGCAGAGTTCCGTGAGAAATGTCGTCAGTACGCGGCAGGTCAGGTTGAAGGTCAGAAAGAGAGCTTCAAGCGTTTGGGTATTCTTGGTGAGTGGGACAAGCCTTACCGCACTATGGACTTTGCAACTGAAGCAAACATCATTCGTGCACTAGGTAAGATTGCTGATAACGGCCACCTACTAAAAGGTTTTAAACCAGTTCACTGGTGTACCGACTGTGGCTCAGCACTTGCTGAAGCAGAAGTTGAGTACAAAGATAAAGTGTCTCCTTCTATCGACGTACGCTTTAAAGCGGCCGACGAAGCGGCGCTTTTGTCTAAATTTGCACTAAGCGAAGGTCATGAAGGTCAAGGTGACATCTCAATTGTTATCTGGACAACAACGCCATGGACACTGCCTGCGAACCGCGCGGTATGTCTACGCGACGATCTTGAGTACGTACTTATCCAAACTGAAGGCGACAACCCTGAGCGTATTATCGTGGCTTCTGAGCTAGCGAAAGACGTGATGGATCGTGCGGGTATCGAGCATTTCCACAACCTTGGTTTTGCCAAAGGTGCGGATCTAGAACTTTCTCAGTTCAACCACCCATTCTACGATTTCACTGTTCCGGCGATCCTAGGCGATCACGTAACGACAGAATCAGGTACCGGTGTGGTTCACACAGCGCCTGGTCACGGTCAAGAAGACTTCGCGGTTGGTCAAAAATACGATCTAGAAGTAGCAAACCCAGTAGGCTCAAACGGCGTTTACTTGCCTGACACTGAGCTATTTGCCGGTCAGCACGTGTTTAAAGCTAACGATGCGGTTGTAGAAGTACTGAAAGAAAAAGGTGCGCTACTTCATCATCACGCTTACGAGCACAGCTACCCACACTGCTGGCGCCATAAAACGCCAATCATCTTCCGTGCAACACCTCAGTGGTTCGTATCTATGGACCAAGCGGGTCTACGTGCGAAAGCACTAGAGTCTATCAAAGGTGTTGAGTGGATGCCTGAGTGGGGTCAAAGCCGTATCGAAGGTATGATCGAAGGTCGCCCTGAGTGGTGTATCTCTCGTCAACGTACTTGGGGTGTGCCAATCGCTCTGTTCGTTCACAAAGAGACAGCTGAACTTCATCCAAACACGCTAGAGCTGATTGAAAAAGTCGCTCAACTAGTGGAAGAGAAAGGCATTCAAGCTTGGTGGGATGTAGAAATTGCAGAACTACTGGGCGACGACGCTGACCAGTACGAGAAAGTTCTGGATACACTCGACGTGTGGTTCGACTCTGGTGTGACGCACTACTCGGTTGTTGATTCTCGTGAAGAATTTAACGGCAACAGTGCAGACCTATACCTAGAAGGTTCTGACCAACACCGTGGCTGGTTCCAGTCTTCGCTAATTTCATCTATCGCGATGAAAGACGAAGCACCATACAAGCAAGTGCTAACGCACGGCTTCGTGGTTGATGGTCACGGCCGTAAGATGTCTAAGTCAATCGGTAACGTTGTTGCGCCAAAAGATGTGACTAACAAGCTAGGTGCAGACATCCTGCGTCTATGGGTAGCGTCGACTGACTACACGGGTGAAGTGGCGGTTTCTGATGAAATCCTAAAACGCTCTGCAGATGCTTACCGTCGTATCCGTAACACGGCTCGCTTCTTCCTAGCAAACCTAAACGGTTTCAACCCAGAAACTGACCTAGTACCAGCAGAAGAAATGGTGGCACTGGATCGTTGGGCGGTAGGTCGCGCGCTAGCGGCTCAAGAAGAGATCGTAAAAGCATACGATGAGTACAACACGCACGGCGTGACTCAGCGTCTAATGCAGTTCTGCTCTATCGAAATGGGCTCGTTCTACCTAGACGTGATTAAAGACCGTCAGTACACAGCGAAACTGGGCGGCCACGCACAGCGCAGCTGTCAGACAGCGCTTTACTACATCGTTGAAGCATTGGTTCGTTGGATGGCACCTATCATGTCGTTCACGGCTGACGAAATCTGGAACGAAATGCCAGGTCAACGCGAGAAGTTCGTGTTCGCAGGTGAGTGGTTCGAAGGCCTGTTCGGTCTTGCTGAAGGTGAAGAACTGAACAACGAATTCTGGGCTGAAATCCAAACGGTTCGTGATGCAGTAAACAAGCAGCTAGAAGCGGCGCGTAGCGAGAAAACCATCGGTGGTGCACTACAGGCTGAAATCACCCTGTTTGCTGATGATGCACTTCAGGCGAAGCTGAACAAGCTAGAAGACGAACTGCGTTTCGTACTACTAACGTCAGCAGCAACGGTTAAGTCTGCATCAGAGAAGACTGACGCTGCTAAAGCTACCGATTTAGAAGGTCTATTCGTTGAAGTTGCTGCAACAGAAAACGAGAAGTGTGATCGCTGTTGGCACCATACTCCAGACGTAGGCACCATCGCAGGTCACGAGAAGATTTGTGGTCGCTGTGCATCTAACGTTGATGGTGAAGGCGAAGTTCGTAAGTTCGCTTAACATTAAGCTGCTCGGAACTTTTGAAAGATTTAACAGCCCCAGTTTTTACTGGGGTTGTTTTTATCTATAAACTGATTGAACATACCAATCAATAATCCGTTGAGTTTTTGCTACCTAGGTGGCTGTAAAGGAAAAAGATGAGCGAAACCGCAATCACTATTCGACAATCTGGTGTTCGCTGGCTTTGGCTAGCGGTCGTGATCTTTATTGCTGATATCAGCATCAAACTCGTGGTCATGGACAATATGGGCTATGGCTGGGCGAATCGTATTGAGATTTTGCCATTCTTCAATCTGCTTTATGTTCACAATTATGGGGCTGCATTCAGCTTTCTGAGCGATCAAGCAGGTTGGCAGCGTTGGTTGTTTACAGGCATCGCGTTTGTTGTCACTGGCATGCTGACGTATTGGATGAGCAAGCTACCGGCGAAAGAGAAGTGGAATAACATCGCTTATGCGATGATCATCGGTGGTGCGGTGGGTAACGTGTTTGATCGCGTTGTTCATGGCTTTGTCGTTGACTACTTAGACTTCTACTGGGGCAATTACCATTGGCCCGCTTTCAACCTCGCTGATATGGCGATTTGCATCGGCGCTGCCATGATTATTATTGACAGCTTTCGCAATAAAGATGAAAAGTAGAGCAGATAGCGAATAACCTTAAGCGCTGTGCGTTGATATGCACGGCGCTTTTTTATATAACAAGCTAAATGATAAAGAGCCTCTGTGCGTATTAATGAAAGACACAGACTCAAAAACACAAGGAAGCCGTAACGTGAGCATCATTTCCCAAGATAGCGCAGTCACCCTACATTTCACCATTAAACTGAGCGATGGCTCTGTCGCGGACAGTACCCATAATATGGGTAAGCCAGCCAAATTTATTATTGGTGATGGCAGTTTAAGTGACAACTTCGAAAAATGTCTGGTAGGTCTAGCATCGGGTGACAGCAAATCGATTGAACTAAAAGCGGCCGACGCGTTTGGCATGCCAAACCCAGATAACGTCCATCATATGGATCGCGCAAAGTTTGTAGGTGACTCTGAAGTTGAAGTCGGTACAATAATGGCCTTCTCAGGTCCTGATGGCATGGAGATCCCTGGTATCATTACGGATATTGCGGGCGATTCGGTAACGGTGGATTTTAATCATCCGTTAGCAGGACAAGATGTCACCTTTGAAGTTGAAATTCTCGAAGTAGAATAACGACAAGATAGACCCAGATAAATACGACAAGTAATAGCGGTTCCTCAATGAGTAATGAAATGAAAATTAAACTAGCTAACCCACGTGGCTTTTGTGCGGGTGTAGACCGTGCGATCAGCATTGTTGAGCGCGCGCTGGAGATGTATCAGCCGCCAATCTATGTTCGTCATGAAGTGGTGCACAACCGTTTTGTGGTTGAAGGTCTAAAGCAGCGTGGTGCGATCTTTGTTGAGGAACTGAGCGAAGTGCCTGATGACAACATTGTGATCTTTTCGGCTCACGGCGTGTCTCAAGCGGTTCGCAAAGAAGCGAAAGCGCGTGAACTGACTGTATTTGATGCTACTTGTCCGCTTGTAACCAAAGTACATATGGAAGTGGCTCGTGCGAGTCGCCGCAATATGGAAGTAGTGCTTATTGGTCACGCGGGTCACCCTGAAGTAGAAGGGACAATGGGTCAGTACTCAAGTGAGACTGGCGGCATGTACCTTGTTGAGCGTCCAGAAGACGTACTAACGCTCAAGGTTAAAGACCCAAGTAACCTTCACTACGTGAGTCAAACTACGCTGTCAGTGGATGAAACCGCGGATGTAATTGATAAGCTTCGTGAAGTGTTCCCAGAGATCCAAGGTCCTCGTAAAGACGATATCTGCTATGCAACGCAAAACCGCCAAGATGCAGTCCGTGAACTTGCTAGTGCTGTGGATGTTATGGTTGTCGTAGGCTCGACCAACTCTTCGAATTCAACGCGTCTTAAAGAGCTTGCAGAAAAGCTAGGCACACCGGCATACCTCACAGACACGCCTGATCTGATTGAAGCAGAGTGGTTTGAAGGAAAAGGCCTGGTTGGTGTGACCGCGGGTGCATCAGCACCAGAAGAACTGGTTAATCAAATCATCGACCGAATCAAAGCATTGGGTGCTGATGACGTGGAAGAAGTGTTAGGCCGTGAAGAGAACATGTTCTTTGAGGTGCCAAGAGAGCTTCAGGTGAAGGTTGTCGATTGATCTTGATATCAATGTCTATTGAAAACGCCGCGTTTCCTACGCGGCGTTTTTTATTGCATTTTTTGTCGTATATGGATGAAGTAAAACAACGAGTTTTTGCCTTTGAAATGACACTTATATGAACAAAAGTAAAAAAAGATTTCTATACCGAAATTGGACTTTACTCACAAGCGTATTTTGGTATCCTACGCCGCGCTACCAGTAGGGTAGTTTTTTCGGAGATAACTATGAACAATACCGACCATCCTCCTAGTATGAAAGGAGAAGAATAGCCTCACGTCGGTAATTGCGATCTTCGCTCCTACCGTTGAGGTAGGTGTATTCCTTTCTGTAACACCCTGATATTTTTCTCCTTTCTTCTATTTAGTCACTCTATAAGTGTGCTTGTTGCATGGCAGCTGTGCTGTGTCTAACTGCGCCCATGGAGAGCTGACGTTTTGATGGTCGTTACCAACGCTAATCGGGAGATTCGCCATGACGGTAATGAGCAATACATACATTGAAAATGCAGCACCTCGCTTCTCAGAAGAAGAGATCGGTGCGGCAACGAAAGCATTCCTACAATACGACACAGATCAGCAGCTAAACTTGTTAACCGTGATGCCGATTGATGAAGCTGTAGGCGTGTTACAACACTGTGCCTTAGGACAAGTTCAGTTCTTAATTGAAGAGCTCGATCTACAAGGGCATGACAAGCGAGCCAGACTTTATGCACACCACTTGGGGTTGATCCACTCAGAAGCGGAGACGACAGGCGGATATTTAACTACAGGTGTGCTTGAGCACGTTAAGCAGCGCATTGGCTGGATCATCACATTGGCATTACTTGGTATCGTTTCAGGCCTTATCATTGCCCAATATGAGGACACCTTAAGTCAGCTGGTGTTGCTTGCTGTTTACATGCCTGTAATTGCCGCAGCTGGTGGTAATACGGGGACTCAAGCCGCTACGCTTGTGATACGTGCCCTTGCCACTGGCGAACTTCGCAAAAGGCAATGGCTCGATGTGCTATGGAAAGAGAGCCGTGTCGCGGTGTGCCTTGCAGCGGCCGTCGCCTTAGTGATGGTTGGACGTATTCTGGTTTTTGGCGATGTGAATTCTGCGGGTGGGTTTGATATTAACCTTATCGCAATGGCCATCGCGGTTGCGCTGTTTATTCAGGTGACAGTATCGACGACTTTAGGCGGAGTGTTACCTATCATTGCCCGAGTCTTTAAATTCGACCCAGCAGTACTGGTGAGCCCAGTACTGGCATCGATTGTCGATATATCGGGGATGTGGATTTACTTTACAGTGGTAAACCACTTCTTAGGGCTGTCCTAATTGACCAGGATGTTACGAAAAGCGTGAATATACTCAAAGCGCAGCTACGGCTGCGCTTTGTTGTTTGAACGCTCAAGTGAGTAACTGTAATCGACGATTTGACGATAATAGGCTTTCTCATATTGAGTGAGAGGCGATTCAACAGGTTGGCTCGTCGTAGATTTCTTTGGATGATAATCGGTCACAAACTGAACGAACAAACTCTCACGCTCCCCTCTGCTCCCCAGGCCAAACCCCATCATGTTGTAAGTACCAAACAGTGAGCCACTTTTCGCGACCAATGCCCCTTTAATAGGCGCTTTTCGCATGCTTGAACGATATTTTAGAGTACCGTTGTTACCGGATACAGGCATCAATCGAGCAAGCTTGAGTGCGCTGTCATTTTGGTGGATGTAGCTTAAGACTTGCTGCATTTGATTGGCTGTGACGCGGTTATTGCGTGACAAACCTGAGCCGTCTTCCAGTACCGCCAGTTCAAGGTCAATGCCAGCTTGCTCTTTTAAAATAGCCTTGATTGCTTCGGTGCCATTATTGAACGAACCCGGTTTCTTGTAATAGGTGGCTCCGAGAGTTTTGGTGATGTTATCGGCATAAAGATTGTTGGAGTCTTTAAGCATAACAGCAAGCAGGTCATTAAGCGGTCGTGAGCGCTGAACAAATAAGGGGTGTTGGCTTTTGATGTTCGGCGTGCCTACCTTTACTTCTCCAGAAAGTATCACCCCTAAGCGCTGTAATTCTGACTTAATGACATCGACAGTGAATTGTTCTGGTGAAGAGAGAGCAAATTTTAATGGTAAAGGTGACTTTCTCTCAACGGCGCAACCACTGAGCGTATATTGATTGTTCGGGCTTACTTCAAGCTCGAGATCGCAATGAGTTTGCTCTTGGTTTTGTTTAGAGACCGTTTTGGCTGATGTGGTGGCGATGATCGGCTGGTGTGAGGGAATGTTGATGCGCGTTGAACCATTGCTATTGGTATAGAGAGCACCTTGAACACAGTTGCCATCGAGAGTTATCGCTGATGCAGGGGCACTGTAACAGACCCCAAGGATATCCCATGGCCACCCGACACCGCGCTCGTAACCACTGAACACACTGTTGTCTAACCAAATATTATTAAACCGTGCTCCCACCTCTGACTTTGCTTGTTTGAGCATGTTGCGCAATGATTCACGGCTGAAGGTAGGATCACCAGAATAGTGAATGATCAGATCGTTTCCAGAGGTATAGAGGGTCGTTTCGAAACGAAAACTCTCTGGCAATGCCAATTTCGCGGCGAGCGCTGTCACGACTTTGAGCGTACTGGCTGGTGGAAAAAACTGATCGGTATTATCCGCAATCAACGGCTGTTCAGGAGCGGATAGCGGTGCGATGAGCTGCGCGCTTCGACTTCCATACGGTAAGTGTTTCGTTGCCTCGACACCACTGGCAAAAGCCGCAGAAGAGAACAGAAGTAGGCAGGTGAGCGAGAGTTTAGGTGTCATAGCAAATTCATCAAGGACGGGCTTAGTTTTAATGTAGGCTAACAACCTATTAAGTCGAGATAAAGCGTTAAATTTTCGCAAAAAGTTCTATCGAATAGTCTTTGTACTGCTTTGATAATAGGAAACTACGTCGCTCACATTTTCGTACCATCGCCAACGCGGTTGGCCTTGCGAAGTCGAAGTTAACTAAGCTATATTGTTGCGTTGCTCAAAGAGATATACTCTGGTCTTTAGATTTAAGAGCATGACAGCCAGTGTCGGCCGCAAGTGTTTCCTTGTTGCCTCAGTATCCGAATCTCAGTGATTTGTATCCACGGATTGATTACACTAGGCTTAATCCAGTTTATTTTTCAAATTGTACTCAGGCTTGCTTGAGTAGGGTTTTATTGTCCAAAGGATGCTTTGGAAAAGAGGTTGTTATAATGGAAAAGGTTCCAATGACTGTACGTGGCGAACAGCAGCTACGTGAAGAGCTAGATCGTCTACTTAAACTTCGTCCACAGATTTCTGAAGCAATTGCAGAAGCGCGTGAACTTGGTGACCTAAAAGAGAACGCAGAGTACCATGCGGCTCGTGAAGAGCAGGGCATCTGTGAAGCGCAAATTCGTGATATCGAATACAAGCTCTCTGTCGCGCAAGTGATTGACGTGACCAAGCTAGATAACACGGGCAAGATCATCTTTGGTTCGACGGTTACTCTAATTGATATCGATACGGATGCTGAGCAGACTTACCAAATCGTGGGTGATGACGAAGCGGACATCAAAGCTGGTCGTATCTCAGTAAGCTCACCAATCGCTCGTGGCCTTATCGGTAAAATGGAAGGTGACGAAGTGACTATCGTGACGCCTGGTGGTCAAAAAGACTTCGAAATTGACAAGGTTGCTTACGTTTAAGCAATGCTGTTGAGAGAAAAGTCGCCTAATTGGCGGCTTTTTTTGTGCCCGCAAGCCGGAGTGTCCCCTTTGTTTTGCTAGCACCGGTTGTCAGAAAAATGAAAAGGCCGCCTGAGCGACCTTTCCCACTTTGAAACAAATTGTTTCTATAAAATCAACTACTGGGCAAATTACTTGCGTGGCAGTTCGATTTTCTTTTGCTCTGACTGACGGTAAAGAACAAGAGTCTTACCGATAACCTGAACTTTTTCTGCTTTTGTTTCGCGCACAATTGCGTCGATAATCAGCAGTTTAGTTTCACGGTCTTCTGACGCCACTTTCACTTTAATCAGTTCGTGGTGGTCAAGAGCGATTTCGATTTCCGCTAGTACAGCCTCTGTTAGTCCATTTGCGCCCATAAGCACAACGGGTTTCAGTGCGTGTGCTAGGCCTTTTAGGTGCTGCTTTTGTTTGGTGCTTAGGTTCATAACGCGGCCAAATTTATTTACTATTAGGGTTGAAAAGTCGTATTTTAACGCCATCTAATGACGAAGACTATACTTTATTCTAAGGGCGTGCCCTTATTGAGTTGGAAATTGAATGAGTAAGCAAAAACATTCGGCCAGTTCGGGTCGTTGGCTAAAAGAGCATTTTGATGATAAATATGCCAATGAGGCCAGAAGAAAAGGCTATCGTTCACGTGCTATCTTTAAGATTGAAGAGATTCAAAACAAGGATAAGCTACTGAAACCAGGGATGACTGTGGTTGACCTTGGTGCTGCTCCGGGTGGGTGGTCTCAGTACGCTGCCAAAGTCGTTGGCGACGAGGGACAAGTGATTGCTTGTGACTTGCTGCCGATGGATCCTATCTCTGGTGTGAGCTTCCTTCAGGGCGATTTTCGTGAAGAAGCGGTGCTCGATGCACTACTAGAAAGAATCCAACCGGATATGGTCGACGTAGTAATGTCTGATATGGCTCCTAACATGGCAGGTAACTTATCTGTCGATCAGCCTAGAGCTATGTATCTTGTTGAACTAGCATTAGATATGTGTCATCAAACTTTAGCCCCTGGCGGCAGTTTCGTTGTGAAAGTGTTCCAAGGCGAAGGATTTGATGAATACGTAAAACAGGTACGCGAAGCCTTCAAAGTTGTGAAGATTCGCAAGCCGGACTCATCTAGAGCTCGCTCTCGTGAGGTGTTTATTGTGGCTAATGGCTTCAAAGGCTGAACATTAGTTTACAAAGACAAAATTAACAATGTAGCTACAGCCTAAAAACTGTAGTACCCTACCTTTAATTACAATTAGTTATCGAGAGGCTGACACCTTGAGTGACATGGCAAAGAATTTAATTTTGTGGTTAGTCATCGCCGTTGTGTTGATGTCGGTATTCCAAAGCTTCGGACCGGGGGAAAGTAACGGTCGAGCGGTAGATTACACCACGTTCGTACAGGAAGTTGGCAATGGCCAGATTCAGGAAGCTCAATTCAAAGACAGCGAGATAACCTTTACTCGCCGTGGTGGTGGCAGTCGCTTTGTGACTTACATGCCGGTTTATGATCAAAAACTTCTTGATGACCTAATTAACCAAAACGTGAAAGTTTCGGGTACGCCACCGGAAGAGCAGAGCCTACTTGGCACTATCTTCATTTCGTGGTTCCCAATGATTCTTCTTATCGGTGTCTGGATCTTCTTTATGCGCCAGATGCAAGGCGGCGGTGGCAAAGGCGCCATGTCGTTTGGTAAGAGTAAAGCTCGTATGATGAGCGAAGAACAGATTAAGACCACATTTGCTGACGTTGCGGGTTGTGACGAAGCAAAAGAGGACGTAAAAGAGCTAGTAGATTACCTTCGTGATCCAAGCCGCTTCCAGAAGCTGGGCGGTAAGATCCCAACGGGTGTTCTGATGGTTGGTCCTCCTGGTACAGGTAAAACGCTGCTTGCTAAAGCGATTGCAGGTGAAGCGAAAGTACCGTTCTTTACTATCTCAGGTTCTGACTTCGTAGAAATGTTCGTCGGTGTCGGTGCATCTCGTGTGCGTGACATGTTCGAACAAGCGAAGAAAGCAGCGCCTTGTATCATCTTCATCGATGAGATCGATGCGGTAGGTCGTCAGCGTGGCGCTGGTGTAGGTGGTGGTCACGATGAGCGTGAGCAAACCCTTAACCAAATGCTAGTAGAGATGGATGGTTTTGAAGGTAACGAAGGTATCATCGTTATTGCAGCAACCAACCGTCCTGACGTACTTGACCCAGCTCTACTTCGTCCTGGTCGTTTTGACCGTCAAGTTGTGGTTGGTCTACCTGATGTACGTGGCCGTGAGCAGATCTTGAAAGTACACATGCGTAAAGTGCCTCTAGCGTCAGACGTAGAGCCATCTTTGATCGCACGTGGTACACCAGGTTTCTCTGGTGCAGACCTTGCTAACCTAGTGAACGAAGCAGCGCTCTTTGCGGCTCGTGGTAACAAACGCAACGTATCTATGGTTGAGTTCGAACTAGCGAAAGACAAGATCATGATGGGTGCAGAGCGCCGCTCTATGGTACTTTCTGAAGAAACCAAAGAGTCAACGGCATACCACGAAGCGGGTCACGCAATTGTTGGTCGCCTAGTTCCTGAACACGATCCAGTGTACAAGGTATCTATCATTCCACGTGGTCGTGCACTGGGTGTGACTATGTACCTACCAGAGCAAGACCGTGTGAGCATGTCTCGTCAGCATCTAGAGTCGATGATTTCAAGCCTGTACGGCGGTCGTCTAGCTGAAGAACTTATCTACGGTAAAGACAAAGTCTCGACAGGTGCATCAAACGATATCGAACGTGCGACTGATATCGCTCGTAAGATGGTGACGCAATGGGGGTTCTCTGAAAAACTCGGTCCACTTCTGTACGCAGAAGATGAGGGCGAAGTATTCCTAGGTCGTAGCGTAACTCAGACTAAACATGTTTCTGGTGAAACAGCGAAACTGATTGATGAAGAAGTTCGTCACATCATCGATCGCAACTATGACCGAGCGAAGAAAATCCTAGAAGAGAACATGGATATCATGCATTCCATGAAAGATGCGCTTGTGAAATACGAGACCATCGATGCGGGTCAAATTGATGACCTTATGGAACGTAAAGCCGATATTCGTGAGCCAGCAGGCTGGGCTGACCAAGCTGCAGCGCAGCAAGACAAGCCGGAAGCGAAGCCAGAGCCTAAAGTCGAAGAGCCAAAAGCAGAAGAGCCAGCAGCTCCTGCCGCGGACTCAGAAACTAAAGCCGAAAATGTGTCTTCTGAGCCGACTAAGAAAGACTCAGAATAACCACTAGTGATTAAGCCCCGAGCCTAGCTCGGGGTTTTTGTCGTTTAAAGCAGTTATGATTTTACAAGTAAACCAGAAAACCCTTTCTCTAGAAACGCCTCAAGTGATGGGGATCGTCAATGTTACCCCTGACTCTTTCTCTGATGGCGGTAAGTTCAATTCCGTAGAAGCAGCACTTAAGCAAGTAGAGGCGATGATTGCCTCCGGTGTGACTATCGTTGATATCGGTGGTGAATCAACGCGACCGGGTGCTCCCGATGTTGAGTTACAGGAAGAGCTTGAACGTGTTATTCCCGTTATCAAAGCAATACGTGAACGTTTTGATGTTTGGATTTCAGTTGATACCAGCAAAGCAGAAGTGATGCGCCAAGCGGTAGCAGCAGGGGCGGATATCATCAACGACGTGCGAGCACTGCAAGAGCCTGGCGCTTTGGAAGTGGCCGCTGAAGCGGGTGTGCCTATTTGTCTCATGCACATGCAGGGACAGCCGCGCACGATGCAAGCGAATCCCACTTATGAAGATCTTCTGACAGATGTGGCGCAATTCTTACAAGAGCGTATCTCAGCGTGTGAAGCGGTAGGCATTACACGTGAACAGCTGATCTTGGATCCTGGCTTTGGATTTGGCAAAACGCTGGAACACAATTATCATCTGCTGGCGCATTTGGATAAGTTCCATCAATTTGGACTACCCGTGCTTGCGGGCATGTCTCGTAAGTCAATGATTTTTAAGTTGCTTGATAAAGCACCTGCCGATTGTCTCGCTGGGAGCATAGCTTGCGCTACCCTTGCTGCGGCGAAAGGGGCACAAATCATCCGTGTTCATGATGCGGCTCAGACTGTTGAAGCGATGAAAATCGTTCAGATGATGCAATCAAATTTATAAAAACGAATAAGGAAATAGAATGTCACAACGACGTTATTTTGGTACCGATGGTGTTCGTGGAAAAGTGGGTCAGTACCCGATCACACCCGACTTCGTACTTAAGCTAGGCTGGGCTGCTGGACGTGTACTTGCAAAGCAAGGCACTAAGAAAGTGATTATCGGCAAGGACACGCGTATCTCTGGTTACATGCTGGAATCGGCTCTCGAAGCCGGCCTTTCTGCTGCGGGTCTTAAGGCAATTTTTACTGGTCCATTGCCAACGCCGGCAGTGGCGTACCTTACCCAGACGTTCCGTGCGGAAGCGGGTATTGTGATCTCGGCTTCACACAACCCATATTATGACAATGGCATTAAGTTCTTCTCGTCAGAGGGCACAAAACTGCCTGACGCTATTGAGCTTGCGATTGAAGAAGAGCTGGATAAAGACATTGAGTGTGTTGAGTCTTCAGAGCTTGGTAAAGCCAGCCGTCTTAATGACGCAGCAGGCCGTTATATTGAGTTTTGTAAGAGTACTTTCCCGCACGACTTGAGCCTTGCAGGCCTAAAAATTGTTATCGATTGTGCGCATGGTGCGACATACAAAATTGCACCTTCAGTGTTTAAAGAGCTAGGTGCTGATGTTGTTGCTATTGGTGTGGACCCAGACGGTACCAACATCAACGCAGAAGTGGGGGCGACAGATGTGCGTGCTCTACAAGCTAAAGTGGTTGAAGAGAATGCCGCTCTTGGTCTTGCTTTTGATGGTGACGGCGACCGCATCATCATGGTCGATCACCTAGGCAACAAAGTGGACGGCGACCAAATTGCTTACATTATTGCTCGTGACGCGCTTCGCCGTGGTGAGTTAAAAGGTGGCGTTGTTGGTACTCTCATGACCAACCTTGGTATGGAGAATGGCCTTAAGCAGCTTGGTATACCATTTGTGCGTGCCGCTGTGGGTGACCGCTACGTTATGGAGCAACTGCTTGAGCGAGACTGGCGTATTGGCGCAGAAAACTCTGGTCACGTTATTCTGCTGGATAAAGTGACAACCGGTGATGCGATTGTCGCTGCGCTGCAAGTACTTGCTTCAGTGATTGATGCCAAAATGTCACTCAATGAGCTTGCTAGCGGTATGACTTTATACCCTCAGGTGCTGATTAACGTTCGCTTTAGTGGTGATGCAAACCCACTAGAAGCCGAAGCGGTTAAGCAAGCCGTTGCGAAAGCTGAGGCTGATCTTGGCGAGAAAGGCCGTGTACTGCTTCGCAAATCCGGCACTGAGCCTCTACTACGAGTGATGGTAGAAGGTGAGGATGATGCTCTTGTGAACGAGTCGGCACAATATATTGCTGATATCGTGAAAGAAAACTGCTAAGTAACGACTATTTAGTATGAGCAAGAACCAAATTAGTTCTTTTGGTTCTTGCTTATTTTTTATATGATTACTCGCTTATTCTTATCGGTATTTGTTCTTTTGCCCTTTTTTTGAGCGTTCAGTTGCTCGGCGAAAGATTTTTGTCATTTTTCTCTTGTCAGTCAGTGCGGCATTCGCTAGTATTGCCACCGCCTTCACTTAGGAGGCCATAGCCAGGTTTTCAATGCGTTCAGCAAGGAAAGCAGCGCTGGCTCAACAATTAGGAACATAGGTGGACACATGATTCAAGTTCTACTTGTGATTTACCTGTTGGCTGCGCTCGGTGTTATTGGCCTAGTGTTGATTCAACAAGGTAAAGGCGCAGATATGGGAGCCTCATTCGGTGCTGGCGCTTCAAACACAGTGTTTGGTGCTAGTGGCTCAGGAAATTTCCTAACCCGAATGACTGCAATTTTTGCAATCGTATTTTTTGTTATCAGCTTAGTACTTGGCAACATGTACACTCACAAAGGTGAGTCTCAATGGGTTGACCCTACTCAAGGTCAAGTGATTGAGCAAGCAGCTGATACAGCGAGTGATGTTCCAGCTGAAAACAGCGACGAAATCCCTCAATAAGTGAATCGTTTTTAACGAATCGAATTACTTAGATGCCGAGATGGTGAAATTGGTAGACACGCTAGCATGAGGTGCTAGTGCCTTTGGTGTGAGGGTTCGAGTCCCTCTCTCGGCACCATTATTTATAAACTTGTAATACAGTTTGGTGAGCGTATAATGCTCAGCAAGTCGGACGCGGGGTGGAGCAGCTTGGTAGCTCGTCGGGCTCATAACCCGAAGGTCGTCGGTTCAAATCCGGCCCCCGCAACCAATACTTTCTAAGTGTTGATGGATTGCAAGTTTAGCAGTGTGAAAAAATCACTGCACATCGAGAAAACACCAACTATCTTTTTAGGGTGTTACTTTTTCTCGATGATCAGGGTCCAGCAACAAAAAACCCCGACTTTCGGGGTTTTTTGTTATTTGCGCTTTTTAAAAGGCAGCAAATACAAGTGCTTGGAATTTAAATTGGGCTATATGCCCTTTTTTTGTTTCTGGAGTGGTTAAATGACTGGTTTAGAAAGACAACTTACAGAATTGCTCGAAGCGCCTGTAGAGGCAATTGGCTACGAGCTTGTTGGTTTAGAGTTCATCCGTGCAGGTGAGCATTCTACCCTTCGAATCTATATCGACCATGAAAATGGTATTACTGTTGATGCTTGCGCAGAAGTAAGTCATCAGGTAAGTGCAGTAATGGATGTCGAAGACCCAATTACGGTGGCTTATAACCTAGAGGTGTCTTCACCAGGACTAGAAAGACCACTTTTCAAAGCAGCACATTACCAACAGTTTATTGGTCACGAGGTCAGCATCGTGTTGAAAATGGCTGTCGGCAACCGTCGTAAGTGGAAAGGTACTATCCAATCCATTGATGGCGAGACAGTGACCATCCTTGCCGATGGTAACGAAGAAGAAATGGCGCTAAGCAACATTTCCAAAGCTAACCTTATCCCTAAATTTTAGGTCCCTAATAATAAAAGCTTAGAGGCTAGATAAATGAGTAAAGAAATTTTAGCGGTAGTAGAAGCAGTTTCTAACGAGAAAGCTGTTCCTCGTGAGCGTATTTTTGAAGCGCTAGAGATTGCACTAGCAACCTCTTCTAAGAAAAAACACGAAATCGAAATCGATGTGCGTGTTGCCATTGACCGCAAAACAGGTGAATTCGAAACCTTCCGTCGCTGGATGGCAGTAGAAGAAGTTGAATTCCCAACGAAAGAAATTTCTATCGAAGCGGCACAGTACGACGACGAGTCTATTCAACTTGGTGACTTCGTTGAAGAGCAGATCGAGTCAGTAACATTTGACCGCATCACCACGCAAACGGCTAAGCAAGTTATCGTACAGAAGGTACGTGAAGCTGAGCGCGCGCAAATCGTTGAACAGTTCATCGACAACGAAGGCGATCTAGTGACAGGTGTGGTTAAGAAAGTTAACCGTGACACTATTATCCTAGACCTTGGTAACAACGCAGAAGCCGTTATCCTACGTGATGACCAGCTACCTCGTGAAAACTTCCGTCCAGGTGACCGTGTACGTGGTCTACTGTACAAAGTGGCTCCAGAAGCTCGCGGCTTCCAGCTATTCATTACTCGTTCTAAGCCAGAAATGCTAGCTGAGCTATTCCGTGTGGAAGTGCCAGAGATTGCTGAAGAGCTTATCGAGCTGAAAGGCGCAGCACGCGATCCAGGTTCTCGCGCGAAGATCGCTGTTAAAACAAACGACAAGCGTATCGACCCAGTGGGTGCGTGTGTTGGTATGCGTGGTGCACGTGTACAAGCGGTTTCTGGTGAGCTTGGCGGCGAGCGTATCGATATCGTTCTTTGGGACGATAACCCAGCTCAGTTCGTTATCAATGCAATGGCACCAGCTGACGTTGCTTCTATCATCGTTGATGAAGATGCTCACGCAATGGACATCGCGGTTGAAGCAGACAACCTAGCGCAAGCTATCGGTCGTAGCGGTCAAAACGTACGTCTAGCATCTCAACTGACTGGTTGGGAACTGAACGTAATGACAGTTGCAGACCTGCAGAAGAAACACCAAGAAGAAGCAACAGCTTCTATCGAAAACTTTATGAAGCACCTAGACATCGAGCAAGACTTCGCGGAAATGCTTGTTGAGGAAGGCTTCTCAACTCTAGAAGAAGTGGCTTATGTGCCAGTTAATGAACTTCTAGAAATCGACGGCTTAAACGAAGAGCTAGTAGAAGAGCTTCGTAGCCGTGCAAAAGATGCCCTAACGACACTTGCTCTTGCTCAGGAAGAGTCATTCGAAGGTGTTGAGCCAGCTGAAGACCTACTAGCACTAGAAGGTCTAGAGCGTGAGATGGCATTTAAACTGGCTGCAAAAGGTGTAGCTACTCTTGAAGACCTTGCAGATCAAGGTGTCGATGAGCTAGAGGGCATTGAAGGGCTAACAGAAGAGCGCGCAGGCGAGCTAATCATGGCTGCACGTAACATCTGTTGGTTCGGCGACGAAGAATAATAATCAGCAAGGAGGTAGTTGCATGACAAAACTTACGGTTAAAGCACTTAGCGAAGAGATTGGTACGCCAGTTGAACGCCTAATTGAACAACTTGCTGATGCTGGTCTGAAGAAATCAGAAAGCGATCAGGTGAATGATGAAGAGAAGCAAACGCTTCTTACTCACCTTAAGAAAGAACATGGTGATACATCTGGTGAGTCAGAGCCTACTCGTCTTACGCTTCAGCGTAAAACTCGTAGCACTCTGTCTGTTTCTGCCGGTGGCGGTAAGAGCAAAGATGTACAAGTAGAAGTGCGCAAGAAGCGCACTTATGTAAAGCGCAGTGCGATCGACGAGCAAGCAAAACGTGAAGCTGAGGAAGCAGCAAATCGTGAGGCGGAAGAGCGTGCCCAACGTGAAGCCGAAGAGCTAGCCAAACGTGAAGCTGCAGAGAAAGCACAGCGTGAAGCAGAAGAGAAAGCTCAGCGCGAAGCCGAAGAAAAACGTCTAGCAGAGGAAAAAGCTAAACGTGAGGCTGAGCAACCTGAAGTTGATACTGCTAAGCGCGCAGAAGCGGAAAAGGCCAAGAAAGAAATGAACGCAAAGAATGCTGAAGCGAAGAAAGAAGCGGACGAACTAAAACGTCGTCAAGAAGAAGAGGCGCAACGTAAGGCGGAAGCTGAAGCGGCTCGTCTAGCTGAAGAAGCTCGCAAACTAGCGGAAGAGAACGCCGCTCGCTGGTCTGAAGAAGAGAAAAAGTCTAAAGACAACGAAAAAGCAGATTACCACACGACAACATCTACTTACGCTCGTGAAGCAGAAGATGCTCAAGATCGTAAAGAAGAGAAAGCTCCTCGTCGTCGCAAGAAGAAGGCGAGCGCTCAAGAAGACAACCGTGGCGGCCGTGGCGGTCGTAACCAACGCGGTAGAAAAGGCAAATTGGCTAAGCCAACGTCTATGCAACACGGCTTCGATAAGACTGCCCAAGTTGCTAAGCAAGACGTTGTGATCGGCGAGACTATCGTTGTTTCTGAGCTAGCAAGCAAAATGTCTGTTAAAGCAACAGAAGTTATCAAGGTGATGATGAAGATGGGCGCTATGGCGACTATCAACCAAGTTATCGACCAAGAAACTGCACAGCTAGTTGCTGAAGAAATGGGTCACAAAGTTGTTCTACGTAAAGAGAACGAACTGGAAGAAGCAGTACTGTCTGACCGTGATGAAACATCAGAAGCAGTATCTCGTGCTCCTGTTGTTACTATCATGGGTCACGTTGACCACGGTAAGACATCGACACTTGACTACATCCGTCGTACTCACGTTGCATCTGGCGAAGCGGGTGGTATTACCCAGCACATCGGTGCATACCACGTAGAAACTGACAACGGCATGATCACTTTCCTTGATACTCCTGGACACGCGGCGTTTACCGCAATGCGTGCTCGTGGTGCTCAAGCGACAGATATCGTTGTTCTAGTTGTAGCTGCAGACGATGGCGTAATGCCACAAACAATCGAAGCGATCCAACACGCGAAAGCGGCGGGTGTTCCTCTGATTGTTGCAGTGAACAAGATCGATAAAGAAGACGCGAACCCAGACAACGTTAAGAACGAGCTGGCGCAATACGACGTTATTCCTGAAGAGTGGGGCGGTGAGAACATGTTCGTTCACATCTCTGCGAAACAAGGTACTAACATCGATGGTCTTCTAGAAGCTATCCTACTTCAATCAGAAGTACTTGAGCTAACAGCGGTTGCTGACGGCATGGCATCGGGTGTGGTTGTAGAATCATTCCTAGATAAAGGCCGTGGTCCAGTTGCTACTGTACTGGTTCAATCTGGTACGCTACGTAAAGGCGACATCGTACTTTGTGGTCAAGAATACGGCCGTGTACGTGCAATGCGTGATGAACTAGGTAAAGAAGTGACTGAAGCCGGTCCATCTATCCCAGTTGAGATCCTTGGCCTATCTGGTGTTCCATCATCAGGTGACGAAGCAACAGTTGTACGTGATGAGCGTAAAGCTCGTGAAGTAGCAAACTACCGTCAAGGCAAATTCCGTGACGTGAAACTTGCGCGTCAGCAAAAAGCGAAACTAGAAAACATGTTCTCTAACATGACTGCTGGTGACGTTGCTGAGCTAAACGTAGTACTGAAAGCGGACGTACAGGGTTCTGTAGAAGCAATCTCTGACTCTCTACTGAAACTGTCTACTGACGAAGTTAAAGTGAACATTGTTGGTTCTGGTGTTGGTGGTATTACAGAAACTGATGCAGTACTAGCAGCAGCTTCTAACGCTATCATCCTAGGCTTCAACGTACGTGCTGATGCTTCTGCTCGCCGTACTGTAGATACTGAAAACCTAGACCTACGCTATTACTCAATCATCTACCAGTTGATTGACGAAGTGAAACAAGCAATGGGCGGTATGCTTGCTCCTGAATTCAAGCAAGAAATCATCGGCCTTGCAGAAGTACGTGACGTATTTAAGTCTCCAAAACTTGGCGCAATCGCGGGTTGTATGGTGACAGAAGGTACTATCAAGCGTAACAACCCTATCCGCGTACTGCGTGATAACGTTGTAATCTACGAAGGTGAGCTAGAATCTCTACGCCGCTTCAAAGATGACGTTCAAGAAGTTAAGAACGGTTACGAGTGTGGTATCGGCGTTAAGAACTACAACGATGTTCGCGTTGGCGACCAGATCGAAGTATTCGAAATCGTTGAAATCAAACGTACTCTAGACTAATTGACAAAATCGCTACTCGGTTTCTAAATTGAGTATTGATGGTTGTTGAATACGCCATGGGGGGCTGGTTATTACCATCCCCCCATTCTTTCTATAGGAAGTAAAGAAATGTCAAAAGAATTTAGCCGCACACAACGTGTTGCGCAGCAACTACAAAAAGAGCTTGCTCTTATCCTTCAGCGCGAAGTTCGCGATTCTCGCCTAGGCATGGTGACGATTTCAGACGTAGAAGTCTCTCGTGACCTCGCATACGCAAAAGTATTCGTGACTTTCCTATGTGTGGGTGAGCAAACCCCGGAATCAAGCATTGCAGCACTTCGTGAGCACGAAGCGCACATTCGTATGATGCTAGGCAAGCGCATTCGCCTACGTCTAACACCAGAAGTACGTTTCCAATACGACAACACACTGGTTGAAGGTATGCGTATGTCTAATCTAGTGAGCGAAGTGGTTAGCGAAGACAAGCGTAAGCAAGACGAAGCAGGTCGTAGCGAAGAAAACGGCGCCGAGGGAGAAGAGCAGTAATGGCTAGACGTCGCAAGGGACGTCCAGTCAACGGCGTTATCCTTCTAGATAAACCTACCGGTATCTCATCGAATGATGCACTGCAAAAAGTAAAGCGCATCTACTTCGCTGAGAAAGCAGGGCACACAGGTGCTCTTGACCCGCTAGCAACGGGCATGCTGCCAATTTGCTTGGGCGAAGCAACCAAGTTCTCGCAATTCCTATTAGATTCAGACAAGCGCTACCGCGTGATCGCGAAACTTGGTGAGCGCACTAATACCTCTGACTCTGATGGCGAAGTCGTGGAAACTCGCGAGATCAACGTCACTCCAGAGCTTCTTGATGAGTGCATCGACAAGTTCCGTGGTGAGTCTGATCAAGTGCCGTCCATGTTCTCAGCATTGAAATATCAAGGTAAGCCGCTTTATGAGTACGCTCGCCAAGGTATCGAAGTGCCGCGCGAAGCACGTAAGATCACCGTGTATGAAATCGTCCTACATCGCTTTGAAGGTGATGAAGTAGAGATGGAAGTACACTGCTCGAAAGGTACGTACATTCGTACTATCGTCGATGATCTCGGTGAAATGCTCGGCTGTGGCGCGCATGTAACTATGCTGCGTCGCACGGCGGTTGCTAAGTACCCTTATGAGAACATGGTGACCCTAGAGCAGCTTAACGAGCTATTCGAACAAGCAAAACGCGAAGAGCGTCAGCCACGCGAGCTGCTTGACCCACTGTTGATGCCAATGGACAGCGCAGTACAAGATCTTCAAGAAGTAAATGTATCGCCTGAACTTGGTGATTTGCTTCAGCATGGTCAACCGGTGCAGGTTTCTGGTTTGCCAGTGGATGCGCCAGTGCGTATGACCATGGGTGAAGATCGTCTGTTTATAGGTGTTGGCGCCATGAATGACGATGCCAAGCTTGCACCTAAGCGACTCGTTGTTTTCCGTGAGGAAGAAAGTGCTCAATAGAGCGACGAATACTCCTTGCTCTAGCTAGAATTATTCCCTATAATTCGCGCTTCGCGTAGCGGCTGAATCAGAGATTGGCTGCTACAACTTTAAACCTACTCTTATTAGGAGAGAATTATGTCTCTGAATGCAGAAACTAAAGCAGCAATCGTTGCAGAATACGCACAAGGCGAAGGCGACACTGGTTCACCAGAAGTTCAAGTAGCTCTACTTACAGCTTCTATCAACCACCTACAAGGTCACTTCAAAGCACACAAAGGCGATCACCACAGCCGTCGTGGTCTTCTACGTATGGTTTCTCGTCGTCGTAAGCTTCTAGATTACCTAAAAGGTAAAAACCTAGCTCGCTACCAAGACCTAATCAAACGTCTAGGCCTACGTCGCTAATCAGCGTCTGCATAGAAAGTTTGTTAAAAGGGGCTATATGCCCCTTTTTTGTTAGCTAAATTCTTTAGTTAATGGCAAAACTTCCACTAAGTAGTTTATACTACGTCCCGTCTAAACTGAGTTGTTTAAAGCGCATTCGTTTAGTCACTATCTGCTCAGTACATTACAGTCCATTTTGTCGACCGCAGGGTCGCGACTATTCCAAGCACATTTGCTCGCTTTTAGCGGCTTAGAGCTAGCGGCTTATAGCAAAGAGCTAAGTTTGTTTGAACTAGTCGCGATTTGTAATGCATTGAGCGCACAATCAAATGATCTGGACTCGTTCCAGAAAAAAGGAAATACAATGTTCGAAAAACCAGTTGTTAAGTCGTTCCAATACGGCAACCACACTGTGACGCTAGAAACAGGCGTTATCGCACGTCAAGCTACTGCAGCTGTAATGGTAACAATGGACGATACGTCAGTATTCGTTTCTGTTGTTGGTAAAAAAGAAGCTGTTGAAGGTCAAGACTTCTTCCCACTAACAGTAAACTACCAAGAGCGTACTTACGCGGCAGGTAAAATCCCAGGTGGTTTCTTCAAGCGTGAAGGTCGTCCTTCTGAAGGCGAAACACTGACTGCACGTCTAATCGACCGTCCAATTCGTCCACTATTCCCAGACGCATTCAAAAACGAAGTTCAGGTTATCGCGACAGTAATGTCTGTAAACCCGAACGTTCAACCAGACATGGTAACAATGATCGGTACTTCAGCTGCTCTTGCTATCTCTGGTATCCCGTTCAACGGTCCTATCGGTGCAGCACGTGTTGGTCACATTGATGGTCAACTAGTACTGAACCCAAGCAACACTGAACTAGAAAACTCTAAACTAGACCTAGTCGTTGCAGGTACTGAAGGCGCTGTTCTTATGGTTGAGTCTGAAGCAGACAACCTAACAGAAGAAGAGATGCTATCAGCAGTGGTTTACGGCCACGATCAACAGCAAGTTGTAATCAAAGCAATCAACGAGTTTGCAGCTGAAGTTGCAACTCCAGCTTGGGATTGGGTTGCTCCAGAAGAGAACACAACTCTTAACAACCGTATCGCTGAGCTAGCAGAAACTAAGCTTGTTGAAGCGTACCAAATCACTGAGAAGATGGCTCGTTACGATCGCATCCACGCGATTGCAGCAGAAGTGAACGATGTTCTACTTGCTGAAGATCCAGAAGCGAACACTAAAGAAATCCACACTATCTTCCACGATCTAGAGAAGACAGTTGTTCGTCGCAGCATCATCGCGGGTAACCCACGTATCGATGGTCGTGAAAAAGACATGGTTCGTGCGCTAGACGTACGCACTGGCGTTCTTCCACGTACTCACGGTTCTTCACTGTTCACTCGTGGTGAAACTCAGGCAATCGTAACTGCGACTCTTGGTACGCAGCGTGATGCTCAAATCATCGATGAGCTAACAGGTGAGCGTAAAGATCACTTCCTACTACACTACAACTTCCCTCCATACTGTGTTGGCGAAACAGGTTTTGTAGGTTCTCCTAAGCGTCGTGAAATTGGTCACGGTAAACTGGCTAAGCGCGGTATCGCAGCAGTAATGCCTTCTGTTGAAGAATTCCCATACACAGTTCGTGTTGTATCGGAAATCACTGAATCTAACGGTTCATCTTCAATGGCTTCTGTATGTGGTACGTCTCTAGCACTTATGGATGCGGGTGTTCCAATCAAGTCTTCTGTTGCGGGTATCGCAATGGGTCTTGTTAAAGAAGGCGACGACTTTGTTGTTCTTTCTGACATCCTTGGTGACGAAGACCACCTAGGTGACATGGACTTTAAAGTAGCGGGTACTAACACTGGTATCACAGCACTTCAAATGGACATCAAGATCGAAGGTATCACTAAAGAGATCATGCAAATTGCTCTTAACCAAGCGCAAGGTGCACGTAAGCACATCCTTTCTGTAATGGATGAAGCTATCTCTGGTGCTCGTGAAGATATCTCTGAGTTCGCTCCGCGTATCCACACCATGAAGATCAGCGCAGACAAGATCAAAGACGTTATCGGTAAAGGTGGCGCGGTTATCCGTCAGCTAACTGAAGAAACGGGTACGACTATCGAGATCGAAGACGACGGTACTATCAAGATCGCTGCGACTGACGGTGACCAAGCGAAAGATGCGATTGCTCGTATCGAAGCTATCACTGCAGAAGTTGAAGTGGGTAAGATCTACACGGGTAAAGTTGCTCGTCTAGCAGACTTCGGTGCATTCGTAACGGTTCTTCCTGGCAAAGATGGTCTAGTACACATCTCTCAAATCGCTCAAGAGCGTGTTGAGAAAGTGACTGACTACCTGAAAGAAGGTCAAGAAGTTCAAGTTAAAGTACTTGAAATCGACCGCCAAGGCCGTGTACGTCTAAGCATGAAAGAAGCGGTAGAACAGCCAGCTGAAGCTGCGAATGAAAAAGCGGCACCTGACGCAGAATAATTCGCATTTCTAGACCATTGCGTCTAAAAGCATGCTATAAAGAGGGGGCAATCGCCCCCTTTTTTGTGCGCGAAGGAAAATTCCTGCTATACCATTAGAGCAGCATGGCAAAAAATTAAATAAAAGCCGTCGGTTACGCTCTGCGATAGCGGGCATAAGGAGAAGAATATAGTGAAGTGGTTTCGAATCTTAGGATTGAGTTTAGTTGCCGTTGTTACGGGTTGTGCGTCCAACTCATCAACGCAAGACCAGCAATGGTTGAACCCACCCATGGCCGTGCCTTTGCAAGCCAATGTTCAATATGAAGTACAGGTTGCAAGACTGACTCAGCTACTTCAACGCAGCGATCTCGATAATGACGTGCGAGCCAAAATGCACTTTGAGCGTGGTTCCTACTTCAATAGCCTAGGTATGCGTGATTTAGCGCATCTCGATTTCAACCAATCACTTCAGCTTAACCCTGCACAGCCAGTGGTGTTTAACCAAGTCGGCCAATACTTCACTCAGATTGGTGATTTTGATTCGGCGTATGAAGCGTTTGATTCAAGCCTAGAGCTCGACCCTGGCAATTCTTACGCACTTCGTAACCGTTCTATCGCACTTTACTACGGCGATCGTATCCCTCTCGCGATTGAAGGAATGACGCGTTATTACCAAGAGAACCCATCGGATCCTTATCGCGCACTGTGGCTTTACATCATCTCTCGTGAAGCAAGCCCATCGGATGCGGCGATCACCCTAAACAAACAGTACCTAGCTCGTAATAACGATTGGGGCTGGATTTTGGTTGCGCTGATGCTAGACCAAGTATCAGAAGAGCAGGCATTCCAAGCAATTTTGGCGAACAGCCGCGATAACAACGTACTTGCTGAGCGCCTGACAGAAGTGTACTTCTATCTTGCTAAGCGCCATCAAATTGATGGTGACTACCCTACGGCAGTCTCGTTGTACAAGCTCGCCATCGCACAAAACGTCTATGACTTTGCTGAGCATAAGTACGCCTTCCTTGAGCTAACTAAGATCTTTGAGATTGTTCGTGCCCAGCAAGCGGAAGAAGCAAAGAAACAGCAAGAAGAGCAAGCGAACGCTGAGCCAAACGACGCTTAACGTCATCTTCTCTATCGTAAAAAACACCAGCCTAGGCTGGTGTTTTTTTATGCGTTGCAGTTTATTGATATTGCCACTAAAATAGTTAGCCATGCTAATTAATCAGTCTCGTGAATGTCTATACAAGCTAATCTGGAAAAAATGGAGCGACTCACTGCAAAAGTGTGGCGTAACGTAAGTAAAGAAGATCCTTTAGGACACTTAAGTTTCAATGAGTATGATTACCTAAAAACCATACAGGCCTTTGAGGAACCGATCCGTCTGACCGATTTAGCCAAGCAATTGGATGTCTCTAAGCCGTCAGCGACCAATATGGTCAAGCGTCTAGAAAAGAAAGGCCTAGTGGAACGCTTGCAGTGCAGTGATGACGCGCGCGCTAAGCGAGTGGTGCTCACCGAAAAAGCACGCGTGCCTTTATCATCGGAGAGCGAAATTTATGGTGTAGTCGCAGAGCAGTTACAACGCAATCTCTCCGCAAGTGAGTTCAATCAATTAGAACAATTATTAGAAAAAGCATTGAGTTAGTACGGTTCCCGTCATGCACAGCGTACCGCTAATTCAGCAATAACGATAACAATGTAAAGTCGCGTTATGAATCAAAAATCAATTTACCAACAGTTTTGGCGTTATGCCGTTCCGACCGTTGCAGCCATGCTGGTTAACGGTCTTTATCAAGTCGTGGACGGTATTTTTATCGGCCAATACATGGGGGGAGATGGACTGGCAGGCATTAATGTTGCTTGGCCAGTGATCAGTGTCATTCTTGGCTTAGGCATGATGATAGGTGTTGGTACCGGAGCACTGGCGTCTATTAAACAAGGTGAGAGTGATCTTGCGGGAGCGAAACAAGCGTTGGCAACGGGTTTAATGGCCTTGCTCGCCTTGAGTCCAATGGTTGCTGTCGTACTTTGGCAGTACGCCGACAAGATGATCCTTATTCAAGGCGCGCAGGGACGCATGTACGATCTCGCGATGCAGTACCTTGATATCCTGATTGTTGGGGGCGTGTTTACACTCGGCTCAATTGCAGTGCCGTTTTTGCTGAGGAACGACGATAGCCCAAATATGGCGACTATCTTGATGGTGCTTGGCGCCGTGATTAATATTGTCCTCGATTACTGGTTTATCGCTATTCTCGATTGGGAACTCACCGGTGCAGCGCTTGCAACGGCGATTGCTCAAGCGGTGGTGACGGTGCTGGGTGTAGGCTATTTCTTTACCTCAAAAGCGAAAATGCGCCTGTCACTAGGTGATTTCAAGTTCCAGTGGCCGCTGTTACCTAAAATATTCTCCATCGGTGCCGCCAGCTTTTTCATGTACGCCTATGGCTCGTTCATGGTGGCGCTGCACAATGCTTTGTTTGCCCAATATGGTTCGATGACTTTAGTGGGGGCGTACGCCATTTTAGGTTATATCGTCGCTTTCTATTACCTTATCGCCGAAGGCATTGCTAATGCGATGCAACCGCTATTGAGCTACAACTATGGCGCTCGACGTGAAGACAATATGCGTAAACTGTTCAACGTTGCTATGTTCAGCTCCGTACTCGGTGGGGCAGTTTTTGTTGGCTTGCTTAACCTGTTTCCTTACCAAGCGGTATCGGTGTTTAACTCCAGTGAACCGCAACTTATCGAATACACGGTTGTCGGTATCCGCTTGCATTTATTCTCTATGTTCTTGGATGGGTTCATCGTTGTGGCAGCCGCTTACTATCAAGCGATCAGTCACAACCGAAAAGCGCTGTTCGTGACGCTAGGGAACATGCTGATCCAATTACCATTCCTCTATGCGATGCCAAAACTTTGGGGAGTAAACGGAGTGTGGATAGCGTATCCACTGTCTAATATCGCGTTGAGTTTAGTGGTTGGCGTCATGATGTGGCGAGACATTCGCAAGCTGCGTGCGAATGGCTATGAGACGGCAACGGCTTAACGTCACTGAACCACAACCTTGCCATTGAAAAAGAGCCCCGCTTATTAGCGAGGCTCTTTTGCTTAGATTTGCTTAATATCGAGGCCAGCAATCTGATGCCAGTAACCATTACACTGACGATCAAGTGACGTTTGTGGATTGCTGCCATCTTCATTGGCTCTAAAACGATCCACTTCGGCAAATGTATCCAGTCCTAGTGGGCTAAGGCGCACCACATCAACCAAACCATTCATTGATTTCAGATCGTTGATCAGGTTGTACTGATAGCCAGATTGGGTTTGGATACCGTTAAGGTTAAATACGGATTGACCTTCTTGGCTTTCAACTTGTAGGCCGGTAGGGTACTTGATACAGCAGGTTTCGCAGTCATCTTTCGCGCGGTTTTCGGCACGAGCGGTGAAGCAACGTGCAGAGTAGGCCAGTGGTAGATAGCCATGACTGAACACTTCCACTTCAAATTGGTCACGGATACCCAAGTCATCAGCTTGGTTCATCGCATTCGCCAGCCACTCTCGGGACAGTTCAACCGGCATACACCAGCGGATCATGCCTTGTTTAGCGAACAATTGTAGTGTGCGAGCGTTGTAAGTATTTACCGCAGGTCCTACGACAAATGGCACCTTGCTTTCACTGGCAAGTTGGATAGCAGACACGTCATTAGCTTCAATCGCAAAGTCACCGTTGTCGATGTACTTCTTCATGATATTCACTTCACTCGGCGCTTCGAGCAGTGCCATAGTGGACAGCACCACTTGCTTACCAGATGCGCTGAGCTCTTTAGCAATATCAAACCAATGGGCAGGTTTCATCTCACGGCGCTTAGAACAAACACTCTCACCCAGATAGATGATATCCGCAGAGCTTGATTTTGCTTGTTCGTAGAAGCTTTCTACATCTTGCTTTGGCCAAAAGTACAGCAGCGGCCCTAATGCATATTTCATGTGATTTGCTCCTTATTGCCACTTACGGTGGTAAGCACCGAGTGTTGTTTGCGTACCTTCAGAAACGTTCGCCAGTGCACTGTCCCAAGTTGGTTTTACTTGGTATTGCTCTGGATTACGCTGGTACATATCAATCGCTTCACGCCAGGTACGAGTCACTTGCTCGACATAGGCAGGGCTGCGTTGACGGCCTTCAATTTTCACTGAAGCAACATTGGCAGCAAACAGCTCTGGTAGCATAGACAAGGTATTCAGGCTGGTTGGCTCTTCAAGAGCATGGTAGCGCTTACGCTCACCATCGACTTCCGCTTCAAATCGTCCCTTACACAAAGTAGGGTAGCCGGCATTTTCACCTTGTGCGTAGCGGTCAATCAGAATGTCATTTAGACGTGATTCTAAACCGGTTTCTGTTTCTTGCCAGCGAACGTATTTTGCCGGAGAACATGCACCTACTGTGTTTGGCGATTCGCCGGTGAGGTAAGACGAAAGGTAGCAGCGACCTTCAGACATAATACAAAGACTGCCGAAGGCAAATACTTCTAACTCGACATCAGATGTCATGTTTCGAGAGAGCTGCTTCACTTGATGGATCGACAGCACGCGCGGTAGTACTACGCGTTTGATGTTGAAGTTCTTGTGATAGAAGTCGATGGCTGCAACGTTGGTCGCTGAGGCTTGAACTGAAAGGTGCAGTTCAAGGTCCGGATATTTGTTCGCGGCGTAATCGAGTACAGCGATATCGGCAACGATCAACGCATCCACGCCCAGATCGGCCGCTTGATCGACGGCATTCGTCCAACGCTCAAATCCATTCGGGTGAGCGAAGGTGTTTAGTGCAATGTGTAGTTTCTTGTTGTGGTCGTGAACATATTGAGCCGCGCGCTCAAGCTTCTTACCAGTGAAGTTAAGACCCGCAAAGTGACGGGCATTGGTGTCGTCTTTAAAGCCGATATAGACGGCGTCGGCACCGCAATCAATTGCCGTTTTTAATGCAGGTAAGTTACCCGCTGGGCATAAGAGTTCCATATGCTCAATACCATAATTCTGTCAGTAGAGCGCATTTTATGAAAAGTTACTGTAGGCGAGTTTGATATAAGGCAGGTTTCGCTTAATAAGCAATGAATTAACACCAAAGAGGTAAGTTTGCTGAAAGGTCAACATCTGGCCTCTTTGGATAACAATTATAACTAGTTTCGGTGGCGACGATTTTGAGCAAATAGCGCTTCCACTTCGTGCTTAGGTTGCGGACGGTGGAAGTGGAAACCCTGAATAGAGTTACAGTTGAGATTTGACAGCAGCGTCGCCTGATGACGCGTTTCCACTCCTTCGGCCACAACCGACAAGTTAAGTGATTTGCCCAAGTTGATGATGTTTTCAATCACCGTTAGCTGCTTAGGCAGGGTATCAATATCCATGATGAATGCGCGGTCGATCTTAAGTTCATCAATAGGGAAATGGGCTAGATACGAGAGCGAAGAGTAGCCCGTACCGAAGTCATCAATTGACAGTGCAAAACCAAGCTTTTTAATGGAGTTCAGCATTTGCAGTGTATGTTCGCTGTTGCTCATGACGGCACTTTCGGTCAGCTCGAAGGTGATACAGCTAGGATCAAGCCCAGTGCTACGCAGTAGGCGCTCCATGTAGTCAATGAGTTTAGGGTTGCCAAACTGTTCTGGGGATAAGTTGATCGCCACCCGTCCAGGCAAAATGCCCTGCAGCTTCCAGCGTTTTACCGTGGTAAATACATCGCGCATGACCACGCGGCCAAGACTTTCGATTAAGCCAGCTTGCTCAGCAACTGGGATGAAAGAGGCCGGGCTGATGTAGCCTTCCACAGGGTGCTTCCAACGCACCAGAGCTTCTGCGCCATTAATGCTGAAATCGCGCGCGTTAACTTTAGGTTGATACCAAACCTCTAGACCATTTTGCTGCAGCGCTTTTTGCAGTTCAATTTCCAGCCATAGACGCATTCGCGCCTCTTTGTTCATCTGGTCATTAAACTTGACTAGTCGGTTGCGACCGCGCGCTTTAGCTTCGTACATCGCGGTGTCGGCATTTTGCAGCAGGATTCGCGCATCATTGCCATCATTAGGCGACTGTACGCTACCGATGGAGCAGGCTAGTCGTTTACTAAAGTGGTGTAGATCGAAGGGCTGATTAATCAAGCCGATGATTTTCTCTGCCAGTTCGTCTGCAGCGATATTGCTATCGGGCTCAGGCAAAATGATGCCAAATTCATCACCGCCTAAGTGAGCGAGCACCGCCTCTTGCGGTAAGTAGCGCTTAAGACGTGCCGAGACTTCTTGGATCACTCGGTCGCCAATGTGGTGGCCGAGTGAATCGTTGATGTTTTTGAAGTTGTCTATATCAAGGTAGAGCATGACAAACGGAGTGCCAGCCTCAATAAAGTGATCGAGGCAGCGGGTAAAGCCGAGTCGATTGTAGAGTTTGGTTAGCGCGTCAATGTTGGCATCTTCGTGACTGCTTTGGGTGACCGGGCTAGGTTTCTCGTCAAGATCTTGCACCAATATTAAATGGGCATTGGCACCGAATAAGTTCGCCGTATCGACATGCAGTGCCAAACGTCGCTGGCTACCACAATAGTCACTGGTCATGAAATGCAGCGGTGTTTTGGCATCGATTTGGTTGAAATTGAGCTGTACACGTTGGTTGCTATTTTCATTGCGAAGCAAACGAGTGAGAGACTCCCCAAGTAAGTCGCCGTGGCTTGAGTAGCCAAACAAACGTGCGGACGCAGGGTTAGCCGAGATGATGCAGCCATCTTCGACCAGCAGCAGGCCATCGGGAATTAGCTCCGTCAGCTTTAAAAATTTAGTTTCGGATTCTTCGAGCGAACGGGTAATGATCTGTTTTTCAGAGGTATCAATGGCATGAAAGACCACATATTCAACCACGCCGTTCAATTCAATCGGGGAGACACTAAAATGCAGACTAGACTCGATGTCTGACTCGTCAAGGGTGACTTCCGCTTCAATCGATTCACCGAGAAAAGCACGTTCATAATATGGCTTGAGCTGGTGATAGAAGCGTGCGCCGAGTACCTCATTATCATTCATACCAATGAGGTCGCTGTGGGTGAGACCGGCTACATCGCAATAGCGATCATTGACCATCCAATAGTGGTGCTCGTCGTCTAAAATAGCAAAAAAGAAGGGGCTATTAGACGTTAGCTTAGCAAAGTATTCCTTTAACAATTTGGATGACATCAATGTACTACCAGTTCTCTGAAGCGCTTATATATCAGTAACCCACACACTATAACTGTGATTTATCAGTTAGGAAAGGGTAAAGATAAAAGCAAAAAATATTTGACACACAACAGGATTTTTTTTGTACGAATACCGTATTATGGCGTTTCTAAAGTACAAACTAACGGAAAAACCGCGTGTTAGACAAGATTCGTAGTCAACTAGTTAAAAACGCAGCACAAATTTTGCGATCCCCCGTCAATTTTCTGCCGAACAAAGTTCAGAACCGGGTTCTGCTTGAAGGGCTAAAAACCGTTTTTAAAGAAGCACTTGAGGATGGTGACTTCGATTTTCTTGAAGATAAGTGGTTGAAAGTTCATATTCGTGATCTGAACCTCAGTTGGTACATTTCCTACAGTGATGAATCGCTTATTGTCGCTGAACGCGAGCAACAGGAAAACGTCAGTTTTAGCGGCGATCTGAATGACTTAGTGTTGATTGCTGGTCGTAAGGAAGACCCAGATACGCTGTTCTTCCAGCGCCGTTTGAGTATCGAAGGAGATACGGAACTCGGGCTTGAGGTAAAGAACTTGATGGACAGTGTGGATTTGGATGCACTGCCAAAGCCGATGTTATCGGCTCTCATGCACTTGGCTGAGTTCGTACATAAAGGGTTGCAGCCAACATCAGACGTAAATGGGGTTGCTAATGCTTATTCGAACTGAGGCGCCTGCCGATATTCTGGCGATTGACCGCCTTCTAAAATCGGTTTTCGAAACAGACGCTGAAGCCAATTTGGTGATGGCACTGCGAGAGAATAGCCGTTTAACCTTGTCTTTGGTTGCCTGCAGTGACGAAGGAGAGGTGATTGGTCATGTGTTGTTTTCGCCTGTTGCGATCGATGGCGAAGAGCTTTCCTGGCAAGGACTTGCGCCGCTAGCTGTAGCGAAGTCCCATCAAGGGCAAGGCATTGCGAAGTCGTTGGTGAAAGAGGCATTTGAGACGCTACTGGATTTTGGCTACCCAGCATGTGTGGTGCTTGGCGATCCTAATTACTACGCCAAGCTTGGTTTTACATCAGCAAGTGAGTTCGGTCTGACGTGTCAATGGGAAGTGCCTGAGGGGGCTTTTCAAGTACAGTCTCTGACCGAGGAGACCATTCCCGCATTACTAGCGGGTAAGACAGGCACTATTGAGTACAGCCCTGAGTTTTTAGCCCTCTAGTCACCTCTATCCTCTCAAGTTGGTTGTAGTCCTATGACCGACTTGAGGTTTGGTGATCCATTTAGGCTCTGTTACACTTCGCTCAACCGCTTTATAACCGTTGCTCAAACCTGCTACACAGGCCAACCTATGCATAACCGCACTACGTTACAGTTGATGGGTATTCAAACCTGGGAGTTGATGCACCCAGAACGTGTGCCGCACAGCGCCCAAGCCCGATTTTCAGTCCCTGAATCTTGTCAGTTATTGTTTGTCTCGCCAGTCAAACCACAAGGCGACAAGGTTGTCTTTTTTGAGAAAATACTCAAAGCCATGAAGCTCGACCTTTCGCAGGCAATGCACATTACGCCGGATATGCTTACCCAACTGGACGCCACGCCGATGCCGCGTTGGGTGTGGTTTGCAGGTGTAGAATCAGCGCCCGAACGTTTGAGTCAGTGGGCCGAGCAACATTCGCTTTCCGATACGCCACTCACCTTGAATTCGCCACTGTTAGCAGAGATTGAAGGTCAAGATGGGCATAAGCGACAACTTTGGAACCAGATCCGTGCCAAGCAATAACCCCGTTTTTACTGAGATGACCGAATCACACCTCGATGATGTGGTGGTCATCGAACAGCAAGCACATAGCCATCCATGGAAAACCTCGATGTTACGTGACCTTAATGGTCGTGGTGCTCACAATGTGGTGATGTTGGTTAATGACCAAGTCGTCGGCTACTTCTATGCTCAGAATATCGTGGGGGAAGTGTCACTGCTTAACGTCGCTGTGTCGCCACGTCACCAAGGGCAGGGGTATGGTCGTCAATTGATTCAGCATTTAATGGACTACTGTGACTCTTGCCAAGCAGAAAGCGCCTGGCTGGAAGTGCGTGAAAGTAATACCGCTGCTGTTTCACTTTACGCTTCGGAGGGGTTTAATGAGGTGGACAGGCGCCGTGACTATTACCCGACAGAGCAAGGGCGCGAAGATGCGGTGATTATGTGCTATCACTTTCTGTTTTCTGCGTAGTGCTCCTGGTGTCCTGCGTTAGTCTGTTTTTCTCCTTATATCTTATTGGTCAATAGAAGGCGGTCTAAGCTTTCTAATATTCAAATAGGTTACATTACCCAGAGTTACTTCGATTACCCTACCAGTGCTTCATACTTCCCAGCAATTATTGATAATCATGGGATTAAAAACATGAAGCACTTTTCAACTCTTTCTGCAGCAGTTCTTGCCGCGCTAGCGTTCAATGCGCAAGCGACAGAAGAGCAAACTAATGATCCAGCTGACGTGACTCGCCCACAAACCTACCTAAAAGTTGATTCTGGTGCGAAAGGCAAAGATGGCCTTACTCGTCTGCAACTGAACATGGCAGGCTCTTACAACGAGGATATTGGTTACCTAGGTCAATTTGAAACTGACTTTCAAACCAACCTAGATGGACAAGAAGGCAAGTCGAAGGACTTTGGTCTCTCTCGTATCCGTGCTCGTTACTTCCAAGTACACGCCACTGGTTCAGAAGTGCTTCCTGAAATCGGCTTCTCCCTTGATTACATCAGCTATGGCTCAAACTGGGTAGCTAAGCAAAGCGGTACTCAGCAAACAGCGGCAGTGGGTGCGGTAGCAAAAGTCATCACACCATTTGAAAACTGGGTGTCTTACCCAAATGTGGCGGTAATGCGTAACGAGTACGATAACGGTCGTTCTGAAAATGGTTGGCAGGCGAACTGGTTTAACTCGTTCTATCTCTCTGAGCAAGGTCACTACGTAACCGTGAACCCACAGTACGCGAACTACAACAACGCATTTGGTAAGAACGAGCAGTCGCTTGAGCTTAACTTCGAAGGTGGTGTGCCACTCACATCAGATGGCAGTATTTGGGGTAATGTGACGTACTCTGAGCACTTCTTTAAAGCTGGTGGTGAGTCACGTCTAAAGCACCTAGATGGTAACCGTGAAGTCCGTATCGGTGCGACTTGGTTCTTCTAACCCAGTAGCCTAAACAGTTCCTCTCAACTCTAAGGCAAGGATGCCTTAGTCTCTCCTCTCAATTATCTTTATTTTTCAACCTATTTACTGCCTGTTACTGGATCGTTTCCAGTTACTAACTGCTCCCTGTCCAACACAATCGATACACTAAGTCACAGTCAAATATTAACCGCGTGTAATCAATGAGGACGCAGCATGTCTATGCCATTTCAGCTCACTGACAAAGTCGTTGTATTAATTGGTGGTACCTCAGGTATCGGCGAATCTATTGCTAAGCGCCTGCTCAGCGCGGGGGCCAAGCTGATGATTGCGGGTATCAATGCCAATGAACCTGCGCTGCAAACCCTAGACGCCCATTATGTGTATGCTGATGTGACTGACGAGTTTTCGTTAAGTGAGCTAATGGCGATTGCATTTGAGCGTTATGGACAGATTGATGTGCTGGTCAACTGTGCTGGCTCGACGAATGGCTATAGCACCATTATGGAGTCAAAAAAATCCGAATATAACGCCAACTTTGAAGTCAACGCACTTGGCACGGCATTAACCATTAAGCACGCGGTGCCTTATATGCCAAAGGGCAGCAGCATTATTAATATTGCCTCTGTTGCGGGTACTCAAGGGGTGCCATACCTTGGCGCGCTTGCCAGTTCAAAGTGGGCGGTGTTAGGCATTACTCAAACGGCAGCTCTAGAGCTTGGCACCAAACAAATTCGCGTTAATGCGGTTTGTCCAACGTCTGTGGATACGCCGCGAGCTTATGCCTCAGGCGGTGAGCCACAGTTGCGTATGGAAAAACGTGCGGTGCCATTGGGGCGCATTGCTAAACCCGAAGAAGTGGCGGCGGTAGTGCATTTTTTGGCGTCAGAAGACAGCAGTTTCGTGAACGGTCAGTCGATTGGTGTCGACGGCGGATTCAGTGCTGGAATGAGTATTGATGCATACAACCAATTAGCGCAATAGGAGCGTAACATGAATAAATTAAGTCTAATTATCGGCGCATGCTTGATGATGATTAGCTCGGTCAGCTTTGGTTATTACTGTGATCAAGAAGCAGAAGGCGCTGTTGTTGGCGCAGTTGACGGTGCAGTGACTGGCGCGATTGTTGGCGGCATTGTCGATGGTGGCGAAGGGGCGAAAACCGGCGCTTTGATTGGCGGCGGCGCTGGTGCGGTTGGCGGTGCAATTGATGGCGCTTACTATGAAGCCGAATGTGAAGTCGCGACCGATGTGATTATTGAAGATGAATACATTGCAGAAGAGTACTTGGCCGAAGAGTATATTGAAGAAGAGTACATCGCAGAAGAGATCATTGCTGAAGAGGTGATCGAAGAGGAATACATCACTGAAGAAATCATCGAAGAAGAAATAGAAGATGAGTATCTTGAAGATGCTTATGACGATGATATCTACGATTACTAGCCTTGATGTCAGCATCAAAAAAGAGAGCCGTTTGGCTCTCTTTTGCTTTGTGTCTGTGGCTCGCGTGGTTACAGGCGAGCTAATCCTTCCAGTAACTTATTTTTAATTGTTTGACTGGAGATAAATGCGCCGAGATAGCGCTCTTCATTACCTTCAAAGTCGGGACGGATTTGCAACATCTCTTTATAACTGGCTTGCGCTTGTTTGAACTCACCTTTATAAACTTGGATCACAGCCTTGAGCATTGGTACCCAAAATAGGCGGCGTAGCGACAGCTTACTGATGGACTTCTCTGCGCCGTCAAAGTCGTCTTGCATGATTTTATGAACCACAGACGCCAGTGAGAACCATGGCGGGCGGAATGGGTTGAGTGCTTTAGAGCTTCCTAACAGCTCAAGGCCTCGCTCGAACTCACCGGCCATACACAATGCCCAACCGCACAAGCCGATTTGGTAGGCGGCATTTGGGTTGATATCAAGCACTTTATCAACGGTTTCGACAATACCACTCACATCGTCTTTTAGCTGATAAGCCATGAGCATCGCCATTTGTGCTTCTTGATTACTTGGTTCAAGTTCCACGGCACGACGAGCGTGATTCAGGCCGGTTTCGACCGCATTGTCGACCTGTCCCATTCCCAGCATTTCTGCATCGAAATAGAGCACAGCAAGCATGGCGTGAAGCAGAGCAATGTCTGGCTCATTTTGCACTGCACTGAGTAGTGCTTGCATAGCTTGCAGGTGGGTATCTTCAGTCAGAGTCATCAGATAGTGACGATAACGTAACGTTGCCTCGTACGTTGACAGGTGTTCAATCTTTTTCTGATTGCAGCTGGCGTAGATCTCGCGGTGGATAATGCCAAAACTTGAGGCGAGTTCTGCAACGATCTCTGCAATGATGTCATCTTGTACTGAAAAAAGATCGTCAGTGGCAAGATCACAGGTGTATTTCTCCGCCCAAACCTGCTCTCCGCTGTCGGTGCGATATAGCTTGGCGTAAATGCGTACCTTATTGCCAAGCGCTTGCATGGTGCCTGACGTAATGAAGGATACGTTGAGCTTCTCACCGAGACCTTTGACGTCGGCAGAGGTGCGAGGATCGATATTGGTATCGCCTAACGCGTGCATCGACACCACTTTTAGCATGTCAAAACGAGCCAGTTCAGTGGCGAGCTCTTCACCGAAACCTTCTGCAAAGAAACGTTTTTCCGCGTCATCGGAGAGTGACAAAAATGGGAGAACGGTGAGCGTTGGGTTGAGAGATCGGTTGGTGTCCCCCACCATTTGCGCTAATGTCGTCGATTGACGTGCTGCTTGTGGGATCTGCGGCGTAAAGATTGGGCTATAGCGTCCTTTAGGGATCGACAGTACCAGTGGGTCGTTCACGCCTTCTGTTAGATAATACGTTTCTAGTGTACGTCGAACGCGGCCAGCTTGAATACGTACAATAGGGTCAGCTTGGTGATCAAAATCGGCGTCACGGTCAAAGACTTCGGTAGCAATGGTAAATTGCTTGAGTCGGTCTCCATTACCCGCCAAGGTTTGCTCAACGACGAAAGAGAGTAACTGTTTCATCTTCGGGCTTTGGTCGAACGCTTTACTGGAAAGAATACGATTAAGTTGATCTTTCACACGGGTTTGATTTTCATCGATTCGAATATCTAATGGAGCTTGTTCTGACACCGTTTCTGACTCTCTTTTTGTAGGATCTTGGTATTTTGCCACTTTAGGACATTGAAAAATAGTAACGAGTTCACTTCTTAATGAAAAACTAGATATCACTCGCTACCCATACCAATATAAAAGTATGCATGCCGTTAAAATAATAATCTAAACCATAGACTTATCATCACTAACTATAGACGAGCTAAATGGTTACAGCGAGGGGGGAGGCTGACATTTTTACTAAAAAGTGCCGCTAACTCAGTGGCTTTTGTTATCTAAACGTGATTATTATGTAACTATCAATACCCAGTAATATTGTGCATTTTGCGTGCAAGGAGAGGTCATGGAAAAGACGAGTAGTAGGATAATTCTGGCAGCAATTTCAGCCTTGTGTGTTTCTTCAAATGTAGGGGCGATGCAGCAATTCATCGATCCCAAAGACGGCATGTTCGATGCCAGCCAGTGGGTGTTGGACAATGCGATTGGCTTTATGCCTGTGCCTATTATCATCACCGATCCTGCGGTCGGCGTCGGTGGTGGCGCTGCAATGTTGTTTTTCCATGAGTCTGAAAAGCGCAAGCAGCTTCGTGAAGAAAACCCTGATGAAGTGGTTGGATTACCACCTAGCGTAACAGCGGTCGCAGCCGCGGGAACTGAAAATGGCTCTTGGCTCACCGGAGCGTTTCACTTTGGTTCTTGGCAGGAAGATACTTGGCGTTATCAAGGCGGCCTGTTTTACGGTTCGTTTAACTTAAAGTATTACGCTGGCGATGTGCCGTTCGATTTCAACATTGATGGTCTCTACTTTATGCAGGACATTGACTATCGGATTGCTGGCAGTAATTGGTTTGTTGGTGCGAAATACTCACTTCTTTCTTCAAAAAGCACCTTTGATATTGGGTTTGATATCCCAAGCATCCCACCGATTGATTTTGACCTCGAAGATGCTGGTGTCGAGCTAAAAGTGACTTATGACAGTCGCGATACGATTTTTACTCCGAATGACGGCCTCAAAGCGAAATTCAGTACGGATTTTCACAATACAGCCTTTGGCGGCGATGTGGATTACCAAAAAGCGCGAGCTCAGGTGAATTACTTTGCACCAGTGCGAGAGGATCTCATCATCGGTGTGCGTGGCGACTATCAAACGGTAAGTGACGATGCCCCATATTATGCACGACCATTTATTAGCATGCGTGGTATTGCCGCAATGCGCTATCAAGGCCAAGATATGGCATTGGCTGAGCTAGAAGCTCGTTATGATGTGACGCCGCGGTGGTCGATTGTTGGTTTTACCGGAACCGGCAAAGCAGTAGAGGATGGTCAGAGTTTTTCTGACGCAGACTATCAAAGCGTTGTTGGTGGCGGCTTTCGTTACTTAGTCGCGCGCCAGCTCAATATGCGAGTGGGTGTCGATGCAGCCAAAGGCCCTGAGGAGTGGGCATACTACATTACCGTTGGTCACGCTTGGCAGCTCTGATCAAAAAAGTGGGCTGGAATTGTCCAGCCCACTTTTGTATTCAAATGAAAGGCTTCTTAGTGAAGTACCCGACGTGCCCTGTCCCTATTTACGCTTAAACAACAGTGTCGCCAGTGCCAAAATCATAGTGATGATGATACTTGCGGCGCAGTAGTCTACGACCGAGACAAAGCCACCCATATCAATCAGCTGCCCAGCGATAAAAGTACCAACCCCAAAGCCAAATGCCATAGCAAACATCAGAATGCCCTGTGTGAGCGCTGGAGTGCTAGGGCTCAGCTCATCGGCAATCGCCGGAATCACCATATCGAACCATGAAATAGCTTGCATCAGCAGCACGATGAGTAAGATAGGCAATAAGTTAGGAACATTGGTGCCAATAGCCAGCCAGAGGCCAATAGCCGTCACAGCGTAGCAACCCAGTGCGACCATCCAAATTAGATATGGGCTGCTTTTTTCTGCTAATCGCCCCGCAGGCTCGAGCAGTAACATGGTCAGGACCGCGGAGCCTGCGAGCCCAAACGCTGAATGTCCAAGATCGACGTTAAAGACCTCTTTAATAACTAGAGGGCCTGTTTCCATTAAGTTGCTTGATGTGAACATTGAGACGAACACAGTCGCAAGAAAAAGCACAAACGCCGTGATGTTTTTCTTATTCGAGTGCTCTGCCGCTGAATCACTTTGAGTCGCTTCGTCCATCGCAGATACTTGCACTTTGGGTGGCGGTGAGACAAACACAGTGATGATTGAGATACACACCAGCGCCATTAGCATGAGAAGTTTTTGCTCGTTACTCCAACCTAGTAGGCTCACTGCACCCAGCAGGGTTCCTGCAATGACAATACCTAAAAATTGAAACTGGAACAGTCGGCTAAGGCTGCGTGCCTGCTCTTTTTCTGGTGTTGAATTGAGAACAAACGTTGGGTTGAGAACTAACAATGAAACAGTACCTACCCCAATACTGAGACCGACAAGTAGATAGGTATAGGTTTCAGTTTGCGCGAAATAAAGCAGTACCAAGGATAGCAGGTGTGAAAAAAGGGCAACTTTCTGCATCTGACGGTGAATGCCATATTTGTCAGCAAGCCAACCAATGAGAGGGGCACTGATGCCAAATAGACCAATCAATGACATGACACTGCCCATGAGCGCGCCACTGCCAGTACGTTCGATAATGAGTGGCGTGAGCAACAAAGCAATGCCTACCCATTGCACAACACCAATTGACATCTGAGCGATGTACCAAGGTTTGAAGGTTTTCATGATATTTTCCAAAATTGAGGGCACTGAGGCCAAAGTGAAATTACGATAGCTAAACCCATGAGCCATGCCTTTAGCTATCGAAACTCAAGTAGCGGAAAACAGTATAGGTAAGTCGCTTGACGTTAAGCAGTGTGTAACTCGTTGTTACCTAAAGAGAGGCAGTAAGTTACTAAGTCGTGGAGTAGCGACAAGACGGCCTCAGGCAGCTTGAAGGAAACTAGTGATTGAGAATCAAAGCTAGATCGGTGAAAATAGCGCCCATTATTTTTTCGACGCCTTCGAGTAGTGGTTGAGCCAATACTCTCAAACGCTATTCTACAAACCAAGAAGATCGAGATTCATGTCAAATCCTCAATTTCAGCAAGAAGTTTCTAAGCGCAGAACTTTTGCGATCATCTCTCACCCGGATGCGGGTAAAACCACCATTACTGAAAAAGTACTGTTATTCGGAAACGCAATTCAGAAAGCAGGCACAGTAAAAGGCCGTGGCAGTGCACAGCACGCGAAATCGGACTGGATGGAAATGGAAAAAGAGCGTGGTATCTCGGTAACAACTTCCGTGATGCAGTTCCCATACAACGACTGCTTGGTTAACCTTCTCGATACCCCAGGACACGAAGACTTCTCGGAAGATACCTATCGTACACTGACGGCGGTTGACTCTTGCTTGATGGTTATCGACGCTGCAAAAGGTGTCGAGGATCGTACTCGTAAATTGATGGAAGTTACCCGTCTTCGCGATACGCCTATCGTTACCTTCATGAACAAACTCGACCGTGACGTTCGCGATCCAATGGAAGTATTGGACGAAGTAGAAAGCGAACTTGGCATGATGTGTGCGCCAATCTCTTGGCCAATTGGTTGTGGTAAAGAGTTTAAGGGTGTGTATCACATCCACCGTGACGAAACGATTCTTTATGAATCAGGTCATGGTCATGAAATCCAAGAAGTACGTATCATCAAAGGTCTTGATAACCCAGATCTTGATGAAGCAGTAGGCGCTGATCTTGCAGAAAGCGTGCGTGAAGAGCTTGAGCTCGTAATGGGTGCATGCCCTGAGTTTGACCTTGAGTCATTCCTAAAAGGTGAGCTGACACCCGTTTACTTCGGTACCGCACTTGGTAACTTCGGTGTTGACCACATGCTAGACGGTCTGACTAAGTGGGCTCCAGCGCCGCAAACTCGCCAAGCGAACGAACGCGACGTTGAAGCGACAGAAGAGAAGTTCTCTGGCTTCGTGTTCAAGATTCAAGCAAACATGGATCCGAAACACCGCGACCGTATCGCCTTCATGCGTATCGTATCGGGTACCTACAAGCAAGGTATGAAGATGAACCACGTTCGTACCGGTAAAAACGTCAGCATCTCTGACGCAGTCACCTTTATGGCGGGTGACCGTGCGCGCGCAGAAAATGCGTACGCGGGTGACATTATCGGCCTTCACAACCACGGTACCATCCAGATTGGTGACACCTTCACTCAAGGTGAATCTCTGAAGTTCGCGGGTATTCCAAACTTCGCACCGGAGCTGTTCCGTCGCATCCGCCTAAAAGACCCATTGAAGCAGAAGCAGCTACTGAAAGGTCTGGTTCAGCTATCTGAAGAGGGTGCAGTACAGGTATTCCGTCCACTACAGAACAACGACTTGATCGTTGGTGCGGTGGGTGTACTTCAGTTTGATGTGGTTGTTGCGCGTCTGAAATCCGAGTACAACGTTGAAGCTATTTATGAGAGCGTTAACGTTGCGACTGCACGTTGGATTGAGTGTGACGACGATAAGAAGCTAGAAGAGTTTAAGCGCAAGAACCAAACCAACCTAGCGTTGGATGGTGGCGACAACCTAAGTTATGTTGCACCGACTATGGTGAACCTGAACTTAGCGCAGGAACGCTTCCCAGATATTAAGTTCCGCGCGACGCGTGAGCATTAATACTGAATAAAATTAAAAAAACCGCTCGATTGAGCGGTTTTTTTGTTTAGAGCCGAGTTATTACTCACGCTCTTTAGTATAAGGCACCCCAATCGCCTTAGGCGCCACCGCCTTACCAATAAACCCTGCCAGCAAGAATACGGTAAGCACGTATGGTATGGCTTCAATGGCTTGTACTGGAATAGGGAACTCGCCAATCGACACACCCTGCATACGAATCGCCAATGCATCCAAGAAGCCAAACAGCAAACAGGCACCCATTGCCGTAAACGGACGCCATTTACCAAAGATAAGCGCCGCCAGAGCCATATAGCCCTTACCTGCGCTCATGTTTGGAATGAACTGAGCCGTTTGTGCCACGGATAAGTAAACGCCACCGATACCCACTAGCACGCCACAAATAGCGACTGCAGCGTAGCGCATACGAACCACTGAGATACCTGCGGTATCAACGGCTGATGGCGATTCACCTACCGCGCGCAGACGAAGTCCAAAGCGAGTCTTGAACAGCAGGTACCAGCACGCTGGGACGATGAAGACCACCATGTAAACCAGGATTGAGTGACCACTGATAAGCTCTGAGTAAAGCAGACCAAGCACAGGCACATCCGCTACCGCATCTGCGCCCGGGAAGGTGATAGGCGCAAAGCGTGCGTCGCCCGATAGTGCTGGTGTCTGACCACCTTGTTGGAACCAGTGACGGCCAAGGGTGATGGTGAGGCCAGCCGCGAGGATGTTGATTGCCATACCACTGACCACCTGATCACCGCGGTGGGTGATCGAGGCAAAGCCATGGAGCAGGGCAAGTAATACCGATACGCCAATACCTGCAAACAGACCAAGCCAAGCGGAGCCTGTGACATGTGCTGTCGCAGCGCCAGTAAATGCTGCCGCCAGAAGTTTGCCTTCTAGAGCGATGTTAACGATGCCCGAGCGTTCACAAAACATACCTGCAAGCGAGGCAAGAATAAGCGGGGTTGCCACACGTAGCGTGGCATCAAGCATGAGAATAATCGTTTCAAACATAATCAAGCGACTCCTTTCTCTGCTTGTTGCTCAGCTTGTTTTTTGCCGAACAGTTTGAGGTAAGTTCTCTCTAGAGAAGGGCGGAACATGTGCTCAAGAGCGCCAGAGAATAGGATCACCAAACCTTGCAGCACCACAACGATGTTTCGGTCAACACCGTACTCAAAGCTCAACTCCGCACCACCTTGGTATAGGAAGCCGAACAATAAGCTTGCCAGCAGTACACCCACTGGGTGGTTACGACCCATCAGTGCAACGGCGATACCGGTAAAGCCAAAGCCTTCAACGAAGTTCAGCTTGATTTGGTGTAGCTCACCTTGAAGCACGTTGAGGCCAAAGAAGCCAGCCAGCATGCCCGAGATAAGCATGGTCAAGATGATGATCTTCACATACTTGATGCCTGCGTAGTTGGCAGCTGAAGGGTTAGAGCCCACAGAGCGGATCTCATAACCCCAGCGTGAGTGCCACATCAGTAGCCACACGAACAGACAGCACAGCAGAGCAAAGATAAAGCTTAGGTTCATTGGGCTTGGCGACATCTCAATCCCAACGACCGCGAGGATTTCATGCATCTTTGGCAGCCAGCTTGAAGCCGCAAAGACACGGCTTTCCGTCGCCATCGTGGTTTCTGGTTTGAGGATATCGACCAACAAGTACGCCATCAGCGATGAGGCGATAAAGTTGAACATGATGGTGGTGATAACGATGTGAGAGCCGCGTTTGGCTTGCAGATAAGCAGGGATAAACGCCCACGCTGCGCCAAATAAGCCGCCGACAACAATCGCTACTGGGAAAACAATATACCAAGGGGCATACTCGCCAAGGGTAAGACAGATAAGCCCCACACCGAGACCGCCAATGTAAGCCTGACCTTCACCACCGATGTTAAACAAACCCGCGTGAAACGCGACGGCAACAGCAAGACCGGTAAAGATAAAACCTGTGGCGTAATACATGGTGTAGCCAAAACCTTCGGCATAACCAAAGGCGCCCGTCCACATCACTTTTGCGGCATCAATGGGATTGATGTCGATATACATAAACAGCAGGGCAGACACTAGGAATGCAACCAACACGTTAATCGCTGGTAGCAGAGCCACGGTTACCCAAGCTGGAACTTTTGCTTGGCTCATGCACTTTCTCCTTGTGGCTGGTTGGCGGCTGCCAGTTTAAGGTGGTCAGGCATAATGTTTGCCATCATAAGACCTAAGGTTTTCTCGTCGGCATCTTTAATCGAGACTTCGCCGACAATCGCGCCATCGAACACGACAAGAATTCGGTCAGAAAGACTCAAGATTTCATCAAGCTCAACAGAGACTAACAGCACCGCTTTATCGGCATCACGCGCAGCGATGATCTGCTGGTGGATGTACTCTATGGCGCCGATATCAACACCACGAGTAGGCTGCCCAACCAAAAGTACATCCGGGTTTTGTTCCATTTCACGGGCAATCACCAGTTTTTGCTGGTTACCACCGGAGAAGTTGGCGGTTTTCAGAGTCGTGTCGTTAGGGCGCACATCCCATTTATCCATGCTCGCTTGACAACTCTCTTTGATGGCCTGCTTGTCTTGCAGAAGACCTTTGTTGTATTGCGGCAGGTGGTGATAGCCGAGGATATAGGCTTCCTGCGCCTCGAACTTGTTGATAAGCCCTTGCTTGTGGCGATCTTCAGGAATATGACCGACGCCAATCGCGCGAACCTGCTGCGGATCAAGTACGGTGTGCTTATCAATGTGGCTGCCGTTGATGTCGATGCTGCCAGAATAAGGCTGGATGATACCGGAAAGCAGGGCGAGAATTTCGGATTGACCATTGCCCGATACGCCGGCAATACCGACCACTTCACCTTGGCGCACGCCAAAACTCACGCTTTTCACGCGCTCGACGCCTGCGTCATCGAAATACTGTAAGTTGTCGACTTTAATCAGTTCTTTCTTTGGAGTGGCCTCTGACTTATCGACTTTGAGGCGAACTTTGCGTCCTACCATCAGCTCAGCCAGTTGCTCTTTATTGGTGTCTGCGGTGACCACATGTTCCACCATCGCCCCTTGGCGCATGACGGAGATGTTATCGGTGATCGCCAATACTTCACGCAGTTTGTGCGTGATGATCATAATGGTGGTGCCTTGCTGACGAAGTTTGTCGAGGATCTTAAATAGGTGATCTGCTTCTTGAGGTGTTAGAACACCCGTTGGCTCATCGAGGATCAAGATCTTCGCACCGCGATAAAGCGCTTTTAAGATCTCCACTCGCTGCTGAAGACCAACAGGAAGCTCGCCAACAACGGCGTCTAAAGGGACTTCCAGGCCATAATCTTCGGCCAGTGCTTTGAGTTTCTTCTTCGCTTTGCCAAGACTTTCTTGTAGCTTCCATCCATCTTCAGCGCCGAGAACAATGTTCTCGAGTACGGTAAAAGTCTCTACCAACATAAAGTGTTGGTGCACCATGCCGATGCCGGCCTTAATGGCTTCTTGCGAGTTCGCTGGCTTATAACGTTTGCCATTGACAGTCATCTCGCCTGCATCTGCGTGGTAAAAACCGTAAATAATACTCATAAGAGTGGACTTGCCTGCACCATTTTCACCAATGATGCCGTGAATCGTGCCTTGAGGAACCTTCAGGTCGATATATTTGTTGGCGTGCACCGCGCCAAATCGCTTATCGATCTGCTTGAGTTCGATGGCAATAGGTTGTCCATGTGTCACTAGATACTGCCTTATAATTATACGCCGCTGCTTGAGGGCAACGGCGTTGTTATGGTTGCCTAGGTTATTGATAAAAATACCAATCCTAGGCCTTCATTCTGAGTAAGAAATCGTTAGATGTTACATGTGTTGTCAGACATGTAGTCGTGCACGGCGATCTTGCCTGATACGATGTCAGCTTTAAGGCCGTCTAGGTAAGTCTTCATTTCTGGAGTGATCAGGTCTTTGTTGTAGTCATCGTATGCCCATTCAACCGCACCTTCTTTTAGACCAAGTACCTTGATGCCTGCTTCCCAGTTGCCTTGCTCTGCTTCTTCCCATGTGTTGTAAGCGGCTACGCCTACTTTCTTAACCATTGAAGTCAGCATAGTGCCTGGTTGTAGGTGGTTTTGGTTTGAGTCAACGCCGATAGCGAAGTTGCCCGCATCTTTCGCTGCTTGGTAAACACCCATACCTGTGCCGCCAGCTGCTGCGTAGATAACGTCTGCGCCTTTAGAGAACTGAGATTTCGCAAGCTCAGAGCCTTTTGCAGGGTCAGCAAATGCCGCTGGCGTAGAGCCAGTCATGTTTTGGAAGGTTTCGATTTGTGGGTTTGCGTATTTCGCACCTTGGCGGTAGCCACACTCGAACTTACGAATCAGTGGGATATCCATACCACCAACGAAGCCTACTTTGTCTGTCTTAGATGCTTTAGCGGCAAGAGCACCCACTAGGAAGGAGCCTTCGTGCTCTTTAAAGATGATAGATTGAACGTTTGGCTTGTCGACTACCATATCGATGATAGTAAATTGAATGTCTGGGAATTCGGTCGCGACTTTTTCAACAGCAGATGCCATGTTAAAGCCGACCGCCACGATTGGAGTGAAGCCACGGCTTGCTAGACGGCGTAGACCTTGCTCGCGCTGTGCTTCATTCTGTGGTTCAAATTCACGTACTTTGATGCCTTTGTCTGCATTGAAAACTTTAACACCGTTTTGGAATACAGCTTCGTTAAACGATTTGTCGAATTTACCGGCTGTATCGTAAACCACTGCTGGTTTTGCTGCGAATGCACCAAAAGAAGTCACTGCCACTGCGAGTGCAGACATTTTTAGAATAGTTTTTTTCACGATCAATTCCCTTATAGTGTCGAATGATGGGGCATCATTGACGTTTCGATAGGCTAGGCGATGTCCAAATTACTCGTGCCTAGAAAGTAGTCGTTTGTAAATATCCGAATAGTCATGCTGATAGCAAATCGTTCAGTTTACAAACAATGTGCGACATTTTATCGTTTGCGTGTGCAAAAAAAACGCCTTGCATGGCAGCATTGAGGTGTAAGTCACAACTTAGTGATAAAACACTAACTATTACAGCTATTCTTTGTATATCGAGGCGCAACATCTTGTTATTGCAATCGATTACAATGTTTTTTGATGAAGGAGCGGAGCATCATGTTGAAGTTGTTTAAGAGATGGCTAGCTAAATATGACGAGTGGTGTGAGTCCCTCGGATTAACACCAGAAAATAAGCGCAGCTGCGTACCATATAAGAAAGAGCCACAAGACGATGATAGATAGCCACTGCCATTTGGATTTACTTGCACAGCAAAAAGATTTGCAACAGGTGCTGAGGGAGGCGAGAGAGCAGGGGGTTGAGAAAATCATTGTCCCAGCGATCAATGAAGCGAATTGGACGACCATCCAAACACTGAGTGAGCACAACGACGACATTTACTACGCGCTTGGTTTTCATCCGCAATTTCTCGATGATCTGAATGAGCGTAGTTTGGATAATTTGGCAGCAAGGGTGACACCTATGCTACCTGAAAAGTGTGTCGCCATTGGTGAGTGCGGTCTGGATTTCTATCATGGCCGAGAAAATGAAACGCTGCAAAAACAGTATCTCAACGCTCAAATTGATATTGCTAACCAGAGCCAATTGCCGATTTTACTCCATTGCCGAAAAGCGCATCAGGATCTGGTGGCGTTATTAAAGCGTAATTCTCCTCAATATGGCGGAGTGGTTCATGGGTTTAGTGGTAGCGTTCAACAGGCGATGGACTTCATAAAACTGGGGTTAAAAATCGGTGTTGGTGGGGTGATCACTTACCCTAGAGCTAAGAAAACACGCGCCACGATCGCAGCACTGCCACTAGAGAGTTTGTTAATAGAAACGGATGCACCAGATATGCCATTAAGTGGCTATCAAGGCCTTCCCAATGAACCCAAGATGGTAAACATGGTGCTATCGTCTTTGATTGAGCTGCGAAATGAATCTGAGCAAACGGTTACCTCACAATTATCAATTAATGGCAAATTGACGTTTAAATTTTGTGACTAAAAATGCGTAAATTTGTGAATTCGAAATCGTTTGCACCATCTTTTTGTGAAATCGATCACAAATCTTAGTGTATCCACCATGTGTTCAGAACGAAAGTGTGAGGGGGGTACTACTTTCTTTTCTGTGGGTTTGTATAATCGCCCCCGCTTTTGAGCTTCAAATTTTGTTACACGCCAAATTATTCAATATAAGGAAGTCATAAACTATGAGCCTGTTTATGAGCCTGGTTGGTATGGTCGCACTTATTGCAATCGCAGTACTGCTTTCAGACAACCGCAAAGCTATTAATATCAGAACTGTGGGTGGCGCATTTGCTATCCAATTTGCACTAGGTGCATTCGTTCTTTACGTTCCTTGGGGACAAGAAGTACTACGCAGCTTCTCTGATGCTGTATCTAACGTGATCAACTACGGTAATGACGGTACGTCATTCCTATTTGGTGGCCTAGTATCAGGTAAAATGTTTGAAGTATTCGGCGGCGGCGGTTTCATCTTCGCTTTCCGTGTACTACCTACACTAATCTTCTTCTCTGCGCTTATTTCTGTACTTTACTACCTAGGTGTTATGCAGTGGGTTATCAAGATTCTTGGTGGCGGCCTGCAAAAAGCACTAGGTACTTCTCGTGCGGAATCTATGTCAGCAGCAGCTAACATTTTCGTAGGTCAAACAGAAGCTCCTCTAGTTGTGCGTCCTTTCGTACCTAAGATGACTCAATCTGAACTGTTCGCAGTAATGTGTGGTGGTCTAGCTTCTATCGCTGGTGGTGTACTGGCAGGTTACGCTTCAATGGGCGTGCCAATTGAGTACCTAGTTGCGGCATCATTCATGGCAGCACCAGGTGGTCTTCTATTCGCTAAAATCATCAAGCCAGAAACTGATGAGCCAGTTGAACAGCTGCACGACATGAGCGCAGAAGGCGACGACAAGCCAGCTAACGTAATCGACGCAGCAGCGGGCGGTGCATCAGCAGGTCTTCAACTAGCTCTTAACGTAGGTGCAATGCTAATTGCATTCATCGGTCTTATCGCACTAGTTAACGGTATGCTTGGTGGCATCGGTGGCTGGGTTGGTATGCCTGAACTACGTCTAGAAATGATTCTAGGTTGGATCTTCTCGCCACTAGCATTCCTACTAGGTGTGCCATGGTCTGAAGCGACTATCGCGGGTGAGTTCATCGGTATGAAGACCGTTGCGAACGAATTCGTAGCATACTCTCAGTTTGCCCCTTACCTAAGCGAAGCAGCGCCAGTTGTTCTTTCTGAGAAAACCAAGGCAATCATTTCATTCGCTCTATGTGGTTTTGCGAACCTATCTTCTATCGCAATCCTACTAGGTGGTCTGGGTAGCCTTGCGCCTAAGCGTCGCGGTGATATCGCTCGCATGGGTGTGAAAGCAGTAATCGCTGGTACGCTATCTAACTTGATGGCTGCAACGATTGCAGGCTTCTGTCTAACTCTCGCTGGCATGTAATTGCTCGCGTTAGGTTAAACAGTATATAGACGCCATTATAAATCGCCCCGTAGCAAGAGATTGCTGCGGGGCTTTTTTGTTATTTGGAGGGTAGTACCTTCCAACGACCCAGATAGGACTCTGGGGTTTAGATAGACAACGGAACTTTTTTGAGATACAAACCGTTTGCGTTTTAATCAGTACTACCGTTTTAGATATCGCTCCTATACTGTATAGGCTACTCAGTAACTCGTGATGTTTTTTCTTTATTGCAGACTCATGGGTTATGCAGCCAGAGCCAGTTCTCACCCAGATAGGAATCAGGTGATATTAACGAGCAGGTACTGTGCGGTGACAAGGATAGCAATTGGTAAGGCAGTGAGTTTGCCATACCGAGTCTTCAAGGAACCAAGTCCGTTCATTTATTGCTGACGTGTTTGTCAGATAATTAATTGAATATATTGACCGGAGATAGAAATGAGCGATTTAAAATCAGCAGCTCTACGTGCACTTAAACTTATGGATCTAACCACGCTAAATGACGACGACACTAACGAAAAAGTGATCGCACTATGTCACGACGCGAAAACCGCTGTGGGCAACACAGCAGCGATCTGTATTTACCCTCGCTTTATTCCTATTGCTAAGAAAACCCTTCGTGAACAAGGTACTCCAGAAGTACGTATCGCGACGGTAACTAACTTCCCACACGGCAACGATGACATTGAAATTGCTGTAGCAGAAACCAAAGCAGCAGTTGCTTACGGCGCAGACGAAGTAGACGTAGTATTCCCATACCGTGCACTTATCGCTGGCAACGAAGAAGTGGGCTTTGAGCTTGTGAAACAGTGTAAAGAAGCGTGTGGCGACATTCTTCTGAAAGTGATCATCGAAACCGGTGAGCTAAAAGAAGAAGCTCTGATCAAGAAAGCATCAGAAATCTGTATCAAAGCAGGCGCTGACTTCATTAAAACCTCAACAGGTAAAGTGCCAGTTAACGCGACGCCAGAATACGCTCGCATGATGCTAGAAGTCATTCGTGATATGGACGTTGCTAAAACCGTTGGTTTCAAACCTGCTGGCGGCGTACGTACTGCGGAAGATGCAGCAGCATACCTAGCAATGGCAGACGACATACTAGGCGCAGATTGGGCAGACAACATGCACTACCGCTTTGGTGCATCAAGCCTACTGACCAACCTACTGAATACATTAGAAGTAACTGACGAAACAGCGGATCCAAGCGCTTACTAAGTTACTTTGCGGGATTTAGGTTTCGTGGATTGATCTTCCTAGCCTTCCTCTTTGTAGAGGAAGGCTTACGGGAGGAAGCCGCGCCCAGCCCAACACCCCCGCAACTTCTACCCTACACTTATTTTGTACTTCAGCACTTCGCTGTGGAGGCACTAATGTATTTACCTCAAGAAATTATTCGTAAAAAACGCGACGGTCATGAACTCAGCGCGGAAGAGATCAACTTTTTCATTCAAGGTGTCGCTAACGATACGGTATCGGAAGGTCAAATTGCCGCATTTGCGATGACCATCTTCTTCAATGAAATGACCATGCCAGAGCGTATTGCACTGACTTGTGCCATGCGTGACTCTGGCATGGTTATCGACTGGAGCCATATGAACTTTGGCGGTCCGATTGTCGATAAGCATTCAACCGGTGGTGTTGGTGATGTGACGTCGCTAATGCTTGGTCCTATGATTGCCGCTTGTGGTGGTTTTGTACCTATGATTTCTGGTCGTGGTCTTGGCCATACAGGTGGCACACTGGATAAGCTAGAATCTATCCCAGGTTATGACATTACGCCAACCAACGAAGTGTTTGGAGAAGTGACCAAAGACGCAGGCGTTGCCATCATTGGCCAGACTGGCGATTTAGCACCAGCGGACAAGCGCGTTTACGCGACTCGCGATATTACGGCGACAGTGGATAACATTTCACTTATCACGGCGTCTATCTTGTCGAAGAAGCTTGCCGCAGGCTTAGAGTCTCTGGTGATGGATGTCAAAGTGGGTTCAGGCGCTTTCATGCCAACTTATGAAGCATCGGAAGAGCTAGCAAACTCTATTGTTGCAGTTGCTAACGGCGCAGGCACTAAGACGACGGCTATTTTGACCGATATGAACCAGGTGCTGGCATCGTCAGCGGGTAATGCTGTTGAAGTGCGTGAAGCGGTACAGTTCCTAACTGGTGAATACCGTAATCCACGTTTGTATGCGGTTACCATGGCTCTGTGCAGTGAAATGTTGGTACTGGCTAAGCTGGCAGAAGATACAGAGCAAGCGGAATCGATGCTTAACGAAGTGCTCGATAACGGCAAAGCGGCTGAGTGTTTTGGCAAAATGGTCAAAGGCCTAGGTGGCCCAGCTGATTTTGTTGAAAACTACGACAACTACTTGGAAAAAGCAGAAATCATTAAGCCGGTGTTTGCGGATGCTGAAGGCATCGTTTCTGCTATGGATACGCGCGCAATCGGTATGGCAGTAGTCGGTATGGGCGGTGGTCGCCGTGTCGCTACCGATGCTATCGATTATGCGGTCGGTTTCGACCAGTTTATTAGACTTGGTGAAACGGCAAACCAAGACAAGCCACTCGCGATGATTCACGCTCGCAGTGAAGCTCAGTGGCAAGAGGCGGCAAATGCGCTGAAAGCGGCGATTACTGTCTCAGACGAACCTTATACAGAAACTCCTTGTGTGTACCGCCATATTCGAGCGGAAAATTTGGCATAAGGACGGAGAGAAGTTATGAAACGTGCATTTATTTTAGTGTTAGATTCTTTTGGCATTGGCGCTACCGCGGATGCAGACAAATTTGGTGATGTCGGCTCAGACACTATGGGTCACATTGCTGAGCAGTGTGCGAAAGGCCTGGCTGACAACGATCAGCGCAGCGGCGAACTGAAGCTGCCAAATCTTTCTAAACTAGGTTTGGCGATGGCTCATAAAGAGTCGACAGGTAAGCTTGCTCTTGGTCTTCGCGACGACGTTGAGGTCATCGGTGCCTACGGTCACGCGGCTGAGCTATCTTCTGGTAAAGATACTCCATCAGGTCACTGGGAAATTGCCGGTGTTCCGGTTCTGTTTGATTGGGGCTACTTCACTGATAAAGAGAATAGCTTCCCGAAAGAGCTGACTGACCGCATTCTTGAGCGTGCAGGCCTTGATGGCTTCCTAGGTAACTGCCATGCATCAGGTACACAAGTGCTGGATGACCTTGGCGAAGAGCACATGAAGACGGGCCAACCTATCTTCTATACCTCTGCCGACTCGGTATTCCAAATTGCGTGTCATGAAGAGACCTTTGGTCTTGAGCGCTTACTAGAGCTTTGCCAAATTGCACGTGAAGAGCTAGAGGATTACAACATTGGCCGTGTTATTGCGCGTCCATTTATCGGTGCGGGTAAAGGTCAATTTGAGCGTACTGGTAACCGTCGCGATCTGTCAGTTGAACCGCCAGCGCCGACTGTGCTGTCTAAGCTTGTTGAAGAGAAGCAAGGTGAAGTGGTCTCTATCGGTAAGATTGCCGATATCTACGCTAACTGCGGTATCACTCAGAAAGTGAAAGCAACCGGTATTCCTGCGCTTTTCGAAGCGACGAAAGAGCAAATCCAAAAAGCGGGTGATAACACCATCGTATTCACCAACTTTGTAGACTTTGACTCCGCATACGGTCACCGCCGTGATGTAGCGGGCTACGCTGCGGCGCTTGAGTACTTCGACTCTCGTATTCATGAAGTGATTGAATTGATGCAAGAAGATGACGTACTGATTTTGACGGCTGACCACGGCTGCGATCCAACATGGCAGGGCACTGACCATACTCGTGAGCATATTCCTGTTATCGTCTACGGTCAGAAAGTACCAGCAGGTTCTTTGGGCCTTCGTGACAGCTTTGCTGATATTGGTCAAAGCCTTGCAAGCTACTTTGGTACATCCTCAATGGATTACGGAAAGAACTTCCTATAATTAATAGCAGCTGAGCACCTTAGGTGCTCAGCTGTATCTTGCTCCAATCCTAAAATTTACACGAACAACATAAAGGAAAAAACAATGGCAACTCCTCACATTAACGCGGAAATGGGTGATTTTGCTGACGTAGTATTGATGCCGGGTGATCCACTACGTGCAAAATACATCGCGGATACCTTCTTAGATGACGCAGTACAAGTGTGTGATGTTCGTAATATGTACGGTTACACAGGCACTTACAAAGGTCGTCGTATCTCAGTAATGGGTCACGGCATGGGTATTCCTTCGTGCTCAATCTATGTGACTGAACTTATTAAAGACTTTGGTGTGAAGAAGATCATTCGTGTGGGTAGCTGTGGCGCGGTAAACGAAGACATCAAAGTACGCGACGTTGTTATCGGTATGGGCGCATGTACCGATTCAAAAGTGAACCGTATTCGCTTCAAGAACCATGACTTTGCAGCAATCGCTGACTACAAAATGGTGAAAAACGCGGAAGAAGCAGCAAAAGCACGTGGTATCGACGTAAAAGTGGGTAACCTGTTCTCAGCAGAACTGTTCTACACGCCAGATCCAGAGATGTTTGACGTAATGGACAAATACGGCATCGTTGGTGTGGAAATGGAAGCGGCAGGCATCTACGGTGTCGCAGCAGAGTACGGCGCGAAAGCACTGGCTATTTGTACGGTTTCAGATCACATTAAAACGGGTGAGCAAACCACATCAGACGAGCGTGCAACCACGTTCAACGAAATGATGGAAATTGCCCTAGATTCTGTTCTTCTAGGTGACGCAGAGTAATTCGTGTTCCTTGTAAATAGACAAAGCCTCGCGATTGCGAGGCTTTTTTCGTTTTGGCTGTTGGGTTAGCTAGGGCTGCTTAAGCAGTAGGTTTTCGCCTTTGTTCTTTGGTTGTTTGCGAAGCAGTACCATCAGCAGTAGTCCACACAAGAAACTCATTAAGATCATCATATACATAAAGCGATCACTCTTGCGGTAGTGATGATCGGAGATTGCGGTCACTTTGCCAGTTTCAAAGGTGATGCGTACAAAGCCGATAATGGTGTTGTCATTGATGATCGGCTCAACCAATTGCTGACGGCCAATGCGAGCTGTCGATAGCGGCGTATCTAGGCCCAATACTTCACGCACGGTTTTTGCCTTATCACTGGCAGCAACCTTCACCCCTTCCGAATCATAGACAGTGGCATCTAGAACCAAACGTTCGTTGGCCAACTGATTGGTCAATGCACCGAGGCGCTCTTGATCTTGGTCGATAAGCATTTGCCTGGCCGATTGCGAGGCTTGAGAAATCAGAACCTTGGAGAGAACTTCGAGCTGGTTAGCTTGGATACGTTCGTTACCTTTACTGATCAGCACGCTATTGGTGGTGATAAAAAACACCATAGCGCCAATCAAGCAAAGCGCGACTAAGCGTAAAAAGTTCCTAAACGAAAACAGTGAACCGTCCATAAAAGTGCAAAAGTACTAAGAAATGACTAATTGGTTCATATTGATACTTGCACAACCAAATTGCAATAGGGTAACGTTTTGGGAGCACATTATAAGGAAGGATTAGCCATGGATGCTATTAAGCCGCTTGCAATCAGCAAGCGTATTCCACTGAAACAACGATTCCCAGAGACACTTCTTGCGCATTCGCTAGAAAGACGGGCAGCGACATGGATTGTGTACGCGCCGTATCTTTCGACAGACGCATTCAACGATCTGGACTTTTACGTCGGAGAAACCACACGTATTTTAGATATCTGGCAAGTTGGTCAGTATGAGGTTGCCTTGATGGAGGGCAATTTAACCGCCGAACATGCCAGCCTATTGGATGAACTCAATATCGATTATGCCCGCTTATGCGATGTTCCCGATTTGAATAAACCTGGCGTGATTGTGTTGGACATGGATTCTACCGCTATTCAAATTGAGTGCATTGATGAGATCGCTAAGCTTGCTGGTGTCGGTGAGCAAGTTTCTGAAGTGACGGAACGTGCGATGCAAGGCGAGCTGGATTTTGAGCAAAGCTTGCGTCAACGTGTCGCTGCACTTAAAGGGGCGGATGAAGCCATTTTATCCGAGGTGCGTGAGACGCTACCACTGATGCCAGAACTGCAGGAAATGATCAAAACCTTGCAAAGTTTTGGCTGGAAGACGGCGATCGCCTCAGGTGGTTTTACCTATTTCTCTGACCATCTTAAACAGATGTTGGAGTTAGATTTTGCTCAGTCCAATACACTGGCCATCAAAGACGGTAAGCTGCTCGGTGAGGTCGTTGGCGAGGTAGTGTCGGCACAAACCAAAGCGGATATCTTACTGGAGCTGGCTGAGGAATACGAAGTGGAGCCGCATAACACCATCGCTGTAGGGGATGGTGCCAATGATTTGGTGATGATGGGAGTGGCAGGACTGGGTATTGCTTACCACGCCAAGCCAAAAGTGGAAGCTCAGGCGCAGGTGGCAATCAAGCATGCTGGCTTAGGCGGCATTGTGTGTATCCTGTCGGGGCTACTGGCAAGACAGAAAAAAATCGGTTGGTAAATTTTGCCGGTTGGCGAATGCGATCTAATTGATGCGCTCATCATTGCAGCAACAAAAACGGCCCGTAGTACGGGCCGTTTTTTATCCCTATCAATTAGGTGTTCATTTCTAAACGGATCAGGACTTCTTCAGTGATATCGACGAGCTCGCAATAACCAATAATGGCGGTCATTTCATTCTCAAGGTTTCGGGCATGGCTGAGGCTCAATGATAGTAGTTCATTGATGTCCTTTTTCATTAGCATGGTTAACGCGTCATAGACTGGACCTGAGGTAACCCGCAGAATATACAATTCCCCCATATTCAGCGCATCTTTAATGAACTTGATGCGTTGCTGGGTTGATTCAAACTCATCGCGCACTTTGGTGTGAATAGACTGGATCCTGTCACCCAGTTTCAGTACCCCAATGTAGAGCTCAAAGGCGACGGGTTTAGCACCTGGCTTACGTTTCAGTGGCTCTGCCAAAAGTGAATTACTGCGGCCTTTAAAAATAGGCTCTAAGGCCAGCTTTTGATCGTGCCCGATGCGTTCGAAAAATTGTAAGTAACCGGCAAGCGGGAAATTAACGCCAACAGAGCGGCATTTGACTGAGGTGCCACGTTTATCCACATAAACCGGGGTTGAAACCATTTTTCCGAGTAGAACATTGTGCAGTGCTTCTAGTAATGAGCTACTTGGTAAGATCTCTTGCTGCGCAACCAGCTTATCTTGATTGCTTTCAATAATGCCGCGGAAAAACGCAATAGTTTTAACCGTCTTACCGGATTCGACAATTTTAAGGTGTACCGTCCTTCTATCCGCCGATAGGCGAACAATTTCATACGGTACCTGATTAAGCGGAATACGTTGGTTGTATCGCTTCAGCTCTAGGTAGTCGACGGAAATGAGAGACCCTGAAGCCATGCTGAGTGGTTCATTAAGCCTGATACTTGCCCCATGTTTGGATAAGTCCACCGTGTTACCGGAGAGAGCTTTGCCTTCCGAGGTTGTAGCAACTAACGGTGAGTTAAATTGATACCTAGGTTCCTTGCGTCGTGACTTGGCATCAAAATACAATCCGCGAGGTTGGGATTTGATGTTTCTTGGGTGTCTGAATCGGTTGAGCGTACTGGCCGGTAAACGCGGCTTCTCGGTAAACAGATAGTCACTGGCAGAACTCTCGTCGCTGATTTCCTGCAAAATGCCGAAGTGGGTGAGCTTTTCATCGTGTCCCACCAATTCACTGTAGTGTTTTGAAATTGTTAGCATGTCATCGGTCGATAGCTCAAATACCGACAAGCGGAATGCGCGCCAACTAGCGCGACGCCCACCGACATGCCAGAACAGTTGGCGCTCTTGACGATCCGCCTCTGGCATCATCATCGAGTAAAACAGTTTCATGCCGTTATGGTCATGGGTAAACGTATAGAGAACGTTACTACAGCCTTTTATGCCGGCTTTAACCAGCAGCTCCATGCGTTCGCTGGAAAATAGCGATGCCAGTGACTGTTGGTTGCGCTCATCGTTCCAGTAGCGCCAAATGTCTTGGTTGTTTTCGGTAAGCAGAGCGACTTTTAGGTCATTACCGCTGAAAAATAGGGGGAGATTACAGGCGTGTTTCAGATAGGTGTGTTCAAAACCACGAGTGCGCGCCCGAGTTATACGGTCTTGATTGTCATGGCGCACTTTCTTTGACTCGGTATTGAGCATCTTGTTGACTACCAACTCGACGGCGTTGGTGCGAGTCAGCCGCAGTGTTCGCAAATACTTCACTGGCGAGATGCCATGTACGCCATCGACACCAAGCACGCGATATTCAATGGGTTTAGTGATCTCTTTAAGCTGGCTCGTTTCAGCCAGTTCATCAAAGCTAACGCTGATGATTTGGCCTAGGTCATAGTCAAAGGTTCCGGGGACTTTGAATTTGGCACCAGAGCTAGATAAATCGACACTGAGGCCAATGATGCTCTCGCCATTTTCAAGAGTGATTGAGACCTGTGATTCGACTTTTAACCGGCACTCTTTACGTTTTAGATCGTATCCCAAGTTGATTGGGCTGGCAGCATATGGGCTTTGTGGATCGGTGAGATCACCGCGATGGGCGTTGCGTTGCTCATCCCCTAGGTTACTGAGGGTTTTCTTATCGACTAAGAGTTCCCAAACCCCTTCGGTATAGCCACCGTATTTACGAGTCAGGCGATGATAAGAGTCGAAGGCTCGGTCATCGAGCCAATGAGACAGTCCGTCCAATTGATATTCGTGACAGTTCGCGGAGACGCGTCCACGCAGGTCAATGCGCTTGTGGCAAGGCGCCATAAGACGATTGAGCTCCATTTTTACCAATAATTTGGTAGAAGGAGATTCACCTTCAGTGACTTGATTTAGCACCCGATCAAAGTCTTCAGCATGATAGGCTGTAATCAAGCGCTCTGCGATGGAAAGTATTTCTGTTTGCTGCATGAGTTTTGTTAAAGTGTCCCTGTGATGATGGATGTCATCAAAATAAGTACAGCGTAATGCCTTATATCGGCGACCATGCCGAAAACCTTAACGGTATGTACAAGAAAGATAAGGTATTCTTGCACGTTATTCTTTGTGTATTGTCATAACTTGACAATACTTTGAGCGTTTTAATGCTCAAAACTAATAGATTAATCAATAATTAATGCAACCCAGTGCAGGTTAAGCACCAGAGTAAGTAGGTTAGTTCAAAATATGGCAAAAGCGAAAAGAGCTTATGTATGTAACGATTGTGGCGCGGACTTTCCACGCTGGCAAGGGCAGTGCAATGCTTGTGGCAGTTGGAATACGATCAGTGAGGTGCGATTAGCGGCATCGCCTCAAGTCGCGCGCAACGAGCGACTAACGGGCTATGCTGGTGGCGCAAACGAATCAACGATTCAAACCCTGTCTGAGATTGACCTGCAAGAGGTGCCACGTTTTACCAGTGGCTTCAAAGAGCTAGACAGGGTGTTAGGTGGCGGCGTTGTACCGGGTGCGGCGATTCTAATTGGCGGCAACCCAGGTGCCGGTAAGTCGACGCTGCTCTTGCAAGCGATGTGTTGGTTGTCTTCGCAAATGCCAACGCTGTATGTCACGGGTGAGGAATCGCTTCAACAGGTTGCGATGCGCGCTTCTCGTTTAGGTTTGCCCAAAGAGCATCTAAAAATGCTCTCTGAAACCAATGTCGATCGTATTTGCCAAATCGCTGAAAAAGAACAGCCAAAGCTGATGGTCATCGACTCTATTCAGGTTATGCATGTGGCCGATGTTCAATCTTCTCCAGGCAGTGTGGCTCAAGTTCGCGAATCGGCGACAGCATTAACGCGCTATGCGAAACAAAACAATGTGGCGATTTTTATTGTTGGTCACGTAACCAAAGATGGCACGCTAGCGGGCCCTAAAGTGCTCGAGCACATTATTGACTGCTCTGTGCTCCTTGATGGTGGCACCGATAGCCGCTTTAGAACGCTTCGCAGTCATAAGAACCGTTTCGGAGCCGTCAACGAATTAGGTGTATTCGCTATGACGGGGCAGGGCTTGAAAGAAGTTAGCAACCCGTCGGCCATCTTCCTATCTCGTGGTGAAGAAGAAACCTCAGGAAGCTCGGTGATGGTGGTTTGGGAGGGGACTCGTCCGCTGCTGGTAGAGATCCAAGCGCTGGTGGATTACAGCCAATTAGCGAACCCACGCCGAGTGGCTGTTGGTCTTGAGCAAAACCGTTTGTCATTGTTACTGGCGGTACTGCACAAGCACGGCGGACTACAAATGGCGGATCAAGATGTGTTCGTCAATGTGGTGGGCGGCGTGAAGGTGACAGAAACCAGCGCCGACCTTGCTTTGGTTATGGCACTGCTGTCGAGTTTCCGTGACCGTCCATTGCCAAAAGATGTGGTGGTATTTGGTGAAGTGGGACTAGCGGGCGAAATTCGTCCGGTACCGAGTGGCCAAGAGCGTTTGATGGAGGCGTTTAAGCACGGCTTTAAAAAAGCGATTGTGCCGGCGGCGAACATGCCAAAAGGCGGCATTGAAGGCATGCAGATCCATGGCGTGAAGAAGCTTTCAGAAGCGATTTCAGCATTTGATGAACTTTAATGGTGGTTTTTGCCTGAATTCAGGTAGAATACCGCCAACAAAAGTATGATTTTGCGAAATGACATCGAAAAATCACCAAGAGCAGCTAAAATTAACTGCGATCTGGTAACAACACCCAAATCCGTTGAAGCTTGATGACATAAGCCTTGAGAGAGCATTTCTCCCAAGGTGGCATGTTATCGAGTCGGGTTCGGATAACTTTTTTTTAATACACATGCACGCAGAGGTATCGGTCTTTACAGATTGTGATATACTCTGCGCGCAATTTATACCTTATAAACAGAGTAAGACAATGGCAGATTTATCAAAGTACAGAAACATTGGTATTTTCGCGCACGTTGATGCGGGTAAAACTACCACCACTGAGCGTATCCTTAAGCTTACTGGTAAAATCCACAAAACTGGTGAAGTACACGACGGTGAGTCTACAACTGACTTCATGGAGCAGGAAGCTGAGCGTGGTATCACAATCCAGTCTGCTGCGGTAACTTGTGAGTGGAACGGCCACCGCCTAAACGTTATCGATACTCCGGGACACGTTGACTTCACAGTTGAAGTATATCGTTCACTTAAAGTACTAGACGGCGGTATCGGTGTATTCTGTGGTTCTGGTGGTGTTGAGCCTCAGTCAGAAACAAACTGGCGTTACGCGAACGAATCAGAAGTATCTCGTCTGATCTTCGTTAACAAACTAGACCGTATGGGTGCAGACTTCTTCAACGTTGTTGACCAAGTTAAGAACGTTCTTGGCGCTAACCCACTAGTAATGACTCTGCCTATCGGTCGTGAAGACGATTTCGTTGGTGTTGTAGACGTACTAAGCCGTAAAGCTTACGTTTGGGATGATTCTGGTCTTCCAGAAAACTACGAAATCCAAGACGTTCCAGCTGACATGGCTGACGATCTAGAAGCTTACCGTGAAGAGCTAGTTGAGACTGCTGTAGAGCAAGACGACGACCTAATGGAAGCGTACATGGAAGGTGAAGAGCCTTCTATCGAAGACCTTAAGCGTTGTATCCGTAAAGGTACTCGTGACCTAGCGTTCTTCCCAACATTCTGTGGTTCTGCATTTAAGAACAAGGGTGTTCAACTAGTTCTTGACGCTGTTGTAGATTACCTACCAGCTCCAACTGAAGTTGATCCTCAGCCTCTAACAGATCCAGAAACTGGTGAAGCGACTGGTGAAGTTGCTACAGTTGACGCTGACGCGCCACTAAAAGCACTTGCGTTCAAAATCATGGACGACCGTTTCGGTGCACTAACGTTCATCCGTATCTACTCAGGCCGCATGAAGAAGGGTGACACTATCCTTAACTCTGCAACTGGTAAGACTGAGCGTATCGGTCGTATGTGTGAGATGCAGGCTGACGAGCGTAACGAACTTACTGAAGCACAAGCTGGTGACATCATCGCTGTAGTAGGTATGAAGAACGTTCAAACTGGTCACACTCTATGTGATCCTAAGCACGAATGTACTCTAGAAGCTATGATCTTCCCAGAACCAGTAATCTCTATCGCTGTTTCTCCGAAGGACAAAGGTTCTACTGAGAAGATGGGTATCGCTATCGGTAAGATGGTTGCAGAAGATCCATCTTTCCAAGTTGAGACTGATGAAGATTCAGGTGAAACTATCCTGAAAGGTATGGGTGAACTTCACCTAGACATCAAGGTAGACATCCTTAAGCGTACTTACGGCGTTGAGCTAGAAGTAGGTGCTCCACAGGTAGCTTACCGTGAAACTATCACTCAAGCAGTTGAAGATAGCTACACGCACAAGAAGCAGTCTGGTGGTTCTGGTCAGTTCGCGAAAATCGACTACCGTATCAAACCAGGTGAGCCAAACTCTGGCTTCACGTTCTCTTCTTCAGTTGTTGGTGGTAACGTTCCTAAGGAATTCTGGCCAGCAGTTGAGAAAGGCTTCGAAGGCATGATGGACAACGGTGTTCTAGCTGGCTTCCCAACGCTAGACGTTGAAGTTGAGCTATTCGACGGTTCATTCCACGCAGTTGACTCTTCGGCAATCGCTTACGAAATCGCAGCGAAAGGTGCATTCCGTCAGTCTATGCCAAAAGCTGGTGCACAGCTTCTTGAGCCAATCATGCACGTTGACGTGTTCACTCCAGAAGATCACGTTGGTGATGTAATCGGTGACCTTAACCGTCGTCGTGGTATGATCAAAGACCAGCAAGCTGGTACTACTGGTGTTCGTATTAAAGCTAACGTTCCTCTATCAGAAATGTTTGGCTACATCGGTCACCTACGTACTATCACATCTGGTCGTGGTCAGTTCTCTATGGAGTTCGAACACTACGCAGCATGTCCAGCAAACGTTGCTGAAGAAGTTATCGCTAAAGCGAAAGAAGACAACAAGTAATTGGTCTTTGACTTCAGATAGTAAAAACCCGCCTTTCGGCGGGTTTTTTTATAGCCTAATTTTAAGGTTCTACCGTGAGTTTGGCCTTAGAACGTAGTCGGTTTCGATGATGGAGAGGTGCGACATATCACAGCGCTTAAACTCATCCACTTCTTTGTTTAGCCAAGATAAAAAGGTTTGGATTTTAGGGCGGTTGAAGTGATTTGCCGGTGCACATAGGTAGTAGGCGAATCTAGGTTTCAACGCGAAGTCACCGATACGAACTAGTGTCCCTTCTTTGATGTACCTGTAAGCGAGGCTGTGCTTAATCAATCCGACTCCTTGCACAGACAGTGCCCCTTCGACCACAAAGTGTGCCCCATTATACTGGAGTGTTCGCGTACCAATCGGCGCGCCGACATGATTAAGCCATAAGCTCCAATCCATATCCGGCCAGGTATCTTCAATTAAATCCGCTTTATGCAGATCATGAATCGTATGGATTCCATGCTGCTGCTGATATAGAGGATGGCAAACAGGATAGATAATGTCCTCCATCAAAAGTCGGCTCTCGACATCAGGGTATTGCCCCTCACCGTAGCGAATACAGATATCCACCGAGTCATCTTGGAACGTCACCAGTTTATTATTGGGTTCGAGCAGTAAACTAAGCTCTGGGTACTGCTCACGAAAACTCTGAATTCTAGGCACTAACCAATGCTGAGCAAACGAGGGGAGGGTGGAGATTGAGAGTCGGTTCGGCTCTGAATCGTTATGAACGCTCTGAACGCCGCGAAGAATATGTTCAAACCCCTGACTCAATTCCTTAAAAAGCGAATGGCCCTCGGCAGTAAGCATGACTTTTCTGTGTTGTCGATAAAACAGCTCACAACCAAGCTGCTCTTCTAGCTGGCGTATCTGTTGGCTGATTGCCGCAGCTGAAACATAAAGCGTTGCAGCTGCATCCTTAAAGCTGCCAAGCTTTGCGGCTTGATAGAAATAATACAGCCCTTGAAGTGGAGGCAGTTTATCTTTCACTTAAGTTTTCCTTAACTCAATGACAGGATAGATCGTTTGTCAGTTTTCTCTGTGTGCACAAAAATTATACGAAAAGATGGAGGGAAAACCAATGGATAGAACAATTACGAAGCTCGAATGTGCAGAGCAACGAAGTGATGGATTTCAACTGAGAAAGAATATCTTAACTGTAGTTAGCGTTTGGTATCGGAACTACAAAACTCGAAAAGCACTTGCAGAGATGTCAGACCGATTGCTTGATGATATCGGCATCAGCCCCTATGAGGCGGGACAAGAGAGTCGTAGACCTTTCTGGAAATAAAATAGGCGACCCTGAGGTCGCCTATTTTGGATTAAAGAGTCATTACTCTTCCCATACCACCAGTTGACCTTTTGGCCAGTTCTGACCGACTTCGTGGTACTTCTGCTCGAGAAGGTGGCGCTTGATTTTCAGCGTCGGAGTTAGCAAGCCATTTTCAATGGTCCACGGCTCTTTAACCATTAATACGCCTTTGATCTGGGCATGGGACTCAAGCTCTTGGTTTATACGCTTGACGACCCGCTCCGCGGTGCGTGCATAACGCTCACGATCAAAATTAGGGAAATCATGCGGGACAACCAGCAAGATAGGCGCAGGTAGGCCAAGTCCAATTAGACACATCATTTCGACACGACTGTATTCTGCGAGTTTATTTTCAATCGGTACTGGCGCGACAAACTTACCTTTTGCTGTTTTAAAGGTATCTTTCTTACGACCACGAATGGTTAAGTAGCCTTCGCTATCGATGACTCCGATATCACCGGTATGCAGCCAGCCGTCACTGTCGAATGATTCTTGAGTGGCAATGTCATTTTTGTAATAGCCGGAGAACATACCCTGACTGCGCACCATGATCTCATCATCATCGGCAATTTTCAGCTCAATCCCAGGGCCTGCATTACCCACGCTACCTATTTTGTCGGCTCTGAATGGATGGTTAATCGTGCTGTAGGCGAACGATTCAGTCATCCCCCAAGCTTCAGTAATGTTAAGGCCGACACTGTGATACCACTCAAGCAGAGCAGGCGAAACTGGTGCTGAGCCACAGCCAAGTACGCGGGCTTGGTCTAAACCTAGGCCATCGGCGAGCTTTTTCTTGATGAGTGAGTTTACAAATGGGATCTTCAGTAAGATGTTGAGCTTTTTCTGTGGCAGCTTGTCTTGGATTCGTTGTTGGAATAAGTTCCACAGTCGTGGAACCGAGATAAATAACGTTGGGCGCTGCATCTTCACGTCTTCGATAAAGGTATCGAGCGATTCTGGGAATGCAGTTGGCACTCCACCGATGACCGATGAGCCGAAGATATAGACACGTTCTGTAATGTGAGCCAATGGCAAGTATGAGAACAAACGGTCGTTAGCTTCGATGCCGATGTGATCAATCAATCTTTGTACTGACCAGTTGAACGCGCCATATGTGAGCATTGCCCCTTTTGGCAGACCAGATGTGCCAGAGGTATAAACCAAAGACATTAGTTTGTCATCATAGTGCACTGGGCGCTCTTCACTTGGCTGATGGTCGGCGACAAGCTGTGTAAAGCTATGCTGGCAGCTTGGGGCTGTATCGTAAGGCAGTGAAATGGTGATGAGCGAATCCATTCCACTGATGACTTCACTGGTTGCTGTTGGGTCATCAAGCTTGCCGGCGATAAGCACTTTACTCTCACTGTGTGTTAAGCAGTACTCAATAGTATCCGGGCCAGCCGTAGGGAAAATTGGCACGCTAACATAATCGCCAAGCATCATGGCCAAATCACAGATAAACCATTCGGCACAGTTTTTTGATATCAGTGCCACTTTATCACCAGGTTGCACCCCAAGTGATCGTAGTGCGCTGACGAGTCTTAGCGCTTTATCGGCAACATCAGCATAAGTAAATTCGACGAACTGACGATTGATGATCTGTTTGAGATAAACTTCGTTTGGTTTTTCATGCGCCCACTTTAGGATCATTTCATTGGGCGGCGGTAGCGTACAGCTAGAAGTAGTCGTTTCATTATTAGGCAGTATCATTCTTGAACTCCGTTTTCGTGTAGAACGATAAATTTTATAGTTGTAGTTATGTTAATTGATTGTTAACAATACAATACTAGTCACTGTGATGAGGGACTGCAAGAAGGGAGTGGCTGATAAATGAGGCCCCTAGCACAGAATTTGAGTAAAAACTCAGTTCTAAGGGCAAAACCATAAATAAGGTGCTCTTGCTGGTAAGGTTGTGACTGCTGTCCAACCGAATACTACATTCTTGGCAAGTGAACAGACTGCATCACTTGTCTCACCGAGTCTTGCTGGGCGCGAAGCGCTTGCACGCAGTTGCCATCAATCTTACCCGTAGCGACCATTTTTTCGAGTTCAAGCAGCGCGTGGGTCAATGACCAAGATTCGCTGTAGTAGCGGTGACTTGTAAGGGCATCAAAAATGTTAGCAACCGTAACAATGCGAGCTGACACGGGGATCTGTGCGTGGCTCAAGCCATTGGGTGCACCACTTCCATCCAAATACTCGTGATGATATTGAATGATGTCGCGCAGCAATTGTAGACAAGTGTGTTGCTGCTGGTGGACTTGTCGAGCCAGATCATTCACCAGATTTAAACCGTGCTGGATTTGAGCGGTCAGTTGTAAGTGATTCCCCCAGTCTTCTAACCACAAACTCTGTTGGGTTGACCCTAACACTGAATACTTACCAATATCATGCAATTGGGCAAACTGTACGATGTGATCCAGCGTTTCGTCATCTAACTGATACAACTCCGCAAGGTGCTGGCCAATGAGCTGAGCGAATTGGCCCACTCGATAGGCGTGATCCTGGCTTTCATCTGGGTGTTCAAAACTGGTGTGTCGCAGTGAATGACCAAGGTCCGACATTGCATTGATACAGCGACGCTGAGTAGTAATCGTTGTCATCAAAGGGGCGGAATAGTCGATTAATGCTTCCTGGCTTACGGAATCAAAGTAGTGCGGCTGTGAGGCATCGAAAAACAGCACCCCGAGGAACTGGTCATTATCATAAACCGGTTGTGATAGTGATGCTTGATAACCCTGCTCGAGTAACCAATGTGAGTGGCCATTGGTGTCGGTGACTTGTGATGGAATGTCATTGAGCACCCGAGACGTCTGACGAGCGATACTCTTACCTAGGCTGGAATCAGCATTAATTGGCGCACTGTAGTGTCGTAAAGGGCGACCAATCACAGTGCTGTGAGCAAAGGTTCTAAGTGTGCCGTATGAGGCGTCATAGCTGGCAAAAGCTAACCGCACTATTTCAGGAGCCTGCTGTTGGATAGAGCGATGGGTGCGTTTGAGCGCTTCACCAACAGTGTCGGCATGAGAGACGTCATGCTGAGAAAACCCAAGTTGTTTACTATCCATAACTCACCTCCTAGTCATCACCTGTGTCATGGATGTCTTTCGAGTTGAGGTTACTCTGATTGAGCGTGCATGGGTTAGGTGAATCGAGTCATTAATGGTATTGCTGGTTTAGTTGAGCCTTTGATTGGTTGTACATGTGTCCTTATTGGGGGCAGTTGCCCCCAATAAATAGTGTAGAAACGGGTATGAAATGTTGCGAGTCAACCCAGTATAAATCCGCTATAACTTTGATTTAGATTAAGTTTGCAACGAAAGGTGCGATCGAACCGGCGAGCGCAAAGTAGATCACCATCCAAACAATCGGCAGCTTGAATTGCTTCATTAGAAACGCCCCAAGCAATACCCAACAGAGGTCGAGAGGGGTTACGACAGCGCTGATAAAGACCGGTTGATAGAGTGCAGACAGTAGTAGGCCCACTACCGCGGCATTCACACCAACAAGCGCTCCTGATACTGAAGGAATACTTGCCAGTTGTTGCCAGTTTTTTAGTACGCCAACCAGCAGTAAAAAGCCTGGAACAAAGACACCAAGAGTGGCAATGATCGCGCCAAGGAAAGGGGCGGACGGCATGAGTTCATAACCGATGTATGTGGCGAAGGTAAACATAGGCCCTGGCACGGCTTGTGCGGCTGCATAACCAGTTAGGAACGCATCCTGACTCAGTTGGTCGCCAACTATGTTCTGCAATAACGGTAGAACCACATGGCCCCCACCAAATACTAAGCTACCAGCCTGATAGAAGTCAGAAAACAGCTGAATCGATGGTGAGTACACGCCAAGGAGTGGCAGGGCAAGCAGCAAAATAAAGAAACTTGCCAGAGGCAACCATGAAAACGATGGCGCTGCCGAGTTTGCAGCAGGTTTGTCATTCGCTAAATAGCGCACACCAATCAGAGCGGCAATAAGCAGGACTAGGACTTGGCTTGCCACAGTTTGAAATAACAATAAGGCAATGGCTGTGCCAATACATAAGCCTACGGTAAGTGGTGATTTACAGAAATTTTTGTACATTCCCCAAGCCGCATCGGCAACGACGAGAACGGCTAACAGCTTTAAGCCGTGAACGACGTTTTGAAAATAGCTGGAATCGGTCAGCTGGCTGCTGAGTATGGCAAGCAGCAACATGAGTATAACCGACGGTAAGGTGAAGCCCAAAAATGCCATGATACCGCCGCCTACCCCAGCGCGTTGGTAACCTACGGCAAAGCCCACTTGACTCGAACCTGGCCCGGGAAGAAATTGACTGAGTGCGACGATTTGAGCGTACTCCTCATCTCGAAGCCAGCCCAGTTTTTCAACGAAGGTATTACGAAAGTAGCCAATATGTGCCGCAGGTCCACCAAAGCTTACCCAGCCAAGGCCGAAAAAGATTTTGAAGATAGCAAACAGTGATGATTGCGGCTCATGCTTTGCGCCGTCTTGCGCCGGAGTGTGTTGAGTCGACACGATAAAACCCAATTGATAATGAAATTTTCAGTTGGTACCGATAGTAGAACCTGACATATAATGATTCAAATCGATAGTTTTGATATCTACTATGAATGAAATGGGACAAGAAAAACTCGACTGGAAACGTATAGACCTCAATCTACTGATTGTTTTTCACCGGCTGTATCAGACACGCAGCGTGTCATTGGCAGCACAAAAGTGCTTTGTTAGCCAATCAGCGATGAGCCACAGTCTTGCTAAACTGCGTGAGCTGTGTGGTGACAGGTTGTTTGAACGTAAGGGGCATCAAATGGTGCCAACAGAGCGAGCGAGTGAGCTGTTTCCTGCTGTGGAAGAAATCCTTAATTTGGTTGAGCATAAGGTGCTACCGAGCAGCGAGTTTGATCCCAATGAATACCGAGGGGTCTGCAAAATTGGTTTGACCGATTATGCTGAGTTCATTTTCGGACCGGTGATTTACGACGCCATTTTATCCGATGCTCCCCATTCTCGAGTCAGTTTCGTCAATGTGAACCGAAACAGCTATAAGCACCTCAGCGAGCAGGAAGGTCTAGACATGATCATCGGTAGCATTCCTGACCTTGATGAATCGTTTGCAAGTCAAAAATTGTATACCGAGAAGCATGTCTGTATTTACGACCACTCTAAGGTCAATATTGAGCAAGTAGATATTGAGACATTTGTATCTTTACCGCATTGTTTGGTGAGTCCAGAAGGCGCTTTTACCAGTAACGTTGATAAGCACTTGGACGCGGTTGGTCTTACTCGTGCGGTGACCGCGGTGTCTCGAAACTTCCTTACCATTGGCAGACTTGTCAGTGGGCGGGCGATGTTTGCGATTGTGCCAGAAAAAATGGCACAAATTAGCTTAATGCAGTCGCACCTCACTGCTGTGCCCCCGCCAGTTCCAGTCGCTGATTTTGATATTTCTCTCATCTGGCGTAAGCAGTCACAGCTTAACGATAAGGCGAAATGGCTCAAAGAGGCGCTGTATGAAGCGATATTACTGTCGATACGAGACAGTACATTGTAGCTCGAGCAATTAATTGCCCGAGCTTAGCAGCGGAGAAGGCAGGTTAGGTAAGTGCAAAGCGTGTCCAAACCTTTGAGCGCCAGCGACGGATCATGACGATGCCGCGTAGCCATTCATCCATACCAATGGCAATCCAGGCACCGAGTATGCCGTAGCCCCAATGAAGTCCAAGTAAGTAAGCAAACAGAACTGCGATGCCCCACATACTTAAGATCCCCATTTGTACTGGAAACTTAATATCGCCAGCTCCTTTTAGTGCTGCAATAAAAATCAGGTTAGAAACACGGCCCGACTCAACAAAAATAGAGCCGCCAATAAGCAAGGCTACCAAGGTGACGATTTCTGGATCTTGAGTAAAGAGATCGATCAGTGGGTAGCGGAAAATAAACAAACTAACCACAATGCCCGTCGAGGCTACAAGACCGACTAGGTAGTATTTCTGTACCCGCTCGAGAATGTCATCTACCCACCCTTTACCAATAAAGTAACTGGTCTGAATTTGCCCAGCTTGACCTAGTGCGAGGGCAAACGCGAACGAGACTCGGGTGATGTTCTGTGCGTAAGTAAATGCGGCCAGCGAGGCTGTACCCATTTGCACCACAAAATATACAATCGTCATTTGCGCCATATTGTATGACAGCACTTCGCCGGCATTCATCACGCCAATTTTCATGATCTTCTTGTACAGCGCGCTAGGAATATCGCGCCAGGTGGCAAATGGTAGCTCGATTTTTTTCGCTCGTACCATGCCAATCATTAGTAGAGTTCCAATGACCTGGCTCACCACGGTTGCGGTGGCAACACCACTAACACCAAATACTGGTAGTCCAAAAGGCTGATACAGCGCAATGTAGTTGCCGGCAATATTAATCACTCCAGCGATCAGGTTGATCATCATCGGTGAACGAGAATAGCCATGGCTGCGAAGAATGGTGGTGAGCACAATGCCTAATGTGACGTTGAAGGTCATTGAACCACTAATAATCAAATAGTCATAACCAAAGGCGGCCACCTGCGCTTCCAGGCCAAACATGGCGATGAAGTGCTCTGCACCAACAAAGAGTGCTAAGCTAAGTCCAACACCGACAATAAGTGCGAGTAAGATACTGGCAACGCCCGTTTGTGCTGATTCCGCAAACTTGGACGCACCATTGTACTGAGCGATCAAGATCCCTGTGCCACTGCTGACCATCATGGAGACAACGATAAGGAAAAAGCTGATCTGGGTAATGACCCCAACAGCGGACACGGCTTGGTCTGAGTAGCCACTGAGCATAAATACGTCGGTCGTATTGAGCGCAGTACGTAGTAAAACCTCGATAAAAATAGGCCACGTCAGCGCAACGATGTTCATTCTATTACTCAGCGCTGAAGCACGGTTCGACATTGTTTTCACCTAGAGTTGTTGTGGTTTTTGGGTAAATGGGCGGCAAGTTTACTCTCAATGGCTATAAACACAACACAATAATGAGGATGGACAGTCAGATTGACATGTTTGTCTGTGGACCAGGGCGTACTCCTTGCAGAGTAGCAGGGAAGTCACAGCATCATTAACGTGGCATTAAAGTAGTCAATTAGCCTGACCGGAGTCATTTTGACATGATTTTTAGTTGGGTCATTTTGACTTTGTTTTATGTAACTAGTCGATATAACCTTGAAAAATAGGAATTTTCTTGTTGGTATGCTTTATGCAGTATCGAATTGTAAAAGTTAAATTGAGTGATTGAGTATGATTAACATCGTCGACAAAAAGGCTGAAGAGGCCATTCCAGCATGGCTACGCTTAGGGTTTCGCCCGTTTTTCTTGTTTGGGAGTGTGTACGCGATTGTTGCCGTCGTTGCATGGGTGATCATGTTTCAACATGGGCAACCGAGTACATTAGCGGTACCCGCATTGTGGTGGCATGCCCATGAAATGATTTTTGGTTTTGCGATGGCTATCGTTGTCGGCTTTGTATTAACGGCCGTACAAACTTGGACCGGGGTAAATGGAACTAAGCATTATCGGTTATTGATTTTGGTGGGGCTTTGGACGGTCACCAGAGTGCTGTTTTGGACGCCAGCACCCCTGTGGTTAATTTCATCGATTGAGTCGTTATTTATTGCCTTAGCGGCCTACGAGGTTGGGTTTAGAGTCTACCGTTCGAAAGGGTGGCGCAACCTATTTTTTGTACCGCTTTTTCTACTGGCTATTTTTGCCAACTTTGCTAGTTACGCGGCGATAAAAGGAATGCCTCCGTTTAGCGCTGCTGCAGTTTGGCAAGCTATGCTGTGGTGGTTCACCCTACTGCTGTCTATCATGGGAGGACGGGTTATCCCATTTTTTGCTGCGCGTCGCTTTCAATATGATAAACCGCAGCCGATCACTTGGCTCGAATGGTTGGCGACAGCTCCTTTAATGGCGTTGTTTATACTGAGTTTCTTTCCAATGGTTTTTGCTGAACTTAGCCAGCCGTTGATGATATTTGCAGGTCTAGTGCAATTGGTGCGCTGGGGGCGTTGGAAACCTTGGCTAACCCTGTCAGAGCCTTTGGTATGGTCATTGATGCTCACTTATCTTTGTTTACCACTAAGCTTGCTGAGTCGCGGCTTACTCTCAGATGCTTTTGCTTCTCATGCGATGTTGCACCTGTTTGCGGTAGGGGCGCTCGGTGGTTTGGTGCTCGCGATGATAAGCCGTGTGACAATGGGGCATACGGGACGTGCCATTTATAAAGGTCCAAAGATGTCTGTGGCCTTTATTGCCATCATTGTGGCAGCTTTAATACGCAGTGTGGGCGTCGCGATTTGGCCGCAGTATATGTTCATTTTGGTGGATGTGAGTGCCGCTTTGTGGACTCTGGCGTTTGCAATGTACGTGTTCCATTTTGGAAAAATGCTCATTACGCCTCGGGTCGATGGTCATCCAGGTTAAACTTCAGAACAGGATAAGTTTAAAAACAAAAAAACCAGCCGAAGCTGGTTTTTTTGTATCTATAACGACTAGTAAGCGTCGTTATGGACGGTTTGTACCGCACGACCCGATGGGTCCACACAGTTTTGGAACGACTCATCCCACTCAATGGCTTTTGCAGAAGAACATGCCACTGATGGACCGCCAGGAACACATTTCGCCGCTGACTCTAACGGGAACAGTTCTTCGAAGATCTCACGGTATGCGTAACCTTCTTTGGTCGTTGGCGTGTTGTATGGGAAGCGGAATGCTGCCGTTTCCATTTGCTGATCAGTGATCTTAGCTTCTGCCACTTCTTTTAGGGTATCAATCCAGCTGTAGCCTACGCCGTCTGAGAACTGCTCTTTTTGACGCCATGCGATAGATTCTGGTAGGTAGTGCTCAAAACACTCACGCAGGATGTGTTTTTCCATCTTACCGTTTCCACACATCTTGTCTTCTGGGTTGAGGCGCATCGCCACATCGATGAACTCTTTGTCTAGGAATGGCACTCGACCTTCAACGCCCCATGCCGCCAAAGATTTGTTAGCACGAGCACAGTCGAACATGTTCAGCGCAAGCAATTTACGAACCGTCTCTTCGTGGAATTCTTTCGCGTTTGGCGCTTTGTGGAAGTAGAGGTAACCACCGAAGATTTCATCAGCTCCTTCGCCAGAAAGTACCATTTTAATGCCCATTGCTTTGATCTTACGACCCATTAGGAACATCGGAGTGGATGCGCGGATTGTAGTCACATCGTACGTTTCAATGTGGTAGATAACATCGCGGATGGCATCCAAGCCTTCTTGAATGGTGTAGGTCATCTCGTGGTGTACGGTACCGATTTGGTCTGCTACTTCGCGAGCCGCTTTCAAGTCAGGTGCACCTTCAAGACCTACCGCAAATGAGTGAAGTTGTGGCCACCACGCTGCAGACTGCTCATCGTCTTCAATACGCATGGCTGCAAAACGTTTAGCCACCGCTGAAGTGATTGAAGAATCTAGACCGCCAGAGAGTAGAACGCCGTAAGGTACGTCCGTCATGAGCTGACGTTTGACTGCTGCTTCAAGCGCTTCGGTTAGCTCTTCTTTACTGGTGGTGTTGCCTTGCACTGCAGCATACTCGTTCCAGTCACGGATGTAGTAGCGCTGAGGTTCTGCATCTTTAGAGCCGTAGAAACAACCAGGAGGGAACTCGCTGATGGTCTTACAAACAGGCACTAGGGCTTTCATTTCTGACGCCACGTAGTAGTTACCGTGCTCATCATAACCTTGGTAAAGCGGAATGATACCAATGTGGTCACGACCTACTAGGTACTCATCTTTCTCTTCATCGTAAAGAACGAAAGCAAAGATACCGTTTAGTTCTTCAAGAAGGTCAGCACCCATGTCTTGGTAGAGCGCTAGGATAACTTCACAGTCAGAGTCAGTTTGAAACTCGTATTTACCTTCATAGCGTGCGCGAATTTCTTTGTGGTTGTAGATTTCACCATTAACAGCAAGGATGTGTTTTTTGTCTTGGCTATATAGTGGCTGAGCACCACTGTTAAGGCCAACAATCGCTAAACGCTCGTGCGCTAGGATCGCTTTGTCTGAGGCATAGATACCGGACCAGTCTGGGCCACGGTGGCGAAGTTTCTTAGACATTTCTAGTGCCACTGGACGCAGGGCGGCGGCATCACTTTTTATGTCTAAAATACCAAATACTGAACACATACAACTTCCTTTTAGATGAAATTTAACGCTGATGGGTTCAATTTGCCATCTGCTCAAAAAAAAGCAACCGTGATGAATGAAAAATAGAATAAAAGGGGAGTCTTTTGAGATTTTATTTAATAAAATCACAAATTGGCTAAATAAATTCTATCTCGGGCTATTTTTTATCCAGATAAAGCAAAGTCAGCCACTAAAAAGTGGCTGACTGGAGGGGGCTTATTTTAGATTGGGTTGCAGTTGATCACAGACGTGACGCGCAAAACCGCTACCTGCCTCACTGTAAATGTTAAACGCTGCGTTGACGCCCATTTGTTCCAACTCGGCCAGTTGGTCTGGATAGGCTGCAATCGCGGCGACTTGGCCTTTAAATTGTTTTTTCTGCAGCAGCTCTAGAGCCGTTTGGTTACCTTGGTGGTTTGGCATGGCAAGCAACACCAACTTTACGTGTGCAGTATCAAGTATGCGTTCCCAAAAATCCGGGTCTGTCGCATCGCCAGCAATGACGTTGCGCCCTTCTTGCTGGTGCTGGATCGCAGCGTCTTCACGTACCTCTACGCCCAAACATACTTTGCCGTAACGCTCAAAGAGCTCGTCGTAAGCGCCACTACCAATACGCCCCATGCCTAAGATCAGGACTTGGGCTTCGCCAGGGTTGATAAACTGGTCGCGGGTGTTGATATTCTCTGCAGCTTGCTCTTTAAGCCATTTTGCAGAGCGCAAGTAAATGGCGTGACCAACACGGTTGAGCGGTGCCGCAATGATAAAGGACAGCGACACAGCAATGGCCAGCGCTACTAAGATATCGCCGGAAATCCAGCCCAGTTTGAAGGCGAGACCGCCAACGATGAGGCCAAACTCACTAAAGTTGAATAACGTTAGAGTGGTGAGTAGACAGGTGCGAACTCGGAACTTAAAGGCGTTGATGACCACAAAATAGAGCACGCCCTTGAGCGGCAGCAGTAACACTAACAGTGCACCCAGAATAAAGCCTTGCATGGTTGGCTCGTCGGCCAGACCGATATTAAGGAAGAAGCAAACTAGGAATAGCTCTTTCAGGTTGAATAGGGATTTTGACAACTCAGACGCTTTGCGGTGCGACGCGAGCAGCATACCAAGGATAAGCGCACCGAGATCAGGCTTCATCCCCACCAATTCAAACAGTCCAGCTCCCATCACCAGCGCAAAGAAAATGCCGCTTAACACCAGCATCTCGCCGTGGCCAGCCTTATCGAGGAACTTGAACATAATTGGGCGAAGCAGTGGCAGGGCAAATAGCGCAATGGCGTACCACTCAGGGAATTTACCAGTGGATGCTGTGAGGAAAATGACCGCGAAAATATCCTGCATAACCAAGATACCGATAGCAAGGGTGCCATAGGTCGCGTTCATTTCGCCTTTTTCTTGCAAGGTTTTGACGGCAAATACGGTACTTGAGAAAGAAAGAGCAAAGCCAAGAAGAATGAGCTGATCAATGTCGAGGTTCGCGAGACTGGTCACACCGAGGAATTTCAATCCCAGTAGCAAGAGAGCAAATAGCAAGGTTGAAAGCAGGTTATGAACGGTGGCACCTGCCCAAATTTCTTTGGATAACAGGGTCTTGATATCGAGTTTCAGGCCGATAGTGAACAGCAATAAGGTCACACCAAGATCAGCAAGAGTAGTAATGGTTGGTGTCGACTCAAAGCCAAAGTCATGCAAAAGGAAGCCTGCGAGCAAAAAGCCCACTAGAGGGGGGAGTTGGCATTTGAGTGCGAGAAAGCCTGCAATGAAGGCGACAGTGATAAGAATTAATTCCATATACTTTTATTAACTATCCACAATAAAAAAGACCACACGATTGTGCGGCCTCTATTCTACTCGAAATTTTCCTCAGCGTGCTGAGTTAATTCGCAACATTTGTTCAATCTTCGAGGAGTTTTTGTAACAAAACGCCGTTAAGCATGGCGCGTTTGATCATCGCAAATGCACCCATTGTTGGCTGTTTATCAATCTCTGACGCGACAATCGGTAACTCGTTGTGGAAGGTCGTCAGGGATTGGTTCTCGACATTACGGCGGATAGCTGGGAACACGATCTCTTTCGCCATAGTGATGTCACCAGCGATGATGACTTTTTGCGGGTTAAATAAGTTGATGGTAATCGCAATCGCCTTACCTAATTGGTTACCGACACGAACCAAACTTTGCTTGGCCAGTTCGTCACCATTAAGCGCGTGAGAACAGACGTCTTCAATCGTGATGTGTTCTTTTAGAGCCAGTGTAGACTCGTAGCCTTGATCAATAAGGGTGCGTACACGTTTGACGATAGCTGGGTTAGAAGCCACGGTCTCAAGACAGCCAAAGTTGCCACATTGACACTGCTCGCCAAGTGGATCAATTTGAATGTGACCAATTTCACCCACATTGCGGTTGTGACCCAAGAAGACTTGACCGTTAACGATAATGCCCGCACCGGTACCACGGTGCACACTAACAAGAATAGAGTCTTGGCAATCACGGCTGGCACCAAAATAGTGCTCCGCGAGTGCAAGGCCGCGAACGTCGTTACCAACAAAACATTCAACTTTGAATTGTTGCTTAACCAGATCGGCAAGCTCTAGCTTATCGATGTCAGTGTTCGGCATATACTCAACCACACCTGTCGTTGGGTTTACCAGGCCAGGAAGGGTGACACCAATAGCAATTAACTGTTCGATTTTCGGACTGTGCTCTTTTAGGAACTCACGTAGCTCAACCACCAAACCTTCACTCAGTTCGTTTTGATTGGTGTAGTAGAGCTCTTTGTGAGAAAACGCGAGTTCTTTTCCGCCCAAGTCATACAAAGAAAACGAGATGTAATCACGACCTAAACGAACGGCGACTGAGTGGAAAGGCTCTACAGCGGTGGTGAGTGAGATGGCGCGGCGGCCACCGGTTGACGCTTGCTGAGCGACCTCTTTAATGAGGCCGCGTTCGAGCAGTTGGCGGGTAATTTTGGTAACGCTTGCAGGTGCCAGTTGGCTGACATCTGCAACTTGAATGCGCGAAATAGGCCCTTGCTGGTCTATCAAACGGTAAACCGCTGCGCTATTGAGTTGTTTTACTAAATCTACGTTACCTATTTGTCCGCCATTCATGCTTAATTTTGCTCGTATTGTCCGTTAACAACCGTGCTTTGAACATTGAAGTCTTGATCAAACACAGTCAGGTTAGCGACCATGCCTTTTCTGATGCGACCGAGTTTATTGTCGACGCCCATAGCTTTTGCTGGGTAGAGCGTTGCCATGCGAAGAGCTTCGTCCAAAGCGATACCAGCGTGTTCAACTGTATTTTGAACCGCTTCTATCATGGTCAGTGCGCTGCCACCTAGGGTGCCGTTTTCATCTACGCACTTACCATCTTTGTAATATACTTTCTTACCGACAAAAATAAAGTATTCCATGTCAGCACCCGCCGGAGCTGTGGCATCCGTCACTAATACGAGCTTTTCACCTTTCACTTTATGCGCGATGCGAATATTGGCGTAGTCAACGTGGAAGCCATCAGCAATGATACCAGCATACACATCCGATGAATCGTAAATGGCACCAACAACACCTGGCTCACGGCCAGTCATTGGCGTCATCGCATTAAATAGGTGAGTGGCAAATGTAATACCTGAGTCGAAACCTTTGCGCGCTTCTTCATAAGTGGCATTGGTGTGACCGATAGAGACCACAATGCCAGCATCGCGCAGCTTCTCGATATGCTCTGGTGCATTTTGCTCTGGTGCTAAGGTTACTTTGGCAACCAAATCACGGTGCTCGCAGATCAAATCAATCATCGCTTCGTCTGATTGGCGGATGAAATCTGGGCTGTGGATGCCTTTTTTAGCTACATTTAAGTAAGGACCTTCAAGGTGCAAACCAAGAGAGTGGTTTTGGTACTGGTTATGATAATCGCGTGCTGCAGAAAGAGCTTGGCGCATGTTTTCATCAGAAGATGTGATAAGCGTCGGAAGGAAACTGGTACAGCCAGACTTCAAGTTGGCTCTATGCATGATATGAATGGTTTCTGCCGTGATTTCGTCATTGAACATCACACCACCACATCCATTGAGCTGTAGGTCAATGAAACCTGGGCTTAGGTTCGCACCGTTAAGGTCGATACGCTCGATAGAAGCAAACAGCTCTGATTCGTGGACGATAGATTGGATGGTGTCGCCATCAATGATCACCGCATGATTGGTTAGAACATCAGTACCTGTGAAGACCTTACCGTTCGTTAATGCATACATAGTTAGTGAATCCTTGTGTTGTATTCTCTCTAGCCCGTTACCACGCAGCGTTTGAATCATAATGATTTTACTTGATTTCTAGCTCATAGTAACGAAACAAATTTTTTAGTCAGCAAGTTGTAAATAGTTAAAATAATCAAAGTAACTTAATGATTAATCTGGAGTTGTTGTCGTTTTTTTGTGGTTGCTTGAGGTATAAAGCTTGATTTATATCGCAACTTATTTGCTTGTATTTGCAACTCCAGTGGCCAGAATCCTACTTAGATTTGGCTATTTTTTCGTATGATAAAATAAGTTTTATGATCTCGCTAGCAAAAAGCCTGTTTTTTGGCAAAAACTGGTGATTACGATCACAATTGATAAGGTTTTAATTTGCGGGGCGAATTTAATTCCATACACTGAATAGGACTAAATTGAACGGCTAAAATAAGTCGTCCAAAAATTCAAATCCTATAGGGGGAACTTAAGGTGAATATTCTAGGATATGCGCAGAAGCTAGGTAAGGCATTGATGCTACCTATCGCAACGCTACCAATTGCGGCGCTTCTACTACGTTTGGGTCAAGGCGACCTTTTAGACATTCCATTTATGGCACAAGCTGGTGGTGCGATCTTCGGCCAGTTGCCACTTCTTTTCGGTCTAGGTATTGCTATTGGTCTTTCTAAAGATGGTAACGGTGCAGCAGGTCTTGCTGGTGCGGTTGCTTACTTTGTACTAACAGCTACAGCAACGACTATCAACGCAGACGTAAACATGTCGTTCTTCGGCGGTATCTTCGCAGGTATCATCGCAGGTCACTCTTACAATGCGTTCCACGCGACTCGTCTACCTGAGTGGCTAGCATTCTTCTCTGGTAAGCGTCTTGTGCCTATTATGGCAGGTCTGTTTGCTCTAGTAGCAGGTGCGGTATCTGGCGTGGTTTGGCCTTCAATCCAAGGCGGCCTAGATGCACTAGCACACGCAGTATCTACATCTGGCGCTGTTGGCCAATTCGTATACGGTACTCTTAACCGTGCACTTATCCCTGTAGGTCTACACCACGTACTAAACTCGTACTTCTGGTTCGGTATGGGTACATGTCAAGAAGTTCTAGTTACTGGCGCTCAAGCTGCTGGTCAAGCACTTCCTGCACTACAACAGCTTTGTGTTGACCCAGCTCTTGCTAAGACTCTAGTTGCTGGTCAGTCTCACACATTCGAATTTGCTAACTCAGTAACGCCTGAAATCACAGCAACTGTTAAAGAAGTGACTGAAACAGTTAAGTCTGGTGACCTACACCGTTACTTCGGTGGCGACAAAGGCGCTGGCGTATTCATGAACGGCTTCTTCCCTGTAATGATGTTCGGTCTACCAGGTGCTGCACTAGCAATGTACCTAGCAGCTCCAGCTGAAAAACGCGGTCAAGTTGGTGGCGCACTATTCTCAGTAGCATTCTGTTCTTTCCTAACAGGTATCACTGAGCCACTAGAGTTCATGTTCGTATTCCTAGCTCCAGCTCTATACGCAATGCACGCAGTATTTACTGGTCTTGCTCTGGTGGTTGCTAACATGTTCGGTACGCTACACGGCTTCGGCTTCTCAGCAGGTCTAATCGACTTTATCCTGAACTGGGGTCTAGCAACTAAGCCATTCGTACTACTACTAATCGGTCTTGGCTTCGGTGCTCTATACTTCTTCACTTTCAGCTTCGCAATCCGCGCATTCAACCTGAAGTCGCCTGGTCGTGAAGACGATGACGAAGCAGTAGAAGTTGCATCTGGTGAAGGCAAAAACGGTGACCTAGCTCGCCAATACCTAAAAGCGCTAGGTGGTCACGATAACCTAACGTCTATCGATGCTTGTATCACTCGTCTACGTCTAACGCTTAAAGACCGCTCTGTTGCTGATGAGAAGGTTCTTAAGAAGCTAGGTGCTAAAGGTGTGGTTAAACTAGGTGAAAACAACCTACAAGTTATCCTTGGCCCTCTAGCAGAAATCATCGCTGGCGAAATGAAGTCTATCGGCGCTGGTGAAGACCTATCAGAAGTGAAACTGCCATAATCACTCTGACTCATTGATTTCCATACCAAAGCCTCTCTCATGAGAGGCTTTTTTTATGCCTTCCGAACCTTGCAAATCCCCTGTCTATAAATCAGTACTAAAATAATCTTATGAAAATGCGAGTTCTTGTTGAGGTTTCTCAAAGAATTGTGGATCATTAGCGTTTATATATCTGACAATACTTAAAACATAGAGGTGTTATAGATGAGTGAAGCTGAGGCTCGTCCATCGAACTTTATTCGCCAAATCATTGATAAAGATTTAGCGGATGGCAAGCATACTAGCGTGCATACTCGTTTCCCGCCGGAGCCGAATGGCTACCTGCACATCGGTCACGCGAAATCTATTTGTTTGAACTTCGGTATTGCTCAGGACTACCAGGGTCAGTGCAACTTGCGCTTTGATGACACCAACCCTGAAAAAGAAGACGTTGAATACGTTGAGTCAATTAAGAATGATGTAAGCTGGTTGGGCTTCGATTGGTCTGGTGAAGTATGTTATTCATCAAACTACTTCGACAAGCTTTACGAGTATGCGGTTGAATTAATTAACAAAGGCTTAGCGTACGTTGAAGAGCTAAGTCCAGAGCAGATCCGCGAGTACCGTGGTACGCTAACCGCACCAGGTAAGCCAAGTCCTTACCGCGACCGTCCAGTAGAAGAAAACCTAGCGCTATTTGAGAAAATGCGTGACGGCGGCTTTGAAGAAGGTACGGCATGTCTACGTGCAAAAATCGACATGGGCTCATCGTTCATGGTGATGCGCGACCCTGTTCTATACCGTGTTCGCTTTGCTGAGCACCACCAAACAGGTGACAAGTGGTGCATCTACCCAATGTATGACTTCACGCACTGTATTTCAGATGCGCTAGAAGGCATTACGCACTCACTATGTACACTTGAATTCCAAGATAACCGTCGTCTATACGACTGGGTGCTTGAGAACATCACTATCGATTGTCAACCTCGTCAGTACGAGTTCAGCCGACTAAATCTTGAATACACAGTGATGTCGAAGCGTAAGCTAAACCAACTTGTGACTGAGAAATTGGTTCACGGTTGGGATGACCCACGCATGCCGACCATCTCTGGTCTACGTCGTCGTGGTTTTACGCCTGCATCTATCCGCGAGTTCTGTAAGCGTATTGGTGTAACCAAGCAAGAAAACATGATCGAGTTTGGTTCACTAGAATCTTGTATTCGTGATGACCTAAACGAGAACGCACCTCGTGCGATGGCAGTACTTGACCCAGTTAAGATTGTTATCGAGAACTACGAGGGTGAAGGTGAGACTCTAACGCTTGCTAACCATCCGAACAAAGAAGAAATGGGCACTCGCGAAGTACCATTTACTCGTGAAGTTTGGATTGAACGTGAAGACTTCCGCGAAGAAGCGAACAAGAAGTACAAGCGTTTGGTGCTAGGTAAAGAAGTTCGTCTACGTGGCGCGTATGTGATCAAAGCTGAGCGTATCGAGAAAGATGACGCGGGCAACATCACGACTATCTTCTGTAGCTACGATCCAGAAACGCTAGGTAAAAACCCAGCAGACGGTCGTAAAGTGAAGGGCGTAATTCACTGGGTATCAGCGGACAAAGGTCTTCCAGCAGAGATTCGTCAATACGACCGCCTATTTACCGTAGCAAACCCAGCAGCGGCAGATAACTTTGCTGAAACCATCAACCCTGATTCACTGGTTGTGATTAACGGCTTTGTTGAGCCAAGCCTAGCCGCAGCGAAAGCTGAGCAAGGTTTCCAGTTTGAACGTATGGGTTACTTCTGTGCGGATTCTAAAGATTCAACTGCTGACTCTTTGGTGTTTAACCGTACTGTTGGTCTTCGTGATACTTGGGCCAAGATTGAGGCGAAATAAGCCGAGTTGCTTCCTGTCAGGCTTCCCTACACAAGGGAAGCCTGCATGAGCGATACGGCTTACCTTGAGTTCGAGCCATAAAAAAACCAGCCATTAGGCTGGTTTTTTCATATCTAAAGAAAGACTTACTTAGGCTTGTGTGCCTTAGGGTCGGTCTTACATGCGCCACCGATACATTTACCGTAAAGGTACAAGCTGTGGTTAGTCAGCTCAATGTTGTATTTCGATGCGATTTCTTTCTGACGAGTCTCGATAAGGTCATCAGAGAACTCAATCACTTCCCCACAGTCTAGACACACTAGGTGATCATGGTGGTGTTGAGTTGATAGTTCAAACACTGATTTACCGCCCTCAAAGTGGTGGCGAGTAACAATACCAGCATCATCAAATTGGTTAAGTACGCGATAAACTGTTGCTAGACCGATCTCTTCGCCAAGGTCGATAAGCTTTTTATACAAGTCTTCTGCGCTAATGTGTTGGTACTCTGGCTTCTGCAGTACTTCTAAAATTTTTAGTCGAGGCAACGTGACCTTCAGTCCCGCGTCCTTAAGTGCCTTGTTATTGTCTGACATAAACTTTCCTGTGATGATCTGCAGCAATAAACAGATTTCATGTATCCGTCCATTATAGGGTACTAGCGCGTAACAATAAACCGTGAAGTTCAAAGGGTTACTAACTATTAACATAGAAGTGGAACTGTATCACTTTACAAACACATCTGACCAGTTACAATCTGTTTACATTTAGTGGGCTTGCAGTAATGGATGGATCCGATGGATAAACGACTCGCCAAAATTTACAAACCTAAGTACGTGAAGTTCGCGCTGAACATCTGGCCGCCATTTTGGGGAGCGGGCATCCGTATCGAAGAGATCAGTGACGATTTTCGCAGTGTTAAAGTGCGTTTGAAATTGCGTTGGTGGAACAAAAACGCCAATCGCTCTCAGTTCGGTGGCAGTATATTTGCGATGACGGATCCTATTTACTCTTTGATGTTAATGGGAATTTTGCGTGAGCAGTATTACGTTTGGGATAAGGAAGCCAGCATTGATTTTATTAAGCCGGGCTTTTCTGATCTGCGAGCAGAGTTTGTTATCAGCCAAGAAATGCTCGATGACATTTTGAAGAGCACACAGACTGGTGAGAAGTGTTTCCCTGAGTTTGTCAGTCATATTCAAAACGACAAAGGCGAGATAGTGTCGACGATCCAACGTAAGCTCTACATTCGTAAAAAGGCGCAGTTTCGTGATGTTGAGACTGAGTCGGTGAATGCTTAATATTTAGGCGGGTCCCGCTACATTCAGATACAAAAAAACCTCCATTCGGAGGTTTTTTTCAAAGCGTTGAGATCAGTCTTCTAGCTCAGCTAGGCACATCTCTTCATAAAGCTGTTTGGTCCAGCTTGATACACGCTCATCAGTAAGCTCTGGCTGGCGATCTTCATCGATACATAGACCAACAAATTGAGACTCATCACCTTCAACTAGCGCTTTAGATGCTTCAAACTCGTAACCTTCGGTTGGTGTGTAACCGATGATCGTGCCGCCTTTTGCTTCAACGATGTCACGTACTGTGCCCATCGCGTCACAGAAGTACTCTGCGTAATCTTCTTGGTCGCCGCAGCCAAAGATAGCCACTAGCTTTGTTGAGAAGTCGATGCCTTCAAGTTCTGGGAAAAAGTCATCCCAGTCAGCTTGTGCTTCGCCGTAGTACCAAGTTGGGATGCCAAGTAGAAGCAGATCGAAGTTGTCGATGTCTTCTTTGCTGCTTTTAGCAATGTCTTGAACGTGAACGAGCTGTTTACCCAATTGTTTTTGGATCATCTTTGCAATAGCTTCTGTGTTGCCAGTATCGCTACCAAAGAATAGACCTACACTTGCCATAAATTCAGTACCTTTTTATCTGTCTTCGTTGGACTCAGGAACGGAGGTCATTAACCTAGCCCTGTACCTTCCCAGCTAAGCTGAATAATGCCTTTTGCGACAAAACCTGCACAGCCTAAGAACAGCACAAGCCACACAATACGTCGACCAAACGCGGGGACATTGCCTTGTTTTAATACATCTTTGATTGCCATGCCGATCAGAAAAAAAATCGACGCAAACAACAGATCCAAACCAATGGACTCGAGTTTATCTATATAGTCGTAAAGCATGGTATTCCTTTGTGCCAATATGCTTGCGCGGAACTATACCATTGTTGCTCGCTAAAGTTAATCCATGGAAATCAACCCGCTTACGATACAGGTCAAATTAAATGAATTTGCGTATCGCGCGCAGCACTTCATTGGGTTTTTCTGCGTGCAGCCAGTGCCCAGTATTCGCGACAATGTGCACTTTAATCTGACTAAACTGCTGTTGAATGAGCGCTTGGTGATCGGCTTGTAGATAGTCGGAATCAGCCCCTTTGAGGAACAAAACTGGCGTCTCGGTTTTGCCGATAGGTTCCCAGTCGAGTATGTGCCAGTAATTTTGCTCGAGTCCGTTGAGGTTGAAGCGCCACCCCATGTGCTCGCCGGCATTATACAGCGACTTGCCCAAGAACTGACGTACACCCTCGATTTCAATATGTTCGCTCATAACGGCCATGGCCTCGGCACGCGTTTTCGGAGTTTGCTGACAAACGGCGTTGAGGCCTGCAAGCACATTGTCGTGACGGCGGGTGGTGTATTTGACTGGAGACATGTCCATCACTACCAGCTTCCCAATCGGATAGTCAAAATCGCACAGTTTCATGGCGACTTTTCCCCCCATAGAATGACCGATAATGATAGGGCGTTCGATCTGGAGTTCTTGGAGTAACTTAATGATATCACTGGCCATTAGTGCATAATTATGCTCATCGCTGTGAAACGAGCGACCGTGATTTCTTAGATCGACACTAATGACGTCATGATCCTGTTTAAGTTCTCGGGCGAGCACGCCAAGGTTATTCAGGTCACCAAACAGTCCATGGATAAGAACAACTGGCGTACCGTGACCTTCTCTTTTGTAGTTTAATAAAGCTGACATTTTCTGTTATTCGTGATGTGTTTAACGTGGAGGTTCATCGCGGAACTCGTTATAATCACCCAGAGTTTAAACATAGAGATTGTGAAAAGCGAATGAAAACAATTGAGGTTGATGAGGATCTATACCGTTACATTGCAAGCCAGACCCACCACATTGGCGAAAGTGCTTCAGATATCTTACGACGTTTATTAAAGGTAGATGCAGCCGAGACGGAACAGAGACCCGCTGCCGCTAAGACGATTGTCGTGAGTAAACAGGCACCAAAAGCAGAAGTTGTCGATTCAGTGAAAGAGATGCGCTCGCTACTGATTTCTGACGAGTTCGCTGGACTGAAAAAAGCCATTGATCGCTTTATGCTGGTGCTATCGACATTGCATCGCTTAAACTCAGAGAGCTTTTCTGAGGCGACACAAGTAAAAGGCCGCAAGCGTGTCTACTTCGCAAACAATGAAGCGACGCTACTAGAGAGCGGCAATACCACCAAGCCAAAAGCCATCCCGAATACGCCGTTTTGGGTGATCACCAACACCAATACTAGCCGCAAAAGGCAAATGGTCGAGCAGGTGATGACCATGATGGAGTTCCCCGCAGAGCTCATCGAGAAAGTCACGGCTTCTATCTAAGATTTTCGATTTAAACCTCATAATGTTCAAATTAAAACGAGTATTATGAGGTTTTTTGTATTTTTAAGCTTAAATTTGAAAGGACGTCAGTTATGGCTATTCACCCACGCGCGGGCCAGAAGGCTTTGCAAGAAGATCTTCATAATATTCCAGCGCTTGTATCCAACTATTTTCTAATTCAACCAGAGGCGGGCAACACAGCGCAAAGCGTTCAGTTTGGCACTTCTGGTCACCGCGGCAGTGCGGATAAAGCTACTTTTAATGAAAACCACATTCTTGCTATTGCACAAGCAGTCGCAGAAGTACGCGCTGAGAAGGGTACAACAGGCCCTCTGTTTGTCGGTAAAGACACCCACGCTTTATCCGAGCCAGCGTTTGCGACTGTGGTTGAGGTGCTGGTGGCTAACGGTGTTCAAGTGATTGCTCAAGCAGACAATGGTTACACACCAACGCCAGGTATCTCGCATGCGATTTTAACACACAACCTAGTGAGCGATGATAAAGCGGACGGCATCGTGATCACGCCATCGCATAACCCACCGCAAGATGGTGGCATCAAGTACAACCCGACTCATGGCGGTCCTGCGGAAGCTGAGCTAACTCAAGCGATTGAAGATCGTGCAAACGAAATCATCAGCAACGAGATGAAAGACGTGAAGCGTCTACCTATCGCCGTTGCTAAAGCGAACGATTTGTTTGTAGAGCGCGACTTGGTGAAGCCTTATATCGATGACCTAGTCAACGTTATCGATATGGAAGCGATTCAAAAAGCGGGTCTTAAGATTGGCGTTGATCCATTAGGTGGTTCGGGCATCGATTACTGGCGTCAAATTGGTGCTGCGTACAACTTAGATCTGACTTTAGTCAGCGAAGCGGTAGACCCTTCGTTCCAATTCATGTCGCTTGATAAAGATGGCGTGGTTCGTATGGACTGCTCATCGCCATACGCAATGGCGGGTCTTCTTGCACTTAAAGATGACTATGACCTAGCATTTGGTAACGACCCAGATTACGACCGTCACGGCATTGTTACACCAAAAGGTTTGATGAATCCAAACCATTATCTAGCGGTGTGTATCGACTACCTATACCGTCATCGTAGTGAATGGCGTGCTGATGTTGCTGTGGGTAAGACGCTGGTATCGAGCGCACTTATCGACCGTGTTGTTGCTGACCTTGGCCGCACGCTGTGTGAAGTACCAGTAGGGTTCAAGTGGTTTGTTGATGGCCTGTACAACGGTGAATTCGGCTTTGGCGGCGAAGAAAGTGCCGGCGCGTCCTTCCTTCGTAAAGACGGTACGCCTTGGTCAACAGACAAAGATGGCATCATTCTGTGCTTGCTGGCAGCAGAAATTACCGCGGTAACGGGTAAAAACCCACAACAGTACTACGAAGAGCTAGCGGCTAAACACGGTGAGTCTAAGTACAATCGTATTCAAGCTGTGGCAAATACTGAGCAGAAGAACGTGCTTAAGAAGCTATCGCCAGAAATGGTATCGGCAGAAACACTGGCAGGCGATGCGATTACCGCACGTCTGACGCATGCTCCAGGCAATGGTGCTGCTATCGGTGGTCTTAAAGTGACAACAGCAAATGGCTGGTTCGCTGCACGCCCATCTGGCACAGAAGATATCTACAAAATCTATTGTGAAAGCTTCAAAGGTGATGAGCACCTAAAACAGATTGAAGCAGAAGCACAAGAGATTGTGAATCAAGTATTTGCGGATGCAGGTCTGTAAGCTTAATCTGACAAAAAACGATTAGCTCAGCTATTAATAAAACTATAGAAAGCGGTCACCTTGGGTGGCCGCTTTTTTTGCGCTAGTTTATCTGTAATAGCTATCCAAAATTAGTGAATAAAATTCAGATAAAAAAACACCGCCATAGAGGCGGTGTAAGAAAATTTGACAGACAGGTCAAAATACAGGAAGTACACACATCAACTAGGGGATAACTAGCCAAGGTGTGGTGGTAGAATTCTACCTAACTCGAAAATCGAGATTGCAAACACAACATCGCAAGCGCAAGTCAATCGATTCTAGAGAGAACCGAGCCGTTCAGACTCGCGTTTGCGGGATGAAATATAGAATTTCTCTGGCTGTTCGGCAATGGACAATTTATAATGTTTCAGATTAAAAAAACTAATGCATTAGAGAGTCGTTATGTCGAGACGTTTGCCTCCCCTCAATTCGCTCAAAGTTTTTGAGGCCGCCGCGCGCCATTTGAGCTTTACCAGAGCGGCAGAAGAGCTGTTTGTCACTCAAGCGGCAGTCAGTCATCAGATCAAAGCACTTGAAGAATTTTTAGGTCTTAAGCTGTTTCGTCGCCGAAATCGCTCTTTATTACTCACCGAAGAAGGCCAAAGCTACTTTCTTGATATCAAAGATATTTTCACCTCACTTGCTGAAGCCACCGACAAGGTGCTGGAGCGCAGTGAGAAGGGCGCTCTGACCATCAGTCTTCCACCAAGTTTTGCCATTCAGTGGTTGGTGCCTCGCCTTGCTGACTTCAATGAACAAGAACCCGATATCGATGTTCGTATCAAAGCGGTGGATATGGATGAAGGGTCGCTAACCGATGATGTCGACGTCGCGATTTACTACGGTCGTGGTAATTGGCCTGGATTGCGTGCTGACAAACTGTATCAAGAGTTTTTGGTTCCTCTGTGTTCTCCTGCTCTGTTGCTGGGCTCGAAACCACTCAACACGCTTGAAGATCTCTCTAAGCATACATTGCTGCATGATACCTCGCGTAAAGATTGGAAGCAGTTTGCCAAGCAAAACAGTCTGGACGGCGTGAACGTCAATCATGGTCCAATCTTCAGTCACTCCACTATGGTTCTGCAGGCCGCAGCACACGGTCAGGGTATTGCATTAGGAAATAACGTTCTCGCTCAGCCAGAGCTCGATGCAGGGCGACTTATCGCGCCATTTGATGAAGTGTTGGTCAGCAAGAATGCTTTTTATGTGGTCTGTCATGACAAGCAGGCTGACATGGGGCGTATCGCCACATTTCGAGATTGGATGCTAGCCAAAGCACAAAGTGAGCAAGAGGTATTATTGGATGAGTAATCTTATTATTGATGGGCCAGAGCACGGTCCATTGTTTCTATTCGCTCATGGCGCTGGCGCGGGTATGGAGCATGACTTTATGCAGGATATGGCCGCTCGTTTAGCGGCGAAGGGTATTCGCGTTGTCAGGTTCAATTTCCCTTACATGGTGAAACGTGCGGAAGATGGTAAAAAGCGTCCGCCAGATCGCGCCCCAAAACTGCTTGAGGCGATGACAGAGGTAATAGAGCACGTTGCTAACGGCGCGCCTATTGTCATTGGTGGCAAATCAATGGGTGGGCGCATGGCGTCACTGCTCTCCGAGCACGAACTGGTGAAGTCGATTGCCTGCTTGGGCTTTCCATTTCACCCGCCGGGTAAACCAGAAAACTTCAAAGGTGACCACTTGGCGACGATGGCTAAGCCATGTCTTATCCTGCAAGGGGAGCGCGATACCTTTGGTAAGCAAGAAGAGTTTGCTGACTTTACCCTCTCAGATAAGGTCGAGGTGAGCTTTGTACCTGATGGCGACCACAGCTTTAAACCAAGAAAGTCATCTGGCTTTAGCGAAGCGCAAAACCGCCAATTAGCCGCCGATCGTTTAGCGCTGTTTATTAAAGGCATCAATGACATGGAAGAAGCCAGTGCGTAGTGGAACACTTATTGTAATTGCGGCGCTATCGGGATTTCTCAGTGTCGGGCTAGGGGCGTTTGCTGCTCATGGCCTTAAAAGCATGCTGTCACCGTATCTTTTGGGCGTTTTTGAAACGGGTGTGACCTATCAGTTTATCCATACCTTAGCGCTGTTGTTATGTGCGCTTTTTGCATTACATAGCCAAGCAGAGAAAGCGCAAAAGGCATTTCATCGTGCAGCGATTTGCTTTATCATCGGCATCCTTTTCTTTAGCGGTAGTCTATACGCCCTTGCGCTAACAGGAGTGAAATGGTTCGGACCTATTACTCCACTGGGCGGGGTGATGTTTATGGTAGGTTGGGGATTCCTCGCTTATGCTGGATATCAGATGACTGACGAAACAAACAAAGATGGAGTCAATCAGTGAAACAGGTAATGCTTTATTGCCGCTCTGGATTCGAGAAAGAGTGTGCAGGCGAAATTCAAGACAAAGCGACAGCCCTAGAGGTGTTCGGCTTCCCACGAGTCAAAAATAACTCAGGCTACGTGATTTTCGAGTGTTACCAAGACGGTGATGCGGACAGGCTTATCCGCGATATCGACTTCCAATCGCTTATCTTCGCTCGTCAAATGTTCGCGATTGCTAGCGAGCTTGAAGCACTGCCATCGGATGATCGCATTTCTCCACTGCTGGCTGCGCTCGATGAGGTGGAAGATTTCCCTCGTTGTGGCGATATCCGTATTGAGACTCCAGACACCAACGAAGCGAAAGAGCTGCTGAAGTTCTGTCGTAAGTTTACCGTGCCAGTTCGCCAAGCGATGCGCGGTAAGGGCTACTTGTTCAATAAAGAGCATGCTAAAAAGCCAGTATTGCATATTTGCTTTATCGCACCGGGTCATTGCTATGTTGGCTACTCTTACCCGAACAACAACTCTGCGTTCTTTATGGGCATTCCACGTCTTAAGTTCCCGGCCGATGCGCCAAGCCGCTCAACGCTAAAACTGGAAGAGGCGTTTCACGTGTTCATTCCTAAAGAAGAGTGGGATGAGCGTTTGGCATCGGGCATGTGGGGTGTAGACCTTGGTGCGTGTCCAGGTGGTTGGACGTATCAACTGGTTCGCCGCTCTATGTTCGTACATGCGATTGATAACGGCATGATGGCGGATAGCCTAATGGAAACCGGTCAGGTTAAACACCACCAAGAAGATGGTTTTAAATTTGAGCCGCCACGCAAGAACGTCACTTGGTTGGTGTGCGACATGATTGAGAAACCTTCTCGCGTTGCACAGCTAATGGGTGAGTGGTTGATTCGCGGCTGGGCAAAGGAGACTATCTTTAACCTTAAACTGCCAATGAAAGGCCGTTATGATGAGGTTCTGCAAGACATTGAGAACCTGAAGATCTTCCTGATTGAGAACAAGGTGAAGTTCAAGCTGCAAGCGAAGCACTTGTACCATGACCGTGAAGAGATCACGGTACACATTCAAGTGCTATCGAACATTTCGCCGCACTAATAATCTCGCACCATCATGGTCGCTATAAGGCTTAGGAGTTCGCTCCTAAGCCTTCAAATCGAATATCCTGCAAATTAAACCCAAGCTCAATGTCTGTCTTTAGCGCCGATACTTGTTTGGACTTTCTCGCCATATCAATGTGCTCATCGAGCTTTTTGCGATATTTCGCTGCCAGTTCTTCAGAGGCATACGCCGACTCAATATCACTGTATTCGGTCAGAATATCTTTAGCTGCCTTAGGGCCAATTCCCGCCACGCCTGGTACCTGTGAAGAGCTTACACCGGTTAATCCCCAGTAATCGGCAAGCTGCTCTGGTTTTACCCCAAATTCTTGCTCAATGAAGGGCGCATCCAACCATCGGTGCTGGAAGTAATCTCGGATCTGTAGAGTCGGGGAAAGCAGTTGGCAATAGCCTTTGTCGGTCGAGATAATCGTGACCTTTTCCCCATGGCTAGCGACTTTCACGGCAAGCGTTGCTACCAAGTCATCCGCTTCATCGCCTTCGGATAGCAGTGAATCAATGCCGAGCTGCCACCAAGCATCTTGGATTTTTTCTAGGCCATTGTAGAGCGGCTCTGGCATCGGTTTTCTGTTCTGCTTGTATTCAGGCAAGATGTCTCCGCGCCAGCCTCGGTCTTGTTCGTGGTGATCGAATACCGCAATGATATGAGTTGGCTGCGCTTCGTCGACGATACGACGCAGGGTGCGGGATGTGGTCTGAATGGTTCTTTCTATGTCAGTCGGATCGGGTTGCACCGCATGGACTCGGCGGATCAGGTTTAAAGCATCGATGATAACAAGATGAATTGACATAAAATTAAAGCCACGAGGAAACGTGGCTTTATTGTAAATAAAACGCTACTGAGTTTCAGGTTTTATTCGCCATTAGCGATGCGATAACACGGAATGTACTCAGAACCCGGTAGTTTCATGCGCTGTTGAGCGACAAAGTCACTGAGCAGCTTGTCCATTTTCTTCATCAAGGCTTTGTCACCATCAATGGTGAATGGGCCGTGGCGTTCGATTTCTCTTATACCTTCTGCTTTCACGTTACCTGCCACAATGCCTGAGAAGGCTTGTCTTAGCGCAGCCGCTAAGTTTTCAGGGCGCTGATTAAGATGAAGATCCAGCCCTGCCATGTTCTCATGAGTCGGATCAAATGGAAGTTGGAATTCAGGTTCAATGTGCAGTGACCAGTTGTAGCTGTAGGCGTCGCCATTTTTCTTACGATGCTCTTTGACCGCAGGCATAGCTTGTTTCATGATTTTGGCCGCTTTTTCTGGGTCAGCAATGACGATGTCGTAGTACTTGGTGGCTTCTTCACCCAGTGTAGAGCGCACAAATTCGTCGATAGAGCGGAAGTACGCCTCACTCTCTTTTGGACCTGTAAGCACAATTGGCATCGGCTGCTCGGCGTTATTTGGATGCATCATAATGCCCAGTATGTAGAGTAGCTCTTCCGCGGTGCCAGGGCCGCCAGGGAAAATGACAATACCGTGAGCGATACGCACAAACGCCTCAAGACGTTTTTCAATGTCTGGCATGATGACCAGTTCATTAACGATAGGGTTTGGCGGCTCGGCGGCGATGATCGATGGCTCTGTAAGGCCGAGGTAACGCTGATGCGTGTAACGCTGTTTGGCGTGTCCAATCGCCGCCCCTTTCATTGGGCCTTCCATCGCCCCTGGGCCACAGCCGGTACAGATATTGAGTTCTCGAAGACCAAGCTCGTTACCAACTTCACGGGTGTATTGGTATTCGGTGGCGTTGATGGAGTGGCCTCCCCAGCACACAATTAAATTGGGGTCGATTCCGGGGATCAGAGTCCCTGCATTACGTAGGATGCCAAAGACCAGATTGGTAATGTGAGTTGAGTTGGTCAGGTTTAAACGCTGGTTGTCGGCAAGGTGCATGTTGACGTAGACGATATCACGCAGCACAGAAAATAGGTGCTCCTGTATACCTTTAATGATCTGCCCGTCGACAAAGGCGTGCTCGGGTGGATTGGCGAGCTCCAGTTTAATCCCACGCTCACGGCGCATGACATTGACGTCGAAAGATTGGTGTTTATCCAGTAGCTCTTTTGAGTTGTCGGTGTGGCTACCAGAGTTCAGTACCGCAAGGGTGCAGTTGCGATACAGTTGATACAGGTCACTAGATGCGGTTTTTTTAAGGCGCTCAACTTCGAGTTGAGACAGGAGATCCATACTACCCGCTGGACTAATGTGAGTGATCATAAGCAAATTCCTTATCTAGAACCGAATGCTGCGACGTTTCATACTGGGCGAGGGAGAGTAGGGTGACTGGATGCCCACTGAGCTGAGGTCGCAGGTTTAACAGGGTTCATTGTTATAGTTATTTATCGCTATTTTCTACGAGCACGGTGGGCCAATAAACTTAGCGATTATCTATTAGACTAGCAAATGTTGGAGAGGTTTCTATAACTATTTGAAAAATATGGTGAGATTATGGGTTCCAAGCCAATTGGTTTGGACCGAGCTTTTGGGTGTGAGAAAGGGTTTTGTGCAGGCGCTCGAGCACATCTTCAGGTACATCGTTTTGACTAAACAGGGCGCTGGTTGCTGTTAAGGTGATAGTGATTAACTGGTCGCGGAACTTAAATGGCAACTTGCTGATTTTTTTCTGTATTTCTCGGACTTTGGCCAAGCTGGTCGCTTCGTTCTGTTCTGGCATGATCAATATAAACTCTTCACCAGAGAAGCGAGCAACGGTATCGGTTTTATCTACCGAGTTAGCTATGGTTTTAGCTATGATTTTCAGTGCCTTATCACCAGCACTGTAACCAAAGTTGTGGTTGATAGTTTTGAACTTATCAATATCGAACACGACGACCCAAAGAGGGTGTTGGTTTTTGAGCCAGCGGCGGTATTCGATTTCCAGTTTATCCAGCAGAGCAGTGCGATTGTAGACCTTCGTCAGAGGGTCAAGCAGCATACGCTGTGACTGATCTTCTAAGCGGCGACGGTAGTCCTGAGTGGTATCGTACAGCGCTTCGAGCTGGTTTTTGTTGTGTGCCATTTGCTCTAGTAGTGCCGCTTCTCTCACTTCTGCGTGCTGTAGACGTTCGGTCAGAGACGCAAGCTGCGCAAACAGTGGTGTCATAGCGCGTTTTGCTTCCTCTAAGTCCTGCACCGAAGCAATACCGCGTTTGCCACTTGAAACTAAATTGTGCAGCTCCTTACTCATGTTCTGGCGCTGTTCAAAATAGATTTGGCTTTGGTCGAGGTTTTGCGTGTTGTTCTTCAATGAAGAAGAGAGAGAACCATTGACTTGCTCAAGAAACTGCTGCGAAGTACGGCGTTCATATTTGGTGGCATCGATGACCAGTCGCAGCACCTGTAAGGTGTGTTCGAGCAGTTGATTGGATGATGCATCCGTTAAAAGCTTATAACGGATTTCAAATAGTTGTTCACCAGGTTCACCGTCGAAATCGAGCTCAGTAATGAGATTTTGCAGTTCTTCATTAAGGCTTTGCAGCAGGCCGCCATTTTCAGATGGTTCCGCTTCCTTTGGTAGCAATGCTGAGTTGGAAGTAATGATTTTGGTGGCGCGTTCATAGATAGCCAGCAGTTTTACTGCATTGTCGGTCAGCTTGAGAGAGCTTTTATCACTGTATGCAAGGACATTACGTAAGTCGCGTTTGATTTGAGCGGGCAAGCCACCAATGCGCTGCAACGTTTCACCGCTGCGACGCGTCTGCTCTTCCAGTGATAGTTGTTGTTTTTCCATCGTTGCCGACCTTTGACCGATAAGACGCTCCAAGATGGCAAACTTGGGCACCAAAGCACTAATGTCCTTGTTATGCTCTAATTCTTGGCGGAGTTCAATCAGTTTATCGTCAATGCGCGAGTGGGCGCCAATATGTGTATTACTGAGAGTCGAAATGAAACGTTTCAGGATGGCTTGTTCACGACGTGACTTAAGCGAAGCATCGCGATGAGCTACACGTAGTTGCTCCACCTGCACTTTAAGCTGGTGGAGATGATCTAATGTCTCGCTGTCCTGTGAGCTCATAAATCCTTTAAAACAAACCAGATGGGTATCTTATTGATGTATTGATCGATAATATCAAAAAACATCACAACGTCACGTTATTCAGTGTTCAAGTGCGGCTTTTTTACTCACTCATCAACGATTTTTTGAACCCGTCCTCATTCTGGGAAGAAGAGTGAACTTTTATTAGCCCCTGTTTTATCGCTGTGCGGCAGGCTTGTCGAACATTGTCGGTCGCGAGACTTGCTGCAGGAGCATTATCAATGGCTTTCAGGTAGACCCAATGACTTTGGCTTTCACGCATGCTGACTTCACGTGCCATGTGCGTAGCCACCAACAGAATATCGAGGAGTTCTTTGTCATTAATAGCGGTGTAAGCGCGTGGTAGGAAAGGGTAATTGGCCATGCCCACACGCACGATACGGTTGATGTTACGCTCTTGCTCAAACTCGTTAATCCAGCTTTGAATCTCATCAAACAAACTTTCTGCGGTACGCGGTTTGATGCTAGGTTCGATGTACAGCAAGTTGGCATCGGAAAAATGATAGATGCGAGCAGGCGTTTCGATCTTCGAGCGAATATATTCACCGAATGCACGCTCCAATTTAAGGCCAGCTTCGTAACCATTTTGTAGGTACATGTTGCGAAGAAACGGTACGTCAATCATCACAAAGCGCAGGCGATCACTTAAAGGTTCGTTGATCAGCTCTCCTACTTGCCATTGCTCAAAGTAACGCTGAGTGCGTTGCAGAGAATTAGGCAGGTTGGCATTGAGTAGACGCAGGTTCGGTAACCCCGAACGCGCATGAGTAAACAGATTCTCATTGAGCTGCTCCACCTCATGTTTGTTGCGTCGACTGGTATAGCTGAGGCGCAGTACCATCAAAGCCAATATTGAGGCTAAGCAGAATAAGCCAAGAGCCACTTTTTGAAATTTATTTTGTTTCTCAAGTGCGTCAGATAGCTCTTGCTCCTGGATTTCATAGTGAAGACCCTGTTCGACAAATTGTCTTTGTTTACGAAAGGCTTCTTCACTGATTTGGTTGAGTTGATCTTGCTGATAAATGCGCAGTGAATTGGCTTTTTTGGTGTTGCTTAGCGCGCGTTTAAAGTCGCCTCTCTGTTCATAGCCCAGTGCAAGCAACTGGTAGGCTTGCTGTTCTAAGGAAGCCTGTTCAAGTGATTGGCTCATGGCCAGCGATTGACTTAATGTCAGTGCTCTTTTCGCTTGTTCTATGACTTGTTTGTTGTTTTGCTGGAAGTAGCCAAGGCCAGCATCCAGAAGCGCAGCTTTGGTTTCTAATTCCGGTAGGTCAGCATAGCGAAGCAGTTTTTCGGCACGCGCCAAATATTGCTCAGCTAGCGGGTAGTTGTAGAGCTGCAAATAGGTAGACGCGAGACTAAGGCGAACATCAATCACCTTTTTGATGTTCTCATCGGTCTTCTTTTGGTCGATAACATTAAAGTAGTGCACCAGTGCGAGGTTGTATTTGCCTTGCAGGTAGTACACATCCCCCATTTGTTTTAGCACGTCAGCTAGGATGGGAGACTCTGGGTAAGAGCCATAAAAGTCAGCCGCTTGCGATAAGTGCTCCAGTGCTTTGTCGAGAACTTGGCGCTGCATGAATAGCTGCGCTAACTGTTGGTTAATGTTCGCCAATTGATCGCTACTATTGAGTTCAATCGCTGACCAGTAGGCGAGCAGTAACTCAGAGAGGGCTTCATTGTATCGGCGGTGATGCAAGTAGTGTTTACCAAACGTGGTATGAAAGTCGATTTGCCACTTTGACAGCTTACTTTGTGGAATGTAGGTCAATGCCTTTTGAAACAGCTCATTGGCAAGCTCAAAATCGTTCTCTGCAGAGGCGATTTGAGCTTGTAAAATCTTGATCCGATAGCTGGTGCGATTAGCAATGTTTTGACCTTTACGAATTGCGTCGAGGTCACGCTCAACTTGTTCTAATGTCTCTAACGCCTTGCTGGCTTCATGGGTGGTAAGCCACTGCAGTCTTGCTTTTAAAATTCGTACGTCCAGCGCCAAAAATAGTAACTGGTACTTTTCGGTCATCGATTCGGCCAGCAATAAGCTTTGTAGGGCGGCTTGGCTATCACCAAGATTGAACTGAGCTTGAGCGATGATAAGTAATGCATTGACGCTGCTTAGCGGCGTGCGAATACGTTGGTCAGTATCATCTCGAGTCAGTTTGGGTAATCGATCATCATTGGGCTCCGCAAACGTGCGGTCGGTCAGGTATCTATTGGCAATTTCCAGTGACTTTGCTGGCTCAATGTTCACCAACTTGTCCGCTTCCAACAATATGGGAGACGTAAAGGAGGTGTTGGCGTGAACTACCCCGGCATAGAGAGAGCAAAGTAGTGCCAATACTGTCCAAATTTTAGAGCCCATGACGTTTTCCATTTTACGAGTGTGCTTATTGTCTTGCCATGCGCAAATTGTGAGAAGGCGCGCTGTGCTGGTTTGAACGATATGGGTTGATATCCAAACCGCCTCGACGTGTGTAGCGAGCATAAACGGTTAGCTCAGTTGGCTTACAGTAACTCATGATGTCAGTGAAGATACGTTCAACACATTGCTCGTGGAATTCATTGTGTTCACGGAATGAAACAAGGTAACGCAGTAGGGCTTCACTGTTGATTTTCGCACCGCGGTATTGGATTTCAACACTGCCCCAATCCGGCTGATTGGTGATAAGGCAGTTGGATTTTAGCAAGTGGCTGTGTAGTGCTTCTTCGACCACTTCATTTCCCGCAGCATCTTCAAGCAGTGCCGCGTCAAAGTCGTAGCTATCGATGCGAATGTCTTGGTTGTCGATGCACTCGCCCTTCATGCCGACGATTTGGCTGTTCTCAAAGTCGCCCACAGGAATAAGTTTCACTGTGACGGTTTCACCTGCGCAATGTGATAGGTCACTGGCGATAGTGCTTTGCACCTCATCCCATGAATCAAATCGCGTTTGGTTGTAGCTGTTGAGGTACAGTTTAAATGACTTAGATTCGATCAGGTTCGTACTGGTCGCGGGAATATAAGCTTCACCAACGGCGATTTGTGGCAAGCCATTAGCATTGAGCCAAGAGATCTCATACATTGTCCAAATATCACAGCCTTGGAATGGTAAGCTATCACCGAGCTCAAGATCGTTGCGGTTTAGGCTTCGTGGTACAGGTTGCAAAAGGGATGCGTCATACTGGTTGGCATAATCGGTCTTTTGACCCAGAGTGAGTCCCGAAAGCTCTTTCGCGTTGGAATATTTGCTCATAATTGTGTGACATTTCGATTAGAATAAAACGAATTTTACGAGATCCCCGAATAGCTGTCATCCTTTGTGCTCGGAAATCGCCGAACAATTGAAGGATGAGTGGAGAGTATATGAATCAAAGTGTACAGCAGGCTCTTGAGGCGTTTTCACAGCGCTATCAACAAGCTTGGCAAGATAAGCATCAAACACTACCTGCCAGTGAGGAACTGCATGGCTTAGTGTCCCCTTGTATCGACCGTAAAGATGACGAAACGGTATATTGGCGCGCTTGTGTCCGTAATGTCCCTGAGCGTTTGGAAAATATTGAGCAAGGGATTGAGCTAACGCTACACGATGATATCAAAGCTTTTTACGGTCATCAGTACAGTGCAGACATGAATGCGACATGGCAAGGCAATGAGTTAACGTTACTGCAGGTGTGGAGTGATGACGATTTTACGCGTTTGCAAGAGAACATTTTGGGTCATCTGGTGACGCAGCGCCGCCTGAAGCTTAAGCCAACGGTGTTTATCGCAGCGACCGATGCCGATATGGATGTGATTTCTATCTGTAACATCACTGGCAACGTGATTCTTGAACGTCTGGGTACCGACCGCCGCGATGTGGTTGCTGAGGATATCGAGACTTTCCTATATGGCCTGGAGCCGGACGTTTAATTATGTATGTGGTAGAACTTCAGTTTGAGTGTTTTGATAACACGACGATTAGCGCGGTAGAGAAAGGCATTAACGGCCTGATGGACGCGTTGCGCTATAACGGCCAAGTGCTAGGACGCGAGTTTCCGGTTGTGATGGGCGACGGTGAATTTTTTGTACGCGCGGTATGCCCTGAGCAAGACAGCTTGCATCCGAGTAACCACTCCGATTTCGTTAAAGTGTGTTTAAAGCGTCTCTCGGACTCATGTTTACTCGCACCTAAGATGCGTTTGCTAGGTCGTGATATCAACTCAGAGCAAGCAGCAGAAGATGAAACGCCGAGCTGGCAAGTGCTGTACACCACCTATGTGCACACCTGTTCACCGCTTCGAAGTGGTGAAACCTTATTGCCGATCCCGCTGTACCGTAACCCGCCAACACTCAATGGCGATCACAAGTCGGTGATAAAATGGCAAACCGAGTGGCAGGCGTGCGATGAAATCCAGATGGCGGGTGGCTGTAAAGCAGAGCACGCCGCGCTGCGAGAGCTGTCTGAGGTAGGCAGTGACCTGTTCCGCCGTGGCTGGGATATTCGTGGTCGTATCGAGTACATTACCCAAATCCCAACGTACTACTATTTGTACAAGGTAGGCGGTAAGAGTCTTGAGGAAGAAAAAGCACGTAAGTGCCCGAAATGTGGTGGAGAATGGTTGCTTGATGAGCCGCTACACGACATCTTTTACTTTAAGTGCGATTCTTGCCGAATTGTCTCCAATATTTCTTGGGATCACCTAAAGTAATCAGAGTTATCGGTTGAAAATACAAAAGGGGTTGAAGCTTAGCTTCAACCCCTTTTTGATGCTTGCTGCAAAGGTGGTGAGATTACCAGCCTTTAACGACGCCACCTTTGAAGATATCAGAGGCTGCGTTGTACACATCTTCTGTTTGGTACGCTTTAACAAAGTTCTGAACGTTTTCTGCATTCACATTGTCTTCACGCGCAACGATTAGGTTTACGTATGGAGACTCTTTGTCTTCAACAAATATGCCATCACGTTGAGGTGTTAGATCGATTGAGCTCGCGTAAGTGGTGTTGATGATAGATAGCGCTACGTCATCTAGAGAGCGAGGTAGTTGTGCTGCATCGAGTTCAACAATAGTGACGCTCTTTGGATTTTCAACGATGTCACGAACCGTCGCAAGCAGACCTACGCCTTCACGAAGAGTGATCAGACCTTGCTGCTCAAGTAGCAGAAGTGAACGACCTAGGTTAGTTGGATCATTAGGTACTGCGATACGAGCGCCATCTTGGATCTCGTCTACAGATTTCACTTGCTTAGAGTAGCCAGCGATTGGGTAAACAAAGGTGTTACCAGCAATCGTCAGTTTGTAGTTACGGTCAGCGACTTGTTGATCAAGGTATGGCTTGTGCTGGAATGCGTTGATGTCGATAGAGCCATCATCGAGCGCTGCATTTGGTGTGACGTAGTCAGTAAATGTGACTAGCTCAACGTCTAGGTCGTACTGCTCTTTTGCAATCTTAGCAGCGACTTCTGCCACTTGTGCTTCTGCACCTGCCATCACACCGACTTTGATTTTGCTGGTGTCAGCTTCTTTTTCGCCACAGCCCGATAGAATAAGTGCTGATGCAGCGGCTGCGATTGCGAGTAAATTCTTAACGTTGAATTTCATGACTCTCTCCTTGTTATAAATCTTTAAATCTCAATTATCTGTGGTCTACACGGCGCACAACGGCGTCACCGATAGACTGAATAATTTGTACCAGTACGATGAGCATCACTACAGTCACAGCCATAATGGTCACATCGTATCGGTGGAAACCATAGCGAATGGCTACGTCACCTAGACCGCCACCACCGACGGTACCCGCCATGGCTGAGTAGCTTACTAGTGTCACTAGTGTGATTGTCACCGAATTGATAATCGTAGGTAATGCTTCTGGAAGCAGTACCTTAGTAATGATTTGGTAAGGTGTTGCGCCCATTGATTGTGCGGCTTCCACCAGACCAGTTGGCACTTCAAGTAGTGAGCTTTCAATAAGACGCGCCACAAACGGGATAGCGCCAACAGTCAACGGAACGATGGCCGCGGTGGTGCCGATGAAAGTACCAATCAAAATCTTGGTTAGTGGAATGATCGCCACCATTAACACTAAGAAAGGGACCGAACGGCCGACGTTGACTATTGCACCCAGCACGCTGTTTAAGCGGGTGTTTTCTAGCAAGCCACCTTTTTTAGTGGTGTGCAGTATCACACCCAATGGAATACCAATAGCGAAGCCAACCACACCGGCGATCGCAACCATGTATAGGGTTTCCCATGTTGCCCCTAATAGTAGATTACTGTTTAGAGATAACCAGTCAGTGACAGTGTTAAAGGACATAACCAAGTACCTCTACTTTTACATTGTGGTCACGAAGATATTGAATCGCCGCGTTATCGTCTTGTTCATTGCCAAATAGCTCAGCCACCATCATGCCGAATTTTACACCGCCGGCGTAATCAAGATCGGAGCTTAAGATGCTGACATCAATATTGTATTTGCGAGCTATTTGCGTCATTAGTGGAGCGTCTACGGTTGCGCCCGTGAACTCGAGGCGAACGAGAGGGTAGCTGCCTTCCACACGCTCAGCTTGCAGTCTTGCCTGATAGTCTTCTGGAATCGACAGATCTAGTGTTGAGCGAATGAATTCGTGTGCAAGCTCCGTTTTCGGGTGAGCGAAGATTTCGCCCACAGTGCCTTTCTCAACTAAGTGACCGTCACCAATGATAGCGACTTCATGACAGATGCTTTTGACGACATCCATTTCGTGAGTAATCAGCAGCATAGTGATTTTAAGCTTGCGGTTGATCTCTTTAAGCAGTTCGAGAATGGATTGGGTCGTAGCTGGATCCAGTGCGCTGGTCGCTTCATCACAAAGCAGTACCTTTGGATCCGACGATAGGGCACGAGCAATCGCCACTCGCTGTTTTTGACCGCCGCTGAGGTTCGCAGGGTAGGTATCGCGCTTATCCGCGAGACCCACGAGCTTAAGAAGTTCCGTCACTTTAGATTCGATGTGTGAACGCTCTTTACCTGCCAGCTCTAGCGGCAGCGCTACGTTTTCAAACACGGTGCGAGATGAAAGCAAGTTAAAGTGCTGGAAAATCATACCAATGTTGCGGCGTGCTTCTGAAAGTTCTGATTTAGACAGCTTAGTAAGATCGACACCATCAACGATAACTTCACCGGAAGTCGGTGCTTCTAGCATGTTGACGCAGCGAATCAGTGTACTTTTACCGGCACCAGAGGCGCCAATCACACCAAAGATAGTGCCTTCTGCAATATGCAGATTAATGTCTGACAAGGCGTTGATTTCCTTTGCGCCTTGATAAAACACTTTGTTTACTTGATTAATTTCGATCATCTAAGCAACCTGAAGTCCGTGAGTAGCATAAAAGTTTGAACTACATCTCAATTGATAGAAGATGCTATGGTTTTCACCTTTTAGTGTCAATAGATATTTTTACGTCTAGACGTCTAAACGGCATTTTCATAGTGCCGTGACCATAAAAGCGTGTAATAATTCAGTTCATTAGCCCCTATCTATAACAAGAGAGTGAACTGTGGCAAAACCAGCTGTTTTTTTGGATCGTGATGGTGTCATCAATGTCGATCATGGGTATGTAAGCGACGAACACGACTTTGAGTACATCGAAGGCGTCTTTGAAGCGACGAAAAAACTGCAGGACATGGGTTATATGCTGGTGCTGGTCACGAACCAATCAGGCATTGCTCGCGGCATGTTCTCTGAAGACCGTTTCCTTTCTTTAACACAGTGGATGGACTGGAACTTCTCCGATAATGGTGTTGAGTTTGACGGCTTCTATTATTGTCCACACCACCCAGAGCACGGTGTGGGTGACTACAAGCAAGATTGTAATTGCCGTAAGCCAAAGCCGGGTATGTTCATTTCTGCGCGAGACTTTCTAAAGATTGATATGGAAAAATCGGTCATGGTCGGCGACAAAGCGGAAGACATGATGGCGGCAGAGGCTGCTGGTGTGGGCACCAAGATCTTAGTTCGTACCGGTAAACCGGTGACTGAGCGAGGCGAGTCTGTCGCAACTGTGGTACTTGATAGTATTCGCGATGTGCCGCAATACTTAACTAAGTAATCGGTTGACCCTAAAGGAGTCATTATGAGTGCATTGGTTAAAAATGGATTGGTTACTGCTATGGTTGTGGGCAGTTTGACGGCATGCAGTAGCTCGGAGCAGTTGGAACCTGACAACCCTTATCATGTCCTCCAGTATCAGTGTGACAACCAAAGCTTTCAGGTGACTCAGTTATCGAGTGAGCAAGTCTTGCTGCTGATTGATGGCGAAGAATACCATCTACACCGTGTCCCTTCTGCTTCAGGTGTGAAGTATTCACTTGATGGTCAATCTCAAGCAGAGTCTGAGGTTGAGCTGTTTAGTAAGGGTAGAGAAGGTATGCTTACCATTGCTGGTGAAACCGATAAAAGCTGTATCATGACCACGCGAAGCGTACCAAAAAACGGATATTGAACCTTTTAGACACCCATGAGCAAAAAACTCACCATACTTGATATTGCCAAGCTGTCGGGAGTCGGTAAATCTACCGTCTCTCGAGTGCTGACGAATGACCCTAAAGTCAAACCCGAAACTCGTGACAAAGTCGAACGCGTGATTGCTGAGCACGGCTATGTGCCGTCTAAATCCGCACAATCTATGCGAGGTGGTGGGGTTCAAAAGGTAATCGGTGTCATTATCTCTCGCTTGGATTCTCCGTCTGAAAATAAAGCGGTGAGCAGCATGCTCAATGTGCTTTATTCGGCTGGTTATGACGTCGTGATCATGGAAAGCCAATTCGACCCCGATAAAACCAATGAACATCTCAGCGTACTGCGAAAGCGTAATGTTGAAGGTGTGATTGTGTTTGGCTTTACCGAGCTCGATCTCGATAAGGTAGCCGTGTGGCAAGAGAAGGTTGTTGTGATTGCCATGGACACTGATCAAGTCTCTTCAATCAATTATGACAACCAAGGTTTGATTTGCGCGGTACTCGATAAACTCAAAGCGCAAGGCATCAGTGAACTGGCCTATATTGGTGTGGATCCTAAAGATAAAACGACCGGTCTTGCACGCCTAAACGCCTTTCAGTGTTGGTGTGCCGACAATGAACGCAGCGCGGTCTACCGAACAGGGGAGCTTCATCATGAAAGCGCCTACGAGCTGGTGGATGAAGTGGTCACTGAATCATTGCAAGCCATTGTTTGTGCCAGCGATACGTTAGCACTGGGAACGATAAAGCGCCTGCAAGAGCTTGGCCGAGAAGATATTGTTGTTACAGGTGTCGGCGGCAATGAACTGCTGTCTTTCTTGTTTCCTAACATCTACAGTATTGATCCTGGCTACCAGCAAGCTGGTGAAAAAGCAGCTAACCTATTGATTAGTCAATTAACAGGCGACAATAGCATCTCTCATATCACTCAAGAAGCTGTGTAATAACAGCTTCTTCTTAACTCAACTTCCCTTAATCAACTTGGCGCATTTATCGACAATTATTGTGATCACTCTCAATTAATGGGACTGTTCCCATTTTTGTCTGAGCTATTCCGTGGCACACTTTACCTATTCCTTGGGAATGTTCCCATTCGCATGTTGCGATACTATTAATACAACGAGACAAATGGACCTAGACGTCATAACCCTACGTCTCTATATCAGTAAAAGGTGTACAAACGATGAGCAAAATAGCCCAGCAAGACATTGCAGCGATCATCGACGGTGTTGGCGGTGCTGACAACATTGCCAGTGTTAGCCACTGTTTAACTCGCTTAAGATTCGTTCTTAACGATACCGATAAAGCCGATAAATCGGCTCTTGAAAACCTCAAAATCGTTAAAGGTTGCTTTACCAATGCCGGTCAGTTCCAAGTCGTGATCGGTACTGAAGTCGACGAAGTCTACAAAATGTTGATTGACTCAGCCGGTAAGAAAGCGGCATCTAAAGATGATGCTAAGCTGGCTGCACGCCAGAATATGAACTTTCTAGAACGTGGTATCTCGCACTTAGCCGAAATTTTTGTTCCCCTTTTACCAGCGATTATCACAGGTGGTTTGATTCTTGGTTTCCGCAACGTTATCGGCGACATTCGTATGTTCGATGGCAAAACCCTAGTGGAAATCAGTCAGTTTTGGGCGACGGTGCATTCGTTCCTATGGCTTATCGGTGAAGCTATCTTCTTCTTCCTACCTGTCGGCGTGTGTTGGTCGACGGTGAAAAAACTCGGTGGTACGCCGATTCTTGGTATCACGCTCGGTGTGACCTTGGTGTCGCCTCAGTTGATGAACGCTTATCTGATAGGTAAAGAAGTACCAGAAGTTTGGGACTTCGGACTGTTTGTTATTGAGAAGGTGGGCTATCAGGCTCAGGTGATCCCAGCGATGCTCGCAGGTGTTGCATTGGCATTAATTGAAACCAACTTGAAGCGCATTGTCCCTAGTTACTTGTATCTGGTTGTGGTGCCATTCGTTTCAATCATTCTGTCAGTCATTCTTGCTCACGCCTTCATCGGTCCGTTTGGTCGCGTGCTAGGTGATGGTGTTGCGTTTGCGGCTAAAGCGGCGATGACAGGGGATTTTGCAGTACTGGGTTCTATGGTGTTTGGCTTCTTGTACGCACCGCTGGTTATTACTGGTATCCACCACACAACCAATGCGGTTGACCTTCAATTGATGCAAGACCTTGGCGGCACGCCAATCTGGCCTTTGATTGCACTGTCTAATATCGCTCAAGCATCAGCGGTTGTTGGCATCATCATTATCAGTAAACGTGAGGGTGAGCGTGACATCTCTGTCCCCGCTGCTATCTCTGCTTACCTTGGTGTGACGGAACCGGCGATGTACGGCATCAACCTGAAATACAAATTCCCAATGCTCAGCGCGATGATCGGTAGTGCTATTGCGGCGGCTATCTGTGGCAGTGCTGGCGTGATGGCGAACGGTATCGGTGTGGGGGGGCTACCGGGCATCCTGTCGATTCAGCCTCAATACTGGATGGTGTATCTGATGGCGATGCTAGTCGCGATGGCTGTGCCTATCCTACTAACCTTGTTCCTGTACAAACGCGCTCAATCAAAAGGTGAGCTTGAGCTTGCGAGCGCGTAACCCCCATTAGTGGCTCATCTTGAGCCACTTCTTTGCTTTTTATTTTGACGAATTTCCAAATTGGTAAGTGAGATTAAACCTATGAGTCAAACAGCTCAAAAAGACTGGTGGAAAACCGCCACGATTTATCAAATCTATCCAAAGAGTTTTTGTGATAGTGGTGATAAAGGAATGGGGGACATCAAAGGTATTACCTCAAAACTCGACTATCTATCCGATCTTGGTGTGGATGCTATCTGGCTAACACCTGTTTATGCCTCACCAATGATTGATAATGGCTACGATATTTCAGATTACTACGCCATTAACCCAGACTTTGGCACCATGCAGGATTTCGATGAGCTACTCGCTACAGCTCATCAGAAAGGTATTCGTATCATCATGGACATTGTCGTTAACCATACCTCGACAGAGCACCGATGGTTCCAATCGGCGCTGGGTGATAAACAAAGTCCTTATCGCGACTACTATATCTGGAAACCGAACCATGACGGACAAGTACCAAATAACTGGCAGTCGAAGTTTGGGGGCTCTGCATGGGCACTTGATGAAGCCACCAATGAATACTACTTGCACCTATTTGCCAAAGAGCAAGCCGACCTAAATTGGGAAAACCCGCAAGTTCGCGAAGAAGTAAAACAGGTGATTGAGTTCTGGGCGCAGAAAGGCGTGGATGGCTTTAGGCTGGATGTGATCAACCTTATCTCAAAACAGCAAGACTTTGCTGATGATGACATTGGTGATGGTCGCCGCTTTTACACCGACGGTCCACGCGTTCATGAGTATTTACAGGAGATCAGCGAAGCGGTATTCCAGAAGTATGGCTCGGTAACCGTTGGTGAAATGTCTTCAACGACGCTAGAGCATTGCCAGCAGTACAGCTCACTGGATGGTAAAGAGCTCTCGATGGTGTTCAACTTCCATCACCTAAAAGTCGATTATCCGAACGGTGAAAAGTGGACGAAAGCAGACTTTGACTTCTTGCAGCTCAAGCAGATCTTCAACCACTGGCAGACAGGCTTAAATGGCAAAGGCTGGGGCGCACTGTTCTGGTGTAACCACGACCAGCCGCGCGTGGTCAGCCGCCTTGGTAACGATGAGCAATATCGAACCGAGTCGGCAAAAATGCTGGCAGCGTCTGTCCATCTGATGCAAGGGACGCCATACATCTATCAAGGTGAAGAGATCGGTATGACTAATCCGGGCTTCACGGATATGAGCCAGTATCGCGACGTAGAAAGCCTTAACATGTATCAGCTGATGGTGGAGCAAGGCGATACCTCTCATGACGATATGATGGCTATCCTAAGACAGAAATCTCGCGATAACTCTCGCACGCCAATGCAGTGGAATGGCAGCGAGCATGCTGGTTTTACTCAAGGGACTCCTTGGATTGGTGTGGCTGATAACTACCCAGAAATCAATGCTGAAGCCGCCGTCAAAGACGAGCAATCGGTGTTTTACTTCTATAAGGAGTTGATTGAGCTGCGTAAACAGCTGCCTGTTATTCGTGAAGGCAGTTATGTGGATCTGTTCCCAGAACATCCTCAAGTGCACGGTTACTTGCGTGAAACTGAGGATGCGATGTTGCTTTGCTTGAACAACTATTACGGTGAAGAAACAAGTATTGAGGTGCCCCAGCAGCTCAATGGCTTTGCTGGCCGTGTGGTGCTTAGCAATCTCAACCGAGAAGAGGAAGTGACTCTGAACGGTAGCATGACATTGATGAGTTATGAAACCCTAGCGGTACTGATTAAAAAGTAAAGATAAGGCCCCAAAAGGGGCCTCAGACTGCTGACAAAGGTCTAGCTTTCGAGCTAGACCTTTGATCTAATGGGAGTATCGAAATATGGATACTCCGATATGCTTCAAGAACCTTCTCCTCAGCAATACGAACTCGAAATGGTGACCATGGAACAGCTTGTTCCACAAAATCATCTCGTTCGTAAAATTGATAATGCTATCGACTTCGAGTTCATCAGAGACGAAGTGGCGCATCTATACTGCAAAGACAATGGCCGACCGCCTGTAGACCCTGTTCGCTTATTCAAAATCATTTTGCTTGGCTACCTATTCGGCATCAAAAGTGAGCGCCAACTGGTCAAAGAAATTGAAGTAAACGTCGCCTATCGTTGGTTCTTACGAATGTCACTGACCGAAAAAGTTATCCATGCTTCGACGTTAAGCCAGAACCGAATTCGACGCTTCAATGGTACTGACGTCTTTGAGCGCATCTTCAACAACATAGTGCTTCAAGCGATGGAGAAAGGCTTAGTCGCAGGACAGGAGCTCTTCACTGACAGTACACACCTTAAAGCCAATGCTAACAAGAACAAGCACATGAATCGTCTGCGTCCAGTTAGTGCAGGCGCTTATCTTGATATGCTGAATGAAGATGTGGCTGCAGACCGAGAATCTGAAGGTAAAAATCCATTCAAAGAGACGCCACCAAAGACAGACGTCAAAAACACTAAAGTCAGCACCACCGACCCTGAAAGTGGCTTTATGACACGAGACAATAAGCCTCAAGGCTTCTTCTATCTTGACCACCGAACCGTGGATGGTAAGCACGGTATCATCGTAGACACATACGCAACACCGGGGAATGTGAATGACTCACAGCCCTATATCCGTCGTCTCGATCACACACTAGAGCAGTTCAACCTCAATCCTATCGCAGTTGGTATCGATGCAGGTTACTTCACTGCGCCTGTTGCTGAATCACTCGAGCGCCGCAGTATATTAGGTGTGTTCGGGTATCGCCGCCCATCAAGAACTAAGAACAAATTTAAGAAGAAAGACTTCAAATACCAAAAAGAGACCGATACCTATCGCTGTCCAGAAGGGCAAGAACTTATCTATAAAACCACAACACGCGCAGGCTATCGCTCATACGCTTCAGACCCGAAACAATGTGCGTTTTGCCCCGTTCGGGACGACTGTACTAAGAGTGAAAATATGCAGAAGGTCATAACGCGTCACCTTTATAGTGAGGCGGTGGAGCGAGCCAATCAAATGCGACTCTCTAGCTACGGAAAGAAGACGTATCGGAGGCGAAGTGAAACAGTAGAACGAAGCTTCGCCGATGCAAAACAACACCATGGCCACCGTTACGCGCGCTACCGCGGTCTCGCAAAAGTGCAAATGCAATGTTGGTTAGCCGCTGCCGCTCAAAACATCAAGAAGATAGCGTTGGTGGTGAGCTATCTGCGAAAAATGGGCCTAAATAAGACAGAAATAAGTCAAATACTGGCCTCTGTATGCCGATTTAAGCCTTACTCACTTCAGAACGCTATCTAACAAAAAATATCGCGATCGCGGCCTACGGCCGCTCCGAAAAAAGAACCCCGCTTGAAAAAGCGGGGTTCGTCAGCAATCTGAGGCCCCAAAAGGGGCCTTTCTTATTTTATCCGTAAGTCACCACATACCGTGTTGGCTTATGATTCATCGCCAGCACCAAATTCAGCATCACCGCGCCTAGAATCGAAATCGCGATAATTGACGGCGATACAAAGAAGAACGATGCAACAAGAATGGCACAATCAATCGCCATCTGAGTTTTACCAACCGATATTCCAAACTTGTCCTGAATAAACAGACACAACACGTTAAAGCCACCGAGGCTTGAGCGGTGTCTGAAGAGAATCAGCATACCTAGTCCCATCAATAAGCCGCCGGCGATCGCGCAGTAGATAGTATTGACGTTATCCAACGTGACCACTCGATGCATGTTGTCCGTAATAATAGACACTAAGGCACCGGAGATGGCGCTGCTGGCCGCAAAGCGTTTACCGAAGCGTTTCCAAGCAAGTAGGTAAAACGGGCTGTTTAGGGCGAAATAAAGCGTACCGAAAGAAATCGGTACAAACTGACTCATAAGAAGGGCGAGACCTGTAGTACCGCCAGTCAATAGTTGAGCCGACTGAAGAAAGAATATCCCCTGAGCGACGATAAAGGTGCCAGTAAGAATCGCTATCCAGTCTTCTTTGAGTGAGTGTTTTTGCATCAACTTAAAATTCTTCTAATCAATAAACGGCGCAATATTATTGAAAAGTTGATGTTTTCGGTAGCTTGAAGGGGAAATTTACGGTAAACCTATGTAATTCAATTTTTACACTGTGTAAATGGAATTATTGACACTTAGTGCCCGTGATAGCGCCGATTTATCGGCGGATATGATGAAGCCTAAGGTTCACTATGAAAAAACTGCATGAGAAATTTCCAATTTTCTCTTTATGACCTAGATCAAATTATGTATCATGCGAGTCATCAAATGTGGTGACGAAAACGTTTGCTTTTGGTCATTGTGTGGTTTTTTTGAAACTTTCAGAACAATCTGAGTCAGGAGATACAGATGCTTAAGCGTGATATGAACATCGCTGATTACGATGCGGAGCTATTTGCAGCAATTCAAGAAGAGACACTACGTCAAGAAGAGCACATTGAGCTTATCGCTTCGGAAAACTACACCAGCCCTCGCGTAATGGAAGCGCAAGGCTCTCAGCTAACTAACAAATATGCTGAAGGCTACCCAGGTAAGCGCTACTACGGTGGCTGTGAGTATGTTGATAAAGCGGAAGCACTAGCGATTGATCGTGCTTGTGAGCTATTTGGTTGTGAGTACGCGAACGTTCAGCCGCACTCTGGTTCTCAAGCAAACAGCGCAGTATACATGGCGCTACTTAACCCAGGCGATACAGTTCTAGGTATGAGCCTAGCGCACGGTGGTCACCTGACTCACGGTTCTCCAGTAAACTTCTCTGGTAAGCACTACAACGTGATTCCTTACGGTATCGATGAAGCGGGTCAAATCAACTACGATGAGATGGAACAGCTTGCTGTTGAGCACAAGCCTAAGATGATCATCGGTGGTTTCTCTGCATACAGCCAAATCGTGGATTGGGCTCGCATGCGTGAAATCGCAGACAAGGTTGATGCTTATCTATTCGTTGATATGGCGCACGTGGCGGGTCTGATCGCTGCAGGTGTTTACCCAACGCCAGTTCCACACGCTCACGTAGTTACAACAACAACGCACAAAACACTAGCGGGTCCTCGCGGTGGTCTTATCCTGTCTAATGCAGGCGAAGACATGTACAAGAAACTGAACTCTGCTGTATTCCCTGGTGGTCAGGGTGGTCCTCTAATGCACGTTATCGCTGGTAAAGCAGTGGCATTCAAAGAAGCCATGGAGCCAGAGTTTAAAGAGTACCAAGCGCGCGTTGTTAAGAATGCAAAAGCGATGGTTGCACAGTTCCAAGAGCGCGGTTACAAGATCGTCTCTAACGGCACTGAAAACCACCTGTTCCTTGTTGACCTAATCGACAAAGACATCACTGGTAAAGAAGCGGATGCCGCTCTTGGCGCAGCAAACATCACTGTGAACAAGAACTCAGTACCTAATGACCCACGCAGCCCATTCGTAACGTCTGGTATCCGTGTTGGTTCACCTGCGATTACTCGTCGTGGCTTCACTGAAGCAGACGCAACTGAGCTTGCTAACTGGATGTGTGATGTTCTAGATAACATCAACGATGCGTCAGTAATTGAAGCAACGAAAGCGAAAGTACTAGAGATTTGTAAGCGTCTACCTGTTTACGCGTAATTCTCTATTGCTTTAACGCAAAGAAAAAAAGCGAGCTGAAGGCTCGCTTTTTTAGTACCTGAAACTTTAGGTCGCAGGGAGTATTACTTATTGATATTAAGCAAGGTGCCTGACTTGCATCGGAATGAGTAATACTTGCGGCTCTCACTAAACTGACCCAAGCCTTCGCCATTACAGTAGTCAATGTTGATATCACGCATGATATCTAATGTCTTCTCGCTGTTCAGTGCGAACTTAGCACCGTCCTTACAAACGATACGAACGCGACCATCGTCGCTAACCGAGTATAGATTCACTTCAGTGTTACATAGCTCGAATGACGCTTCTAAATAGTTGTCTTGTTGAGTGTTCTGCGCACAGCCTGCAATCACAGTTGACGCGAGAATAGGCAAACCAATTTTCAATAACTTCATGTTACGTCCTTGATTGGGTGAAACTTTTTCTTTAAGCCTACCTAAAAATAGCAAAAATGCGAGTATGAGATTGTCATGTTGCAGATTTTTCTCAAAAAAAACACGAATTGCTTCAATAGCGAATCCGTGTTTTATGTCTCGAAAAAGGCAATGTTACTTCCAAAAAGTAATGCTATTTCACTTCTTCGCCTTTGGCTTGTAGGTCTGCATGGTAAGACGAGCGAACAAATGGACCGCAGGCTGCATGGGTAAAGCCAAGCTCAAGGGCGATCTCTTTTAGCTCATCAAACTCTGATGGCGGCACGTAACGTTCTACTGGCAAGTGGTGACGACTAGGCGCTAGGTATTGACCAAGTGTAAGCATGGTGACGCCGTGAGCACGAAGATCTTTAAGTACTTCAACAATCTCTTCTTTGGTTTCACCAAGGCCCATCATCAAGCCAGACTTAGTCGGTACGTCAGGGTGCATCTCTTTAAACTTCTGAAGAAGTTGCAGCGACCACTTATAGTTCGCACCTGGACGCGCTTTACGATATAAGCGAGGCGCTGTCTCTAGGTTGTGGTTAAACACGTCTGGCGGGTTATCTTTCAGTGCTTCAAGCGCTACATCCATACGGCCACGGAAATCAGGTACCAAGGTCTCGATGCGGATCTCTGGGTTAAGTGCGCGGATTTCACGATTACAGTCAGCAAAATGTTGAGCACCACCATCACGCAAGTCGTCACGGTCAACAGAAGTCACCACAACATACTTAAGCTTCATATCTTTGATGGTTTGAGCAAGCTTTTGCGGTTCGCCTGCTTCAGGTGCATTAGGACGGCCATGAGCTACGTCGCAGAAAGGGCAACGACGAGTACAGATAGCACCAAGGATCATAAAGGTGGCAGTACCGTGATTAAAACACTCAGCTAGGTTAGGGCATGAGGCTTCTTCACAGACCGAGTGAAGATCGTTTTTGCGCATAGCAGACTTAATGTCTTGAATACGCTGGCTGTCTGCTGGCAGCTTAATCTTCATCCATTCTGGTTTACGAAGGATCTGTTTTTGCTCGGTAGGCATGTTCTTTACGGGAATCAGTGCCATCTTGTCAGCGTCACGGTACTTGACGCCTTTTTCCATTTGGATAGGTTTGCTCATCGTCTTATGCTTCTTCGCTGAATTCTACTTGCTCGTAATCAAGTATTTCTAATAGTGCTTTGATCATTTGGTCTTCGACAGTCGAGACCTCTTTGGGACCGCCCAGTTGGCTCACTTGAACCATTTCCATTCCTGCATAGCCACAAGGGTTGATACGAAGGAAAGGGGAGAGATCCATATTAATATTTAGCGCCAGTCCGTGGAATGAGCACCCTTTGCGGATACGCAGACCAAGGGAGCAGACTTTTTTGCCATCGACATACACTCCAGGGGCATCCGGTCGTGCCGCTGACTCAATATCATACGCGTTAAGTGTCTTGATAACGAGGTTTTCGATGTGTGTAACCAGCTCGCGAACGCCGAGCTTTTTACGACGCAAATTGATGAGAAAGTAAGCGACAAGCTGACCCGGACCATGATAGGTCACTTGACCACCTCGGTCACTTTGGACGACTGGGATGTCACCTGTGTTAAGTAGGTGCTCTTCTTTACCAGCCTGTCCCTGGGTAAAGACTGGGTTGTGTTCCACTAACCACACTTCGTCTCGTGTGTCTTGGGTTCGATTGTCAGTGAAATCATGCATGGCTTTCCAGACTGGTTCATAGTCTTTTCGTCCAAGCTTTCTTACAACTAGCTGATTTTCCACCAGTCACCTCGCTGCCACTTAATAAAGTATTCGCATTATAAACATGTTGATGGTTTTGAACTACCAATAAATAACGAATTCTTAACTATTGCGTGATATGAAACTTATATCTAACTGATAAATAAAAAGAAAGCAGCCAAAGCTGCTTTCAAAAAAATTTTAAAGTTTCAAATTTTTATAGAACCATGCGAACAATGTCGATGTCGCCAAGTTCTTTGTAAAGGGTTTCTACTTGCTCGATTGAGGTCGCTGTAATGTTGATAGATACAGCATGGTAGTTACCTTTTGCACTTGGCTTAATGGTTGGACTGTAGTCCCCTGGTGCGTGGCGCTGGATCACTTCCAGCACTTTCTCAGGAAGTTCTGGTTTAGCGTAACCCATCACTTTGAAGGTAAACGAGCAAGGGAACTCTAGTAGGTCTTTGAGTTTTGCATCAGAGTTGATGGTCAACATAATAGGGACTCCAAAAAATACCAATTCTTTATAACGGTGTGAATAGTAATGCCTTACGTGGACGATCTCAAGCCAATGAAAAAGTAAAGCCGCTTGAAGCGGCTTTACGATGACTCGATTACTTTGGCGTTAAACGCTAGGGCTTAGAAAAAGCTCTTGAAAAGTAATACGATGTAATCCCACAAGCGGCTGAACAGGCTACCTTCTTGAACATCTTCAAGAGCAAGCAGCGGGTATTCAGCTACGTCTTCGCCTTCTAGTTGATAGTATAGCTTACCAACAACATCGCCTTTAGATATTGGTGCTTCTAGCTGCTTTTCAAGTACGAAGCTTGCTTTTAGGTTCTTAGCTTGGCCGCGAGGTAGTGTTACATATGTGTCTTGATCAACACCCAGTGCCACTGCGTCTTTGTCACCCATCCAGACTTTTTCTTCAACGAAGGTCTCGTCTGCTTTGTGTGGGTTAACCGTTTCGAAGAATCGGAAGCCGTAGCTGAGTAGCTTTTTGCTTTCTGATTTACGAGCGTTAGCGTTTTTAGTACCCATAACAACCGCAACGAGGCGCATCTTACCTTCAGTCGCCGAGCTCACTAGGCTGTAGCCTGCTTTGCTTGTGTGACCCGTTTTGATGCCATCAACGTTCATGCTCTTGTCCCAAAGTAGCCCGTTACGGTTGTATTGGGTGATGCCGTTGTAGGTGAATTTCTTCTCAGAGTAGATACGGTATTCATCTGGCACGTCTTTGATAAGCGCGCGACCCAGAAGAGCCATGTCGTATGGTGTAGAGTATAGATTTGGGTTATCCAGACCGTGCACGTTAGCGAAGTGCGAGTTGGTCATACCGATAGACTTTGCCCATGCATTCATAAGGTCAACGAATGCATCTTCTGAACCGGCAATGTGCTCAGCCATCGCGACACAAGCATCATTACCCGATTGAATGATGATACCTTTATTTAGCTCATCAACGGTGACCTTAGTGCCCACTTCAATGAACATCTTTGATGAATCAGGGAAGTTTTTTGCCCAAGCATTCTTACTGATGGTCACTTCGTCTTGTGGTGAGATGTTACCGCGCTTTAGCTCTTGGCCGATAACATAGCTGGTCATCATTTTTGTCAGACTCGCTGGGTGAAGCTGAGTGTTCATCTCTTTCTCAGCTAGAACCTTACCAGAGTTGTAGTCCATCAAAACGAAGCCTTTGGCTGCGATTTGAGGTGCATCAGGCATGACAACAGGTGCCGCAGCGGCAGAAGTTGCTGCCAAAGTTGCGGAAAGAGCAATAGTGGTTACAAATTTCATAGAAGATTTATTCTTATTCATTTCGAATGCGTTTGAGTAATAGTTCGTATAGTAACAGAATGTTGACTGCAAACTAGATAGCTTACACTAAGTAACAACAGTTATTTATGTCAATGATGTTTACAGTTTTTTGACAAAAGCTGAGGGGTAGCCAATCTTTTGCACCTGCTCCAGTACGTCCTGGGTTTGCTTGTAGTCTTTAAACGGCCCAAGCATCAGACGATAGTTGCTTTTGACCGGGGTTAAGAATGTATCCACAGACAGTTTTTCACCTAGCTGTTTGGATAATTCATCAATGCGTTCCTTATGAGGTGAAGCTGCAACTTGAATAGTGTACTCAGGGTGCTTGTCCAACTCATGTTGACTGGACGGTTTTTCGACGATAATCACTTCAATCTCAACATTCGCTGTTCCTGTCTTGATGACATCCAGTTTATTCGCTGCAGCATAGCTGAGATCGATAATGCGCCCGTCATGGAATGGACCACGGTCGTTAACACGAACGATGGTTTCTTTGCCGTTATCGAGGTTAGTGACCTTGACATAACTTGGCAATGGCAGCGTTTTGTGCGCGGCTGACATGGAGTACATGTCGTAGACTTCGCCGTTCGACGTTAGGTGCCCATGGAACTTCTTACCATACCAAGAAGCTTCGCCACGTTCTTTAAAGCCTGCTGGGTCTTTAATCACTGTGTAGCTTTTACCGCGCAGCCGATAGTTTTTATTGCCACCTAAGCTATACGGTTCGTATTTCGGTACAGCCCCTTCAACATGGTCGACGGAAATCGGCGCAGTTGGCGCAACATCGTCTTTGAGATCATATCGACTGTCTGATGATGAACACCCTGCAAGGACGATAAGCCCAGAGGCCAAACCTAGCCAAGAAAGGCGCTGGCGCCTTGTGTCATTCCATCTGTTCATTAGGTTGCCTTTGAGAATGCTTTTCTGTGTGTATGAATTGACATAAGAATGCCAAATCCAGCCATCAGGGTCACCATTGAGGTGCCACCGTAGCTGACAAGCGGCAATGGTACACCAACTACCGGTAATATACCGCTCACCATACCAATATTTACAAAAACATAAACGAAGAAGCTAAGAACGATGCTGCCGGCCATCATTCGGCCGAATGCAGTTTGAGCTGAACTGGCGAGATACAGGCCTCGACCGATAATGAATAGGTAGAGAGCGAGTAGCAACAGAATGCCGATCATTCCCCATTCTTCAGCAATAACGGCAAAGATGAAATCGGTGTGGCGCTCGGGCAAAAACTCGAGTTGTGACTGAGTACCCTGCATCCAACCTTTGCCAGCAATACCACCAGAGCCGATAGCAATTTTACTTTGAATGATGTGATAACCCGCGCCCAATGGATCCGACTCCGGGTCAAACAAGGTACGTACGCGCACTTTCTGATACTCGCGCATTAAAAAGAACCAAAGTACGGGGACAAAGGCACTTAACGCGATCACAGCACCAAAGATAATCTTCCAGCTAATACCGGCTAAGAAGATAACGAATATCCCCGAGGCCGCAATCAAAATAGAGGTACCGAGATCGGGCTGCTTAGCGATCAAAATGGTGGGTACGAACACCATGACCAGTGATATGACCAGCGTTTGGAAGGTGATTGGCAGTGAGCGTTTCCCGATATAACGCGCCACCATGAGTGGCACGGCCAACTTGAGCAGTTCGGACGGTTGGAAACGTACAAAACCGAGGTTTAGCCAACGCTGCGCCCCTTTGGAGGCCTCACCGAAAAACAGCACCCCAAATAGCAACATAACTCCGGCAAAGAACATCAACGGCGCTAACGTCTCATAAGTTCTGGGTGACAGTTGAGCCAAGACAACCATCACAACCAAAGCCAGCACCATACGCATCGCCTGTCGGTCCATCATCGTCAAACTTTGGCCACTGGCGCTGTACATCACCACAAGACCAAATCCCATAAGCGCTAGGATTCCGAGCACCAAAGGCAAATCGATGTGGAAGCGTTCGAACATCACTCGGCTTTGACCGGTGGAAGGATCAAATCTCATTCTTCTTCACTCTCTGCATTTTCGGCCAGTGCCAAGTCGAACAGTTGTCGAGCGACTGGCGCACCATTGGTAGAACCGCCACCTGCGTTCTCAATAACGACGGTGACCACGACCTTAGGATCATCAAACGGGGCGAAGCCAGTAAATAATGCATGGTCTTTCAGGTGTTCAGCAACCTCTTCGGCATTATACTCTTCGTCTTCTGCCAAGCTAAACACTTGCGCAGTACCCGATTTACCACCACTTTGAAAAGGCATATTGGTGAAAGAGCGTCGAGCAGTACCCTTGACGCCGTGATTCACTCGGCGCATCCCTTCTAGCGCAATGTCCCAGTATCGCTCTTGCACACCGGTAATTGGCGGTCGTGAGTCGACTTCGCTTAAGGTTTGATGGTCAAAGCTATCGCCATTATCTATGGTTGCACGCAACAGGTGTGGGGAGAGTACCTCACCGCGATTAACAAGAACTGACGTCGCTTTGGCTATCTGCATTGGCGTTGCTGTCCAGTAACCTTGACCGATACCAACCGGGATAGTATCACCTTGATACCAAGGCGTTCTGTGTCTCGCCATCTTCCACTCACGTGTTGGCATGTTGGCTTTGCTCTCTTCATAGATATCAATGCCAGTGTAATCACCAAAGCCAAACATCATCATCCACTTAGATAGGCGGTCAATGCCCATGTCATAGGCGATTTGGTAAAAGAAGGTATCGACAGATTCTTCAATTGCCTTGAGGATGTCCACCTTACCATGTCCCCAACGTAGCCAATCGCGGAATGGACGCGTTTTGGAATTAGGGATACGCCAGTACCCTGGATCGTTACGTGTGGTTTTGGTCGTGATCACGCCTTCTTGCAGTGCTCCAACTGCGATGAACGGTTTTACCGTTGACGCTGGTGGATAGATACCCAGAGTCGCGCGGTTTACCAGAGGTCGGTTCTTATCCTCAAGTAGGGCGCGATAGCCTTTGCCTGAGATGCCGTTTACAAACGCATTTGGGTCGTAACTTGGGCTCGACACCATGGCCAGTACGCCGTTGTCACTTGGGTCGAGAATGATCGCCGAGCCACGTCGACCATCGAGTAGTTTGTGGACTTTGAGCTGCAGCGTAATATCTAGGTTGAGTACAATGTCTTTGCCCGGAATAGGTGGGACGAACTTTAGTGTCCTTAGTACACGGCCACGGCTGTTCACCTCAACTTCCTGATAGCCTGCGGTACCATGCAAAATATCTTCGTAGTAGCGCTCGATACCAAGCTTACCAATATCGCGAGTGGCTTGATAATTTGACTCTTTTTCTTCGCGGATCAGGCGACGCATGTCGCGGTCGTTAATGCGGGACACGTAGCCGATCACGTGCGTTAACACATCACCATAAGGATAGAAGCGTTTTAAGTTGGCGGCGATTTCAACACCGGGAAACTTATGTTGATGGACTGAGAATATCGCCACTTGATCTTCGGTAAGCTGAGTCAGAAGTGGGATCGATTTGAAGCGGCGGGTACGTTTACGGTCGCGATTAAAGGCTTCTTCACGCTCAGGTGATATATCAAGGTACTCTCTCAACGCTTGGATAGTCGCATCCATGTCTTTGACTTTTTCTGGAGTGATCTCTAGGTTGAAGACAGGGCGGTTCTCCGCAAGCAAAATGCCGTTGCGGTCGTAGATTAGCCCGCGGTTTGGCGCGATCGGTACCACTTTGATGCGGTTGTCGTTCGAGCGGGTCTTATAGTCTTGATACTGGTTGATTTGGATGTTGTAGAGGTTAGCGACGAGCACCAACATCATTACAACGATACCAACAAACGCCACAATAGCGCGACTTTTAAACAGTCGCGCTTCGGCCTGATGGTCCCGTATCTGGCTGCGTTTACGTTTCATCGCTAGCTAAATTACTCTCTGTGATACGGATGATTAGCGGTAATTGACCATGCTCGGTATAGGCTCTCCGCCATGACAATGCGTACCAGCGGGTGAGGAAGCGTTAATGCAGACAAAGACCAGCTTTGATCTGCTGCGGCTTTACAAGCTGGTGCTAACCCTTCAGGGCCACCAATCAGAATGGAAACATCACGACCATCCAGCTTCCAGCTTTCAAGCTGCTCAGCAAGCTGAGGCGTATCCCATTTTTTACCTGGAATATCGAGCGTCACAATGCGGTTACCCTTAGGGACCGCCGCCAGCATAGCGTCGCCTTCTTTTTGTAAAATACGCGCAATGTCAGCGTTTTTGCCACGCTTACCGGCTGGAATTTCAATGAGCTCGAGTGGCATGTCGTGAGGGAAACGGCGGCGATACTCTTGAAAGCCTTCTTCTACCCATTTTGGCATCTTAGTACCAACGGCGATCAGTTGAAGTTTCAAACGACTAGCTCCAAAGCTTTTCTAGTTGGTACAGCTCGCGGTGCTCTTCTTGCATCACGTGCAGCATAGTGGAGCCCATATCGAGCACGACCCATTCGCCTTCAGTATCACCGTCGATACCGAGTGGTTCAAGGCCTGCTTTTTTGACTTCCGCAGCAACATGGTCCGCAATTGAAATAACGTGTCTTCTAGAAGTGCCGGTACAGACGATCATGAAGTCTGTGACGCTGGACTTACCTTCAACATCGATAGTGACAATGTCTTGGGCTTTCATATCGTCCGCTTTATCGGCTAGAAAAAGTTTCAATTCTTCGCGTTGCAAAAGAGATTCCTCAGTATGTATATGGTTAGGAGAGTATCGCTACTCAATCGATCGATAATTATATCACGATTTTAAGGTTGCAAAGACAGGCCGTTGTCAGCGCTGCTTAGGTTGAACGTAAGCTGCTGTAAGTATGGCCATGGACTTTGCTCATATTGTGTTTTCACTTGCACTTCAATCGCGCTAAGTAGTTGAATACTCTGACGCAGTCTTTGTGGTGATAGACGGTTTAGTGCAGCACTGTAAAGTGGCTTCTTATTTTGCCAGATTCGGAACTGATCAAAGACGTGGCTAAGCGATGACTGCTGTAACATCGCTTGCATTTTACCAAGCTGAATCAGTTCTTTTTGAATGGTGCGCAGCAAAATCGTCGCTTCCACGCCCTCAGCTTCGAGCTGAGTAAGCACGCGATGAGCGCGTTTGGGTTTGCCTTCCAATAGCGCATCGACCCAGTGAAACACGGTAAAGTGGTTGTGTCTGCTGAGTGATTCTTGCACGCGCACAAGTGTCAATTGACCGTCTGGGTATAGGAGTCCGAGCTTTTCTAGGCTTTGGGAAAGCGCAAACAGGTTACCTTCATGCCATTGGCATAGCAATTGGATCGCTTCACCGTCAGGCGAGAGCTGATTGGCTCTGCAACGCCTCATTACCCATTGCGGCAATTGCTTGATATCGGGTGTGTTACAACTGACTAAGCAGCCATTTAGCGCTTTAAACCATTTTGCAGATTCTTGAGCTCGGGTTAGTTTGGTGCCGGTGATGACGATAACAATGTCGTCATGAAGTGTGGGTGCTATTTCCGTTAAGTGCTTAGCAATACTGGCATTGACACCAGCCTCTGGCATGGTCAGTTCAATAATTTGCTTTGAGGAGAATAAGCTTAGTGCTTGGGTGCAGTCATACACCTCGTTCCAATCAAGGGAGTTATCGACACTAAAACGGTGATGCTCTTCAAAACCTTGCTGTTTAGCGTGGTGAATAATGGCATCGCGGCTTTCTTGCACAAATAGCGGCTCATTGCCAAATAGCAGGAAACAGTGGTGCCATTGCTTAGCAAGATGCTCAGACAGGCGGTCAGCAAATATTCTCACAATCGACTACCTGTTAAGACTGCGACTTGTCTGGTGTGTTGGTCTCAGAGTCTTTAAGCTTTTGCTTTTCTTCATGCTCTTGAATTTCAGTTTTAAGTCGTGCCATTTGACGCATCATTTGCTGCGCAGAAAATTCACGCATTTCATCTTCGATTAGCTTACGCTCTGCCGACTTCGCCAGTGCTGAAAGCGGGTTGTCTAGGTAGCTGCGAGTCATAGTCGCAGTAAAGTCTTTTGAGCCTAAGTTCGGCACCGTCACGCGATAGTTGACCTCATATACCACTTCTTTTTCTGCTGCACGGGTGTTTTGATATAGAGAGAGAGTTCGGTCAGTAATTTTTTCATTAGTGATGTGTATGTTCGGCACATCTTTGTTTGGCGTGACGAGTTCGATTTGGCTTAACCGTAGTTGCTCTTTGACTAATCGAGTGATTTTGCTGTATTGGTCAAAGCTGGTGACAGAGATAGCGGTAATGCCTTCTGGTACTGAGTATTCACCACGTAACTGAAATCCACACGCAGTCAGCAATGAAGAGAGAAGAAGAATAAAACTGGCTTGTGTTAGTTTTTGTTTGAATCGAAACATAGCTACCGAAGACTCTCATTGAAAAGGCTTATGTAAGTTCCAGATCAGAAACTTAGATAAGGCTTTGCTTAAAATGGACGAAAGAGCCGCAGTGGTTAGCTGCGACTCTTGCTATCATAAAGCGATGACGATTAGTTCGCTACAATATTCAGTAGCTTACCAGGTACGTAGATCACTTTACGAACCGTTTTGCCGTCTGTGAACTTAGTGACGTTTTCGTCGTTCAGACCAAGCTCTTCTACTTGCTCTTTAGACGCGTCAGCAGCCACAGTCAGCTTAGCGCGCAGTTTGCCGTTCACTTGAACCACGATCAGCTTCTCGTCTTCAACAAGTGCTTTCTCGTCGTGTTTAGGCCATGCCGCGTTGTCGACGTCAGCCTCACCTAAAGCGACCCACATTTCAAATGAAATATGTGGAGTGATTGGGTAAAGCATTGCCACTACTGCTTTTAGCGCTTCATCTAGAATCGCACGGTCTTGTGCGGACTCTTGAGGCGCTTTCGCTAGCTTGTTCATTAGTTCCATGATAGCAGCGATAGCAGTATTGAACGTTTGACGACGGTCGATATCGTCCGTTACTTTCGCAATAGTCTTGTGAACGTCGCGACGTAGCGCTTTCTGGTCACCAGATAGCGCGGCTGTGTCGACGGCTTCTGCTGCACCTTTTGATGAGTGCTCGTTAACCAGTTTCCAAACACGTTTTAGGAAGCGGTTAGCACCTTCAACGCCAGACTCTTGCCATTCAAGCGTCATGTCTGCAGGTGATGCAAACATCATGAATAGACGTACTGTGTCCGCACCGTACTTGTCTACCATCTCTTGAGGGTCAATACCGTTGTTCTTTGACTTAGACATCTTGATCATGCCTGAGTGCTCAACGTCACGGCCTTGGTTGTCTTTCGCCGAAGTGATGCGACCTTTCCCGTCACGCTCAACAGCAACGTCAGTCGGTGCAACCCACTCTTTACCGCCTTTGTCGTTCTCGTAGTAGAACGCGTCAGCGAGTACCATGCCTTGACATAGTAGCTGCTTGAACGGCTCGTCAGAGGTTACGTAACCCGCGTCACGAAGCAGTTTATGGAAGAAGCGAGAGTACAGTAGGTGCATACAAGCGTGCTCGATACCACCGATGTACTGGTCTACTGGTAGCCAGTAGTTTGCTTTTTCTGGATCTAGGATGTCGTCTGCTTGTGGTGAACAGTAACGTGCGTAGTACCAAGAAGACTCCATAAACGTATCGAACGTGTCGGTTTCACGAAGTGCTGGTTTGCCGTTGAATGTCGTCTTAGCCCACTCTTTGTCGGCTTTAATTGGGCTGGTTACGCCATCCATCACGACATCTTCTGGAAGAATAACGGGCAGTTGATCCGCTGGTACCGGATGAACTTCACCATCTTCAGTGGTCACCATTGGGATTGGAGCACCCCAATAACGCTGACGAGATACACCCCAGTCGCGTAGACGGAAGTTCACGGTCTTGTGACCTTTGCCTTCTGCTTCTAGCTTTGCTGCGATTGCATCGAATGCCGCTTGGAACTCAAGACCATCGAACTCACCAGAGTTAAATAGAACGCCTTTCTCTGTGTAAGCTTCTTCAGAGATGTCTAGCTCACTGCCGTCAGTAGGTTGAATTACTGGCAGAATGTCGATGCCGTACTTAGTCGCGAACTCGAAATCACGTTGGTCGTGACCAGGAACCGCCATAACCGCGCCTGTGCCGTAGTCCATCAATACGAAGTTAGCCACGTAAACGGGTACTTCACGGCCGTTCAATGGGTGAATAGCAGTAAGGCCAGTCGCCATACCTTTCTTCTCCATTGTCGCCAGTTCAGCTTCCGCAACTTTGTTGTTTTTACATTCTTCGATGAATGCAGCAAGTTCAGGGTTGTTCTCAGCCGCGATTGCAGCTAGAGGGTGACCTGCTGCGATACCTACGTACGTCACACCCATTAGGGTATCTGGACGAGTTGTGTAGACTTCTAGATCTTGTTGACCTTTAACTTCAAACTTGAGCTCAACACCTTCAGAGCGACCAATCCAGTTGCGCTGCATGGTCTTAACCATTTCAGGCCAACCTTCAAGGTTGTCTAGATCATCAAGCAGCTCTTGTGCGTATTCAGTGATCTTAATGAACCACTGTGGAATCTCTTTTTGCTCAACCGGAGTATCACAGCGCCAGCAGCAGCCATCTTCAACCTGCTCGTTTGCAAGAACGGTTTGGTCGTTTGGACACCAGTTAACAGAAGACGTCTTCTTATAAACTAGGCCTTTTTCGTAAAGCTTAGTGAAGAACTCTTGCTCCCAGCGGTAGTATTCAGGCGTACAAGTTGCGAACTCGCGGTTCCAGTCGTAGCCAAAACCAAGCAACTTAAGCTGGTTTTTCATGTATTCGATGTTCTCGTACGTCCAAGGCGCAGGTGCCGTGTTGTTCTTCACAGCTGCGTTTTCTGCTGGTAGACCGAATGCATCCCAACCGATTGGTTGCATTACGTTTTTACCTTGTAAACGTTGGAAACGAGATACCACATCACCGATCGTATAGTTACGTACGTGACCCATGTGCAGTCGTCCACTTGGATAAGGGAACATTGACAGGCAGTAGAATTTTTCTTTATTTGGGTCTTCACTTACAACAAAGGTTTCATTGTTGTCCCAGTGCTGTTGAACTTTACGTTCAATGTCTTGTGGGTTGTATTGTTCTTGCATCGATGATGTCCGGTTATCTTGGAATTTGTGAGTTCTGTTACTACAGAGACTAATAGATCGTCATAGAATACCTAAAGGAAGCTCGGTCAACAATAGCCAATATAGCCTTCATCGTATTGGGGTAAATAGGGGGATGTATGCCTAAGCGTAAAACCAGTTATGAAGAAATGATCGAAGATGTGGTTGATAACCTCAAACATAGCCCGGAAGAGCTTCAGCACGTACTTGAAAAGTCAGGACAAGTAGTGGAAGCCGCCAACGACATGACCAAGGACGAGATGGCACTGATCTCTGCCTATGTTAAATCGGATCTCAAAGAGTTTGCTAACAACTACGAAGAGAGTAAAAGTGGGCCTTTTTATCTGATGATTGCTAACTCGGTCTGGCAGGGGCTATTAGACATTACTGATCGAACCAAAGTGGAATGGGTGGAGCTGTTTCAAGATCTGGAGCATCAAGGGGTGTATACATCGGGTGAAATGATTGGGCTCGGTGTGTTGGTGTGTGAGCAGTGTGGTCATAAAACCGAATACAATCATCCGACAGTGATCGGTGATTGTGCGAAATGTGGTAATCAATCCTTTAGTCGTAAACCGTTAAAACCCTAAACGGCCGGTGATATAACACAAGCCCCATAACAGGGGCTTGTATCGAGTCAGTAGGCGCTTAGCTATGCTGCTGTTTAAATTCTTGCACCCACATCGCTGTTGCACCGCACACTGAAACCGGCACGATGAATAGATTCAAAATAGGAATTGCGGTAAATAAAGACACGAGCATGCCAAAGCCATAGGCTTTGCCTTGTTTTTGCTTTATTGATAGGCGCATGTCATTAAACGGTACTTTGTGATTATCAAATGGATAGTCACAGTATTGAATCGCCAGCATCCAAGCCGTAAAAATAAACCAAGCAAAAGGACCGATGGTTTGACCCAATGCTGGAATCAGCAGTAGCAAAAATAAACCGATCGCTTTAGGTAGCGTGTAAAGCAGTTTGCGCCACTCACGCGCCATAATTCTCGGCACGTCTTTGACGACACTCATCAGTCCGTCGTCGTTGATTCGATTTCCAGTGAGCTTTTCTTCAACTTTTTCTGCCAGCAGGCCGTTAAAAGGCGCGGCAATGAAGTTAGCTAAGGTGCTAAAAAAGTAGGAAAAGGTCGCGAGAATTGTGAGAGCCAGTAAAGGCCATAGAATGTAGCTGAGCCAAGATAGAAACTCTGGTAAGTAACCAAGCCAGCTCTCAATCCATGTATTTAAGTGGGAGAAGAGATAATACATCGCTGAGCCAACCAAAAGGATATTGGCCAAAAGAGGCATCAGCACATAGCGTCTGATCCCGGGCATAAAAGCGATTTGAAAACCTTGCATGAAGTAGCCAAACCCAGTGTTTGCTTTGTTCAAAATTGGTGTCCTTTGTCTGGTTTTTGCGTTGCTTATGACTTCGACTATAACAAAAAAGGGTTTACGAAATCACAAACTTCTTATACTTAGGTGTTCTAATCGTCTATAGAGTTTTGGTAAAGTAAAGAAAGTTGAAGTGCGAAAGTACTTCTGTAAGGACTATTTTTAACATTGAGAGCAAACAATGCAGGAATTGCGATTCGTACTCATTATTGTCGGTGCCTTAGCTATCGCGGCGCTGTTGTTTCACGGCTTGTGGTCGAGTAAGAAAGAAGGCCAAAAGAAATTTGGTGACAGACCGCTAGGAAAGATAGACGACAATGATACCGCCGACGAATACGTCGCTCCTGAAGATGATTTTGAAATCATCAGAAAGACTCGTACCGAGCCAGACTTTGGTTTAAACGCGCAAAAGCCTGCTTACGATCCACTAGAGTCGACTGTGCCAGAGACTGATGCCCCACAGGACGCGCTTGTTGATGCTGCGCCAATTAATGAGGCGTCTTTGGAACCAACAAAGCCGGTTACAGAGGTTGAGCCTACAGTGGTTTCTCACGAAGAGGAAGAGCAAGAGCCTTTGCCATCGTTTACAGCCAATAAAGAACATGAAGAAATCGAGGCCGACGAACCTAGTATTAACTTAGATACATTAGATGAAAGCTTGGATGAAGAACCGCCAGCTGTGGTGAACCTTTCTGAGGCCAGTAAAGAGGTTAAAGAAGAGCCGAAAGAGCCTGACATGCAAGTGCTGGTGCTGAACGTACACTGTTCGGGCGAAGCGCCATTCAATGGAACTCAACTTTTTGACAGCATGCGCCAAAATGGCTTGATTTACGGTGAAATGGACATCTTCCATCGTCATGCTGATCTCTCTGGTACTGGCAAGGTGCTATTCAGTGTTGCCAATATGATGCAACCGGGCACACTTCAGCATGATGATCCGGCCACCTTCACGACCAAAGGGATCTCATTTTTCATGACTCTTCCTTGCTTTGGGGAAGCTGAGCAAAACTTTAAGCTCATGCTAAGAACCGCGCAGCAAATATCTGATGATCTTGGCGGTAATGTGCTTGATGACCAACGCAACCTAATGACGCCGCAACGACTGGATGCATACCGTCAGCAAATTAAAGATTTTAACCAAGCGAAAGCCAGCGCTTAAACCCATCAATTCGAAGCAAAAAAAGGCTCCTTAGGAGCCTTTTTTATCAATACTATCAAGGTATAACATGTCGCAACAACGATTAAACGAACTCAAACAACAGCTCCACTATCATGGTGTGAAGTACTATGTTGAAGACAGCCCTGAGATCCCAGACGTCGAGTACGACCGTCTGATGCAAGAGCTGCTCGCGATTGAAGCGGAGCACCCAGAGTGGGTGACGGTTGACTCTCCAAGTCAGCGTGTGGGTGGTTTACCGTTGGATAGCTTTAGCCAAGTTCAGCATGAAATTCCGATGCTCTCCCTTGATAATGCGTTTTCTGATGAAGATCTCGATGGCTTTAATAAGCGAATTTGCGAGCGCCTCAACCGAACCAGCGTCGGTGACTACTGCTGCGAAGTAAAACTCGATGGCCTGGCGGTGAGCCTTCTGTATGAAAACGGTGTTCTTATCCAAGCTGCGACACGCGGCGATGGGACTACGGGTGAAAACATTACCGAGAATGTTCGCACGATCAGTGCCATTCCACTCAAGCTTCAAGGTGAGGATATCCCTGCTCGTATCGAAGTGCGCGGTGAAGTGTTTATGCCAAAAGCGGGCTTCGAGAAGCTCAACGAAATCGCCTCAAAAAAAGGCGAGAAGGTATTTGTAAACCCAAGAAACGCGGCAGCAGGTAGTTTGCGCCAGCTGGACTCTCGTATTACCGCTAAAAGACCGCTGAGCTTTTATGCCTACAGCTTAGGCGTTGTTGAAGGTACCGATCTTCCTGTAAGCCACTACGACCGTTTCCTTAAGCTCAAGTCGCTGGGTTTCCCTATGGGGCCAGAGACCAAGCGAGTAAGCAGTATTGAAGAAGTGAAGCAGTACCATAAAGCCATCCAAGAAAAGCGCGACGACCTAGCGTATGAAATTGATGGTGTGGTTATCAAAGTTGACGAAATTGCACTTCAAGAGCAGCTCGGCTTCGTCGCTCGTGCACCGCGCTGGGCGATTGCGTACAAATTCCCAGCACAAGAAGAGATCACTGTACTGAACTCGGTTGACTTCCAAGTGGGACGTACTGGTGCAATTACTCCAGTGGCGAAGCTTGAACCCGTATTTGTCGGTGGAGTAACCGTGAGTAATGCCACGCTGCACAATGCGGATGAAATTGCGCGTCTTGGCGTTAAGGTTGGCGATAGTGTGATTATTCGCCGCGCGGGTGATGTTATTCCACAAATCGTTTCTTACGTCCCAGAGCGTCGCCCAGACGATGCCAAAGATATTGATTTTCCAACCCATTGCCCAGTTTGCTCCTCGTTAGTTGAACGCATCGAAGGTGAAGCCGTAGCAAGATGCACAGGTGGCCTGGTTTGCCAAGCTCAGCGTAAAGAAGCATTGAAGCACTTTGTATCGCGCAAAGCGTTAGATGTGGATGGCTTAGGTGAAAAAGTGATTGAGCAGCTGGTGGATAAAGAGATGGTGGAAACGCCTGCCGATCTGTTCCGTTTGTCTGCAGGTCAATTGACGATTTTGGAGCGTATGGGGCCTAAATCGGCGCAAAATGTGGTGAATGCACTAAACGCATCAAAAGAAACCACGTTAGCTCGCTTCCTATACTCTCTTGGTATTCGTGAAGTGGGTGAAGCAACGGCTGCAAACTTGGCATCGCACTTTAAAACGCTAGACGCCATTAGCAAAGCTACTCACGAGCAGCTTATTGATGTGCAAGACGTCGGCGAGATTGTCGCTAAGCATATTCAGTTCTTCTTTAAAGCAGAACTGAATCAAAGCGTCATTGCTGCACTTATTGAAGCCGGTGTACATTGGCCTGCGATTGAAGAGCTAGCACAAGATACACCTCAGCCGCTTGCAGGAAAGGTGGTGGTATTGACCGGTTCATTATCCGTACTCAACCGTAATGACGCTAAAGCTGCGCTGCAAGCACTCGGCGCGAAAGTGACCGGCAGTGTTTCTAAGAAAACAGACATTCTTTTTGCTGGTGAGAATGCGGGGTCTAAGCTGGCGAAAGCGCAGGAATTGGATATTGAAATTAAAACTGAAGCCGATTTGATAGCGTTAATTAAATAAAATTCTTTTAATTTAGAATCAGCCCTGCATTTTGCGGGGCTTTTTTTTGCGAGTAATATCAAATAAAATTTCGTTAGTGCAACAGGAATTAAAAATCAAATGCCATGTTCGCTATATTATTTTTTGTTTTGATAAAATAAATATCATGCGAGTCACTTCACGAAAAACAGCCTAAATAGCGACTAATAGCTCTCAAATTATCACTGTAAAGGATTTCATTAAAGTGTGACTTAAAAATAAGATCTCCATCAATAACTAACCTCAAAATTTGTACTGCCTCCTATTTTTCTTACCCAAAATAAGTCTTAAATTGATATTTTTTCTCGCGAAGTTAGTCTAGTGAATATGGATACACACAGTGTAGACAGCAAAATTAATCAGAAGTTCTGATTAAAAATAAAAAGGAAATGATTCACTCTTCGGCGGCCAACTTAAGAATGAATTATGGACAGCAGCTATACCCATTTTTAGGAGTTTAATTCCATGGAAAAAATGTTTAAACGCACCCTTCTAGGTGCAGCAGTGGCGTCATTAACAATGGCAGGTGCAGTTCAAGCGAAACCAGCAACAGATACTGTTGACCTATATGGTCAGGTTGCGCTTTCTGTTTGGCAATTTGGCGAAGACAAAATTGGCGGTGGCGATGCTCCAATTAAGTTAGAAAACGAATCTCGTTTTGGTTTGCGTGGTTCTCATGAACTGGATCGCGGTCCTAAGTTCATTTGGCAACTTGAAGGCGGTAACGTTGGTGACGATGGCGCTGGTAGCGGTCTGGGTGTTCGTGATACCTACGGTGGTTTTGAGTTTGAAGACGCAGGTCGTATCCGTATCGGTCGTATGCTAACGCCTCTATACGAAATCATTGACTGGCCTTACTCAGGTCAGCGTGCTGGTGCTGTCTTTGACTGGGGCGGCGACATTATCGGTGGTGCACGTTATGACCGTCAATCAAACATGGTTCGTTATGACTCTGCAAACCTAGGTGGCTTTACGTTTAATGTTGCTGCAGGTCGTGGTACGGAAAGTGTGAAAGACTCTAACTTTGTTGGTTTGGGTGCTCACTACTCAACGGGCTTCTTTACAGTGCACGGTGGCTATGAAGCTGGCCAAGATCGCCAAATCAGTAAGCTAGGTGACCTTGTTAAGCGTTGGCAGAACCAAAACCCTGGTGAAGGTCCAACAATTGGTGAAGAATTTGATGCGAAAGGTGAGTCTGATACTAACGCAGCGCTACTAGGCTTCGAGCTAAACTTTGATACATTTGCATTCTACGGTGCCTACAAACGCGAGCAAGCAGACTACAGCAACATCACTGTTACGTTTAAAGAAAACGGCGATGATAAAACTGAAACGTTTGAAAACACTAAGCTTGAACAAGATAGCTACTCTCTAGGTGTAGTATTTAGTGGTGTTGAGAACTGGCAGTTCAAAGCTAACTATGCTGCAAACATGGACGTGAAACTTGACGGTTCTTCAGTTACTGATACGGCAGACAGCATTGTTTCTGCTCAGGCTCTATACTTCCTAGACGACTCTGCAGTAACTTATGTTCGTCCATACATGATCTCTAAAGATGGCTCTGATAATGAGTTTGGTTGGGGCTTAGGCGTAGAATACTACTTCTAATCTCAATACAATATACTGCCTAATTCGCCGGCTCTTTGAGCCGGCTTTTTTGCATTATTGAAGAGCTTAAAAAAAACTCGCTATATAGTTAGCGCGCTCTTCATTAAATGACTTTAATTAGTCATCGAGATTACTAATAGCCCAGGTTAGGAATTTTTTTCTCTCTTCTAGTGATGCAGATTTAAACGTCGTTTTCAGGCTGTCATAGTGGTCGGTTGTTTTTTCACTTACTATGAGCGTAGGGCTTCGGTAGTTTTTCAAACTCGCAGGTAGGTTTGTTTTGTTGTAGTCTTCAACTTCTTTTACCATGTCAGCTGCAAGGCTAAAGGTCAGACCCAGTTGACCCTTGTTGATGTTAACGACTTCACCAGAGCTTACATTGACGTCAAACGTGGGCTTGTCATTAAACATACTGCCTTCATAGAGCGTTTTTATATTTGGCACATCAAATGATAAAACGGCATCTTTGCCTTCAAATGTTGCCACCAAAGGCTGGGACTTATACTTTGTTTTTTCAGAGCCAGTTTCCATAACAATTTTTGATATACGGAACACAATTTGGTTGACGCCATCTTCTAGTTCGATGTCACCTTTTGAGTCAAAGCCAAAGCTTGAGTAGCCAGAGTCCTTTTCGTTTACGGTTAATACTTGAATGCCTTTTGGTACTTTAACGGTAACGGCTGAGAATGCGATTGACGGTGCGAGTATGAGACTCGCTAGCATAGGGTATTTTAGCTTCATTGCCACTCCTTTAGACTTTGCCTGTATGGCAATCTTTGTGTAGGGTAACCATGATTTTAGTTTTTTTGTTTCGCGAATAATAGCAGTGCTATGTAAACTGGAGAAGGAAGAACATATTTTTGCGAGACAGTTATCACTCTGTTGTCCAATGTGAAACGAAGGTAAGTAATGAACATTAGTGAAGTGGCCAAGCGTACCGGGCTAACGGCAAAGTCGATCCGTTTATATGAAGACAAGCAGCTTATCTCATTGCCCAAACGAGAAGGCAATGGGTATAGAATCTATGGTGAGCATCATATTGAAGAACTCCGTGTTATTGCTAGAGCTAAACGAGTAGGTTTTACTTTGGATGAGTGTCGTGAATTGGTGCTTATTTCGATGAACGAACAGCGTATGAGTGCAGAAGTAAAACAAAAGGCGACTGAGAAATTGGATGAGGTTCGGAGGAAGATCCTTGAACTGCAAACAATAGAAAGTCAGCTAATCGATTGGATATCTTCATGTCCGGGTGACGAAAGTTCAACGTGCCCGATCGTTGATGACTTAAAAAAAGGCTGCACGAGATGATCACCTGCAGCCTTGTCGCTCTGAAAGAGACCTATTTTTAAAATAGCTTCTCACCGCCTGCTCGCTGACAAACCACAAGTGGAACAAACGTACGTGAACCATCTGGTAATTGGCAATCTACAAATGGACCGGCTGCTGAACTTTCGTATGCTGCGCTTGGCAATGAGAATGCAAGTATGCCCCCTAGCAACAGTGCTTTGATGTATTTCATAACCTTCCCTCTCAATCGATACAAATAATGTGAACTTTCTCGCAAAATTGGCGAGTCGACTTAAGTATGAGTATTAGAGAATAAAGATCAAAAAATATTGAAAGAATAAAAAAATTTTTACGTCCAAATAAGTATGACTTAATTGCTTACGAGAAAAAATAATAGACTGAAATTAAAAACAATTGTTTTAGGTTGGTAATGCTGAGGAAATGAATAAAATCGAATACATAGCCCTTCACACATTACTTTGTTTCTAACAATATCTAACCCATCTGTGGTTAATGTTCTGATTTATAGTGATTTTTTATAGTCGAGCACTGATTTTTTGTGAGAAAATCAGCCAATTACGAAAAAGTCGCTCGTCTTAGTAGTTTTTGGTCATTTTGTCGTCTTGTGCTGTCTCAGGTTTAAGACGCTATTCATGTGTTTTCATACTGCAGTGCGCCGATTCAGGGCGACTTATTTGCTCAATTGAAAACCCTTGCTGCTTAAGTAATGCCACCACACTCTCTTGTCCAACTAAATGTAATGCTCCCACCGCGATAAAAAATGTCCCATTTTTATACTCAGATGAGGTTACTAAGCGTCGAACCCATGTTTGATTTCTGTCGATAAGAAATCGCTGGTAAAAGTCGTCGTTATCGCTGTCGATCTGCAACATCGCCTCTAGGTTAGCGATGTCGCCATGACTCCATGACTTGATCAAGCATTGGATATTGTTTTCGGCGTAGGACCACTCTTGAATCGTCTGAAGCAGCATTTGTTTTCCGCCTAGTGGCTGATCCGCAAGTAAGTCGATTTGAAATTGTAGCGACTCGAGCCCTTTAACTGGAAGCGCATGAATTTGTGCCCAGTGGCTTAGTTGGTGTTCCACGCCAAACTCGGCATGAAAGTCGAGCGCTGTAAAAACATGTTGCTGCAATACCAAAGCGGCTTGCCATGAGGGCAGGGACTTTAGCATGTCGATATTAAGTTGGCTCTCTGAGGCGATCTCATTGAGCTGTGCTAGTTTGTCATTTGATAATACTTCCTTTACTGGATGTTCGACAGGACTGGGAAAGTCGATATTTCCCCCGAGTTCAGCCTCTAAGACGAGCGCGTCACTTTGCTTGATTGCCATTTCTATTGGCTGGCTTATGGCTTGCTGAGACTTCGAACCAACATGAACGGTACCAAACAAATACAGTGTTTGTGATCCCTTTTGAGCTTTGTATAGCAGTGGCTCAGCGGTGACGCCAAAAGAAAGTAATGAAATCAGTAACGTAGAAAACGTCAAAATTGACTTTTTGGGTATAAATGCTGACCAGGTGAATTGCGAGACGACTAACATTTTTAAGCTCAATGAAAATAAGGGATAACCAAAGGATATCAATTGGTTTGAATATGGGGAAGAAGTTCTAAAATTCACTGTAACAAAAGCGTCATCTTGTTGAGTAGATATTCTGAAAAATTACGACATTATGGATTTAAGTTGTTGTAATTATTAACTTTACTTTTTGTTTGTTTTTCTGATGACGATGGAGATCACAGTTATTTGGAAGGCTAATTGAAGCTGCTGAAGGGGAAGGTAACTTGTGCCGCATAATTTACTTCCATCCGGAGAATTCATGTTCCGTAACAGCATGATTAGCTTAGCCATCTTAGCATCAGGAATGTCCCATGCGACGCAAACGCCACAACAACTTGTGGATCGTATTTCAAAAGACCTGTTGATTCATTATCAGGTCGAGGCTAACACCTCAGATGCGAATAACTTGCCTTGCCAAACATTGGGAGCAGATTGGGCGCTATGCAATAAGAGTGTGATGACGCTTAGCAATCAAGGTCAAGCTATCCGCAGCAAAGACTGGTCTCTGTACATACACAGTGTGCGTATTATTTTGTCTTTGGATAACGAACAGTTCACGATAGCACGCCTTACCGGTGACTTATATGAGCTTAAACCAACCGCTAAGTTTGAAGGTCTTGAACAAGGTGAAAGTCTAGATATTCCGGTGATCGGAGAATATTGGCAGTTGTTTGAATCAGACTTCATGCCGCGAGCATTTGTGAATCATGAACAGGCAGAGCCTAGAGTGCTCAAGCAAATGGACACTGAGGATCTCAGTCAATTTGTTAAACCCATTACGCCGAACCTATTAAAACGTGTGTCGACGGACAACAATACTCTGATGACACCAAAAACGCGATTCGAGCAAAACCAAGACTTAGGCCAACTCGACATTACAAGTCATATCGTACCCACGCCGAATCAAGTTCGCTTAGGCAAAGGAAGCTTAGATATCAGTCAAGGGCTCGATTTTACATCATTGCCAATTTCTAATGAGGCGTTAGAAGCCATTGAACATAGAGCGGTGACGCTGGGGCTGGCAGGGCAAGGTGAGCAAAAGGTCTATGGTGATATTGACCCTGATGCACTAGATAGCAAGCTTCGGGTCAGCGGCGGTTACCAACTGTCTATTACCGATCGCGGAATCATCATTACCGCTTTTGATGAGACGGGCATGTACTATGCAGTTCAGTCCATTTTTTCCCTGGTGGATATCAAGAAACCGACGGTGTTGCCTTTGGTTGATGTTGCCGATGCCCCTCGTTATCAGTATCGCGGTGTGATGGTCGATGTAGCGCGAAATTTTCATTCCAAGTCCGCTATTTTCCAAACCCTAGATCAAATGGCGGCGTATAAACTCAACAAACTTCATTTTCACCTTACAGATGATGAAGGTTGGCGCCTAGAAATCCCAGGTTTACCTGAACTTACAGACATTGGTGCTAAGCGATGTTTCGATAAATCGGAAACACGCTGCTTGTTACCGCAGCTTGGCTCTGGGCCTACTAGTGATAACTTTGGATCGGGTTTCTTCAGCCGACAAGATTACATCGATATCTTGCAATATGCTGCAGCGCGTCATATCGAAGTCATTCCAGAAATCGACATGCCAGCGCACGCCAGAGCGGCTGTTGTGTCTATGGAAGCGCGCCATCGTAAATACGCTAAGCTCGGTGAGATGAAGAAGGCCAATGAGTTTCGATTACTCGATCCCCAAGATACATCTAATGTCACGACGGTTCAGTTCTACGACCGTAAAAGCTTTCTAAATCCATGCCTTGATTCGTCTCACCGCTTTGTGAAAAAAGTAATGAGTGAGATTCTAGCTATGCATGAGGCAGCCGGCGTGCCATTGACGACTTGGCATTTTGGCGGAGATGAAGCGAAAAACATCAAAAAGCTAGGTGGTTATCAAGACGTAAGCTCAAAAGCTAAAGTGCTTGGCAAGGGGGAGATAGAGCTTAGTGCAGAGCACCATCCATTTGAGAAGTCGCCCAAATGTCAGGCGCTCATTGCTGATAACACGGTTGACTCAGTACAGGCACTACCGAGTTATTTTGCTAAGCAGGTAGCCAAGATGGCGGAAGAATTGAATGTCGGAGCATTTCAAGCTTGGCAAGATGGGCTTAAAACGGCGAATAGTGCCGCAGACTTTGCTACGAAACAAACTCGTGTCAATTTCTGGGATACGCTCTATTGGGGCGGCTCAACATCAGCGTATCAATGGGCGAACAAAGGTTATCAAGTGATAATCTCGAGCCCGGATTACCTCTATATGGATTTTCCATATGAGTTTGATCCAAAAGAGCGCGGTTACTACTGGGCGACACGGTACAACCATTCAAGAAAAATGTTTGCCTTTGCACCTGACAACCTGCCGCAAAACGCCGAAACGTCTTTTGATCGCGATGGTAACGGATTTAGTGCCAAAGGCTCGGAAGGCGTGACACCATTTTATGGCATGTCAGCGCAGTTATGGTCAGAGACTGTGCGAACTGACGCACAATATGAATATATGGTGTTCCCTCGTGTTATCGCAGCGGCTGAGCGTGCTTGGCACAAAGCAGAGTGGGAGCAGGACTATCAGGCTTCAAGAACGTACAGTCAAGAGTCTAATTATGTAGATGAAGCTGCACTTACCAAAGATTTCAATCGATTCGCTAATGCGCTAGGGCAGCGTGAACTGAATAAACTCGCCAAAGCCAATGTTCAATACCGGTTGCCAGTACCGGGGGCTGTGGTAGAGCAAGGTAAACTGTATATGAATAGCGCCTTTCCTGGCGTGGCACTTCAGTATTCGCTAGACAGCGGCACGACTTGGCAAAGTTATGAGCTAAATCGAGCGCCAAATGTTTCCGGTGAAATTTGGATACGTAGTGTTGATTATCAAGCTCAAAGAGCCAGCCGCGTGACCATCTTAACCTCTGAAAACTAGATCCCTTTCCTCCAACGCTTCCCTTTCTTGCGCACAACAAAGGATGTTTGAGAAAGGGAGGCCATAACTAAGAAAACAACAATGAAACAAAAAACAGTACTAATGCTGACATGTTTGTCGGCAGGGGCTTTTGCGTCCGATAACATTGTCGACATTGAAGCAATCAAAGCAGGCATGAAATACGAGGTATACGGAAAAATTGCTCTGCAAGCTCACGTTCGTGATTATGAAAACTCACCGAACTTAGAAGGTTTTCAAACCAATAATGAAAGCCGAATAGGCTTTCGAGGCAGCAAACAGTTTGCCAAGTTTAAACCGCTGTTTATATGGCAGATAGAATCCGGCTATGTTGACCCTTCCTACAAGAACCATGAGGCAAGTGGTGGCTTAGGGGAGCGTGATACCTTTGTCGGTTTTGAAGATTGGGACTCGTTTGGGCAAATTCGCTTAGGTCGAGTGCTGACGCCTATGTATGAAATTGTTGATTGGCCTGGTGCAAACCCTGGTATGGGTGATGTTTGGGATTGGGGAGGATTGATTGGTGGCGCGAAATTCCAAGATCGCTCGTCCAATACAGTCCGCTGGGATTCGCCGGAGTGGGGCGGTTTATCGGTTGATCTCGGTTATGGTAGAACCAAAGCTGCAGCGGTTGGCAATGACCAAGGCTGGTGGCAGGGCGGTGCAGCGCATTATAAAGTTGGGCCGTTTTTAGTGTCGGGGGCGTATGAGCTTAACCGCAATACCAAGGAAACCTTGAGTTATGAAAAGCCGGGAACGACGGATAAGAAAGTCTCGGATAGCCGAATTTGGGACAACAACACCTACTTAGCGAGTCTACAAGGTTGGTTTGACAACGGTATTTCTTTCTTCACTCAGTACCGCTGGCAAGATGCTTCAGTGACCTCGGGCATCGACACTGGACGAAAAGAGAAACAGAACGCTCTATCAAGTGCCATCATGTACGACATTGCTGATTGGCAGTTCAAACTGGGTTATGCGAAAAATGAGGAACTGCATGTCAATGGTAAAAAACTTGCGGGTACTGATGATGACGTGATCTCATTCCAAGCGATGTATTATGTTGACCCAACCGCGGTTCTATATTTCCGTGCTAGAGATGTGCGTATGGGAGATAACAAGGTGCCAGTGAGAGGTGGTCAAGATGTGGCTTACCGACGCTGGAAGTCGGACTCCTTTAATGAAGTCTCTGTAGGCGTAGAGTACGTTTTCTAATTGTTGGCTATTTTCAGGGAGGCAGTGCCTCCCTATATTGAGGTAAAGCATGAAAAAGATAGTAATAGCTCTGATGACATTGTTAGTCGCTTGCGGTGTAAAAGCGAGCGAGGACAGTGTTCTATCTCTGAGCAGAGGTATCGTGGTACACGTGGTTAATGGTAAAGCGGTCGATAAAGAGTGGTTAGTTAGCCAGCAGTTGTTGAATTTGCCAGCAGGCGAGAATCAGATTTTAGTGACACTTGAGCAGCCAGTTCCCTACAACACTATGAAGGAAAAACATCGCTCAAACCCTATCGTGTTGGAGTTTACCCTTCCAGAAGGCGAGAGTGAGTTATCTTATCGTCTATTTCGTGACAAGGCGGATGCCCGAGCATTTGAGCAAAGCTTAGATTTTTCCCTGTTAGATACGATCGGTAGTCCAATTGACTTTGACGCGACCGTGTTACATACCTCAGGTTTTGTCGGCTTTGAAGACTTCCTTGAGCTGATTCGCCAGCATAATAAAAACTAGACACTAGCATAGTCGGCTTTGTTAGCCATTAGTCGACTAAGTCGGGCATTTGATGCTTATATTTCGTGGTGAATTAAGTGGTGTCTGTCGTTAAAAAACAGCGTTGTTTTTTCTAAAAGGCATCATCTAGATCACAGTTTTAGCGTCTTTCATGAGGCTGATATCTACAATTTTCTGCCATTCTCACCATTGACTGTAGATAAGTAGGGCTTTTTTCGTGATGACGATCTGGTTACATCGCTTTACAAAAATAGATATTGGTTTTTGTTATTGGTTAACTATTTGTTTTTTATGATTTTATATTTTATTTGATTTGTGTTTGGTGATAAAGATCACTAAAGGGCGCTTGTTATTTGTTGGTGCGAATTAAATGTCGTTATATTGTGCTCAAGCCAAAACGGCAATGTAACAAGACGGCAACATAAGTCGCCCACACACAATCAATTAAAGGTGTTTTAACCATGAAAAAAGTTCTCGCTCTTACAGCTCTAGCAGTAGCTTCAACAAGCGCATTCGCTGGTTCTTCTTACGTAACAGGTAACGTTCAATTTCACTCTACTTACCTACAAGGCGCGAAACAGACGTCTACACTAGAAGCCGGTCATACTTTTGATTCAAACACCACGCTATTAGTGGAGTTTGACGGTATTCCTCTAGGTAAAATTGACCCAAGCGCTGCAAACAACCCTCTTCCGTTCACGACTCTAGGTGCTGAGCAAGTGTTCAACATCAATGACAATTTCTGGGTAGCAGCAGGTTACCATCACCTAATTCAAGCGGGTGAGACGTTCCAGTACCGTCCACTTATCAAAATCGGTTACAACTTCGATAACGGTATCTCTCTGAGCAACCGTACTCGTCACCACATCCAAGCAGATGACGTACGTGGTGGTGTAAAAACTAACGACGAAACTCGTCTAGATAACAAAATCGCTTACGCTTTCCAAGATCAACCTCTAGCGGTTAGCTACAACAACATTTACGTGATTAAGCAAGGTGATGCGGATAACTCTATGGATCACGAGCTTCGTGCTACATGGACTCGTAGCGGCGTTCAACCATACATCGAGTACCGTAACCAAGCGAACAACGAAAACAACGCATTGGTATTTGGTGCATCTTACGGCTTCTAAGCTAGCAAATTAAATTCGTAGAATTAGGCCCCGTTAGGGGCCTCAGACTGCTGACAAAGGTCTAGCTTTCGAGCTAGACCTTTGATCTAATGGGAGTATCGAAATATGGATACTCCGATATGCTTCAAGAACCTTCTCCTCAGCAATACGAACTCGAAATGGTGACCATGGAACAGCTTGTTCCACAAAATCATCTCGTTCGTAAAATTGATAATGCTATCGACTTCGAGTTCATCAGAGACGAAGTGGCGCATCTATACTGCAAAGACAATGGCCGACCGCCTGTAGACCCTGTTCGCTTATTCAAAATCATTTTGCTTGGCTACCTATTCGGCATCAAAAGTGAGCGCCAACTGGTCAAAGAAATTGAAGTAAACGTCGCCTATCGTTGGTTCTTACGAATGTCACTGACCGAAAAAGTTATCCATGCTTCGACGTTAAGCCAGAACCGAATTCGACGCTTCAATGGTACTGACGTCTTTGAGCGCATCTTCAACAACATAGTGCTTCAAGCGATGGAGAAAGGCTTAGTCGCAGGACAGGAGCTCTTCACTGACAGTACACACCTTAAAGCCAATGCTAACAAGAACAAGCACATGAATCGTCTGCGTCCAGTTAGTGCAGGCGCTTATCTTGATATGCTGAATGAAGATGTGGCTGCAGACCGAGAATCTGAAGGTAAAAATCCATTCAAAGAGACGCCACCAAAGACAGACGTCAAAAACACTAAAGTCAGCACCACCGACCCTGAAAGTGGCTTTATGACACGAGACAATAAGCCTCAAGGCTTCTTCTATCTTGACCACCGAACCGTGGATGGTAAGCACGGTATCATCGTAGACACATACGCAACACCGGGGAATGTGAATGACTCACAGCCCTATATCCGTCGTCTCGATCACACACTAGAGCAGTTCAACCTCAATCCTATCGCAGTTGGTATCGATGCAGGTTACTTCACTGCGCCTGTTGCTGAATCACTCGAGCGCCGCAGTATATTAGGTGTGTTCGGGTATCGCCGCCCATCAAGAACTAAGAACAAATTTAAGAAGAAAGACTTCAAATACCAAAAAGAGACCGATACCTATCGCTGTCCAGAAGGGCAAGAACTTATCTATAAAACCACAACACGCGCAGGCTATCGCTCATACGCTTCAGACCCGAAACAATGTGCGTTTTGCCCCGTTCGGGACGACTGTACTAAGAGTGAAAATATGCAGAAGGTCATAACGCGTCACCTTTATAGTGAGACGGTGGAGCGAGCCAATCAAATGCGACTCTCTAGCTACGGAAAGAAGACGTATCGGAGGCGAAGTGAAACAGTAGAACGAAGCTTCGCCGATGCAAAACAACACCATGGCCACCGTTACGCGCGCTACCGCGGTCTCGCAAAAGTGCAAATGCAATGTTGGTTAGCCGCTGCCGCTCAAAACATCAAGAAGATAGCGTTGGTGGTGAGCTATCTGCGAAAAATGGGCCTAAATAAGACAGAAATAAGTCAAATACTGGCCTCTGTATGCCGATTTAAGCCTTACTCACTTCAGAACGCTATCTAACAAAAAATATCGCGATCGCGGCCTACGGCCGCTCCGAAAAAAGAACCCCGCTTGAAAAAGCGGGGTTCGTCAGCAATCTGAGGCCCCGTTAGGGGCCTTTTTTGAATGTAATGAGTGCAATATTTGATGTTAAATTTTAGTTGTGTCTCGCAATAGCTGCCGTTTTGGCTTAGTGAGTAGTGGAGACTTAGCGTCGATACGTGATAATGAACACATTCGGTGCGTTTTCGTACAAACGCTTAAGTTATTTAACTCTGATGTTTGGAGGTGCTCATGAGAAACTGGACGACAATAGGAGCCATGTTGCTCACGATGGTATTAGCGGGATGCGCGACGACGAATTTGCCAACGGATGGCTCCACGGAATCTTGGAGCCAATTCGGATATGAAGAAGGTCAAAAGGGATTCGTCAAGAAGGATCAAGAATGGCTAGATTTAACCAAGGATTCACTCTTTAGCGCTTATTCCGAAGGGTATGAAAAAGGGCGTCAAGAATACTGTAGCCAAGATGCTTACCGGCTAGGGATTATGGGCAAGCCATATGCTGGCGTATGCGATGAGTTGGATTGGCGATTTCGCTTGAGGTATAACGATGGCCGATCTAGTCAGAGTATGGGACGGCTATAAGTTATCACTGGGTGGATAAAGCCGGCATCGCTCGGCTTATTTTTTTTGGTACTTTTTTGTAAAGTTTTAAAATGTAGGAAACTTGTATGAGAGAGCGGCGTTTAAGTCAATAATGTGTACCTTCTTTGCTCCAGTAGTGACGCTGTCCTTACTTGGTAATTTTTATTTTTAATTAAATTGTTGAAAAATATAGGTTTACATGTATTTGGCTTCTTTTCTGATTGGCATAAACATGACATTGTAAAAACTTGTGTTTCAGCTCTGGCGTACCATCATGTCTGCAAATTTCTCAGCTCAAGGAAGCTTTTTTTTTGCGACATTTATTTTTGGCGCTGTTAACTCTTGTGAGTTTTGGTTCAAGCGCAGCATCCTCATACATCGAAGGCAACATCCAATTCAACAGTACGTATCTCTACGAATCAAAAACCACCGCTAAGATGGAAGCGGGGCATACGTTTGATACGGACACGACCGTCCGTTTTAAGATTGAAGATATTCCTATCGGTCAAACGCCACATAGTCATCACCATCATCATAACAATGTCTATTACGGGCACTCAGCGCGTGCTCCTCTTACGACACTTGGGATCGAGCAGAAGTTTCAATTATCGAAAAACTTTTGGTTAGGAGCCGGGTACGAGCATCTGATGCAGCTTGGTGAGACAATGCAATATCGTCCATTGTTTAAGATTGGCTATGACTTTGATGAGGGGATATCGCTGAGTCATCGAACGCGTGTCGAAGCGTATGCTCAGCATGATCGTTGGGGTTATAAGCCAGATATCGACTATCGTTTTGACAACAAGATTGCGTACCAACTGAAGTCGCATCCTATCAAATTGCACTACAACAATGTGATTCACATGGGCGGAGCTTACTACCCGTATTACAACTATCGTGATAATGCGATGGATCATGAATTTAGGCTGACGCTAACGAAATATGCGTTTCAACCCTATTTTGAATACAAAAGCCAAGGGCATTTTAGAACACCTTACTACCCACGTGGTACTGCAAACTCGGCGTTTGTTGTGGGCGGTAGCTACCACTTCTAAGGTCTTGGTATAGCATATCGGCTTAATGTTAAAACGCCCACGGTAACGTGGGCGTTTTTGATTACATATTATGCGAGCGGTAAGAAAAGACTTGCCCTTTTTCATTGTAAGCATAAACGTGGTATGGGTCTTTTTGATCACCATATTCCATACCTGGAGAGCCAACAGGCATGCCCGGAACCGCAAGACCTTTCGCTCCTTTGGGAGGATTGTCTAAAAACGCTTTAATATCATCAGCAGGGATATGGCCTTCAAACACGTAGTCACCAATCACTGCAGTGTGGCAGGACGCAAGCTCAGGTGTGATGCCCAGCTTCTGTTTGATAGGGTTCATGTTCTTGTGGTCTTCTACCGTCACCGTAAAGCCAGCATCTTCCATGTGGGTGACCCAGTCTTTACAACAGCCACAATATGGCGATTTGTATGTGAGTACGCTGGTCGCAAACGCCGAGCCAGTTAGCATGGCCAATGACAGGGTGGCCAGTTTGATCATTCGTTTATTGGTCGACATAGTCTTTCCTTTGTGAATTGGTTTATTGAAACAATGGCTGGTTAACTAGCCCTTGTAATGAAAGTTTCTTAATCTGTTGGCATTTGTTACGACAGTAATGGATGAAAGTGCCATCGCAGCGCCCGCGAACACAGGGCTAAGTAAAAAACCGAACAGAGGATACAGTACCCCAGCAGCAATAGGGATACCCAAGGTGTTGTAGATGAAGGCGCCAAACAAGTTCTGTTTGATGTTGCGAACGGTGGCGCGCGATAAGGATATCGCATAACTGACGCTGGCTGGATTGCTATTTAGCAGTGTCATCGGTGCGCTTTCAATGGCGACATCGCTGCCTGTTCCCATTGCGATCCCAACATCCGCCATTGCAAGTGCAGGCGCATCATTAATGCCATCACCGACCATGGCCACGCTCTGGTAGCGATCCTTCAGTGATAGGATGTGGTCGGCTTTCTCGTCTGGCAAGATTTCGGCGATGACTTCATCGATACCTAGCTGTGCTCCAACGACGGCAGCAACGTGTTGATTGTCACCGGTTAGCATGATGGTATGAATGCCTTGTGCTTTCAGTGAGGTAATTGCGCTGATGGCATCTGTTTTTACTTCATCGGCAATGGTGATAAGTGCTACCGGTTTATTTTCTACAACGACGATAATTGGTGTATGGGCATGACCGGCGGCTTGGGCCAATGAAGCTTCGAGCTCTTGAAGGTCGATACCTATGGACTTAATGTGATTAACTGACGCAATCACTACCTTAAGCCCCTGCACAACGCCCTGAACTCCCTTACCTTTGAGGTTTTCAAAGTGTTCCGGCTCGTTGGTAGTGACGCCACTCCAATGCTCCGTTACTGCTTTGGCGAGCGGGTGCTCAGACCGTTTCTCTAGCGGTACGATTAAATTGGCTAACTCTGTGTCGGTCAAACCCAGGGTATGCACTGACTGCACTTTGGGTTGGCCGAGCGTCAAGGTGCCTGTTTTATCAAACACCACTGCGTTGACTTTACTCAGTTTTTGCAATGCATCGGCATCCTTAATCAGAATGCCGGCCTGTGCGGCTTTTCCAATGCCGACGGTAATCGATAAAGGCGTTGCCAGCCCGAGGGCGCATGGGCAAGCGATGATGAGCACAGTGGTCGTTACCACTAACATGTAGCTGGCTTTCGGTTCTGGCCCGACAAAAAACCATACCATCGCCGCAAACAGAGCGATGGCGACGACAACAGGAACGAACACGGCAGAGATGGAATCGGCAAGTTTGGCGATGGCCGGTTTACTACTTTGGGCATCGCGGACTAGATGAATAATACGCGACAGCATGGTATTGGCGCCAATCCCGGTTGCTTTAATGACCAAACTTCCATCGGTGTTAACCGTGCCTGCGGAAACATTGTCGTTGATGGCCTTTAGTGCGGCGATAGGCTCTCCGGTCAGCATGGACTCGTCGATGTAGCTGTCACCTTCAACAACCACGCCATCGACTGGGATTTTCTCACCGGGTTTAATTCGCAACAGCATACCGAGTTGGATGTCACTCACTGCAAGACTGACATCTTGGTTGTCAATAATGGCGGTAGCCACTTGAGGTTGTAAGTTCATAAGCGCTTGCAATGACTGATTAGTCTTCGCTTTCGCTTTCGCTTCAATAAAGTGTCCAAGTGAGATCAAACCGACAATCATCGCGCTCGCTTCAAAATAGACATGGCGTGACGCTTCTGGGAACCAAGATGGCATAAGCACAACTAGCATGGAGTAAAGCCAAGCAGCACCCGTGCCAAGGGCGACCAAAGTATCCATGGTTGCGCGTTTGTGCTTAAGAGCTTGGTAGGCGTTGGCATAAAAGGCACGGCCAGCGGTGGCAAGAAGCCACAGACATAGCAAGCCCACAGCACCCCAAGCAAGCCGATCCGTTGAGTTTTGTATTGTCATACTGCCACCGAGTACACCCCACAGCATGAGAGGCGCGCCCATGGCTAGTGCCCAAATCGTATTGCGCTTTTGCTGCGCTTGATGGTGCTGTAGCGCTAGCTGCTGCTTTTTCTGTGTTGAGGCTAAGTCTTCAACTATCTCACCTTGATAGCCGGCTTCCCTGACAGCTTGAAGTAGCGATTGCTCGATACCTGAGTTAATTAAGCTAGTAAGTACTAACGCGCTTTGCTCTGCGAGGTTAACGCGCGCTTTGTCAACGCCCGTTACTGATTGCAGTGCTTTTTCGACAGATGAGACGCAGCTGGCGCAGGTCATTCCCTGAATAAGCAGTTGAATGCTCGAAGAAGACGAAGAAGAAGCTGGTGAGCTGGTGGCTGATGCTTTGGCAGAATCACTTGGTTTATTTTCTGTCGGATTGTTTAGCTCGTCGCTCGCAATGTCGGGTTGAGGGGCATCGCTCAAGACTGCTTGAAACCCTGTCTGCTCAATGTTGTCTTGGATGAGACTAACATTGAGATTGGATTCAATAGTAAGTGACTGCTTACTTAGCTCGATAGTGTGGCTTGAATCAAGCGTTTCAAGTTGAGCCTGAAGCTTGGCAACGCACTTGCCACAGTTAAGACCTGAAAGCTCAAAATGCCAAACAGGTTTCGCCTCAAAGCCTAGGTTGGCGATAGGCTGGATAATGTTATCGATATTGGCATCCGTCGAGACCGTTAACGCGTGTTTATCAAGCTGATTGATTTCAATATCCGTCGATGCCTGCTCCAATGCATTGCGAACTTTTTTTACGCATCCCATACAGGATAAGCCTGATAAATTGAGTGTGTAAGTGACCATAACCAACCTCGATACTTGTCTATTAATGCTAAACATAAACCTTCCCTCAAGGGTAAGGTCAAGCGGTTTCATCTCATTTGGGTATAGAGATTGTAGAATTAGTGTAAGGTGATAAAATAGCGCCCAAAATTTGCAACGCACGATGACAAGCATTGTGCGACGTTGACAACAAGGTACTTTCGATGACGGTTAAAACACGTTTTGCTCCAAGCCCAACTGGCTATCTTCACGTCGGTGGTGCGCGTACTGCACTTTACTCTTGGTTATTTGCTAAAAACCAAGGCGGTGAATTCGTTCTACGTATTGAAGATACGGATCTTGAGCGTAACTCTCAGGAAGCGGTAGATGCGATCCTTGAAGGTATGCAGTGGATGGGGCTTGAGTGGGACGAGGGCCCGTACTACCAGTCGAAGCGTTTTGATCGTTACAACGAAATGGTTGAAAAGCTACTTGCTGAAGACAAAGCATACAAGTGCTATGCACCAAAAGAGCTGCTTGAAGAGATCCGCGCTGAGCAAGAAGCAAATAAAGAGATCCCTCGTTACGATGCTAATCATCCGAAAATCGTTGCAGCAAATGCAGCGGCGAAAGATGGTGACCCATGCGTGATTCGTTTCCGCAACCCGAAAGAGGGCAGCGTAGTATTTGATGACCAAATTCGTGGTCGTATCGAGATTGCTAACAGCCAAATGGATGACCTGATCATCCGCCGTACTGATGGTGCGCCTACTTACAACTTCGTTGTTGTGGTAGATGACTGGGATATGGGTATTACTCACGTGGTTCGTGGTGAAGACCACATCAACAACACACCGCGTCAGATCAATATCTATGAAGCTCTAGGTGCGCCAGTTCCGACATTCGCTCACTGTGCAATGATCCTAGGTGATGACGGTGCTAAGTTGTCAAAGCGTCACGGCGCCGTATCGGTTATGCAATATCGTGACGAAGGCTACTTGCCAAATGCACTTAACAACTACTTGGTGCGTCTAGGCTGGTCTCACGGTGACCAAGAAATTTTCTCTCAAGAAGAGATGATTAACTTGTTCTCATTGAATGCAATCTCTAAGTCAGCATCAGCGTTCAACACAGATAAACTAAACTGGCTGAACAACCACTACATCAAGACATCTGAGCCTGAGTATGTTGCTAAGCACCTGCAATGGCACCTAGATGAGCAGAAGCTAAGCACAGATAATGGCCCTGCTATCACAGAAGTGATCAAGCTAGTGGGTGAGCGTTGTAATACGCTTGTTGAGCTTGCTGAGCAAATCCGTTACTTCTACGAAGATTTCTCTGAGTTTGAAGCGGGTGCAGCGAAGAAACACCTACGTGGCGTCGCTAAGCAGCCATTAGAAGTTGCGCTTGCTAAAGTAGAAGCGCTAGAAGAGTGGACAACGGCAAACATCAAAGATCAGGTGATTGCTGCGGTTTGTGAAGAGCTAGAAATCGGCATGGGTAAAATCGGCATGCCACTTCGCGTTGCTGTGACTGGTGGTGGTCAATCGCCTTCAGTTGATGCCGTTATGGAGCTTGTTGGCAAAGAGCGTGTGATTGCTCGCATTAAGATGGCGCTAGAGTTTATCGCTGAGCGAGAAGCAAACGCATAATTGCCATGCCATGAGTTTGAAAAGCCGCAACTTAGGTTGCGGCTTTTTTATTTCCTCTGAACGAGAAAAAGTGGCAACAAAAAAGCGACCCTAGGGTCGCTTTCTTTATTTAACGTTTGGATACGTCTCTACTTAGAGATGTAATCGCGAATAGAGGCTTCGATACCAGCAGCGTCAAGGCCAAGTTCCGCATGGAGCTCATCTTGTGTGCCTTGCGCGATAAACTTGTCAGGTAGACCAAGGTTAAGCACAGGTTTCATCAGCTTCTCACTCATCATAAACTCAATCACACCCGCACCAGCGCCGCCTGCGATAGCGTTTTCTTCGAGTGTGACCAGCACATCATGACTGTCACATAGCTCACGGATAAGCGCCTCATCAAGAGGTTTAACAAATCGCATGTCAGCCACGGTAGCATTGAGGTTGTCTGCCGCGACCAACGCATTGTCTAGGAAGGTACCAAAGGACAAAATCGCGACTTTCTCACCTTCGCGAACAATGCGACCTTTACCGATTTCCAAAGCAGTAAACTCAGCTTCTGGCGTCGTGCCATTACCGCTGCCACGAGGATAGCGAACGGCACTTGGACCTGTGTGCGTGTGACCTGTGTAAAGCATCTGACGACACTCGTTTTCATCACTTGGAGCCATGATCACCATGTTTGGAATGCAGCGCATAAAGCTCAGGTCAAACGCACCTTGGTGAGTTTGACCATCGGCACCAACAAGGCCTGCACGGTCGATAGCGAACATCACTGGCAGATCCATGATGGCGACATCGTGGATCAGCTGGTCGTAGCCACGCTGTAGGAAAGTCGAGTAGATCGCGACGATAGGCTTGTTACCCGCAATCGCCATACCTGTTGCTAGCGTCACTGCATGCTGCTCAGCGATAGCGACATCAAAATACTGACCAGGATATTCTTTAGAGAAGCGAACCATACCCGAGCCTTCACGCATCGCCGGCGTAATCGCCATTAGTGAAGGGTCTTGCGCCGCCATATCACATAAGAAATCACCAAAGATTTTCGAGTATGTTGGTTTGCTTGAGCTGCTTTTCGGCAAGCTTGAGTGCGAAGGGTCAAATTTAGGTACGCCGTGATAGCCGATAGGGTCTTTTTCTGCCGGCTCGTAGCCTTTGCCTTTCTTGGTCATGATATGCAAGAACTGCGGGCCTTTGAGCTCACGCATGTTCTTCAGTGTTTTGACCAGTTCATTCACATCGTGGCCATCGACAGGCCCGATGTAATTGAAACCAAGCTCTTCAAACAAGGTTCCTGGTACGATCATGCCTTTAAGGTGCTCTTCGGTGCGCTTAACCAACTCTTTGATTGGTGGTAGGCCAGATAGCGCTTTTTTGCCACCTTCACGGATAGAGGTGTACAGGCTTCCAGACAGCACTTGAGCAAGGTGGTTATTGAGTGCACCCACGTTTTCCGAAATCGACATTTCATTGTCGTTAAGGATAACAAGCATGTCTGGGTGTACGTCACCTGCGTGGTTTAGTGCTTCAAACGCCATACCTGCGGTGATAGCACCATCACCAATCACGCTGACGACTTTGCGGTCTTTATCTTCTTTGGCAGCGGAAATCGCCATGCCAAGTCCAGCACTGATAGACGTTGAAGAGTGGCCAACAGACAGCGTGTCGTATTCACTCTCTTCACGCCACGGGAATGGGTGCAGACCATCTTTTTGACGGATAGTTGAAAGCTGCTCACGACGACCGGTTAAAATCTTATGCGGGTAGGCTTGATGGCCAACATCCCAAATAAGTTGGTCGAACGGCGTATTGTAGACGTAGTGTAAGGCAACGGTGAGTTCTACCGTGCCAAGTCCGGAAGCCAAGTGTCCACTAGACTGGCTCACTGAATTTAGCAAATACGTCCTAAGCTCTTCACACAGCTTCGGTAAAGATTCCTTCGGCATTAGGCGAAGTTCTTCTGGCGTGTTTGCTAATGTCAGTGTCGGATACTTTGAAATATCAAGTGTCATAGTTATTTAGCGCTTTAATATAGTCTAGTTGTTGCGCTCGATGACGTATCGGGCGAAGTCTTCGAGTAGTTGCGTATTGTAGGGTATCGCTTGCAAAGCACAAAGTGCTTCTTCAAAAAGCTGTGTCGCCTTTTGCTGAGCGCCTTCCAGCCCCAACAATGCTGGGTAGGTGCTCTTGTTGAGTTCGACATCAGAGCCCTGAGGTTTTCCTAGGGTTTCGGTGTCACCAACAATGTCTAAAATGTCATCTTGAACTTGGAACGCAAGACCAATAGCTTCTGCGTAAGTTTCAAGTTGTGGCAAGTATTTAAGACCTTTATCCCCGGCCGCCAAAGCGCCAAGTTGCACCGCGCATTTAATGAGGGCGCCGGTTTTGTGGCGATGGATACGCTCAAGCTCATCAAGCGTCACTTGACGATTCTCAGCTTCAAGATCCAATGCTTGGCCAATGCACATACCAGCCGCTCCAGACGCGCGCGCAAGCTCTTTTACCATAGTAATACGGTGTGATTCGGCAAATGACGCCAACGGTCCTTCCGATAATATGGTAAATGCGAGGGTTTGTAGGGCATCACCGGTTAAAATTGCGGTGGCCTCGTCAAACTCAATGTGGCAGGTGGCTTTGCCACGGCGCAGTTCATCATCGTCCATTGCGGGTAAATCGTCATGGACGAGCGAGTAGGCATGGATGCACTCAATCGCAGCGGCGGGCGTGTCGAGCTGCTCTTCACTGCAACCAAAGATAGAGCCTGTTGCGTAGACCAAGAACGGTCTCGCACGCTTGCCACCCAAAAGTAGGGCGTAGCGCATCGCTTCAATCAGTCGTTGCTGCTGAAAGGGATAGCCGTCCAACCAAGCATCCAGTTGCTGGTTATTACGGGTTTGATAAGACTTCAAAGTCTCAATCATGGGGATACTCACTTTTGAAATTATTCTGACGGCTGAGCAAAGTCTTGAAGATCGGCGTCATCATCCTTAGCCAATAAGATGCTAACTTTTTGTTCCGCTTCGGTCAGCTTTTGCTGTCCAGCTCTCGCTAGGGCGATACCACGCTCGAACTTCTTCAGCGCATCGTCCAGTGCCAGATCGCCGTTTTCCAGTTGTTCTACGAGTGTATCGAGCTCGTCTACTGTCGCTTCGAACGACATGTTCTCAGGTTTCTTAGTCGCCATAACGTACTTATTTTTTATGAAATGATCGAACGTTACATGAGCGGCTAGCGATGGTCAAACTTATGGTGCGAAAAATGCTGTTAAGAACTGCTGTGTGGATTTTGATTGCTAAAAAAAACGTCAATATTGCCAGCTAAGTCGTTATCTTCTCTGTAGAAAACGAATGGGAGTGACGGACTTCTGACAGTTTGCGACGCAATTTTGTGATTTTGTGGTCATAAATCACTTAAAGATATGGTCACTTGGTCGATAACCTAAAAGTAACGAGATAGACTCGGGCTGCTTTTCGGTTCGTCTGAGTGGCTAAGATGTCAAATTTTCTATGGAGTGTTGAGTGGATTTAGCAACGCTGATAGGCCTCATTGGTGGGGTCGCTTCGATAATTATTGCGATGGTGCTCGGTGGCAGCATCATGACTTACTATGATACTACGTCGGTATTTATCGTTATCGGGGGATCGACATTTGTAGTCTTGATGAAGTTCACGCTAGGGCAGTTCTTTGGTGCCGCCAAAATCGCCAGTAAAGCGTTTATGTTCAAAACCGATGAGCCTGAAGATCTTATCGCCAAGATTGTTGAAATGGCCGATGCTGCGCGCAAAGGTGGTTTTCTAGCACTTGAAGAAATGGACATTCAAAACAGCTTTATGCAAAAAGGCATTGATCTTCTCGTCGATGGCCATGATGCCGAAGTAGTGCGCAATGCGATGCAAAAAGATATAGCCCTGACTGATGAACGTCATGAAAAAGGCGCAGCAGTATTTAGAGCTTACGGGGATGTTGCCCCTGCAATGGGTATGATTGGTACTTTGGTTGGCTTGGTTGCCATGCTATCGAATATGGATGACCCTAAATCCATCGGCCCTGCGATGGCGATCGCACTATTAACCACGCTTTACGGTGCGATGCTGGCAAACATGCTGTTCTTCCCAATTGCCGACAAGCTCACCCTGCGTAGAGAACAAGAAAACCTCAATCGTCGTTTGATAATGGATGGTGTGTTGGCAATTCAAGATGGTCAGAACCCTCGCGTTATCGATGGCTACCTTAAAAATTACATCAATGAAAACAAGCGCGCGTTCGATCTTGATGGCGAGTAGCGTTTCCGTAATGATTAATAACGGGATTAAGTGATGGAACAGAAAGGCAAGTGTAAATGTCCACCTCCGGGTGCGCCCGCTTGGATGGCGACCTTCTCTGATCTTATGTCGCTGTTGATGTGCTTTTTCGTACTGCTGCTGTCGTTTTCAGAAATGGACGTGCTGAAGTTTAAGCAGATTGCAGGCTCGATGAAGTTTGCCTTTGGTGTTCAAAACCGCCTTGAAGTGAAAGATATCCCTAAGGGCACCAGTATTATTGCTCAAGAATTCAGGCCAGGCCGTCCAGAGCCGACGCCGATTGATGTGATCATGCAGCAAACCATCGATATCACTCAGCAGACGTTGGAGTTTCAAGAAGGTGATTCGGACAGAGCTGGTGGCAATCAGCGTGATGATGGCAAGATCACCGGTGGTCAAACCGCAGATCGCACCCAAAAGAATCAGATTGGTACTGCGTCTTCTGAGAGTGAGCAGCAAAACGAAGATCTTGAAGAGTTGGAGCAAGTGATTAAGCAAGCACTGCAACAAGAGATTAATCAAGGTGCCGTCGAGGTGGAAAACCTGGGGCAGCAGCTTGTTATTCGTATTCAAGAGAAAGGCGCGTTCCCTGAAGATTCTGCGTTCTTACAGCCTAAGTTTAGGCCGTTGGTAAGGCAGGTTGCTGATCTTGTGAAAGATATTCCTGGTCAGGTTCGTGTCTCTGGGCACACTGATAATTTACCTCTCGACTCTGAGTTGTATCGTTCAAGTTGGGACCTATCTTCACAGCGCGCGGTATCGGTGGCGCAAGAGATGGAAAAGGTGAAAGGCTTCTCACATTTGAGGCTACGCGTGATTGGTGTTGCCGATACAGAGCCTCTGGGCCCGAATGATACTGAAAGACAACGAGCGCGAAATCGCCGAGTTGAAATCAGTATCATGCAAGGGGAGCCCGTGTTTACAGACGAGGTCTCTGCGGAGGGGAACTGAGTACCGCTAAGCACAACAACGCCAGAGCATTGCTCTGGCGTTTTCGTTTCAATGACTCACAACGGATCCCCACGCTCGAATTGGGTGGATTGCTCGCATCTTATTGAGCTTGCGGGTATACTTGCGCCCCTAATGAACAATCGCTCAGTGAAGTCTCATGGTTTGCACTCTGAGTTGAGCGAATTTGTACTACAGTTGATATGTGTTTCCCTATACTGTCGCGCTCAGACAGCATTGCAACGAGATGTGAAAAGACTATGAGATTTATCGTAAAGCCCCATCCAGAGATTTTTGTTAAAAGCGATTCAGTGCGTAAGCGCTTTACAAGGATCCTTGAGTGCAACCTGCGAATCATTATCCAGCGCCGTACGGAATCGGTGGCGGTGTTCAACCGTCGTGATCACATTGAAGTGAGTGCTAGCTCAGACCAATATCACAAAGAGGTATTGGAAATTCTGACTCAAACCCCTGGTATCCACCATGTGCTTGAAGTTCAGCAATCTGACTTTGCTGACATGCACGATATCTATGAGCAAGTTCTAGAGCTTAATGGCAAAAATATCGAAGGCAAAACCTTTGTGGTACGTGCTAAACGTCGTGGTAAGCATGACTTTACCTCGATTGAGCTTGAGCGCTATGTAGGTGGTGGCCTTAACCAAGCAGTTGAAAGTGCGCGCGTGAAGCTGTCGAAGCCAGATGTGACCGTTAACATCGAAGTGGCAAACGACAAGCTTAATCAGGTTATCGCACGCCATAAAGGTCTTGGCGGCTTCCCACTAGGCACTCAAGAAGATGTATTGAGCCTTATCTCGGGTGGTTTTGATTCGGGCGTATCGAGTTACCTGCACATTAAGCGTGGTTCAAAAACGCATTACTGCTTCTTCAACCTTGGCGGCCCTGCGCACGAGATCGGTGTGAAGCAAGTGGCTCACTTCCTGTGGAACAAGTACGGCTCCTCAGCGAAGGTGAAATTCATCTCTGTCGATTTCGAACCGGTTGTTGCAGAGATCCTTGAGAAAGTGGAAGACGGCCAAATGGGCGTTATCCTCAAGCGTATGTTCATGCGTGCCGGTGGTATGCTGGCTGAGAAGTACGGCATTGAGGCTCTCGTAACAGGTGAAGCGCTAGGTCAGGTTTCTAGCCAAACACTGACGAACCTGCGTCACATTGATGGTGTGACCGATACTTTGATTCTTCGTCCTCTTATCAACTGGGACAAAGAAGATATCATCGACCTTGCGCGTGAAATTGGTACCGAAGACTTTGCGAAAACCATGCCTGAATATTGTGGTGTGATTTCTCGTAAGCCGACAGTTAAAGCGGTGAAAGAGAAGCTTGAAGCGGAAGAAGAGAACTTTGATTTCACTGTACTTGAACAAGTGGTGCGCGACGCTCGTATGATCGATATCCGTGATATCGAGAAAGAGAGCCAAGAGCAAGCGCCGGAGGTTGAACAAGTGGAAGCCGTTGAAAATGATGCTATCGTACTAGACATTCGCAGTGCTGAAGAGGAAGAAGCGAGCCCGCTCGAGCTTGATGATGTAGAAGTAAAACATCTGCCCTTCTTCAAATTAGGCACTAAGTTTGGCGATCTTGACCAATCGAAAACCTATCTGCTGTACTGTGACCGCGGCGTGATGAGCCGTCTACAAGCACTGTACTTGCAAGAGCAAGGCTATAGTAACGTGAAGGTATATCGCCCGTAGCAACCTGCTCACCGAAAAGTCATAACGCCAAGCGAAGTCGCTTGGCGTTTTTTTTGGTTCGACGATAGGGCACAAAAAAGCCAGTCGTTAGACTGGCTTTGCATGCTAAGTTACGTGCTGGTTTTTGTCACATCGACGTATAGCTTTAACTTTTGTCCGGGCTTCAAGTACTTGTTCTTCTGCAGGCTGTTCCATTTCACAACATCATTGGTGCGTACTTTAAACTTGTAGGCAATACCGCTGAGTGTATCGCCACTGCGCACTGAGTAGAAGATGGTACGGATGACGGCACCTTCGCTTGCGTTCTTCCAAATCACCAGTTCTTGGCCGACGCGCAGTGTGTCTCTTGGTCCCATACCATTCCATTTCGCTAATGATTGGTGTGAGACTTTGTTCGCTTTTGCGATTGACCACAAGCTATCGCCACTTTTCACCTTGTGGGTCACTTTGTAGTTGCCGCGTGAGGTAGATTGAGTTTTCGCTAGACGATTCGCAGCGCTTAGGCTGTACGTTGAATCATCTTTAGTTGAGGTTGGTACCAACAGGTACTGACCCGCACGGATGGTATTGTTACTCATGCCATTCGCGTGACGAATCACCTTAGTCGTCGTCTGGTGGCGCTGAGCTATGACACTCAGTGAATCACCCGATTTCACTTTATAGCGCACTAGGCGCATGCCTTTACCGCGGTTCTTCTCAAGCTCGACACGGAACTGGTCAACGCTGTCGACAGGCAACAGTAAGGTTTGTGGGCCATTTGGTGAGGTTGCCCACTGGTTATAAGCCGGGTTATAGCTTTGCAGCTCTTTTACTGAGATGCCTGCGTATTTTGCTGCGATTGCCAGGTCAAGCTGCTCGTTAGGCTCGACTAACTCAAGCGCAGGTTGGTTTGGGATCGCAGGAATGTCGACGCCATATTTCTCAGCGTTAGCAAGAATATCCGCTAAGGCGAGCAGTTTAGGCACGTAACCACTGGTCTCTTTAGGAAGGTCTAACGAGAAAAAGTCTATCGGTTTACCTGCTTTTCGGTTTTTGCGGATTGCGCTCGACACTCGGCCACCACCACTGTTGTAGGCGGCAATAGCGTGATTCCAGTTGCCATCAAAGCGTCGATTAAGCTGGGTCAGGTAATCGAGTGCAGCATTCGTTGAGAGGGTTACATCACGACGGCCATCAAACCAATAAGTTTGCTCTAGGCCAAACGCTTTGCCTGTGGCTGGCACAAATTGCCACAAACCCGCTGCGCTGCCGTGCGAGTATGCAAAGGCGTCAAACGAGCTTTCTACGATTGGAAGCAGAGCCAGTTCAAGCGGCAGATCTCGCGCTTCAATTTCTTCTGTGATTAGGTATAAAAACGGCTTAGCACGCTGTGAAACCGTTTTTAAGTGATTAGGGTGCTTGATGTACCATTTGCGATAGTAATCCACTTTCGCATTGTCCGGGATCTCCATCTCCAACTGCATCGCGATACGCTTCCACACGTCCTCTTGTTGCTGAGGCGTGAGTGCTTTCGGAGCTACTTCAGGAGTGGTAACGGAAACGGGCGTTGTTGTTTTAGTTGTCGCTGTTTCTGCAGGAGAGTTGGTCGGCTCTGTTGTGGTGCTGCTTGAATCTGGCTGAGTCATTTGACAACCAGCCAGCAACAGGGCAAAAGCCCAACTGTATTTCTTATGCATTGTGTTTGCTACAACCTCTTACTTGAACGGCTGAGCATAATACTAATAGGCGTTAGGGCAAACAAGCAGCAAAACGTTAAAATTCGTTCTTCCACTCACGTAATGCGGTAAAAGTGGCTAAGGGATCATTGTTCGCACTGCGATTTGCTACTGAGTTCACAACTTCGGTTTGTGTGGTTCGTAGGAATGGGTTGATACGCTTTTCTACCGCCATCGATGTAGGTAAAGTCGGAAGTCCTTTGGCTCTTTTTTGATTCGCGTCATCGCGATATTGATGTAAAAACTCATTGTGAGGCTCTACGGCTAGGGCAAAGGCAAGGTTGCTCAGAGTGTATTCATGAGTGCAGTACACCTCGGTTTCCTCTGGGAGTAGAGTGAGCTTTTGCAAAGAGTGGTACATTTGCTCTGGGGTGCCTTCAAAAATACGTCCACAGCCAGCGGAAAACAGCACATCACCACAAAACAGCTTACCGTCGCCGACATAGCCAATATGATCGAGCGTGTGTCCTGGCAAGTTCAGAACCAGAAACTCTTCGTGGAACAGGTTAATGCGATGCCCCTCGCTGACGCGATGTGTTATGTGCTCATTGGAACAGTGCTCTGGGCCAATGACACTGATTGAAGGGTATTTCTCCATTAATTTGGCAATACCATCGGTATGATCCCAATGGTGATGGGTGATAAGGATGGTTACAAGTTCAAGCTGGTGCTGCTCTAAGTAGTCAATGACCGGCTCTGCATCTCCTGGATCGACGACAGCACAGAAGTTTTGGTTATTTTGAATAAGCCAGATGTAATTGTCATTAAATGCAGGTATGCTTTTGATATGTAACATTGTTGTTTCTCCAGTTCGGTTTGGGAGATTGCCCGACTATGAAACCAGCTCGCAGCAAGAAAAAAGTAGACCATCCCCATTCCTGGGATGAACTCGCCAATGGGCAGTGGGTATCAGAATCGATTCAAACGCGCCTTGACGAGTGGTGTCCAAAGCTTTTTGGTTATCACCTTCTCAAATTAGGTGGTTTGAGCTGCGAGTTAACCAGCTGCAATTGCAATATTCAGCATCAAGTCAACCTTGATGTTAAAAACCCTCTTCACAATGTTATCGCTGACCGCTATGAATTGCCATTTTTAGAAAAGAGTTTTGATGCAATAGTGTTGTCACACCAACTCGAATACGCCGAAGATCCTCATCGTTTACTGCGCGAAGTTGACCGCGTGATGATGGATGATGGCTACTTAATTCTGACCGGATTTAATCCCATGAGTTTTACTGGATTGGCAAGTCTGATGCCATGGCGTAAAAACAACTTTCCGTGGAGTGGCAGAATGTTCACGCCGGGTCGAATTAAAGACTGGCTTGGGGTACTTAACTATCAAGTCGTGTATGCCGATACCTATGCGCTGTTTCCGATGAAACGTTACCGAACTATGTGGACTTGGCTTGAAAGTAGTATCGGTGATTGGGCGTCTCCGATGGGCAGCCTGTATTTCATTGTCGCTAGGAAACGCACTTACCCACTTAAACCGATTAAGCCGCATTGGCGTTTGAAAAAGAAACTGACGCCAGCCAGCGTCAGTTATCGAACCGCAGATAAGCAGCCTAGCGATATTCGTTAGCTCGGCTGGTAACCTGTATCTTTTTCCGTTGGGTTTTCTGCTGCCGCTCTGGCAAGCTCATCACACATTTCGTTTTCACGATGACCTGCGTGACCTTTAACCCAACGCCAATCAACCGAATGGCGCGCAGTTTCTGCGTCGAGCGCCTTCCAAAGATCGGCATTTTTCACTGGCTTCTTGTCGGCGGTTTTCCAACCGCGCTTTTTCCAGTTGTGGATCCATTGGGTGATACCTTGGCGCACATACTGGCTGTCGGTGGTGAGGATCACCTCGCAGGGTTCTTTTAACGCTTGTAGTGCGACGATGGTCGCCAGCATCTCCATGCGATTATTGGTGGTGAGGGTATAGCCTTTGGCTAGGGTCTTTTCATTCTGCTTATAACGCAGCACAATGCCATAACCGCCAGGGCCAGGGTTACCTAAACAAGAGCCGTCTGTGAAAATTTCAACCTGCTTCGTCATGATTTGATACTATAGAGTCTTGAACGTTTATCTACATAGTCTGACATACAAAACGCCATGAATACCAGTCACAATCCAGAACAGCGCCGAATCGTGGTACTCGATACCGAAACCACAGGTATGAATCGTGAGGGTGGACCTCACTACATGGGACACCGAATCATTGAAATCGGTGCCGTTGAGATCATCAACCGTAAGCTGACAGGTCGTCATTTCCATGTCTACCTCAAACCAGACATGCCTATCCAGCCCGATGCGATTGACGTTCACGGTATTACCGATGAGTTTTTGCTTGATAAGCCGGTTTATAAACAGGTTCATGAAGAGTTCTTAGACTTCATTAAAGGCGCCGAGCTGGTGGCTCACAATGCGCCCTTCGATGTGGGCTTTATGGACCATGAGTTTGGTATGTTGGATGCCTCTATTGGGAAGACCGAACAGTATTGTAAGGTCACCGATACCCTTGCCATGGCCAAGCGCATGGCAAACATGCCCGCGAGGAAAAACCTTGATTCGTTAGCCAAGCACTACACCATTGATACCTCTGCACGTATTCTCCACGGGGCTTTGCTCGATGCGGAGATTTTGGCTGACGTCTACTTGGCGATGACGGGGGGCCAAACGTCGATGCAATTCAACGCTGGCCAATCGGATGACAGTGGCGCTGGTGGTGAATCTATTAAGCGCCTCACAACTTCAAGAAAATCACTAAAGGTTTTGATGGCCTCTGCCGATGAAATGGAAGCGCATAGTGCGCGTTTAGATATCGTTGAAAAAGGCGGCAGTTGTCTCTGGCGTCAGTAGGAGAGAATCATGCAGAGGATAATGCTAGCGATAGTTATGTGGCTATTGCTGACAGTGGGTGCGGTCGCGAGTGAATCCTCTATGCCCTTTCTCGACAATCGCTTCCGAGTGGATGAAACCGTCGATAGAATTACCTTCTTAGTCTATCGCCAAGAGCGCTCGAAACCCGTGACTTTGGTGCGCCCCGATGGCAAAAAATACTACGCTTGGCGCCACCCATCTCATGTTCATTGGATAGAAGAGCCGAGCGTCGATGTGATTACCATTGAGCGCCCTATGCCGGGTCCATGGCAAGCGATTGGTAAGGTCAGCCCTAAGAACAACATTCAGATCATTTCTCGATTAAGCCTCAAAGCAGACACGCTGCCGCAGCGCATTTATCAAGGGGAAAAGCTGAAATTTACAGCTCGCTTGATGAGTGATGACGAGCCACTTATCGTTGAAAACATTCTTGATAGAGTAAACCTTCGCGTCGTGATGACACGCTATCTTGAAGAGCAAGCGCAGCCCAATGAAAAGGTGGCACCAGTACCGATTGTGATTGGAGAGTTTTTTGACAATGGCGAAGGTTTGGATGAACGATCAGGCGACGGCGTCTTTACCGTAGAACTGCCCATTTCAGTGGAACCTGGGAAATACAATGTTCGCATTACGACAGGAAACGGTGTGTTTTTGCGTGCGCTTGAGCAAGAAGTGTTTATCTATCCAACGCCATTTGTGACGCGTTTTCTTCAAGGTGAAGGTGAGCAGCCGCATCAGGTGGTTGTGCGTGGTGAGCCGGCAACGATACAGACGAGGTCTTTGGCCGCATCCATTGAGTTGCAGCAGCCGGATGACACGCAAAGTGTCGCACAGGCTCAAGCGGGTCAGGATAAAAACGAAATGGTTGTGTCGTTTCACGATAGCGATCAAATCGGGACTTATCGTTGGTCCGGAAATGTGTTTGCCAATGAGTCTGCCTCTGGGAGACCACTGGTGTTCGAACTGCCAAACCGCACTTTTAGCGTCGTCGGGGCTATCGATCTTGCGAAGGCAGAGCAAATGCAGCAAGCAGCCCGTGAGGCGAAGAAAAAGGCGGAGCAAGAAGCGCAGATCTTAGCGCATCGCCAAGCGGTACGTCAGAATGCTATTACTGCTATTGCGGTGGGTAATGTGGTGCTGATTATAGTGGGTGGTTTGATTTGGTGGTTTGTCAGACGCCGCAAAGCAATCAAAGCCTCACTGCCAGAAATGCAGCTGAAAATGCCGGGCTAATAGTCGAGCATCAACCCAAACGTGAAACCCAAGTATGGAAGTCCCCGAATCTTGGATTCATAGCGACAAAAAAGCCAGCAAAGAACACTTTGCTGGCTTTGTTTTTGAGTATTAGTCAGCGTTTAGGCTACTTCCCCCATCGCTGGATAAACGGGCTTTGCTGCCAACTCCTCTGGTGAGAAGTCATCCACGTTTATGGTGTACAGGCGATGCGCTTCTGCGGTGGTAAGTAGTTTCGCTTCCTCTTGATTGATGATGCCTTTCTCAAGGCCGATCTCTGCCACTTGGTCCAATTGAGTGAATGGGCGACGCTGCTCAAGTGCTTTACATACTTTGGTGAACACAGGCTCTGCGCGCAGAATGATATCCAGTGCTTGCTCAATACGGCCGACCGCATTGTACTCAGTTGGTTCGAAGTATTGACCGTAACCCAAGCGAGTACGAGCTGCACTTGGCGTTTGTAAGATGCGCGCGACTTGGCTATCGAGCTTGTCTGATGGCGCTTTACGCACGGTACCGAATGGTAGAACGATCACACGTAGTAAGCGTCCAATCACCTTATTTGGGAAGTTGGTGAGGAAATCATCCAGCGCTTGTTCTGTTTGCAATAAGCTATCTTGCATACCCCAGTGCAGCAAAGGTAAATCTTCGCTGTTACGGCCTTCCACATCGTAACGTTTAAGCGTAGCACTGCTGAGATATAGCTGACTTAGAATATCCCCCAGACGTGCCGACAGGCGCTCTTTACGTTTCAGTGAGCCGCCCAGTACCGCCATAGAGACATCTGACAGTAACGCTAAGTTAGCACTGTAACGGTTAAGTTGTTGATAGTAGCGGGTTGTCACATCTTTATGTGGTGCAGACGAGCCGCGACCGTCAGTGAGACCGAGCCAGAAACTGCGCACGAGGTTACTGATAGTGAATGCCACATGACCTGCCAGCGCTTTGTCAAACTTATCAACCGCGTTAGAGGCTGTTGAGTGTGCTGCTTCCATTTCATCAAGTACGTAAGGATGGCAGCGAATCGCACCTTGACCGTAGATGATCATTGAGCGAGTTAAAATGTTGGCACCCTCTACCGTGATGGCAACAGGGGCACCTTGGTAGCCACGGCCAAGGAAGTTTGATGGGCCAAGGCATATCCCTTTACCACCGACAATGTCCATCGCGTCAATAACACTGCGTTGACCACGGTGAGTACAGTGGTATTTAACAATTGCAGAGATAACCGACGGTTTCTCACCTAAGTCGATACCTGTTACGGTGAGACGGCTCGCTGCATCCATAACATATGCGTTACCACCTAGTCGTGCTAATGGCTCTTCGATGCCTTCCATGTGACCGATAGGTTGTTTAAATTGGCGACGAATGCGAGCGTAGGCACCGGTAGCGAGAGCGGCGGTTTTAATGCCGCCCGTTGAGCTTGACGGTAGGGTGATACCACGACCAACAGACAAACATTCTACCAACATACGCCAGCCTTGCCCGGCCATTTTCTGGCCACCAATAATGAAATCGATCGGTACAAACAGTTCGTTAGCGCGCGTTGGACCGTTCTGGAATGGTACATTCAATGGGAAGTGACGGTTACCGATTTCCACTCCTTTTAGGTGTGTTGGGATCAGCGCACAGGTGATGCCCAGATCTTCTTTGTCGCCCAATAGGCCATCAGGGTCTCTTAGTTTGAACGCAAGACCCAGCACGGTTGCAACGGGCGCAAGCGTGATATAACGCTTATTCCACGTCAGCTTCATGCCTAGAACTTCTTTGCCTTCAAATTGACCCTTACATACCACACCAAAATCAGGAATAGAGCCTGCATCGGAGCCTGCTTCTGGGCTAGTAAGAGCAAAACAAGGGATTTCTTTACCGGTAGCGAGTCTTGGCAAGTAGTAGTCTTTTTGCTCTTCCGTACCGTAGTGTTGCAAAAGCTCGCCTGGGCCTAATGAGTTTGGCACGCCGACAGTCGAGGATACCACGCTGGAAACACCACATAGCTTTTGCAGTACACAAGATTGAGCATAAGCAGAGAACTCAAGTCCGCCGTACTGTTTTTTGATGATCATGGCGAAAAACTTGTTGTCTTTCAGGTACTGCCAGATCTCCGGTGGTAAGTCTGCTAGTTCGTGCGTAATTTGGTAGTCATTGATCATTGCGCACACTTCGTTAACTGGGCCGTCTAAGAAAGCCTGCTCTTCGTCAGTGAGCTTAGATGGTGTGATGTTTTGTAGCTTTTGCCAATCGGGTTTGCCTTTAAACAGTTCTGCTTCCCACCATACGGTACCGGCATCAAGTGCTTCTTTCTCGGTTTGTGACATGGCTGGGAGGACTTTTTTAAATACCGCGAGCGCTTTGGCTGAGACGAGTGATTGTCGAATCGCCGGAACGCACAATACGGCAAGGGTGGCGACGTAGAACGCCCATGTGATGGCACCAAACACACCAAGCAGTGTGCCGAGCACCATGGCAGAGGTGATAAATAAAAGGGATTTTGCCAGTGACGCTCGTTGATAAAAGCTAATACCAATAGCGCCGAATAAGGCGACGAGAGAGAGCAAGATGTCCATGATGGTTCCTTTATCTGGGTACTTATTGTTGTTTTGGTCAGTATGTCGCGGCAGTGACTCTTAGTGTTACGTGTAAGGTAAGAGGTCGTACCAGTAAATAATTGTAATTAAAATATTGCACAGATGTAAAATCTGTCAAGTAATTGCTCTAGTTGATTGCAAAATAAGCGGCTTAGGCAGCACTTTGCTCAGTCACTGTCAATTTGCAGTGGATTAATGATGAAATTGGTGCCGCAGTCGTGCGCCATCTATCGACAGAGTTGACGGTTTATAGGTAAACTCAGAATTAACAGCCATCGCTTACTTATGGCGAGAAAACAAAGAGAACAACGCTATGTACCAAGACTTGATTAGAAATGAGCTAACAGAAGCTGCTGAAGTACTGAATAAATTCTTAAGTGACGATCACAACATTGCTCAGATTGAAGCTGCAGCAAAGATGATCGCAGACTCGTTTAAGCAAGAGGGTAAAGTACTGTCTTGTGGCAATGGTGGTTCTCATTGTGATGCGATGCACTTTGCTGAAGAGCTCACTGGCCGTTATCGTGAAAATCGTCCAGGTTATGCAGGGATTGCCATCTCTGACCCAAGTCACCTTTCTTGTGTGAGTAACGACTTTGGTTACGACTTTGTCTTTTCTCGTTACGTAGAAGCTGTAGGCCGTCGTGGTGATGTGTTATTTGGTCTGTCGACGTCGGGCAATTCGGGCAATATCCTTAAGGCGATTGATGCTGCGAAGGCTAAGGGTATGAAAACCATCGCATTGACAGGCAAAGACGGCGGCAAAATGGCGGGGTTAGCGGATATTGAAATTCGTGTGCCACACTTTGGTTACGCAGACCGCATTCAAGAAATACATATTAAGATCATCCACATCATCATCCAGTTGGTTGAAAAAGAGATGGAGTAGCATTGAGCTACTGCGATGATAAACAGGAACAGAAAGAGTAGGGAACTCAATGTGTGAATTGCTTGGCATGAGCGCCAATGTGCCAACAGATATTTGTTTTAGTTTTACTGGCCTTATTCAGCGTGGTGGTAACACAGGGCCACATAAAGACGGCTGGGGGATCACCTTTTATGAAGGGAAAGGTTTTCGTACCTTTAAAGATCCGCAGCCGAGTTGTGACTCCAAGATAGCGGAGCTGGTCCAAAGCTACCCTATCAAGAGTAGGGCAGTCGTTAGCCATATTCGACAAGCCAATCGTGGCCAAGTGAATTTGGAAAATACGCACCCGTTCACTCGTGAGCTATGGGGGCGCTACTGGACCTTTGCTCACAATGGCCAGCTCAGTGACTACCAAACGCTCGATACCGGGCACTTTCGACCTGTCGGTGAGACAGACAGTGAGCTGTCATTTTGCTGGTTGCTGAAACAATTGGAACAGCGTTTTCCTGAGCCGCCACAGGACATGGAGGCGATGTTTGCCTATGTTGCAGAATGCTGTGATGAGTTAAGAGAGCTGGGCGTCTATAACATGCTGCTCAGTGATGGTGAATATGTGATGACGTATTGCACCAACCATCTTTACTGGATTACGCGTAAAGCGCCATTTGGCAAAGCGAGCTTGTTGGATGAAGATGTCACCATCAACTTCCAAGAGGAAACGACACCCAACGATGTAGTTTCAGTCGTCGCCACACAGCCGTTAACGGGTAACGAAACATGGCATCGAATGAAGCCGGGTGAGTATAACCTATTTCATTTTGGTGAGCTGGTTGCCAGTAATGTGGATGAGCTAGCAGATGTTGCGTTTGCTGAGGCGAAGCCAAAAAGCCAGGCCCCTACCGAGCCACTGTGATCGCAGTGAAAGGATGTTAAGACAGAAAAAAGCGAGTGACAGGCATCACTCGCTTTTTTTGATTTTTTCATGACGGAAAGCCAGATGGTTTCGCTACTTGTCAGCGTAACCTTGTGGTCCCAGAGCAATGCCATCTAAAAGGGCTTTGCTGCCATCCATAACCAAGCGCTCTTCAACAAACCATTTAACGACCAATGGATAGATCTTATGCTCTTGGCTCTGAACTCGTTGTTCGAGTGTCTCGACAGTGTCGTCATCGAATATAGGGACTTTTGCTTGCAGAACAATCGGGCCACCATCCAGTTTTTCAGTAACGAAATGGATGCTTGTGCCGTGGTGCTCATCGCAGTTCTCGATGGCGCGTTGGTGCGTATTCAATCCAGGGTACTTAGGCAATAGCGATGGGTGAATGTTAATCATTCGTCCCATGTAGTGGCGAACAAATTCACCACTAAGAATGCGCATATAGCCCGCTAGCACCAATAGGTCTGGTTTGTGAACGTCAATTCGGCGCATCAACTCGGCATCAAATGCTTCACGTGTTTCGCTTAGCTTTGGATCGAGAAACTCCGCCTCGGCGCCAGCATTACGAGCACGTTCCAATGCAAATGCAGATTCTTTGTTAGAGAAAACAGCACGCACTTTCGCATTTGTGATAGTCGACTCGCAGGCATCAATAATCGCCTGCAAGTTAGTACCATTCCCTGAAACTAAAACAACGATATTCTTCATGAAATTAATTGATCTCTACTTGCTCTTCACCAGCTTCTGCAGTCGCGATCTCACCAATTACCCATGCGTTCTCGCCTTCAGCGTTAAGAAGCTCAACGGCTGCATCTGCTTGACCTTTAGGCAGAGCAACGATTAGACCTACACCACAGTTGAAAGTACGGTACATTTCAAATGTATCAACGTTGCCTTTCTCTTGTAGCCAGTTGAAGATAGCAGGCCATTCCCAGCTGTTACCGTCGATAACGGCTTTTGTGCCTTCTGGCAATACGCGTGGGATGTTTTCCCAGAAGCCGCCGCCAGTGATATGAGAGATAGCGTGGATATCGTGTTCAGCGATCATTTTCAGAGCTGATTTGATATAAATTTTAGTTGGTTCAAGTAGGTGTTCACCGATAGTGCGTTCACCTAGTTTTTCGTTCTTATCTGCACCAGACACTTCTAGGATCTTACGGATAAGAGAGTAGCCGTTTGAATGTGGACCGCTTGAGCCTACGGCAATAAGTGCGTCACCAGCGGCTACTTTTGAACCGTCAATCACGTCATCTTTTTCAACTACACCAACGCAGAAACCAGCCACATCGTAGTCTTCACCTTCGTACATGCCTGGCATTTCAGCTGTTTCACCACCAATCAATGAACAGCCTGCTTGGATACAGCCTTCAGCAATACCAGATACCACGTCTGCTGCAGTATCAACATCAAGTTTGCCTGTCGCATAGTAGTCAAGGAAGAATAGTGGCTCAGCACCTTGAACGATAAGGTCGTTCACACACATCGCAACAAGGTCGATACCGATGGTGTCGTGCTTGTTCATGTCTAGGGCTAGGCGTAGCTTAGTACCAACACCGTCTGTACCAGATACCAATACTGGGTGTTTGTATTTTGTTGGCAACTCACATAAAGCACCAAATCCACCGATGCCTCCCATTACTTCAGGGCGACGAGTGCGCTTAACCGCGCCTTTAATACGGTCAACTAATGCGTTACCAGCATCAATATCTACACCAGCGTCTTTATAGCTTAGGGAAGTGTTGTTTCCGCTCACGGGACAGTCCTCGAAAAATAAATGGATGTGAAAGCGGCGCTATTCTAACAGGGGTTTATCCAAAAAGGAAAACGTTTGCGTAAGAAAATACAAACTATTTTCTCGAAGCATCAATCCATTGATTTACAGCCTGTTGTGACATTTTATTGCGTATAAATACCATTTTAACCGTGTTGCTAACTGAAATAGTCAAAGAAACCATGTATAATTTGCAGGTTTTGTGAAATTTTGCCGGAGTTGGACATGAAAGTTGTTGAAGTTAAACACCCCCTAGTAAAACATAAATTGGGGTTGATGCGTGAAGGGGACATCAGCACGAAGCGTTTCCGCGAACTAGCGACCGAAGTGGGTAGCTTGCTAACGTATGAAGCGACTGCAGACTTTGAAACTGAGAAAGTGACGATCGAAGGTTGGAACGGTCCAGTTGAAGTTGACCAAATCAAAGGTAAGAAAGTGACAGTAGTGCCAATCCTGCGTGCAGGTCTTGGTATGATGGACGGTGTTCTTGAGCACATGCCTAGTGCGCGTATCAGTGTCGTTGGTATCTATCGTGACGAAGAAACGCTTGAGCCAGTGCCATACTTTAACAAGCTTGCGTCAAACATTGATGAGCGTATTGCACTAGTGGTTGACCCAATGCTAGCTACAGGCGGCTCAATGATCGCGACTATCGATCTTCTTAAAGAGAAAGGCTGTAAGCACATCAAAGTGTTGGTATTGGTTTCTGCACCAGAAGGCATTGAAGCACTAGAAAAAGCGCACCCTGATGTAGAGCTTTACACAGCAGCAATCGATGAGTGCCTAAACGACAAAGGCTACATCGTACCTGGTCTAGGTGATGCAGGTGACAAGATCTTCGGTACTCTATAAGACCCGATGCTTAAATAGCAAAAAGGCTGACCACTGGTCAGCCTTCAGACTGCTGACAAAGGTCTAGCTTTCAAGCTAGACCTTTGATCTAATAGGAGTATCGAAATATGGATACTCCGATATGCTTCAAAAACCTTCTCCTCAGCAATACGAACTCGAAATGGTAACCATGGAACAGCTCGTTCCACAGAATCATCTCGTTCGTAAAATTGATAATGCCATCGACTTCGAGTTCATCAGAGACGAAGTGGCACATCTATACTGCAAAGATAATGGCCGCCCACCCGTAGACCCTGTGCGTTTATTCAAAATCATTCTGCTTGGCTACCTATTCGGCATCAAAAGTGAGCGCCAACTGGTCAAAGAAATTGAAGTGAACGTCGCTTATCGTTGGTTCTTACGAATGTCACTGACCGAAAAAGTTATCCATGCTTCGACGTTAAGCCAGAACCGAATTCGACGCTTCAATGGTACTGACGTCTTTGAGCGCATCTTCAACAACATAGTGCTTCAAGCGATGGAGAAAGGCTTAGTCGCAGGACAGGAGCTCTTCACTGACAGTACACACCTTAAAGCCAATGCTAACAAGAACAAGCACATGAATCGTCTGCGTCCAGTTAGTGCAGGCGCTTATCTTGATATGCTGAATGAAGATGTGGCTGCAGACCGAGAATCTGAAGGTAAAAATCCATTCAAAGAGACGCCACCAAAGACAGACGTCAAAAACACTAAAGTCAGCACCACCGACCCTGAAAGTGGCTTTATGACACGAGACAATAAGCCTCAAGGCTTCTTCTATCTTGACCACCGAACCGTGGATGGTAAGCACGGTATCATCGTAGACACATACGCAACACCGGGGAATGTGAATGACTCACAGCCCTATATCCGTCGTCTCGATCACACACTAGAGCAGTTCAACCTCAATCCTATCGCAGTTGGTATCGATGCAGGTTACTTCACTGCGCCTGTTGCTGAATCACTCGAGCGCCGCAGTATATTAGGTGTGTTCGGGTATCGCCGCCCATCAAGAACTAAGAACAAATTTAAGAAGAAAGACTTCAAATACCAAAAAGAGACCGATACCTATCGCTGTCCAGAAGGGCAAGAACTTATCTATAAAACCACAACACGCGCAGGCTATCGCTCATACGCTTCAGACCCGAAACAATGTGCGTTTTGCCCCGTTCGGGACGACTGTACTAAGAGTGAAAATATGCAGAAGGTCATAACGCGTCACCTTTATAGTGAGACGGTGGAGCGAGCCAATCAAATGCGACTCTCTAGCTACGGAAAGAAGACGTATCGGAGGCGAAGTGAAACAGTAGAACGAAGCTTCGCCGATGCAAAACAACACCATGGCCACCGTTACGCGCGCTACCGCGGTCTCGCAAAAGTGCAAATGCAATGTTGGTTAGCCGCTGCCGCTCAAAACATCAAGAAGATAGCGTTGGTGGTGAGCTATCTGCGAAAAATGGGCCTAAATAAGGCAGAAATAAGTCAAATACTAGCCTCTGTATGCCGATTTAAGCCTTACTCACTTCAGAACGCTATCTAACAAAAAATATCGCGATCGCGGCCTACGGCCGCTCCGAAAAAAGAACCCCGCTTGAAAAAGCGGGGTTCGTCAGCAATCTGAAGGCTGACCACTGGTCAGCCTTTTTTGTTTCCGTAGGAATTAGTCTTCCATCTGAGCGTTGTCTACTACCTTGTTCTCACCTAGGTCATCCGGCAAGATCTGGTTAAGGAGAATCGCAACGATACCACACAGGCTCACGCCTTGAAGGCTAAAGTCACCAATACCAAATGCCATGCCGCCAATACCAAATACCAGCGTGATAGCGACGATCACTAGATTACGAGATTTGTGCAGGTCGACATTGTTTTTGATCAGTGTATTAAGACCAACCGTCGCGATAGAGCCAAACAGCAGAATCATGATACCGCCCATCACGGGCACTGGGATAGTTTGTAAGATAGCACCAAGTTTACCCACAAGCGCCAGTACGATAGCCGTCACCGCTGCCCACGTCATGATCACAGGATTAAACGCTTTAGTTAGCATTACTGCCCCGGTTACCTCACTGTAGGTTGTGTTTGGCGGCGCGCCCACCATAGAAGCTGCAATTGTTGCCACCCCGTCACCCGCGATAGTGCGGTGTAGACCCGGCTTCTTCAGATAGTCTTTACCGGTTACGTTTGAAATAGCCAGCATATCGCCGACGTGTTCAACGGCTGGCGCAATAGCCACTGGCAGCATGAACAAGATTGCGTTGATGTTAAACTCTGGCGCAGTGAAGTTTGGCAGCGATAGCCAAGAAGCTTCAACCACAGGGGTGAAGTCAACAACGCCATAGAACAGACTGGTCACGTAGCCCGCTAAAATGCCACTTACGATAGGTAATAGCTTTAAGAAACCCTTGGCGAATACACTTACGCCAACTGTAACAAGCAGAGAAATCGCGGAGATCCAAAGTGCTGCATTGCCATCGATAAGCTGTACGGCACCGTCACCCGTTTTACCAAGCGCCATATTTACCGCGACAGGTGCTAGGCCAAGACCGATCACCATGATCACTGGCCCTACGACCACTGGTGGCAGAAGTTTGTGGATTACTTCGACGCCTTTCACTTTAATTAAGGCACCCATAAGCACATAAACGACACCCGCAGCCATTAGGCCGCCCATGGTTGCACCGATACCCCATGTTTGGACGCCAAACATAATAGGTGCAATGAAGGCGAACGAAGAGGCTAGGAAGATAGGCACACTGCGGCGTGTTACCAATTGAAACAGTAAGGTGCCGACACCTGCACCAAACAATGCTACGTTAGGATCAAGGCCAGTTAAAAGGGGTACGAGTACCAAGGAGCCAAATGCCACAAATAGCATTTGCGAGCCTTGTAAGATCGTTTTCATAATGATTTTCCAAGCAAGTCAAAAGGAGTTAAGCAAAACGGATGGGATTCTAGCACTTTGTAATCGTTTACTTAATGATCTAGTTAAAGAGAACGCTGTTTTTGTTGGCTAAATCTCAATAGCTCGAGCGAGTTACTATTTGATCCACAGATGCGAGGGAGTAAATCAACTTATTGACCAAACCTTGAATCAGTGAGCTTGCTCCAAAACGCATACTTGCTTATCATTTCGGCTTATCTATTTGTAATTTAGGATGCTTATGCGTTATTTAGCTTGGTTGTTGGCTGCCGCGTGTGCTTTGCCAGCATATGCGTTGACAAAAGTTGATATCTACTCGACGGAAGTTGTGGTGGATTCCCAACAACCGAATGCCGATGAACTGGCACGCCAAAAGGGCATGTTAGAAGTATTGATCAAGGCCAGCGGCGACAGTAATGCAGCGTCTAATCCTGTGGTCAAAAAAGCGTTAGGCAAGAGTTCACAATACATCACACAGCTTGGCTACACCCAAGTGGATGGTGAGCAGGCGATGCGTTTGAGCTTCAACAGTCAGCAAATTACGACACTATTGACTCAAGCGGACCTGTCATCTTGGCCTGTTGATCGCAAAAACGTGATGGTGTGGTTGGTAGAAGACAGTGGCTATGATCGCACGATTGTTTGGGAGCACAGCAACTCACAAAGCGCCAGCCAGTTGAAGAAAGAAGCCAATCGACGTGGACTGCCGATCACGTTCCCAATTGGAGACTTTGACGATATCACAGGTATCCAAACGACTGACCTTTGGGGCGGGTTTGTTGGGCCAATAGCACAGGCAACGACACGCTACCCAGTGGACGCGATCGCGGTGATTCGTAAGCAAGGTAACAATCTTCGTTACACACTGTACGATCAAACGCCAGATAAACTGGGTAAAAATACCCTCGCGCCAGTCACTGGTTCAACGTCTGGAGAACTGGCTATTGCCAGCGCGATTGATGAAATCAGCGATTATTATGCGTCACAAAATGTGGCCACAACTCTAGGTGAGAGTGCTGGTATGGTGTCGGTGTCGTTCTCACGAATGAGCAGTGCCGATGCTTTCTTTACTCTAGAGCGCGCGTTAGGTCGCTTAGCGTCAACCGCTAAAGTCGATGTGGCTGAAGTGAGTGGTGACGTAGTGACGATGCGCGTTTCTCTATTGGGCTCACTAGAGGCCTTTGAAGAAGAAGTGCTTAAACTGGGTTTGGTTAAAAAGCTCGAGTCAGTGCCTGTGGAAACTCCAGAGCAAGATAGTCAAGTGTTCCCGACAGATGCAGAAAACTCGAACGCCGCTGAGCAAGTACAAGATGTGACTGATACGCAAGGTGCGAATGCGCTCTCTGCTGACCCAGCACCGACCGATGAGCTTGTCGTTGATGGTATTGCTGCGATGGGAAAGCCGGTGCGACCTGAACTCAGTTTTGAGTGGCTGTACTAATCAGGAACGATGGCGCACAGTTATCACCTAAAAAAGGAGGCGTAATGCCTCCTTTTTTGTCTCTATCGCTTCGCTTTTTGAAACGCTCTAGTCCTTTCCGTAGCGCTCACGCTCTTGCTTTTCTACCGATGACAATCTTGGCAGTTTTAATCCCATGTCTTTGCCTTTGAGTCGAGCATAGATGGTATTACCCACAAAGGCGGAACTTGTCAGCAGTAACTCAACCAGTGCCAGCCAGCGTTCACCTTCATCGGCGTATAGCAGAGTTAGGGCATGCAGAAAGTACAGCATTAACACAAAGTTTGCCCATGCGTGTGTGTAAGGCTTACCTGCCAAAATGCCCGGTAAAGGCAATAACAATGGTATTAACCATGCGACGGTAAGTGCATAGGGGTTAATGTGTGGATGAGGGGATAAATAGCCATGCCATAAACCAACCCAGCAGAGCAGGGCAAAGTTAGCGGTGAGAGCGAAAGCTCGCATGTTTTTGGTATTGATTAAGGATTTAATGCTCATCGCGTGTACCTAGTCCTTGATACTGAGTTTTGTTTAACTGGCATTCTTGAGTTTGCGAGCGGTTGTCGCCAACCTTTGGCCAAGTGCTACCGCCAACGCATACTCGTCATCACTCAGCTGTACGCTGCTATTAGCGACATGAGAAGCGCCATAAGGTGTGCCACCGCTGGTGGTAGAGTGCAGCTTAGGTTCGCTGTAAGGGATGCCCATCAGCATCATGCCATGGTGCATCAAGGGGAGCATCATACTCATGGCTGTACTTTCCTGTCCGCCGTGCATTGATGACGATGAGGTGAATACGCAAGCCGGTTTATCGATGAGGCTGCCACTAAGCCAAAGTGAGGTAGTTTGGTCCCAAAAATGCTTTAGTGGGGCGGCCATATTGCCAAACCAAACAGGGCTTCCCATGGCTAATCCATCGCAAGCTTTCAGTTCCGCTTGGGTGGCAATAGCATCGCTCTGTATGTCGCGCCCACCTTCCAATTCCGGCACGGTTCTAAGCAATGCTTCGCAGCCCTCTACAGACTCAATGCCACGAGCGATGGCTCGAGCCAGCCGCTGGGTACTTCCATGGCGGCTGTAGTACAACACCAATAGTTGGCAAGACATTATAAGATCTCAAGCACTTGCTCTGGTGGGCGGCCATGTCTGGCTTTGCCATTAGTCACCACGATTGGGCGTTCAATCAGTTTAGGGTTCTCAAACATAGCTTGAAATAACTGGTCATCAGTCAAGGTAGGATCTGAAAGGTTAAGCTGCTTGTAGATGTCTTCTTTGGTACGCATCATTGCACGTACGCTTTCAAGCTCAAGCTGCTTAAACAACTGCTTTAGTTTGTCGACAGTCGGTGGTGTGTCTAGGTACTTTACTACCTCTGGCTCGATGCCTTTTTCTTCTAGCAATGAGAGGGTTTGACGGCTTTTCGAGCAGCGAGGGTTATGAAAAATCGTGACTGACATAAGGGTTCCTTTCTCTTTTATTGTAAGGCCATGAATCGTTCACGCTCGACCAGTAACTGGTCGATACGCGCGTCATAGCGTGCTTGTTTTAAACTTCCTAGCTCGGCAAGTTGACTGGCTTGCGAGTAGAGCTGAATTGATTTGTCCCATTGAGCGTTAAGCGCCATAAGTTCAGCGCGTGCGGCCAAGTCTTCCGCACTGTTACCCTGCTTAATGTTAGCCTCAGAGAGTAAGTGCCAGCCGTTGGTGTCTTTTGGTCTATCGTGGGTAAAGCGCTGCAGTACCTTGATAGCCTCATCCGTTTTGTCACTCTCAAGTAGCGCATTGGCGTAGTTGATAGTGATAACCGCATTATTCGGTTTCACCTTGAGCGCACTTTCCATCAGTTTGACTGATTTTTGTGGTTGCTTTTTCGCGATGTAAAGATCTGAGGCCGCATCAAGATAGAAGTTGTTATTCGGATCATGGTCGAGCAATTTGTTGAGGATCGCTTCCGCTTTGTCTAGCTGATTGGTATCGAGATACACCAGCGCTTTACCATATTCAAATGAGTTCTGAATTTTTGCTGGTGCTTTCTTGGCGGTTCGCTGGAACCAGTCCATCGCCGCATCAGATTTGATACCGGCATGACGAGCGACGATACGTGCTCTTGCCAAATGGTAACTGATTGATGGCTGCACGCGCAGCGGTGGATAGGCCTGTGCTCGCTCACGAGTATCGGTGATACGGTCTTCTGGCAATGGGTGAGTCAGCAGCATTGGTGGCGGTTTACTGGCATATCGGTATTCATCCGCAAGACGACCGAAAAAGCGAGGCATATCGTTGACATCAAATTGAGCGCGCGCCAATGTTGCAATACCAAAGCGGTCTGCCTCTTTCTCGTTACTTCGGGTGTAGTTAATTGACGCCTGCATCGAGCCTGCTGTCGTCGCCGTTAGTGCCGCCATACCCGCTTGAGGCGCAGCAATGGCAAGCAATAGTGAGCCCACCAGTGCGGCAACGGTTGCCGGAGAACGGCGAGCTTCGTCTTCCATTCGACGTGCTAAGTGGCGCTGTGTTACGTGCGCAATTTCGTGCGCAATAACTGAGGCAAGCTCACTTTCCGAATGAGCATGCAAGAACAGTCCCGAGTGAAGTGCGACGTAACCACCAAAGAAGGCAAATGCGTTGATGTTACGATCGCGGATCATGAAGAAAGTGAACGGCGTTTTTACATCGTTCGCGCTGGAAACAAGACGATGTCCTACCGAATCGATGTACTCATTGAGAACGGGATCGTTAATGATCGGTGAACTGGCGCGAATCATCCGCATGTACGCATCGCCATAGATAAGCTCTTGATCTATGGTTAGGGTTGCACCCGCAGCCGTGCCAATCTCGGGGAGATCCATCTCGGCGAACGACACTTGGGGAGTAGATAATGTGGCTGCAATACATAAGCAAACCAACGAACGGGTACGTTTCAACATGCTGGTGAGGTAACTCCTTTATAGTTGGTAAGTATGACCACAAAACTGACGTTGGGTTTCCTACCTTATCCTCTAGGGCAACATTTTTGCATACGGATAGACGTTAGAAAAGGACTTATCCGTGACAAAGATAGACTTTAGTTATTGTTTGCTGGTGATACATTGTCGAGGTAATTGGCGTTCTGTAACACATACAGGTTGGGGATGCCTGAAAAAGTCTTTACAATAGACCCATTGAAGGTAAATCACAGACTGCGCGAGCACGATGATGAGTGAAAACAAGCTGATGACGCACATTGAACTCAATTTAGAACAAGAGCGTTGTCCTATGTCGCTGCTTTTGGTTAAGCGGGCATACAAAGCACTAGGCTCCAACCAGACACTTAAGGTTCGAATCATCGATAGTCAGTCGGTTCGCGATTGCAGTAACTATCTGGCCAAGCATAACGCCGACGTGCAGTGCCAGCAGCAGGATGAGATTACCGTAATGACGATAGTTAATAAGAAGGATAGCGAATGCTAGAAATGGTCCGTCGTTGGTATAAGCGACGTTTTTCAGATCCAGATGCGGTCAGTCTGGTGGTTATTTTGCTATTTGGTTTTATCACCATTTACTTCTTTGGCAATTTGATTGCACCACTGCTTGTGGCGATTGTGTTGGCTTACTTACTCGAATGGCCAGTAAGTCAGCTAAGAAAGCTCGGATTACCACGTACTGTTGCTGTGATAACCGTGATTCTCGTGTTTATAGGTTTGATGTTGATGGCTATTTTTGGTTTGGTGCCTACCATATGGAATCAGATCGGCAACCTTCTCAATGATATCCCTAACATGTACAGCGGGTTGCAGCAGTTTGTGGCGTCTATCCCAGAGCGCTATCCAGACCTCGCTGAGGTGCATATCGTCGAGACCATCATCAGTAACGTTAAAGATAAAGTGTTGCTGCTTGGTGAGAACGTAGTGAAAGGTTCATTGGCGTCTTTAGTCAGCTTAGCAGCGCTTGCGGTGTATTTGATTTTAGTGCCGCTACTGGTGTTCTTCTTATTGAAAGACAAAGAAGAGATGGTGGATATGGCGAGCGGCGTGCTGCCAAGAAACCGCCGTTTAGCGAATAAAGTGTGGATTGAGATGAACCAACAAATCTCCAACTACATTCGCGGTAAAGTGCTGGAAATCATCATTGTAGGTACAGTCAGTTACATCACCTTTGCGGTGCTAGATTTGCGCTATGCCGTACTGCTGGCTGTACTTGTCGGCTTCTCAGTGCTTATCCCATATATTGGTGCGGCTGCTGTCACGGTGCCGGTGGCGATCGTTGGTTTATTCCAGTGGGGATTAACACCACAATTTTACTGGCTGTTGGTGGCTTACGGCATCATTCAGGCGCTAGACGGAAACGTGTTGGTGCCGATATTGTTCTCAGAGGCCGTAAACCTGCACCCAGTGGCGATCATCGTTGCCGTGTTGGTATTTGGAGGTCTGTGGGGCTTTTGGGGCGTGTTCTTTGCGATACCGTTGGCAACGCTTGTGAAAGCGGTATGGAATGCACTGCCAAGTCATGATGATCCAACACAGCCCGCCACATAGAAGCAAGTAGCATTCATAGTAAAAAGCCGCTCAAAAGAGCGGCTTTTCTATAACCCAATTTTATTGAAGGCTTAGCCGTTCAAGTAATCCAACACGACTTCGTGGTGAGTCTTGGTTTTGAACTTGTTGAACACGTGTTCAATCACACCTTCTTCGTTGATCAAAAAGCTGATGCGGTGCAGACCATCATAGACTTTGCCCATGAACTTTTTCTCGCCCCACACACCAAACTGTTCTGCAACAGCGTGGTCTTCGTCTGACAATAGTGTGAAGTTAAGTTGGTCACGTTCAATAAACTTACCCAAACGCTTAACAGGATCGATGCTCACGCCTAGTACGACTACGTTGTGAGCGTCTAGCTCAGCTTTCGTATCGCGAAGGCCTTGCGCTTGCACTGTACAACCTGGTGTCATTGCTTTTGGGTAAAAGTAAAATAGGACTTTTTTACCTTTAAAATCCGCCAGAGTTACCGTGTTACCATCTTGGTCGAGCAGTGAAAATTGTGGGGCTGGGGTGCCCGCAATCAATGTGTTCATTGAGTTTCCTTTGAAGATTGTGTTCTTTACAGATTGTATTGTTATTTTTAGTGGCTGCCGCTGATAAAGTTAAGCGAACCTTTAACAGACAGCTGATTGCACAGTGCCTCAAACTCTTCTTGAAGCTGCATAAGATTGCAGTTTTCTTCAACGTTGGCACTTAATGCTAATTGAAATTGATCAACGTCGGTTCCCGCCCTTTCTTTGACAATGGTTTGCGCGCTCAGCGAAGCAAGACCAATGTTCTTATCGGCAAAGAACTGAGTAAATTCTTCGGTCAATCCAACGCGATCCTCTGACTCAATAAACACTTCCACAGTGTATTGATTTGGAATGGCGTCGTGCTTGGAGGTACGCTTCATCATGGTGATCAGATCATGTTCTTGACCTAAAAGCGGTAGGGTGGTTTCTACGCGAGTGATGTAGCTTGGATTGCCTGATATCAGCATGATGAGCGTAAACTCATTGCCGAACATGGCGATGCGACTATCGATGATATTACAACCTGCGTTGGCAACGAGGTGGACGATTTCGTTACAGATCCCTGGTCGGTCAGTGCCAACTGCGGTAATCACTAAATACTGATTCATAGTGTCACTCTAAGTTCCTTGTTGGCTATATGGTAGCATAGCTATTACCAAAGCTCTTGTGATTGATGTAACCGATTCTCGCAAATCATCCATCGCTGACGTCAACATGGGCTTACATGGCAACGTCATATAACAACAGAAAAATTAACTCGTCACTGACACCTTTTACGCGAAATAGCGCATCTTACACGTGCCTCATATCTGAAATCTGACATTATTCATCCACTTCTTGATGGGATCTGTTTTTCAGCTCTTGTGTTTATCAATAGCATTACAGTACCATGCAGTAAGTATCAATTTAGGGAGATCACCATGTTTTCAGGAAGTATTGTTGCGCTTATAACCCCTCTTACCACCGATGGCGAAGTCGATTTTGTTAGTTTACGAAAACTGGTCGAGTATCATATTGCTGCGGGTACGGATGGCATTGTTGCTGTTGGTACAACCGGGGAATCGGCAACATTAACGGTTGAAGAACATGTAAAAGTCGTCGCGAAAACGGTTGAGTTCGCTGATGGCCGCTTACCAATTATTGCTGGCACTGGTGCCAATGCCACTCATGAAGCGATTACGTTTAGCCGTCTATTTAACAATGTCGGCATTGCAGGTTGCTTGAGTGTGACTCCTTATTACAACAAACCGACACAAGAAGGTTTGTATCAGCACTACAAAGCGATTTCTGAAGAAACAGACATTCCACAGATTCTTTATAATGTACCAGGTCGTACTGGTGTGGATATGCAGCCAGAAACCGTTGCGCGTTTGGCAGAGATTTCAAACATCGTTGCTTTGAAAGATGCGACGGGTGATCTGTCTCGAGTGAAGATTCATCGTGAACTTTGTGGCGAAGACTTTATCTTACTAAGTGGTGATGACGCGACTGGCCTTGATTTTGTTCAACTGGGTGGTAAAGGCGTTATCTCTGTGACCAACAATATTGCAGCGGCTGACATGGCCAACATGATGCATCTAGCATTAGAAGGTAATTTTGAAGAAGCTAGACTTATCAATGAGCGCCTGATGACACTGCACAAAAACTTGTTTGTCGAATCAAGCCCGATCCCAGTTAAGTGGGCGGCGCACAAAATGGGTCTCATCGCAAATGGTGACCTGAGACTGCCAATGACAGAGTTGTCTGAAAGTGCTAAGCCAATTGTGGCGAAAGCACTAACAGAAGCCTGCATTTACTAAATTGAATGAATAAGAGGAGCGTAGAGCTCCTCTTATATAAGGGAGTATCAATGAAATTTTCACGTCAGCTAGCGGTCTCAACGTTAGCTGTTATTGTTTTAGCCGCGTGCTCAAGTGATCCGAAAACCCGTCGTGAAGCCAAAGATGACTTCAATTACCTTGATGCGCCAGGTCTTAAAAACTGGACATTACCGGAAGGCGCGACGCCCCAGTTCTACCCTAATTATGAGATCCCTCAAGGTGACTTTTCCGGCGGAATTGGTCGTGAAGTAGATATTCGTCCACCGCAACAGGTATTAGAACTGATCCCTGGCGCACGTGTGGAAAGACAGGGCTCAGAGGTAACCTTGTGGCTGCTTCAACAAGAAGAAATGGATAAGGTTTGGGCAACGGTGAAAACCATGCTAGCCGAAATCAATGTTCAGGCCGTTAATGAGACCAACGACAGTATCGAGACCGACTGGGTAACCTGGGTATCGGAAGACGAAGACGTTGAAATTGGTAGCCGCTACGAAATTACTCGTTTTGAAGCTAACAACCGTTATGGCTTTAAAATGAAGCTGATCGATTGGCGCGAAGGTGGCACAGTGAAACCTGTCACTCGCGTGAATGAAGAACGTTACAACACCTTGATGACGAACTTAGTCACAGCGCGTTATGATCGCGACCTTCGTGAAGAAGCGGCGCTTCGTGCTCAAGAGTTGGTGAAATCTATCCCAATCAGCATGGGTACAGACCGCAGTGGCTTGCCGGTCATCATTGCACGTACGCCATACAATGTCTTGTGGCAAGAGCTTCCAACGCTATTACCGAAAATGGGCTTTACCATTGAAGAGCGTAACCAGTCTCAAGGTACAGCGAAAGCCAAATACGCGTCACCAGATGACGAATTCTGGAATGAAGTAGGTCTCAAGCCTATTGACCTTGAGCCGGGCGAGTACACCTTCCTGTTTGGTGACTTGGGTAACCGTACGTCGATCAATGTGACTGACAGCGATGGCAAACCTGTAGCCGAGAACTTACTGCGTTCACTTGAGCCTCTCATCGCCACAGTGATAAAGAAAGAGCCTTAATCAGGCATAAGAAAAAAGGACCTTAACGGTCCTTTTTTTATACGCTTTTCAATCTGCCTTTGAGACTCAATACCGCCGCACTTGCTACGATTTGTTCTTTTCGTCACTCGGTTTGTCGCCATACTTTTGTTTGTCTAGCTCATTGAGACGATCGAGCTGATTTTTGCGTGAGTTGACCTTGTCACTTTGCTGAAACTTCATATTCGCGGTGTACTTGAGCGCGGCAATGTTGCCAATTACCACGGCCAGTACCACGATAATGATTACCCAAGGGTTAAATAGCCATTCAATCATTGTCTGCTCTTAACGGTTTATGTTGGTCACATATTGATTGTAGATGGAATCGAGTTCAGAAAGTATCGCCTCACGTCCCAAAATATCCGATTGCTGCAAAACTTGTCGCCATTGCTGACAACAAAACTGCGCTAGACACGCCGAGCTGGTTTGGTGATGACTAATGTGCCAAGGTTCCATTGCCACTCCGCCTAAGTCTTTGCTATAAGGGAAGAAAAACCCATGCATTGGCGCTTGCTCCGAGAGCCAAAGAAAAAACTCACGCTGATGACCCTCCAAGTACTCCCAAGGCTCCAGTTGCAAACGGGTGTTGTTGGGCAGCAAATTTCCCGCATAGACATCAAAGTCTGTGCCCCAATGATGACGGCTTGCGCCAGGCAGCGCACTCCATTTCAAAATCGCTTGGACTTTGTCGGCGTCACTCATGTTCTTGGTCTCAATGGGGTGACTGTTTTGATCCAAAATAGGCGTATGACCGGACATTTTGTTGTTCCAAATTGCCAGCTGACGCTCAAACGATCGATAGCCGCTTGCCAAGTAAAGCTCAAACCCCGCTTCTTTGGCCGCCGCTACCAATGCCAGCAAATCAGCTTGCACCTGCGGATGCACTAAAAATGATTTACTGCCAATGGTCACGTCAACCAAAGCGTCGTCGGACTGCCCAACAAGCTGCGTTATCTGCATAGAGACCTCGACTTAGAACCTTAGCTTAGGATTTAGCGAATAAGTTAATCAATGTGTGTTCGTACATGTCAGTCAGCTTTTCAAGGTCGGCGACGTTCACACACTCATTCACTTTATGGATTGTGGCGTTCACGGGCCCCAGCTCCACGACTTGAGCGCCCATTCGTGCGATGAAACGACCATCAGAGGTGCCGCCCGTCGTTAACAGCTCCGGTTGCTGGTGATTCACTTCTTCAACCGCACTGACAACGGCATCAAGCAAGCTTCCCTTATCTGTTAAGAATGGATGACCGCTCAGTGTCCATTTTAGATCGTAGTCCAAGCCATGTAAGTCCAATGTAGAGTGGACGCGGCTCTTAATGGTTTCGTCAGTCAGCTCTGTACTAAAACGGAAGTTAAATTGAACGTTGAACTCACCAGGAATCACGTTGCTAGCACCTGTGCCGCTATGCAAATTCGGGATCTGGAAGCTAGTTGGCGGGAAATAGTCGTTGCCTTCGTCCCACTTAGTCGCTGCCAGCTCTGCCAGTGCAGGAAGTGCTTGGTGAACAGGGTTATTGGCAAGATGTGGGTAAGCCACGTGGCCTTGTGTGCCCTTGACGGTCAAATCGCCCGTGATGGAGCCACGGCGACCGTTCTTAACCACATCACCGACGCTGTGAGTGCTGGATGGCTCACCGACAATACACATGTCGATGTTTTCATCGCGCGCCATTAATGTATCGACAACACGTGTTGTCCCGTTGATAAATGGCCCCTCTTCGTCAGAGGTAATCAAAAAGCCAATTGAGCCGCTGTGGTCCGGGTGGTTCTCGATAAAGCGCTCTACCGCTACAATCATACAAGCCAATGAGCCTTTCATATCTGCTGCGCCGCGGCCGTGCAGATGACCATCAATAATAGTTGGCTCAAAAGGAGGCGTGTGCCAGTGGTCGAGATTGCCAGCAGGCACTACGTCAGTGTGGCCTGCAAACGCAAACAGTGGCGCTTCAGTACCACGACGAGCCCAGAAGTTGGTGGTGTCTTCAAACACCATGACTTCGATGTCAAAACCGAGCTTTTCTAATCTTTCAATCATGACCTTCTGGCAGTCGGCGTCTTCTGGGGTTACGGATTGGCGGCTAATAAGATCTTTTGCTAGTGCCAATACTGGGCTGTCATTCATCCTTGAGGATCCTTGTTTCTAATAGGCTAATGAGGGGTGTGATGCGATGGTTGAATTAAACACCAAATACTTGTTGGTATTGTTCCGCTTTAAATCCAATGTGCAAAGTGCCATCTACGTTGAGAATGGGGCGCTTGATCATCGCTGAGTGCTCGACTAACAGAGCAATGGCCGTCTCCTGGTTTAAGCTGTCCTTTTGCTCTTGAGTGAGTTGGCGGTAAGTCGTGCCGCGTTTGTTTACGACTTGTTCCCAACCAAGCTGCTCACAGAAGTTGCGAACCATGCCTTCGCTGATACCGTCTTTGCGATAGTTGTGAAATTGATACTCTAACTCGTTGGCTTCAAGCCATTTTTTTGCTTTCTTTATCGTGTCACAGTTGGGAATACCAAACATCGTAGTGGCCATGATGACTTCCTTATGGGCGTTGAACTTTTGACTTTCGTTTTCGTGCTTTGAACGCGTTGAAACGTGAATTTGCGTCAAACACTTGGTTATGTTTAAGCATCCTATCAAGAAGTGCTGCTTTAAACAAAACCTTGTCGCTGGTCACAGTTTTTATTCTGTTTATCGCCACTTATGGTTACAAATTCTTGAATTTCGAAATTAGAGCGATGAGCAAGAACTTGATCGAGCGCAACACGGCCAAGCGGAAATCCAATATATTGGAAAAGCACATAAATAGGAGGTGTCAATGGAACTGAGTCCTGTTTTTGCACGTCGTCTCTATCTGGCCTTGCTTGTTGAAAGCATTGAAAGACCGAATGTGCCAAAACTAATCGAGAAAACGGGGTGGCCTCGCCGTACCATTCAAGACGTTATCAAGGCGCTACCAGGTATCGGCATTGAGCTCATGTTTGTTCAAGATGGGCGTCGACATAATGATGGTTATTACCAGTTATCCGACTGGGGACCTTTTGACAGTCAGTGGGTCATTGAGCGCCAAGGCGACATTGAAACCACGTTGGGCGTATAACGCTCCGCTGCGAAAGGGTTTGAATACTCATTGTGCATGAGAATGAAAAATAAAGCCGAAGCTAAGCTTCGGCTTTATTTTTTGCAGCGGTAGGCGCTACCAAAGAGGGTTACAGAGGTGCTGAAATAGACTGGGCTGAGAAGCAATACGGTATCGCCACCTAGCGCAGCAGCGTGATTTTTGATGCCATTGACCGCACCTTGCGTTAAAGAATCATTCTTGAAGAATAAATACGTGTACCAATACCCTTCAGAACCCGTTACATCGCCTTTCCACTCACAATCAGAGACATCTACACTCGCATCGAGCCGCATTTCAACTTGAGCGGCTTGTTCCGACTGTAATTGATTAAATGGTTGAGCACAGCCAGAAAGCAGCAAAGCTATCGCAGCCCAAAGTCCCAATGTTCGTTTAAAGTGCAACATAGGCAATAAACCCCACCCAACTCAAAGTAAGCAATGCCCAAGGTAAAATTGCAGTGCGAGGAGCTGACACGCTCTCTACGGTATCTGTGGTTGCTTGGCTGGTTGCTGGCTCGACCGACTTGGCGCGTTTCTGCTTCTTTTGTGCTTTATCAGCTTGGCGCTTTTTCTCTTTTTGTTGTTTTTTGTATAGCGCAATGCCTTTTTCGATCCCTTGAGCCACCAGCTTGGTTTGCTCTTTGGTTTGCCCTGGTTTTTGAGTTGCTTTGGCTATTTTCATCGCCTCTTGCTGAGTTTCCACTGAAGGTGTGTTTTTATTGTTTTTCATCTTGGTTCCACGCGATCCGTTTCAAGCAATGGTTCGGAGTAATCACCTTAGATCATTCTCATTCGAGCCATAGTTTTCGAGCATCTTAGCACAATGCACAACTCAGTCTTGAATCAAAGCGCGATTAGCACCATATAGTTTGATATGAGTTAAAATTAGAGACGTAAAATGCGTTACGCCATAGAACAATACGATCAGCACGGTTTACTAAAGCCACCCGTTTGGCTTTGGTTGGGGTGGGCATTTTTGATTCGTGCGTGGGTCGTCTTTGTTGTGGCGGGAGCCAGCCGACAAGAGGGCAGCAATATTCTTCAATACGTCTATCCTAACCATACGATGTTGTATGTCGGACTGGCGATGGGCTTGCCGATTGTTGTGGGCATGTGGTTGGTGGGGTTGCGCAAAAGTGATTCAACCAAAACCAATTTTCTGGTCAGCTTAATGAAGCCGGTGACCCTTATCGTGGTGGGACTGCAATTGATGCACACCACTTACCTGGTTAACTTGCAGCATTGGCAATTTAGCTGGCCAAATGCCGTGACACTGGTGTCCTTGGCTTGGTTTGCCATCTACCTATGTAACAGTCGTCGAGTAACAGATAGTTTGGCGTTACCAGCCAAAATCACTTCAGTTTCTGATCAAGGTCATACAATCAACCATCAGTAAAAAATACACTGAGCGGAAAAAACAGAGGAAAGACAATGTCATTACCACAAAGTGCGATCACGCCAGAGGCCGAACCTTTTGCGTTGTATGCTCAATTAAAAGTCAATCAAAACGCTCAACAGGTTTTGGACGCGTTGCAAACCTTGCCGAGTTTGGTGGATGAACTGAACCAAGCTCAACCAGGTGCTGAACTTACGCTCTCTGTGGCTTTCTCCCACGCGTTTTGGTCTCAACTAGACCAGTCCATGCCGGCTGAACTAAAGCCTTTCCCTGAGCTGGGTGAGGGCGAAGTATATGCTCCTTCAACGGATGTGGATGTGTTGATTCATTGCCACTCACAGCGCCATGATCTGCACTTCTATCTGCTACGTAAGCTGATGGGACAAATTTCTGAGCACGTTACTGTTGTCGATGAAACCCAAGGCTTCCGTTTTATGGATTCTCGCGATATGACTGACTTTGTCGATGGTACTGAGAACCCGAAAGGCGATCAGCGTGCAGATGTCGCTCTAGTGGCAGATGGTGAGTTCGCTGGTGGCAGTTATGTCATGGTGCAGCGCTTTGAGCACAACTTGCCAGCATGGAACCGATTGAATGTTGCAGCGCAAGAAAAAGTGGTGGGTCGTACCAAACCCGACAGCATTGAGCTTGAAGATGTTCCAGTGGCATCACATGTTGGCCGAGTCGACATTAAAGAAGAAGGTAAAGGACTAAAAATTGTTCGCCATAGCTTGCCTTACGGCAGTGTTAGTGGGCCACATGGTCTGCTGTTCATTGCGTACTGTAATACGGTTCACAATTTCGATGCGATGCTAGAGAGCATGTATGGTGTTACCGACGGTAAAACAGACCAATTGCTTCGCTTTACCAAGGCTGTGACAGGGGCTTACTTCTTTGCTCCGTCTCAGGCTATGTTGGCGTCATTAACCGTTAAAGCCTAATCGCAACAACACTTCTATAAAACGCTCTCAAAGACAGTCCATTTGTCTTTGAGAGCGCTGTTCTAAATCTCTCAAGTTTCCTCAACGTTGGTCGATAACTAAGCTATTCAATTCATCCTGCTTTGGGAAGCGATATGTCGATCACTGTGAATACCAATGTCAGCGCAATGGTGGCGCAAAACCACTTAGGCTCGGCGAGTAAAGCACTCAGCCAGTCCTTAGAGCGCTTATCGTCGGGACACCGTATCAACAGCGCTAAAGATGATGCCGCGGGTTTACAAATTGCCAATCGCTTAGAGTCTCAGATCAGTGGGCTTGGGGTTGCGCAGCGTAATGCCAACGATGGGATCTCAATCATGCAAACCGCTGAAGGTGCAATGAATGAAGCGACGCAGATTTTGCAGCGTATGCGTGACCTTTCTTTGCAAAGTGCCAACGGAGCTAACTCTTCACAAGATAGGCAAGCGCTGGAGCAAGAGTTTGTGGCACTCAATAATGAGCTAAACCGTATCGCTGAAACCACAAGCTTTGGTGGCAGAAAGTTACTGAATGGCACCTTTGGTAGTTCGTCGTTTCAAATTGGCGCTCAGTCAGGGGAAGCACTGCAAGTCGGCCTGGCAAATTTGCGTACTGATCAGCTCTCTATGGGAGGAGCGGTATATCAAGCGGGACGCAGTGCGCCATCAGAATGGCAAGTCGGCCAGAGCAACAATGCTCTTGCTTTTAGCTATGTCGATGCGGGTGGGGATACCCAATCGGTGACGATTGAGCTTAAGCAAGGGGATGACATTGAACAGGTGGCAACCTTCATCAACGGACAAACCGATGTACTGTCGGCCTCGGTAGACGAGAACGGTCAGCTTCAGGTGTTTGCAGATTCAGATAAAGTCGCGGGAGCCGTGAGTTTTTCCGGTAGCTTTGCTAGTGAAGTCGGTTTGAAGACTGGCGAAGTCGTCACCGTGAACGATATGTCTATCGGTACAGTGGGCGGCGCGCAGCTGTCCGTATCCGTACTCGATAAAGCGATGAAGTTTGTTGATAGCCATCGTGCTGAATTAGGCGCGACTCAAAATCGCCTTAACCATACCATCAATAATCTCGCCAACATGGAAGAGAATCTCTCTGCATCACAAAGCCGTATTCGCGATACAGACTATGCCAAAGAGACCACTCAAATGCTTAAGCAACAAATTCTTCAGCAGGTGAGTACCACGATATTGGCGCAAGCGAAACAAACGCCGAACTTGGCATTGACCCTATTACAAGGCTAGAGCCATCGACAGCTTTGAGTCGAACTTTAGTCTTTTTTTGATAAAACATTTCTTTTTACCATTTCTGTCACATCTTCAGCTCTAAAGCAGCAAAATTCGTAACTTTGTTATCTTTTTCTCTCAAGTGTTTGGTTTTAAGGACGATAAAGAAAGTAACTTTGAGAGAACTACTTGGTTTTCCGAGACGTCGGAAACCGCTACACCGGAAAATCAATTGGAGAAACAACATGGCAGTGAATGTAAATACAAACGTATCAGCGATGACAGCGCAGCGTTACCTCAACAACGCAAACCAAGCTCAACAAACCTCAATGGAGCGTTTGTCGTCTGGTCACAAAATCAACAGCGCGAAAGATGACGCAGCGGGTCTACAAATCTCTAACCGTTTGAACGTACAAAGCCGTGGTCTTGATGTAGCGGTACGTAACGCCAACGACGGTGTGTCTATCGCACAAACTGCTGAAGGCGCGATGAACGAGACCACCAACATCCTGCAACGTATGCGTGATCTATCACTTCAATCTGCGAACGGCTCTAACTCAAAAGCTGAGCGTGTTGCGATTCAAGAAGAAGTGACAGCACTGAACGACGAACTAAACCGTATCGCAGAAACCACGTCTTTCGGTGGTAACAAGCTACTTAACGGTACACACGGTACTAAGTCATTCCAAATCGGTGCTGACAACGGTGAAGCGGTGATGCTGAGCCTACGTGACATGCGCTCTGACAACGCACAAATGGGCGGCACTAGCTACCAAGCTGCGAACGCGAAAGACAAAGACTGGAGCGTAGCGGCAGGTGCTAACGACCTAACGATTGACCTAACAGACAGTTTTGGCGACGCACAATCTATCACCATCAATGCGAAAGAGGGTGATGATATCGAGCAGCTAGCGACGTACATCAACGGTCAAACTGACATGGTAAAAGCGTCTGTAGACCAAGACGGTAAACTACAGGTATTTGCTGGTAACAACAAAGTTGACGGCGCTGTGGCTTTCTCTGGCGGCCTAGCGGGTGACCTAGACATGCAAGCAGGTAAAGCGGTAACGGTTGATACGATTGACGTAACGTCGGTAGGCGGCGCACAAGAGTCGGTTGCGATTCTCGACTCAGCACTAAAATACGTGGACAGCCACCGTGCAGAGCTTGGTGCATTCCAAAACCGCTTCAACCACGCAATCAACAACTTGGATAACATCAACGAGAACGTGAACGCGTCGAAGAGCCGTATCAAAGATACTGACTTCGCGAAAGAAACCACGTCGATGACCAAGAGCCAAATCCTATCGCAAGCGTCAAGCTCAATCTTGGCGCAAGCGAAACAGGCACCAAACGCGGCATTGAGCCTACTGGGTTAATCGGACATATCGACAAAGCACTCTGTCATCCCCCGTTGAAAAAGGGGCTTTTAAAGCGGGTATTACATAGTTTGAGCACAATACTCGCGGACAAAGATCCTCACTTTCGTGAGGATGACCATGTTCAGTTGAGATAGACGATGTTCCGTCATCCCCTTGAAAAAGGGGATCTCCTAAAGCGCGTTGCGGACTAAAAAGATGTGAATTAATCATCACCTTTTAGTGTGCAGCGCGCTTTTTGCGATCTTCACGTTCGTGAAGATGACGTGGGGTAGTGAAGACGGCGTGGGTAAGTGAAACTAATATGGGTGGTAAAGGGTGGTTAGTGCATTTGGTTAACGCTTGGTACTGTCCACATGCCCCAAGTCGCGATCTGGCGCGATAATATCACGCACTTTCTGCTTAAGTACTTTCGCCTCTGGAAAGCCGCCATCGCGCTTACGCTCCCAAATCTGTTTACCATTGCACCAAATTTCAAATCGCCCACCAGTGTCTGGGTGTAGACGGATTGTTTCCACTTCTTCGCTAAATGTGTGCAGAAGCTCTTGGGTCATCCAAGTGGCGCGCAGCATCCAGTTACACTGGCGGCAATAATAAATGTCGATGGTCGCTTTTTGCATAATCTTCCCTGTTGATATGACTAAAAAAGGAGGCTTGCGCCTCCTTTGAATACTATATATCTGAACCGAGTTAGTTTGAGAACAAGATTGACGAACCTTGGTTCAAACTGGTCAGTAGCAGTGTTTTCTCGTTGACGATGTCGATACGACGGCTCTGCTGCGCTTCCATTTTTAGGAACTGCTTGATCATCGCAAGTTGCTCATGAGTAAACTCATCAGACTGCGCGGTCGCAGTATCCTTAAACTCACGTGGCGAAATCAGTAGATAATTGTCACTGATAGTCCACGTGCCCATTTCAGAAATTTTAATCAGCGTATGTGTCTCTGGATCGTCACCAAACAGGCGCATCGAAGACTCACGAATATACTCACCACCAGGCAGGTACTTCACGTTTGCTGACATTTCAAGGCGGCTCAATGGACCAATATCCGTATCTGGATAATGTCTCGCGGCAATAATGCCAACCATATTCGATTGCCACTCATTTGAAGTGAGCACTTGCTCTAGCTTAAGATCACTTCCCCAGTATAACCACGCACTCAACGCAGTTGAGATTGCCAGTAAGATAGCGGCGTATTTCATTTTCATCGGTGACGACTCCTTACTGGCACACTTTAGACAAGTCAGACTGTTCAGTGAAGATACGCATAGTGCTGTTTTCACGTGAATGCTCGACTTTGTGGATAAAGTTTAGCGCGATTTGATCGCTTTGGTCGCCAGTGACAATGACCTCAGCTGGTAACATATCACCAGTGTGGGTCTCTACATATTTTGCCACGCACTGTTCAATCTTTGGTAGCCAGCTCGTCACGTCAGGGTGGCTTTCTGGTGTCACAATCTGAACCTCATTGACGACGCTCAGTGGCTTAAAGGTCGACTGCGCTGGGTTGGTACCCATTAACACTAAAATGGGTAGCAAAATAGCAGCGGCAACCATAGCCCAAACACTTGGTGGCGTTTTTGGCTTTGGTGCAATAGCCACAGTGGCTGCTGGTGCAGTAGCACTGGTAACCGTTTCCAGTTTGTCTGTCGGCAATTCAGCGACCGGCGCTTCATCCACCGTGTCTGAAGAGGCTTTTGGTGCTGAGCGCTCAACGGCAGAGATCAACTGGTAGCCACGTTTTGGCACCGTTTTAACAAACTGAGGAGATTTGGTAGGGTCTTTCAGCATTTTACGCAGCGTAGAGATAGCTTGCGTAAGGCTAGAGTCGTCAACCTCGAAGCCTTGTTCACGCCAAACGAAATCATGCAGTTCGTTTCGAGTGATCACTTCATTCGGTCTTTCAGCAAGTAGAAGTAAGATGCGACTTTCATTACTACCAAGACGAACGACTTCATCGTTATTGGTTTGATCGACCAACGAATTGCTGTTTGGGTCAAAAATGTACTTCTGGCCGAGTATAAACTTAGTGCCTATGTTACTCATTGCATTCTTCTTTTTAATGCCGCAACGCGACGGAACAGGTATTTTGGCGCTGTATACCAACAGAGCCAATTATAGAATTTTAGGATTTTTTTATAGTCAGGTGCAGTAGGATAATAAAAACAAATCAAAAAAACAGTATTTTTATTTATCTTTACCTTGAATTTACAATCTTCATCCTCATCTCTTTAATCGATGAATCATAGTGATATCGAGTACGACAATAACGACACTCGGTATGAAATGTGTAAATGGAGATAGCATGAGCACCGTTGAAACCAAGAACAAAGAAACTCGTGGCTTCCAGTCCGAGGTAAAACAACTTCTTCACCTTATGATCCACTCTCTGTATTCAAACAAAGAAATATTTCTAAGAGAGCTGATTTCCAATGCATCGGATGCTGCAGATAAGCTGCGCTTCCAAGCCCTATCTAACTCAGAACTGTATCAAGGTGATGCAGACCTAGGGGTAAAGCTGTCATTTGACGAGAAGAACAACACGCTAACCGTTTCGGATAACGGTATTGGTATGACGCGTGATGATGTGATTGAGCATCTTGGTACGATTGCTAAATCTGGTACCAAAGAGTTTTTTGCCAAACTGTCAGAAGAGCAAAGCAAAGACTCTCAGCTTATTGGCCAATTTGGTGTGGGCTTTTATTCTGCGTTTATTGTTGCAGATGCGGTAACCGTTCGCACTCGCGCAGCGGGCACCACTGCTGATCAAGCCGTACAGTGGCACTCTGCAGGCGAAGGTGATTACACGATTGAAGACATCACCAAAGAGACTCGCGGTACAGACATCGTGCTCCACATGCGTGAGGAAGGTAAAGAGTTCCTATCTGAATGGCGTCTGCGCGATGTGATCAGCAAGTACTCTGACCATATCGGTATTCCAGTGTCTATCTGGACACTTGAGCGTGACGAAGAAGGTAAAGAGACCGACCAAGGTAAGTGGGAGCAAATCAATAAAGCTCAAGCACTTTGGACCCGCAACAAATCTGATATCAAAGACGAAGAATATCAAGAGTTCTACAAACACGTTTCTCACGACTTCGCGGATCCACTGATTTGGAGTCACAACCGTGTAGAAGGTAAAAACGACTACACCAGCCTGCTTTACATCCCAGCCAAAGCACCATGGGATATGATGAACCGTGACCATAAGAGCGGTTTAAAGCTTTACGTTCAACGCGTGTTCATTATGGATGACGCTGAGCAGTTTATGCCATCTTACCTGCGTTTTGTACGTGGTTTGATAGATTCAAACGATCTACCACTGAACGTTTCTCGTGAAATCCTTCAAGACAACAAAGTAACCCAATCGCTGCGTGGTGCCTGTACTAAGCGCGTGCTGACTATGCTTGAGCGCATGGCAAAGAATGATGAAGAGAAATATCAGTCATTCTGGAAAGAGTTTGGCCTAGTACTAAAAGAAGGCCCTGCTGAAGACATGGCGAACAAAGAGAAAGTAGCAGGCCTACTGCGCTTTGCTTCGACAGAAGTTGATTCTGCAGAGCAGACGATTTCTCTAGCGTCTTATGTTGAGCGCATGAAAGAAGGCCAAGATAAGATCTATTACCTAACAGCAGACAGCTACGCAGCAGCGAAGAACAGCCCACACCTTGAGCAGTTTAAAGCGAAAGGCATTGAAGTTGTCTTGATGTATGACCGTATCGACGAATGGCTAATGAACTACCTCACTGAGTTTGATGGTAAGCAGTTCCAGTCAATCACTAAAGCGGGTCTTGATCTGAGCAAGTTCGAAGGCGAAGAAGAGAAAGAGAAGCAAAAAGAGACTGAAGAAGAGTTCAAGTCAGTAGTTGAGCGCACGCAAACTTATCTAGGTGAGCGCGTTAAAGAAGTTCGCACTACGTTCAAACTAGCAAACACACCAGCGGTTGTCGTCACTGATGATTTCGAAATGGGTACACAAATGGCGAAGCTTCTTGAAGCGGCGGGTCAAGAAGTACCAGAGGTGAAATACATCTTTGAAATTAACCCTGAGCACGAGCTGGTTAAGCGCATGGCAGATGAAGCCGACGAAGAAGCATTCGGCCGCTGGGTTGAAGTGTTGCTTGGTCAAGCGATGCTTGCAGAGCGCGGTTCGATGACCGATCCATCGCAATTCTTGGGTGCGATCAACAAGCTTTTGGCTAAAGTCTAATTCCCTTGTGGAGTCGGACACCCTAGTCTAATTAAGAGCTCGAGGATTCGAGCTCTTGTTTTCTCAGGGCTAAACGCACACTTTTAGGTTACTTTAGAGTGCAAAGCAGGATCTTTAGACCACTTTTGGCGTCAAGCAAGCGATTTCTATGATAGAATGCGCGCCAAGTTAAAGATTCAACTATTTTTTGAATAAACCGTTTATACCGAAACGTATCGCAGCAAACATGCCCATTGGGCATCAAGCAGTAGGCTTCGGTATAAATCTTTTTTTATATAAGAGGACAAGTCATGCGCATCATTCTTTTAGGTGCTCCAGGTGCAGGTAAAGGCACACAAGCTCAATTCATCATGGAAAAATACGGTATTCCACAAATTTCTACTGGTGACATGCTACGTGCAGCAATCAAAGCGGGCACAGAGCTTGGTAAGAAAGCGAAAGCAGTTATCGATGCAGGTCAACTTGTATCTGATGACATCATTCTTGGTCTAATCAAAGAGCGTATCGCTCAAGACGATTGCGAGAAAGGTTTCCTACTAGATGGTTTCCCACGCACTATCCCTCAGGCTGATGGCCTAAAAGAGATGGGCGTAGATGTAGACTACGTGATCGAATTTGACGTAGCTGATGACGTAATCGTTGAGCGTATGGCTGGCCGTCGTGCTCACCTTGCTTCTGGTCGTACTTACCACGTTGTTTACAACCCACCTAAAGTGGAAGGTAAAGATGACGTGACAGGTGAAGACCTAGTGGTACGTGATGACGACAAAGAAGAAACCGTTCGTGCTCGTCTAGGTGTATATCACGATCAAACTGCGCCGCTAATTGCTTACTACGGTAAAGAAGCAGAAGCAGGCAACACTAAGTACCTAAAATTTGACGGTACTAAGCAAGTGGCTGACGTAAGCGCTGACATCGAAAAAGCACTGTCTTAATCGACATTTGTGAATTCGTTAAAAAAACGACCTCTCGGGGTCGTTTTTTTTGATCCAAGAAAAGCGTTCATAGGTATATAATTCGCTTAGAAATACTATTAAAAACAAAGGAAGTCTATGAGCGATTCGTCAAAAACAGGTGTGTTGTTGGTCAACCTTGGCACGCCAGATGAACCGACAGCAAAAGGGGTGAAACGCTTTTTAGAGCAGTTTCTGCACGATCATCGTGTCGTGGATATGACCCGCTGGATTTGGTGTCCGGTGCTGCACGGTATCATTCTTCCTATTCGCTCTCCTAAGGTCGCTAAAGCCTATCAGTCGGTATGGATGGACGAGGGCTCACCGCTGATGGTGTACTCCAAGCGTCAGGCGGATAAGCTGGCTCAATCAATCAACCTTCCTGTTGAACTTGGCATGAGTTACGGTAATCCATCGCTACAAAGCGGGATCACTAAACTGCTCGACCAAGGCGTAGAAAAGATCGTGGTACTGCCGCTTTATCCGCAGTACTCGGGCACCACAACAGCTGCTGCGTTTGATGGGATCGCGAAAGCGTGTAAGTCGATTTCAACCTTACCGGCCTTCTCTATGATTCGTGACTATCACGATCACTCTATGTACATCAAAGCGCTTGCTGACAAAGTGAGAGCTCACTGGGAGCAAAATGGCCGCGCCGATTACCTGTTGTGTTCTTACCACGGCATACCAAAGCGTTATGCGGACAATGGCGATGTGTACCCACTGCATTGTCAGGTAACAACAGAGCGATTACGCCAAGAGCTTGGCTTGGATGAATCGCAGATGGGAATGAGTTATCAATCGATCTTTGGTCGTGAAGAGTGGCTACAGCCTTATACCGACAAGACGCTTGAGAAGATGCCAAGCGAGGGTATCAAAACCATCGATGTTATGACGCCAGCGTTCTCTGTGGACTGTTTAGAAACTCTGGAAGAAATCGCGATAGAGGCCAAAGAGACCTTTATCGAGGCTGGCGGTGAGCGCTTTAGTTACATCGAGTGTCTCAACGACTCAGACGCCCACGTCGCCATGATGGCAGAATTGGTGAATAACGCGTAGCGCATCAATCTAAATGAGCTTAAACGAAAAAGGCCAGTCATGATGACTGGCCTTTGTTATTTCTATTCGATTAAACGAATAAACAATTAAGCGATTTGAGCTTGCTGCTCTTCTACTTGTTCTGCATTGCTTACTGAGCTTTGCTCTGCACCGTGCATCCACTTAACAAGTGTATTCGCGAACAACAGTAGGATAACGCCACAGATAACGGCTGTGATCGCGATACCACTAAAGATAGCCATAGCACCTAGCTCGCCCACATGTGAACCAACAAGACCCGCTACGTAGTTCGCAATGGCGTTGAAACCAAACCATGCACCCATCATCAAAGACGCAAGACGCAGTGGCGCAAGCTTAGTTACCAGTGATAGGCCAATTGGAGATAGACACAGTTCACCTAGTGTGTGGAAGAAGAATGCACCTACTAACCATAGCATTGAGGTTTTCACGCTGGTGTCGCCACCTTGCTCAAGTACTGCGCCAACCATGCAAAGGAAACCTGCTGCTAGGAAAAACAGTGCAAGTGCAAATTTAACCGGTGAATTTGGCTCACGTTTGCCCAGTTTCACCCAGATAGCGGCCAGTACTGGCGCAAGAGTAATGATGAAGAATGGGTTTAGAGACTGGAACCAAGCTGCTGGCACTTCAAAGTCGCCAATCATACGATCTGTATATTGCTGGGTGTAGATGTTCATCAGACCACCCGCTTGCTCGAAGCCCGCCCAGAAAACGATAACAAATAGACCCATAATCAGTATAACCTTCAAGCGATCCATCTCCTCACGAGTGAGTGGCGCTTTGGTTTTTGATTGGCTTAGCTCACGAGCGCGTGCTGCCGCCGGCACATTACCAATGTCACCTAGCCAAGAGTTCGCCATAGTCATCTGCATCACTAGGCTGATCACCATGCCGATACCCGCCACAATAAAGCCAGCTGACCAACCGAAAGAGTTAGTTGCTGAGCCAACAACGATACCCGCTAGTAGTGCACCTAGGTTGATACCCATGTAGAAGATGGTGAACGCGCCATCACGACGGTTGTCACCTTCTGCGTATAGGTCACCTACCATGGTCGAAATGTTTGGCTTAAACATACCATTACCCGCGATAAGCAGTACCAGACCACCGTAGAACATCTGGGCGCTTGGCTCACCGGATGCCGCTGCCGCTAACACGAATTGGCCTGCCGCCATCAGTACACCACCGATGATGATCGACTTACGTTGACCTAAGTAGTTGTCGGCAATGTAACCACCGATAAGCGGAGTGATGTAAACAAGTCCAGTATAGATACCATAGAGATCCAGAGCATCTTTAGTAGACCAGCCCATACCACCATTGATTGTGGTGTCTGTTAGGAACAAAACTAATATTGCGCGCATAGCATAATATGAGAAACGTTCCCAAAGTTCGGTGCCGAACAGTAGGAATAGGCCGCGTGGATGGCCAAGGATGTTGCGTTGTGCTGTCATAAGTTTTACTAATTTTTATCATCAAAGAATTTAATGTGCCAAATGGTATACCTGACAACATTAATATCCGCAAGGGGTCTGTTTTTTGGAATTTGTGAAATAATTGTTTAACGTGATGAAATGTAAGAAAATTTTTCAGTGATGGTACGAAAATTTCGTGCTGCAATCTAAATTTTCATTTTTACCAGCTAGCATCTATTCGGATTTTTCATCGGTCTGATCGCAGACACGAGATGGTTAAACGGGCACAGTGTCGGGTTTAGTGGTAGGATGCAGATAAATAAAAACATCGAATAATTAGATTAATTAGTTAAATCGAACAGTTAAAATGAAACGTTGGTATTTGCTTTATTGTAAGCGTGGTGAACAAGGCCGCGCAAAGATGCACCTCGAGAATCAAGGCTTATCTTGCTACTACCCAGAAGTAGAAGTAGAAAAGATCCTCAGAGGAAAAAGACAGAAGGTGAAAGAGCCACTCTTTCCTTCTTATGTGTTTGTGGAATTTGACTACGAACAAGGCCCTTCCTTTACCACTGTGCGTTCTACGCGTGGCGTGGTCGACTTTATTCGATTTGGTTCACACCCGAAAGAAGTCGACTCAGCGCTCATCGATGAGTTGCAGTTACTGGCCGAACAGCCGGATGAGTCAGAAACCGACAGCTTGCCAAAACACGGTGAGACAGTTCGCGTGACTGGCGGGCAGTTCGCGGGTATTGAAGCGATTTTCCAAGAGGCTGACGGAGAAGCGCGTTCGATTATGTTGGTGAACATGATTAGTCGCCCAGTGGCCGTGAGCATCGAAAACAAAGATCTGGATATCTAGCTTGCTCTCGATAACTTAGGGTCCAGTGGATACAAAAAACCTCAGTACCAAGAGTTGGACTGAGGTTTTTTGTTTGAGGGCATTAGCTCTCCAGCAACCGAGAATTAGTTGTTGCTATGAAGCTCGCTGTTCAGCTCAACAGCTGTTTTGTTGGTCAGACATTCAATCTGGCCTGTTACTGAGTTGCGGCGGAACAGAAGATCCGGCTTACCAGCTAGGTCGCGCGCTTTCACAATTTCAACTTCCGCACCAGATGCGTCCAGCATACGTACTTTAGAGCCAGCGGTTACGTAAAGACCAGACTCAACAGTACAACGATCGCCTAGTGGGAAACCAAGACCTGCGTTCGCACCTAGTAGCGAGTTTTCGCCGATAGATACCACAACTGTACCACCACCAGATAGCGTACCCATGATAGACGCGCCGCCACCGATGTCTGAGCCGTTACCAACTACAACACCTGCAGAGATACGACCTTCAACCATGCTCACGCCAGTTGTGCCCGCGTTGAAGTTGATGAAGCCTTCGTGCATAACTGTTGTGCCTTCGCCAACATGAGCACCAAGACGTACGCGAGACGTATCCGCGATACGAACGCCTGTTGGAACCACGTAATCAACCATTTTAGGGAACTTGTCTACACAATCGACAGTCAGTGTTTCGCCTGCTAGACGCGCTTCGATTTGACGCTCAGCCAGCTCTGGAAGATCGATTGCACCTTGGTTAGTCCAAGCGATGTTGTGAAGTAGACCGAAGATGCCATCAAGTACCGTACCGTGAGGCTGTACAAGACGGTTTGAGATAAGTTGCAGTTTTAGGAAGCCTTCTGCAACAGATTGAGGTTTCTCGTCTGTCGCCAGTACAACCAGTACCAATGGCTGTGAAGAGCTTGCTGCTTTCTCTGCAAATGCCGCGTTTTCTGCATCATCATTGCTAGAGAATGCTGTTGCTAGAGCCGCGCTTTGCGCCGCAGAAATTTCGATAGCTTGGTTGCCTTCCGCGTAACCAGATACCTCTGCCACTGCTGCAATAAGCGCATCAGACGGGTTTAGGCGTGGGTGAGGGAAGAATGCTTCGATGATTTTACCGTCGCGGTTTTTGGTTGCAGTACCAAAAGCGATTGAGAATGCTGCCATGACTCTATGTCTCCATGTATAGATTTGTCTCAAAGCCGCGGCGATTGGCGGCGACCTTGACTGATTTGTTAGCAATCATCTTAAAGAGACGGGATGGCAGATGAAAGGGCAAAAACGACAAAAGTCTGTAAAACGATACCCTTTGTCTTTTTAGCGATGTTTTTTCCTAATAAGAAATTTATCGGCGTGCATTCGCTTATTCACTTACCCTTACTTAGCCAGTTGTATTTACGCGTGTAAGGCGCAAAAAGCAAAATAGCCAGTAAAACTCTAGGCTCTACTGGCTATTTGATTTGCTTGTGCAATGTTAGCAAATTAACGCATTAGGCTGCGTCTTCTGCATCCTGCTCGTCAACAGGCTTAACCACTTTTGGCTTTTTTGGCGTTGGCTTGCGCTTAGCGCCTAGTGCGTATAGCACTTCTTCTTTACGCTGAGCAAGGTATAGCGATAGCTCTTCTTGCTTCTCTTCATCTTCGATAAGCTTGCTCTCACCTAGCAGAGAAAACAGCTCATCTGCCATATCCAACATTTTGTCATAAGCGTCAGCTTCTGCTTTAGAGGTAAAAGTCATCTTTTCTTCTCCGTTGCGTTCCACCACGTACTTGACGATTACAGCCATGGTTAATCCTCTAGTTAAATTTTAAGGTTTTAATACTGTCTGTTTATACAGAGGGTCAAAGTTAATGTCCAGTCGAGGGCGCAAAATTGAGAGCTGTTTGCCTAAATCCTATTCGTGTTGGCTGTATGCCACTCTTGGCAAAATGCAATAAAGCGCTCTAGAAGTGGGCTTTGGTATTTTTCTTTGTGTACCAGAACCCAGAAGCGGCGCTTCATATCCAGCGAGACCGAGATAGGCATTAAGCGACCATCATCAATGGCGCTTTGCGTTGCCAGAGTCGACAGACAGGCCAACCCGAGATTCGCAGAGACACTATTAATGATAGCTTCGGTGGTATTGAGTTCAAACGCTTCATGCCAGATCTCTATCCTTGGTGCCACGGTACGCAGGAAAAACTCCCGAGTGCCGGAACCAGGTTCGCGCAAGATCCAGTCACTGTTTTCTAAGTCTTCAAGGGTGACGTGCGACTTTTTGGCAAGAGGATGCTTGGGAGAAACCACAATACACATCTCATCTTCGCTAAACGGGTAGCTATTGAGCTCTGGGTGTAGTGTTTTGCCTTCGACCAAGCCAATATCGAGTTGATAGTCGATGAGCTTTTGGCAAATCAAGGCGGTGTTGGAAATAAACAGTTGCTGAGACTTGTGCTGATGCTTGTCACGAAAATCACTGAGTAAGAAAGGTGCGACCTGATTACCCACCGTATCACTGGCACCAACGCGCAGCATACCGCGATAACTTTGCTCATCACCAAACAGTGATTCAATATCTCGGCTTCGGCTGAGCAGTTCATCGGCAAGAGGCAGCAGTTTTTGTCCTTCCTGGTTAATGACCAACCGATTGTTGACCCGGTCAAACAGGGCGTGACCTAACTGTTTTTCTAACTCACTCAGTGACATGCTGACCGCTGCTTTGGAGAGAAAAAGCGTGTCCGAAGCGGCAGTTAGTGTTTGGTGCTGAGTCACCGCAACAAATACCTTGAGCTGTTTTAGAGAGATATGTGGCTTCATGTTCAGTTTAACTTAACGAGTGAAATGAATAATTGAATATATATAAACATAAGCAAGGTTTACAATCACCGCAACTGAAGAATTGAGGTGATTGTGATGATTGCAAGAGTGACAAAAGCACATAACAGAGTAAAAGCGGCGCCAACCCCGATGGCTGGACTGGCTCTAGGTATCGCCAGCCTTGGCTGGTGTTGGGAAAATGCGTTGCCGCTCAATCATGTTGCTCAGTGGACGGGCGCTGCAATAGCGAGCGTTTTACTCGTTATCCTTGCTTACAAATACTTGTTTCATAATCATGTGTTGCGTCAAGAATTAGCGCACCCTGTGGTGGGCAGTGTTGCACCAACTTTCGCCATGGCGACTATGGTGGTGTCTCATTCAGTTGGCCAATTTGCACCCAATGTCGGTGACGCACTATGGCTTGGCGCTGTGGCGCTACACGTCGTGTTCTTGGCAAGTTTTACTTACCACCGTATGCGCGATTTTGAACTGCACCATATGGTACCAAGTTGGTTTGTACCACCTGTCGGCATTATCGTGGCGGATGTGGCATTCTCTGGAAACCCCGATCTAGCGTGGATAGCCAACAGCGCTTTAGTATTCGGCTTAGTTGCTTACGCGGTCATGCTACCAACCATGATCTACCGTTTGGTGTTTACTCATGAGATCCCAGATGCAGCAAAACCAACCATGGCGATTATGGCAGCGCCAGCGAGCTTATCGCTTGCCGGTTACCTAACGGTTGCGTCAGAGCCATCTGCCATCATTATTGCGCTACTATTTGGCATTGGTGTGTTGATGACACTGTTCATCTACCTTGCGTTTATCAAATTGATGCGCTTGCCATTCAGCCCAGGTTACGCAGCTTTTACCTTCCCTATGGTGATCAGCGCAACAGCTCAATACAAACTCGCGGCTTGGATGAGCGCACAACACGCGCCAGTTGAGATGGTGAAACAGATCACCGCGCTTGCCAATATTGAGCTTGTTGTGGCGACGATTGTTGTTAGCTACGTTGCGATTCGTTACCTCGTTGCTTATTTACCCAAACAATCACATATCACGGCGTAAAAGGTCTTAGATACACAGGGACTGTGTTAACCTTGAGGGAGGAAAATTAGCGAAAGGCGCGCCGTCACGTGTTCACCGTTTACCACTCAAATCAGATAGATGTGCTCAAATCCTTGTTGGTTCAGCTCATCAAACTCGACCCAATTGAAAACCCGTTTGAGAAAGAACAAATTCTTGTCCAAAGCCCAGGCATGTCTCAATGGCTGAAAATGGCGTTGGCGGAAGAGTTTGGTATTGCGGCCAACATCGACTTCCCCCTTCCAGCCACCTTCATATGGGATCGTTTCGTACAAGTGTTAGATGACGTGCCTGCGCGCAGTGCATTCAACAAAGAAGCGATGACCTGGAAGATCATGCATCTGTTGCCAGAGCACTTAACTGATCCTGACTTTGCGCCGCTCGCTCAGTACTTAACCGATGACCAAGACGCATCGAAACGCTACCAGCTGGCAGAAAAAATTGCCGATATCTACGATGGATACTTGGTATATCGTCCAGAATGGATCGCCACGTGGGAAGCAGGGCTGCCAGTATTTGAGCTTGAAGACGAGCAGCCGTGGCAGCCAAAACTTTGGCAAGCACTGTACGATCATACCGTTTCGCTTGGTCAGTCTCCGTATCACCGTGCCAACCTATATGAGCATTTCATTGACGTCCTCGCCAATAACCAAGATGTCAAAGCGCAGGGGCTCAGCCAGCTTCCTAAGCGTCTGTTTGTGTTTGGTATTTCTTCACTTCCGCCTCGTTATCTCGATGCACTGAAAGCCCTCGGTGAGCATATCGATGTTCACCTAATGTTTACCAATCCGTGCCGATTCTATTGGGGAGAGGTGCGCGATCGTAAATACCTAGCAAAACTCGCCGCCGCCAAGCGCAAGCAGCTCAATGATCTCGACGCCTTGGCTGTTAGTCAGCAGTGGCAAGAAGGTGAGTGGGAGTTGGCGCCCCAGCTTAAAGGCGATGTAGAAGCGAACGTAGACGACGAGCTGCATCTCTCTGAAGTGGGCAACAGCTTACTTGCGTCTATGGGTAAACTCGGCAGGGATAACTTGTATCTATTGTCACAGCTTGAATCTAACGAGATTGAAGCCTTTGTTGATGTCGATAGAGCCACCCTGCTTGGTAACCTTCAGGCGGATATTCTCAACCTCGAAGAGCATCAAGACGATGCTTTGTTGTTGTCATCCAGTCACAAACCAGCGATTGCCGCAGAGGATACCTCGTTGTCAGTGCATGTTTGTCACAGCCCGATGCGAGAGGTGGAAGTGCTGCATGACAACTTGCTGGCGATGTTTGACCGCAATCCAGATCTGAAGCCCCGTGACATCATTGTCATGGTGGCGGACATCAATGCCTACAGCCCAGCCATTCAAGCGGTGTTCGGTAACGCCTCTGGTGAGCGTTACATCCCATTTTCTATTTCTGATCGCACGGCCGATAAAGAAAGCCCGTTGCTCAATGCCTTTAACCAGTTGTTGCAATTGCCTGACTTACGCTGCACCAGCAGTGAAGTGTTGGAGCTGTTGGAAGTGCCAGCAATCATGGCGCGATTTGATATCAATGAACATGAGTTTTCGCTACTGCGCGCTTGGGTGGAAGAGGCGCAGATCCGCTGGGGCATTGATAACCAAACCGCGAGCGAATTTGATTTGCCTGAATTTGGCCAAAACTCTTGGATGTTTGGTATTTCTCGTATGCTGGCGGGCTATGCGGTGAGCGAGCAGGCAGGCCTACTCATGGTCGGCAACGAGAGCATCTCACCTTACGAGCAAACGCAAGGCATGCAAGCCGAGACCGCCGGTAAGCTGGCGCAGTTTATCGATAAGCTGGCGCATTATCGCAAGGTGCTCAACCACACCATGACGATTGAGAAGTGGCAGCAAGCTATCAATCAATTGGTCGATGATTTTTTTGCCGTGGATATTGAAGGTGAGGTCGTTGTTAAGTCGATCCGCGATACTTTGTCGGCACTTGGCGACCAGTTATTGGATGCGCGATACGACGAAGCATTGGCACCGCGCATCGTGCGTCAGTATTTCATTGATAAGCTTTCTGGCTCGCGCGTCAGTCAGCGCTTTTTGGCAGGGCAAGTCAATTTTTGTACCTTGATGCCAATGCGCTCTATCCCGTTCAATACCGTGTGTCTATTGGGCATGAACGATGGTGTATACCCGCGCAGTGTGCCGCCAGAGAGCTTTGACCTAATGGTAGGTCGAACCAAGCCGGGCGATCGTTCAAGACGTGATGATGACCGTTATCTATTTCTCGAAGCGCTGCTTTCGGCGCAGCAAAGTCTCTACATCAGTTACGTTGGACGTTCTATTCAAGACAATACGGAGCGCGTGCCATCGGTGTTGGTTTCAGAGCTTTTGGAATACTGTGAGCAAAACTACTGCTTGCAAGGTGATGAAGCGCTAGACGTTGATAGCTCAGGTGCCAAGCTCACCCAATCATTGCTGCGTGAGTACCCTATGGTGCCATTCAGCGCTGCGCACTTTGATGCGACGAGTGCACTGCAAAGTTACGCCGCTGAGTGGTTGCCATCGGCGCAGCAAACAACGCTTGAGGCGACACAAAGCTTATCTCTGCCGTTTAACTTAGAACCCATTGCTCGAGCGCAAGGTGAAAAGGTCGAATTGGAGTTGACCGAGCTACAGCGTTTCTGGCGCTTGCCGGTGCAATACTTGTTTAACCGACGTTTGCAAGTCAACTTTGAGGAAAGCCTTCTCGGACTCGAAGATGAAGAGCCATTTGCGCTGTCTGGACTGGAAAGTTTTGGTCTTCGCAAATCTTTACTTGATGCCATGATAGAGGCCAAAGGTCACATTGAAGGCGATAAGCTGCACGTATTTAAAGCAGAACAAAAAGCCAAGGGCTATTTGCCTGTCAATGAGTTTGGTGAACTGGAGTTTGCCGCTAACGTCTCGCAAACCCAAGAGTTGGCGCAGGCCATTACGCCGTTAGTGAGCCAAGAAGCTGAAGATGTTGAAGTCGATTTGAATTTAGACATTAATGACTGTCATGTTGCACTGCAAGGCTGGGTGACCGGGTGTTACCAAAGTGGCGTGGTGCGCTATCGAAGCGGTAGGCTGCGCGCAACCGACTACCTCGCCGCATGGATTGATCATTTGTTGGTGGCGGTGGCAGGCAGGCAATGTAAAACTCACATGTTGGCGTACGATAAAAAAGAAGGCGTCGTCCATCGCATTTATCCAGCGCTGAGCGCTGAGAATGCCAAAGACTATTTAACCCAGTTAGCCAGTTTGTATCTGCAAGGGTTAGATAAGCCGCTTTGCTATTTCCCTGAGACGGCGCTGGCTGGGATTGAGGCCAACTACAGCCGCGGCCAATGGACACCAAGTGATGAAAAAATGCTCACTAAAATGGCTGGTCGTTTCCAAGGGGGGTACATGCAGATCGGTGAAGGTGACAACCCTTATATCTCTCGGGTTTGGAATGAATGGAGCGAGGCACTGGCGAGTGAAGTCAAAACGCTCGCGCATTTAGTATTGGAAGCGCCGCGAACCCTGAGTATCAGTGCAGAAGAGTATTACTCGGCAAGCCCTGCGGGGTGACGCAAGTTGCCTTGAAAGCCTTTATCTTTGAAAGAAAGCCCGTGAAAGGGAGTGGCCGCCAGTCTTAATTATAGTGTGTAGGGAGAGTGCTGGACGGCCGGGGAGGGTCAGAGGGACCCGTATTTCTGGGCGGAATAGTAGAGTGTGAGGGTGATTAATTCCGTGAATGGGATCGCAACTTACATAGTTATTAATTATATCCGCTTGTTTTAAATTAGATTTTAAGCGTTAGATCACAGTTGAGTTCAGACATGAAGCCAAATGAGCACTCTTCAGATAACCCATTAATAGATAGCGATGCCCAAGGTCAATTCTTGGATAGCGCGCCGTCCTCGAAGCCGACCGCGCTTGATACCATGACCTTTCCATTGCATGGTGCCAGGTTGATTGAAGCGTCAGCGGGTACGGGTAAAACCTTTACTATCGCCGGTCTCTATCTAAGACTGCTGCTCGGTCATGGCAAAGATGGCAGTGGTCATCGCCAGCCTCTAACTGTCGATCAGATCTTAGTGGTGACCTTTACCGAAGCGGCGACGGCCGAGCTTCGCGATCGTATTCGCGCCCGTATTCATCAAGCACGCATCGCTTTTGCTCGTGGAGAAAGTGACGACCCGGTCATTCAGCCGCTGCTTTCGGAAGTGAGCGATCATCGCTATGCCACCGAAACCTTGCTTCAGGCTGAGCGTCAAATGGATGAAGCAGCGGTATACACCATTCACGGCTTCTGTCAGCGCATGCTGACTCAAAACGCATTCGAATCAGGCTCCCGTTTCAACAATGAATTCGTGACCGATGAAAGCCGTTTAAAAGCGCAGGTCGCCGCAGATTTCTGGCGCAGTCAGTTCTATCCATTAAACCTCGCGATGGCCTCTGAAATCCGTAAAATTTGGGCTACGCCAAGCGCACTGCTCAGTGATATCGGCCGTTACCTCTCTGGCCCTGCGATCACCTTGCAAGATATTGACTCGTCGACGGATAGCAATGGCCAAGGCGCTGACATTGCTGCTCTACATCAAGCCAACTTAGAGGCAATCAAAACCCTAAAAGCCAACTGGTTGTCAGTCAGTGACGACGTAGTCACATGCATCTCCCAGTCTGATGTCAATAAACGCAGTTACACCAAAAAATCCCTGCCGACTTGGGTGGCAAGCATTACGGAATGGGCTCAGCAAGAGACGCTGGATTACAGCTTACCGAGCGCGCTTGAGAAATTCTCCCAAGCGGTACTGATCGAAAAAACGCCTAAAGGCGAGCCACCAACGATGGCGGTTTTTGCTGATATTGAAACCTTTCTTGCTACGCCTCCTGAGCTGAAAACTCCGTTACTCGCGATGGCGATCAAAGCGTGCCGTCAGAGATTGGCGTTAGCCAAACAGCAAAAGCAGTGGCTCTCTTTTGATGACCTGTTGACTCAGCTTAGCGCGGCGTTAGAGCTCGAATCTGGCGAGCGCTTAGCAGAAAAAATTCGCAACCAATTTCCGGTGGCGATGATCGATGAATTCCAAGATACCGATCCACTGCAGTACCAAATTTTCAGCTCGGTGTATTTAGACAACCCTGAGTGTGGCTGGTTTATGATTGGCGATCCGAAGCAGGCGATTTATGGTTTTCGCGGCGCGGATATCTTCACCTATATCCAAGCAAGAAATCAGGTCGTTGATCACTACACCTTGGGCACCAACTGGCGCTCCAGTGAGCGTATGGTGAGCAGCGTCAACGCGCTGTTTGAACAGGCAGATTCGCCGTTCTTATACGACAGTGACATCCCCTTTTATCCGGTCAATGCCAGTCCGAAAGCAGGAAAACGTCAGTGGCTGCAACATGGTGAGAGTCAACCTGCACTGCAGTTTTGGCTCCAAGACGCCGATGCACCTGTTGCCAAAGGGGAGTATCAGCAGCATATGGCCGCAGCCACGGCCCAGCATATCAAAATGGTGCTGACTGAATCGCAAACTAAAAATGTTGTGTTAGCGGATGGTGATAGTGAGCATCCGGTTGAGGCGGGTGATATCGCTGTGCTGGTTCGAACCGGTAGTGAAGGGCAACTGATCAAACAAGCGTTGGCTGAGCGTGGCATTGCCAGTGTCTACCTGTCGAATCGAGACAGTGTGTTTTCTAGCGCGGTGGCAGAAGATATGCTGCGCCTGCTACAAGCGATTTGGTATCAAGATGACGAACGACTGCTGAAAAGTGCGCTCGCCTCAGAGCTGTTCGCGCTGCCTGCTGATGTGCTTGATGGCTTGAATAACGACGAGAATCTATGGGAGCAAGTGATTGCGGAGTTTCGCGATTACCGTCAGTTGTGGCAGTCGCGAGGCGTATTGCCTATGCTGCGCTCGGTGCTGTTTAAGCGTGAAATGTCGAATCGTCTATTGGCTACCGTTGGTGGCGAGCGATTGCTGACCGACTATTTACACTTGGGCGAGCTATTGCAAGCTGCTCGACAAGATGTGGAAAGTGATACCGCGTTGCTACGTTGGTTTGCTCAGTCTATCGAAGATGCTAAGCAAGGGTTAGGCGCCTCCGATGAGCACATTCAGCGTTTGGAATCTGAGCGAAATCTAGTGCAAATCATCACGATTCATAAGTCGAAAGGCCTTGAATATGATCTGGTTTACTTGCCGTTTGTGGTCAGCTATCGCGAAGCGATGGAAGCGAAATACTACGATGCAACAAATCAGGAATCGGTGCTGGATCTTAGAAAGTCCAAAGCCGCACTGGCTCAGGCAGACAAAGAGCGTTTAGCGGAAGACTTACGTTTAATCTATGTAGCGTTGACTCGTGCCGTGTATGGCTGTTTTATCGGTATTGCGCCGCTTCGCAACGGCCGCTCTACCAAAGAGCCTACTGGTGTGCACCATAGCGCGCTAGGTTTCTTGGTGCAAAATGGTCAAGAGCTGGGCGTCAGCGAGCTAGAAACTATGCTAAGCCAGTTAGCAAAATCCTGTCAGGACATCGCGATTACAGCGCCACCAGAGCCCGATGGTGAGTCATATCGTTTACCGTTAGCATCCACGCCTGAGCTAGGTGCGAAAATGCAGCGCCACACGATTGATCGTGATTGGCGTCTGACGAGCTACTCGGCATTGGTAAAACAGAGTCACCATGGCAGCAGTGATGAGGTGTTTATCGAAGAGTCGGGCTTAGATATCGACTCTTCAGACGAACAGCAGTTGGATCCACTGTTGGAGCCGGAGAAAACCATCTTCCACTTCCCAAAGGGGGCTCGTCCAGGCACGTTCCTACACACGGTATTTGAAGAAATCGAGTTTACCGAGCCCGCTGGCTCTGAGCACAACGCAAAAATCATCGCCGAGCTGCTTGCCAAAGAGCAGTACGACGCAGAGTGGCTGCCGGTAATTGTGTTGCTGGTGGAACAGGTGATGAACACGGCCCTAGATGGCGATAGCCTATACCTTCGAGATAAGAGCCCTTCGCAGCGTTTGGTGGAGATGGAATTTCTACTGCCGATAGATGTGCTGGATGCACCTTCTCTTAATCGAGTGATTCAGCGCCATGACAGTCTGTCTGCTAAGGCGCATGAACTGGGCTTTTATACGGTTAAAGGCATGTTGAAAGGCTTTATTGACTTGGTGTTCGAGCATCAAGGCAAGTATTACGTCCTCGACTGGAAATCGAATCACCTTGGTGAGGACAGTAGCAATTACCAGCGAGCTCAACTCGAACATGCCATGGTCGACCATCGCTATGACTTACAATATCAACTTTACGCTTTGGCACTGCATCGCTTCTTAAAAACGCGTATCCGTGACTACGATTATGAGCAGCATTTTGGCGGCGTTTATTATCTGTTCTTACGTGGTATTGAGCCGAATTCCGACGCGGGTATTTTCAATGCGCGTCCCACTAAGGTAATGATTGAAAACCTTGATGCGCTGATTTCCGGTGAGCTGAATGCCATCGAGACTGAAAACAGTGATACCAACGAAGGAAATAATCAACAAATGGGGCTTGGATTTTAATGACTGAACAGCGCGCTTTTTCCCATTGGATTTCCGACTTGGTTGATAAAAAATGTTTAAGACCTTTGGATCATCAGTTCGCCAAGTTTGTCGCATCTATTGAAACTGAGTATGCCGATGAAGTGATGTGGCTGGCGGCACTCACAAGTAGCCAGCTTGGGCAAGGCCACATTTGTGTCAACTTAGATAGCGACTTAGGTAGCAATTTGGTTGAGCAGGCTTTGCCACCGTTACCAAGCCTGATTGGACTCTATGGCGCCGCTGCTGTGCCGTTGGAGGATAAGGTCAATCAGGTTGATTGGCAGAAGGTCATGGACAGTGCGTCAACGATCACTGTGTTGGCGCCTGGCTCCCAGTTAGAAGGTGCGGTCACCCCTCTAGTGTGGCAGCAAAAGCGGCTTTATTTGCAGCGCTACTTTTACTATGAACAAACCATCGCTGAGCGCCTGCTGTCGATGGCGACGCCGATAGAGTTGCCCAACCATCAAATTCAGCAAGCGGCGCAGATCCTTGATCAGCTGTTTGCCCGAGAGTATCACTACCTGTACTCGGCACTAGCCTCGATCCCCGCTGAACAAAACAACCAAGTTTCACGACAGCAAATGGTGTGTGATTTCCTAGACGTTGTTGATGATGGCTCGATCGACTGGGATCAGGTGGATCGCATTGCGACGTCAGCGAACTCTGCCAGTGAGCTTCAAATGCTAGATGCTGCAATTCCGCTCAATACCTGCCTGAACTGGCAAAAGGTAGCGGCCGCGGTAGCTCTGACTCGTCGTTTCGCCGTCATTTCCGGAGGCCCTGGTACCGGTAAAACCACGACAGTCACTAAACTGCTCGCGGCAATGGTGCATCAGGCGAGCGCGCAAGGAGAAACACCCACCATTAAGTTGGTTGCACCAACGGGTAAAGCAGCGGCGCGCCTGACTGAATCGATTGGTAAAGCGGTCGATGCCTTGGCGCTGCCACCGGAGCTTAAACAGCGTATTCCCACCGACTCGAGTACCCTACACAGGTTGCTTGGTGCCATTCCTGGCCGTGTTGAGTTTAGGCACGATAAAACCAATCCTCTGCATCTGGATGTGTTGGTGCTCGATGAAGCCTCTATGGTCGATTTGCCTATGATGCACCGATTGCTTGAAGCGCTGCCAAGCCACGCGCGGCTTATCTTATTAGGCGATAAAGATCAGCTCGCCTCAGTTGAAGCGGGAGCGGTGCTATCCGATATCTGTGATTTTTCGGCTCAAGGTTACAGCCAAAAGCAAAACGAGCGGGTGAAAGCTCTCACTCAGTTTGATTGCCAGGTTGGGCGTACTGCCAAGCAGTTGGTATCGCCACTTGCTGATAGTCTGTGCGTACTGCAAAAGAGCTACCGATTTGACGCGCGCTCAGGTATTGGCCAACTGGCTAAACAGGTTAATGCTGCGAGCAGTCGAGGCTTCGAGCAGGTTTGGAGCAAAGGGTTTGAGGATATTGAATGGCTGCCACTGAGCGGTGATAGTTATCAAAAACTGATTGATTCTATGGTGCGGGCTTACAAGCCGTATTTAACCGAATCAAGAGCGGCGTCACCACAAGGTGAGTCGTTGCAAAGCAGCGATGCTCTGGTGAACTGGCAGCACAGCATCGCGCGTCAAGTTCTGGGTCTATTTGCGCAAAACCGTTTGTTGTGTGCAGTGCGAGAGGGCGACTTTGGCGTGACCGGACTCAACCAAAGGATAGAGTCACGTCTTAAGCAGCGCGGCGTAATTGCTCGTGGTGAAGAGCTTTGGTATGTGGGACGCCCACTGATGGTGACGAAAAACGATCATGGACTTGGGCTTTACAACGGTGATATTGGAATTTGCCTTTGGGATCACAGCGCGCAAACACCAAGGCTGAAGGTCTTCTTTGAACTTCCTGATGGCAGCATAAAATCGGTGTTGCCGAGTCGAATGCCAGAGCATGAAACCGCTTATGCCATGACGATTCATAAATCGCAAGGCAGTGAGTTTGCCCATACCTTTATGATATTGCCGGGTGAATTTAGTCCGCTGCTCACTAAAGAGCTGATTTACACCGGAATTACCCGTGCAAAATCGCGTTTCACTCTAGTGGCGGATGGCAAGGTTTTGGGGAAAGGGATACGTCACAAAACATTGCGTCACAGTGGACTGTCATTGCGTTTGGCTTAATTTAGCGAAGAAGCTGAAAGGGAAAATATCTACCGTCCTTGGTAGCACCTGTTCTGGGGTTTTGGGGCGTGTTAGGCCGGATTAAAGACCTCAGAGTAGGTGATTTGTTTGATCCGATACTGCTGCTGGTAGATCGTCATTAGCGATCTGACCTTTTCGGATACAGGAAATACACAGTGGACATTGAGCCCTTCGAGGAAGTGGTTTTCCGCCATATCCCAGAAACTTTGAATTGAATTACAAATAACCGTTCGCATAGATGTCACTCTTAAAAGTGGTGTTCACCTAGCATTCCTTGCACTGCCCGCCAGCACGCTGCTTTTTGGGAGTCCTGTCACATAAATAGCTGTGATGTGAGCGAATTTTAAACAGGAATTGACGTTTTGTAAAACAATTTGTGCTAATTCATGACGGCAATCGATTTCATAAATCAGCTTGCCATCATGAATGATTTTCGGTGGATTAGACGGACACGGATAAAATTTTTGAGCGTCGTTGCAGGTTATACAAATCTTGTTTGGCCATCGGTAATGATTCAACCCCGACTTCGAGAAATCCTTGCTCCCTAAACCAGTGCAAACTGTGAGTGGTAAGAACAAAAATATGCTCAATACCCATCATCTTTGAGTGCTGCTTCATATGATTGAGCAACAGGACGCCACGATTGCCGTCTCGGTAATCTGGGTGGATGGCGACACATGCCATCTCAGCCATCTTTTCTTGTTGGTAGGGATAGAGCGCGGCACAACCGATCACTAGGCCATCTTTCTCTATGATGGTGAACTGGTGGATTTCTTGTTCAAGCTGCTCTCTGGAGCGGCGAACTAAAATGCCCTTTTCTTCTAGCGGTCGAATCAGTTCAAAGATACCGCCAATGTCATCGATGTCAGCTTGCCTAACTTGTTCTGCGCTCGCCATGACGATTTGTGTGCCGATACCATCAATAGAAAAGAGTTCCTGTATCAGTGCGCCATCAATTTTATAACTTATCAAGTGGCAACGTGGAATTCCTGCACGACAAGCAGATTGCGCACCACGTAAGAAACGCAGAGTACCGCTACTATGACCTTCGTCAGCCAGCTCTTTGGATTCAAGCTGTTCAATCAGTTGGTTGACCTCAGAAGGGAACAGCTCTGCGATGGCGTTGCCGGCTTCATCTAGTACCCCTTGCTCTGAACAAAAGCCTATTAGCTTGTCTGCATTTAATTTTATAGCAACTTGGGTCGCCACTTCTTCAGAGAGAAGATTGAAGGTCTCACCGGTCACCGAACCTGCCACTGGGCCGAGTAGGGCGATTGAACCTTGCTCAAGAACACGATTGATACCTTGAATATCAATGCGGCGCACACGACCACTGTGGCAGTAGTCGATGCCATCATCAACGCCGAGCGGTTGGGCAATCACAAAGTTGCCACTGATGACATTGAGCTGGTTGCCCGCCATTGGGGTGTTATTCAGGCTCATAGAGAGACGTGCAGTGATATCCAGTTGCAAGCGCCCTGTTGCTTGCATCACGTAATCTAGGCACTTTTCCGTCGTGACTCGAATGCCTTTGTGATACGGACAGTGGCAATCATTGTGTTCGAGCAACTGGTTAATTTGCGGTCTTGCGCCGTGCACCAGAACTAACTTGACGCCCAAACTGTGCAGCAATGCGATGTCACTCACAATGTTGGTGAAGTTTTTGTCTGTGAATGCTTCTCCACCCAGCATGATGACCATGGTTTTGTTGCGGTGAGCATTAACATACGGAGTGGACTGCCGAAATCCTTTTACTAGGGCGGTGCTGCGGATCTTCACAATGATTACTCGTGGTTTATTTATGTTGAAATAATGACTTTTTATTCAAAAATGCGCAAGGGAAATTTAGCATGGAGCGATGGAGAGACTTGCCCCTTTATGAATCAAGTGACACACTGACCCAGAATACAGAAGAAGGCGAACTATGAGTCAAGGCAAAGAGAGTAGTATTGTCAGTAACGTGGATGTTACGTTAACTCCTCGCAGTACGATTAGACCCAATAAGCGGTTGGAACGAGCATTAATTTTGCTGGCACTGGTGGGCACAGCCTCTGTGGTTGGCTTGTACAACGATTTATATGGTCGAGTTCAAGATCATATCAACCCCAAAGCAGAGGTATTTGGGCTTTGGGTCGAGAAAGATGTGGCTCCTTATGCCAGAGCGTCGTTTGAGCTTGGGGATAATAAGGTGGTGATCAATAACCGTGTGGTTGCAACTTCTTTTGAACTATCTGCGAAAGAGCTTTGGTTTACCGTTGGAGTGACTGAGTATCGTTATCAATTTCTTAACCGCAATAAGACTGAGATACGACAGCTTTCACCGACTCATTACAACCCAACGTTTGTTTTGTCAGGAAAACACAAAAAAGACCTTAGATAAGCATCGGTTTTATTGCGCTTTTTTATAGAGTTTGCCATCCTGAATGCACGAACCATAAGGGATGACTAACTTGATCAAACGTATTTTGCCTCTTGCTTCTGTTTTATTGGTGTTTGGCTGTGCGCAAAGCGATCGCGCTCAGCAAAAACACGATGGTGAGTTCACCAGCCTTCTGAATAAAACCGAACAAATTGAATCCAACAAACCTCGCAACTTTCACACATTTGCCGCCCAAGCGAATGAGGTGGTGACGGCTTCGCCATCCATGGCAAAAACCTATCAGCCACTTTATGAACAGCTCGAAACTTGGGCGGTACAAAGTGGTGATCCAAAACAGTTGGCAAATTACGGTGTTCAAGCAGCGCAGCTTGGTGGTGGTGACAACAAAGGCAATGTGCTTTTCACTGGCTACTTCTCACCTGTAATGGAGCTTCGTCACAAGCCGGATGAGAAGTTCCGCTACCCAGTCTATGCCATGCCAGACTGTCAGCAAGAGTGCCCAACTCGCGCTGAAATTTATGGCGGCGCACTTAATGGACAAGGGCTTGAGCTTGGCTATGCCGAAAACTTAATCGACCCGTTCATAATGGAAGTACAAGGCAGCGGCTTTGTGCACTTTGAAGACGATGACACCCTTGAATATTTTGCTTATGCAGGCAAGAACAACAAAGCCTACGTGAGCATCGGCCGTGTGTTGATAGAGCGCGGTGAAGTGCCAAAAGAGAAAATGTCACTCAAAGCGATCAAAGATTGGGTGATGGCACAAGATGAGAAAACGGTACAGGCACTCCTAGAGGAAAACCCATCGTTTGTCTTCTTCCAGCCTCAAAATGCAGCGCCAGTAAGAGGTACAGCAGGTATTCCGCTATTACCGATGGCATCGGTTGCGGGCGATCGCTCGGCGTTCCCGATGGGGACACCGATACTGGCGGAAGTGCCGCTGCTTAACGCCGATGGTACTTGGAGTGGTGCACATGAGTTAAGACTGCTAATCGTGCTGGATACTGGTGGTGCGGTGAAAGGTAACCATTTCGATCTCTATCATGGTATGGGCGAGTTTGCCGGCACTCAAGCTGGGCACTACAAGCACTTTGGCCGCGTGTGGAAGCTGGGCTTGGAAAACTCCACAACCGCAGACCCATGGCTAATGCCGGAAGAAAAAAACTCTCCAGCAGACCCGACTGAAGCTTCAACCTCTTCGGTTGAGTCTTCAGCATCATCCCAAGACAAGCCTGACAGCGAGAGCAAATAGGCCAACGCAATCCGCGGCTGCTATGCTGACAGAGTTGACCTTTTTAGTAAGAGTGCGTATAAATCGCACTCTTCTTTTTTACTTGGACAATGCAAGGTAACCCATGCGCGAATTGAACCAACCTGCCTCTGACAGCTACAACCAACGTTTTGGTGGCACACGCCGACTTTATGGTCATAGTGAAGTCGACATTTTACGTGCAGCGCACGTGTGTGTGGTCGGTATTGGTGGCGTGGGATCGTGGGCTGTAGAAGCGCTAGCGAGAACCGGTGTGGGTGAGTTAACGCTAATTGATATGGATGACGTTTGTGTGACTAACATTAACCGTCAAATCCATGCGATGTCAGGTACCGTTGGTCAAAGTAAAATCGAAGTGATGGCAGAGCGCGTTAAGCTGATTAACCCAGAGTGCAAAGTGAATCTGGTGGATGACTTTATTACTCCAGACAACGTTGCCGAGTACATCAGCAAAGAGTTTGATTACGTGCTAGATGCGATTGATAGCATTAAGCCAAAAGCGGCGTTACTGGCCTATTGCCGTAGTAATAAGATTAAAGTCATCACAACCGGTGGTGCGGGTGGTCAAGTTGATCCAACCCAAATCATGGTCGCGGATTTGACTAAAACCATTCAAGATCCGCTCGCCAAAAAGCTGAAAGATACCTTGCGTCGTCACCACAACTTTACCAAGAATCCTGCTCGTAAGTTTGGTATTGATTGTGTGTTCTCGACTGAGCAACTTAAATACCCTCAAGCGGACGGCAGTGTGTGTGGTGTAAAATCCACAGCAGAAGGACCGAAGCGTATGGACTGTGCCAGCGGTTTTGGCGCGGCAACGGTTGTGACGGCGACATTTGGCTTTGTCGCCGTATCGCGCATTGTTGAAAAAATTCTGCAAAAGTACGCAGCGAAGTAATAGGCAGTCGAGATGAGTAATAGCAATCCATTTGGCAGTGAAATCCAAGCGCAGCAAATTGTCGATACGATGGCTCAGTTGAAAGGCTGGGAAGATCGCTACCGCCAAGTCATTCAGTGGGGTAAGAAATTACCGGTCATGGATGAGGCTGATAAACAAGAACAAGTGCTGGTGGCGGGCTGTGAAAGCTCAGTGTGGCTAGTGCTTGAACAGGTCAATGGGGCGTGGGTAATCAAAGCCGATTCCGATGCACGTATTGTTCGCGGTTTGATTGCGATTGTGTTGGCAGCCTTCAATGGCAAAACTTCACAGCAAATTGCTGAGTTCGATCTTGAAGGCTATTTCGAGCAGTTGAACCTCATCAATCACCTTAGCCCTTCACGCGGCAATGGCCTTAAGGCTATCGTGAATACGATTCGCGAACAGGCGCAGCACTCGCTTTGATATATCCGACAGTCAACGTCAAAGTGACATATATCTCGATTATTTGATAACTACTTGTTTCTCAAGAGCGAGTTTTGCTTGTCTTGCTCTCAACGAGTTAGCTTTACAGCAACGACCATCTATCAATCTAAATATAATAACAACTCGAACTCAACATGAGGTTAGTAAGAATGAGTCAAGTTGTATGTCCAGCTATAGTCGGTCTGTCATTTGACAAAGAAAGCCAAGATGCGATCAATGCAATTAATGATATGAACCATGCCGTAAAGGAGGGATGGGTCGCCATCGTAGTGGGACAGTTGGCTTTGATTTTTGGTGGACTTACGGTAAAGACACAGGCACCTAACAGTTTTATTGAGTAGAGCTTCGCATTCAAAATAGCTGCAAGTGATGTTAGTCAAACATCATATAATATCTACTCTACGAATTGGGAGTATTTCTTCAAATCCCTCACATCTCTCGACAGATATGCTCAAAATCAAATAAGTACTATTGCAGACCTTCAAATGATAAGGAGCAAGATTAGTCCGAAAGAAAGGTTATTTTGGAAGGCTATTCATCATGGGTGTAAAATAAAGTGAACTTTAAATATCTTGTGCTTCTACTCGCTACTTTTTGTTTATCTTCCCTCTCCTATGCTAATGAGATCGATAAAGTGGAGTTCGGTTCAGAGCTCATTAAGAAAAACTTTGTTAGTTATGAAAGTAAGCATGCAGCATGCATGGGTTTAGCTGAGGAAACAGCACTTACAGGGAAAGATATAGCTCGATTAAGAAAACTTCCAAATATAGCTGCAGAAGGCTTAGGTTACCTAAGTCAAAGAGCTATTAGAGAGTGCACCCAACCTGAATATACAGAGCTTGTTCGAACAATACTAATGCTAGAAGCTGCTAATAGTACCAATGAAGAAGTTAGTCATCTTGAAGAACAAGTAAATAGCATCAGAAAGTTAATGTTTTCAGCAGTGGATTTAAATGTTGAGATTGGATACTTTGAGTTGCCGAATAGCTTAAGGTCAGAGTTGGAGTCGATAGATTCTCTAAATAAGCCTTTTAATTTGCTAGACGCTTACCAGAGAGCTTGGAACTAGCAAAGTTAATCGCAGTGGATTTCTGTGAATGAACAGTGAAAAGCTGGTAGCTCTTAGGGTGCTACCAGCTTTTTCGTGTTTAAAGCATATCGACGGCTTTTGCTACCGCAGCGATAAAGCGGTCAACGTCTTGCTCAGAGTTGTAGATCGCGAACGAGGCTCGGACGGTACCTTTGACGCCCAGCGCATCCATCAGCGGATGAGCACAGTGATGCCCAGCCCGTACTGCGACATTTTGCTGATCAAGTAATGTGGCCAAGTCTTGATGATGCACGCCATCCATGACAAAAGTGATGACGCTAGCACCAGGCTGATAGCCGATGATTTGAATATCATCGAGTTGGCTTAGTGCGTCGTGGGCCCGTTTTTGTAGCGTGCAGATGTGCTTTTCAAGATCGCTGTGGCTATATTTGCTCAGCCATTCAATAGAACAGGCAAGCGCCAGAGCACCAGCGACATTAGGTGTACCAGCTTCAAACTTACCAGGTAACTCACTAAATGTTGTGCCCTCAAACGAGACTTTTTCGACCATTTTTCCGCCGCCATGCCAGGGTGGCATCGCCTCGAGCAGGGCTAGCTTGCCATACAGGACGCCAATACCCGCAGGCGCATAGAGTTTATGCCCCGAAAAAACGTAGAAATCGGCATCTAGCGCTTGAACGTCAGTTGGTTGATGCACCACGCCTTGCGCGCCATCGACTACAACCACAGCTTGGCTATTAGCGCGAGTTATAGCGATGATGTCATTAAGGGGAAGCACGGTTCCAGTGACGTTGGTGACTTGAGCCACGGCAACGATTTTAGTTCGGCTGCGTAACAGTGTGCGAAATGCATCGAGATCAAATTGGCAACCTTCACCCATTGGCACCTTGACGACTTTGGCGCCAGTTTGCTCAGCGACAATTTGCCACGGTACGATGTTCGCGTGATGCTCCATTTCGGACACGAGGATCTCATCACCCGGTTGCAATTGGTTGCGTGCATAAGTCTGTGCGATAAGGTTAAGTGCTTCAGTGGCCCCTCGCGTCCAGATGATTTCTTTCTCGCTGGTGGCGTTAATAAAGCGCGCGACCGTTTCTCGTGCAGCTTCAAAACGCGACGTCGCTAGCGCAGTGAGTGAATGAGTGCCACGATGGACATTGGCATTTTGATTGCGGTAATAGTCGGTAATGCAGTCAATGACGGCCTGAGGCTTTTGTGTGGTCGCTGCACTATCTAAGTAAACCATTTCGCCATCAATAGCAGGGAATTGATCGCGGATCGCCTGCAAATCAGTCATCGTATTTTCCCATCTTGTGGTAGTGCAGAGTGGGGTTAGTGACCATAGGCTCGGCGACTTCCCATGCTTTTTCTTTGCCACAGAGAGCAATGATGATCTCCACAGCAAACTCTAGTGCTGTACCTGGACCTTGGCTGGTAATCAGGTTGTGGTTGATGTCTATGGTGACGCGCTTGTCGCGCCAGCAGTTTTCAGGGATATGAGATTTAAAACTTGGATGGCAAGTCATTAAAGCATCTGGATAGAGCTGATGATGCTGCAAGACAAGTGCAGGGGCTGCGCAAATGGCTGCCATGAGTTTACCATCGTATTTGTGTTGGCGAACCATCTCGATCAATAGCGTGCTATCACGGAATATTTCGGAACCACCCACACCGCCAGGCAGTGCGATAACATCGAACTCATCGTCGGCAACATCTACCAGTTTACAGTCGGCAGTTAAGGTTACCCCGCGGGAGGCTTTCATCGTCAATGCGCCATCGAAGTCAGCGCTAGCCACGGTAACATCAAAACCTGCTCTCACCATAGTATCGATGATGGTAATGGCTTCCATTTCTTCCGTGCCTGGCGCGATAGGGACAAGTACCTTTTTAGTCATGCTGGCTCCAGCTTGCTTCTATTTGCTTAATTTTTTGATACAGGGATAAGTTATTCGGTATATCGACATGGTGTTTAGTCGCAATATTGACCACGTAACCAGTGATAAAATCGATTTCACTTTGCCTTTTATTATAAATGTCTTGGTGCATAGACGAGTAGTTTTGTGCCGTAGATTTAGCCACATTCACAACGGTGTCGAGTAAAACCGATGCATCTAGCTCGACTCCATCGAACCTTGCGCAAGTAACCGCTTCTTTCACGATACTAAGTAGTTGCTCTCGATACTCATCGTTCGCCAGTTGACCATTGCGACAGTCGAGGATGGCGGTCAGTGGGTTGATTGCGCAGTTGATTACCAACTTAGTCCATAACGCTTGTTGGATAGTACTGTGCCACTTTGTTGGTGAGAAAGCATGGTCAAAGACCTCAGCGACAAATTCGCACTGCTGACCTTTTTTGTTCCATGCACCGATGAGTGTTTGTCCGTTACCTGTGTGGTGAACGGAGGAGCCGCTAACCTTGAGGGCACCGTGTGTGCTCGTACCCAGCAGCACAGGTCGAGGCGCTAGTTGCTCCGTTAGACTATCAACGGTTCCCATCCCATTGTGCAAAAACAGAATAATAGCGTCTGGATGAAGATGAGTAAGTAGCGGTAGTAGTGCGCTTTTCACTTGCCATGCTTTTAAAGTCACGACTAACAGGTCACAGTGCTCCAGGTCTTCGAGGCTTTGATTATTGAACGCAATGCTTTCACCATCATCGAGAGTTATCTCGATTTTGCTAGATGAAGTACGTCCCCAAAGAGAAATAGAATGACCAGCGAGATGAAGTTTGTAAGCGTACAAGGAACCAACGGCACCAGGACCTAGAATGGTAATGTTCACAGTTATCTACGGGTAGTGAGTGAAGCGAGAAGGATAGCAAAGTTAGCTAGGTTGGTCGAAGGCTTAGTGGTCGAATTCCAGATACAAAAAATGGCGCTCTTGCGCCATTTTTTCGAACTTCTGATATTCTGAAAATTAGAAGTTGTATTGCATACGGTAGATGATAGCGTCACCGTAGTGTTGCTGGTTGCTACCTGATGAACCGTAAACACCAAGTTTGTTGTTGAAGTAACGGTATTGAATAGCAGCAGTTAGGTGCTCAGTTGCGTGCCAGTTGAATAGCAACGCACCGTTTAGGCCGTTCTTACCGCCTTGGTTTTGAGCGTATGCGTCGTTGCGATCGAACTCGATTTCGTTCCAGTTAACGAATGAGAAGTTTTGACCACCTACATTGAACGCGTAGCGTGCAGTCCAACCAGCCATGTAACCGTTGTTACCATTTACGTTTTGGTTTGGTGAGAAAGAATCCCAAGAAGTGATGTCGTGAACACCAACCCATGGTTTGAAGAACCAGTTGTCGCCTTGAAGTGCTGTGTAACCAAGACCTAGTACGCGGTTTGTTTCGCTTTGGTTCGGGTTGTCGTGGTGGTAGAACTGACCGTATAGAGATACGCCGCTGTCACCTAGGTAAACGTGAGCACTGCCTTTCATTGAGTTCTTTTGCTCAGATGAGCTTTTTTCCACACTTTCGCGATCGTAGAAACCGTATAGCTCACCCCAAGTGAAACCTGCACCACCTTCGATACCTAGTACGAACTGGTTACGACCTTTACCGTCTTGGCCATCTTGGATTGCGTTAGGGCCGTGGTTCCAGCTCTGGTGGTCAAGATAAACGCCACCAAAACCGTATAGATATTCTGCAGATGCTGGCACTGCAGCAACTGCTGCAACAACGCCAAGAGCTAAAAGTGATTTACGCATAGTGTGAAAACTCTTCAAGTTGTACTGTAAATTGGCCGCATTCCGTGCGAAGTCATCCGATGGGTGGGCATGATAGCGATTTATATCTCAAAGTAAATGTGCAACATCGCAAACGTTTACTAAAGTTTGTGAGGCCTATCACAAATTAAGAAGGATTAGGGGAACTTCTATAAAATGCTCACAAATCGATCAATTGTTAGTGCTTCTGTTTTAACATTTGAACGCACTTGTTAACAAAAGGATATTGATCGGATTTCGGTCACAGTCGTACACACTGGGTGTAGTCACAAAGGGAACAATCATGTCACAGATTATGCTTTTTCCACTGCGCTCAGTGGTCTTGCCTGAAGGAAAAATGAGGCTAAGGATCTTCGAACCTCGCTACAAACGAATGGTGACCGAATGCCTGAAACGCGAAACTGGATTCGGCGTTTGTTTGATTAGCAGTAAAAACAACGCCGCTCCTAAGAACGTCTCTGAGGTTGGTACATTTGTTAGCATTGTCGATTTTGAAACGCTGGAGGACGGTATGCTCGGCATTACCGTGTCTGGTATCAAGAAGTTCCGAATCACCGACGTGGGTGCAGACGATGATGGTTTACGACATGCGAGCGTTGTGTGGCTCGATGATTGGGCGACGGCAGAGCTGGGCGATGAGAACCAGTTTCTCGGAGAGCGATTGCAAGACGTTTACAACAAATTCCCTCAGATCGGCGATTTGTATCTTCACCGTTTTTTCGACGATGCTGCGTGGGTGAGCCAACGATGGCTAGAGGTGCTACCTTTAGATTGTCACCATTTTGAACATTTGGTCACCCAACCGGATTGCAGCTCGGCCGTTAATTTCCTCGCCGACGCGTTTAAGTCGGGTGATATTCAAGAAGAGACACGACACTAAATTTCTCCTTTTGTGATCGGGAAAGAATAGGCCAGCGTATAGTATGCTATGTAGTCGGCAATGTTGTGTTATCAACTTTAGGGACATAAGCATGATAGTAGAAAGTCCAGAAGCGCTCACCAAGCAAGAGTGGGCAGAGTGCATGGAAAGGGTAAAACAGCGTGACAAAGCAGCATTTGCTACTGTGTTTAGCTACTTCTCCCCGCGGCTCAAGCAGTTTACCTTCAAGCACATGGGTAACGAGCAAGTGGCCATTGAAATGGTCCAAGAGGCGATGACAACGGTCTGGCAAAAAGCACATTTGTTTGACGGTAGTAAGAGTTCGTTGTCGACGTGGATCTATACCATTGCCCGTAATCTTTGTTTTGACATGCTGCGCAAGCAAAAGGGTAAGGAACTACATGTGCACGCCGACGATATTTGGCCAAGTGACTATTGCCCGCCAGACTTTGTCGAGCATTACTCACCAGAGACCGATCGACTCAAAGAACAGATCTTGAAATTTATGGAAGAGCTACCCAAGGCTCAAAGGGAAGTAGTACGGGCCGTTTACTTGGAAGAGCTTCCTCATCAGCAAGTGGCAGATATGTTTGATATCCCGTTGGGGACCGTAAAGTCCCGTCTCAGACTAGCCGTAGAAAAATTAAGACATTCAATGGAGGCGGATTGATATGAGATACCACCCAGATAAAGAAATTTTGGAGCGCTACGCGACTGGGGATATTGATTCGGCCCACGGAGCTGCCGTCGCAACGCATCTAGAGACATGCTCTCACTGCCGTCACTTGGTGGCAAAATTTGAGGAAGAGGCTGCTGATAGTTTTGTTGCTAGCGGTGCTGAGGGCGCCATATCAGATGCTGAACTTGCTTTAGTGTTTGACAACATGATGAACGATATCATGACGCTCGACGCCGACTTCAGTAAGTCCAAGGTTCGCTCCTCGGCAACGGTAAATGTTAACGGAAAGGCGTTTAAAGTGCCTCCGACATTGGCGCCTTTGGTCGAGCGCATGGGCGAGTGGAAAAGCTATGGCGGTAAGGTGTTTACGTCTAGCATCGACATTGATGAAGATTGTAAGGTGAGTTTGTTGTACATCACTGAGGGCGTTCAAGTTCCCCAGCATACGCACAAAGGGTTTGAATCAACCTTAGTGCTTCATGGCAGCTTCAGTGACGAAAACGGCGAGTACGGGGAGGGGGACTTTGTCCGAGAAGATGGAAATACCAAGCACGCTCCTCAAACAGCGGTGGGTCAAGATTGCTTATGCCTGTCTATCCTGACCGAACCTATGATTTTCACACAAGGTGTGGCAAGGGTCTTTAACCGCTTTGGTAAAGGGATGTACCCATAACAGCTGTGGCAAATAAAAAAGGCTCGCATTGTTGCGAGCCTTTTTGTTGAGGTTGCTATTTATTGAGTCAGATTTTCTTGCTCTTTGCGTGCTGGGCTTTCTTGTTTATGTTTTGCTTTCTCAAGTAGGTCACTGAAGTAATGACGCAGCGAGTAAAGCATGATCAAACTTGGAATCACCATGAGCGACGTAATAATAAAGAACAAGCTCCAATCATTAAGGGCGTCGACCATCTCACCACTGAACGATGCCAATGTTGTTCTACCGAAGTTACCCAAAGACGCGAGTAGCGCGTACTGAGTTGCAGAAAATGCTTGGCCGGTAAGCACGGTCAGGAAGGACACAAACGCTACGGTCGAAAATGCTGTGGTGAAGTTATCGACAATGATGGTTGCTAAGAACAGCGTCTCGCTAGGCCCCACTTTTGCTATCCATGCAAACATCAGATTACTAGCACTCATTGCAATGCCGCCAATCATCAAGCCTTTTACAATGCCAAAGCGAACGTTGACCATACTGCCTAATAGTGTAAAGACGATGGTCGCCCCCCAACCAATAAGCTTAGAGTAGTAACCAATTTGTTCATTACTGAAGCCAATTTCTTTGTAGAAGGTAATCGACATGCGTCCTAGGAAGGCTTCGCCAATCTTAAATAGGAACACGAACAGCAATAAGGTGACCGCAACTTGCACGCCATTGCGACGGAAAAAATCCAAAAAGGGCTCTACGACGGTAACTGAAATCCAACTGGTAAGGCGACTGCCCACCACTTTGTTGTGACGAGCTTCGGCTTGTGCTTGCAGAGCTTCGCGATCAGTTTTAGGCTCACTGACGAAAAGAGTGAACAGCATCAGGATCACAACGATGCCTGCCATGCCGTAGTAGACGCCGTTCCATCCCATGGAATCTGCGTTGATAAACGCTAAATAGCCAGGAAGTGAGTAGCCTGTCCACCAACCGATAACGGCCATAGCAGACGCTTGAGGCAGCTTACTAGATTCTGATTTTGGGAAAGTATCGATACGATAAGCATCAATAGCGATATCCTGTGTTGCCGATGATATGGCGATACACAGTGCCAGCATAGAGGTAAACATCAAGTTATTCGCTGGGTTGACGCCTGCAATAAACAGCGTTCCAACTAATATGAAACTCTGGCACAGGAAAATCCAGCTTCGACGCTGACCTAGAGAGCCGTGCAGTAGAGGCAATTTTACCCTATCGACTAAAGGTGCCCATAGAAAGTTGATAGCATAAACGGCGAAGACAGAACCAAAGTAGCCGATTGCTGCTCGAGTTAGGCCTGCATCTTTGAGCCAGCCAGACATGTTCGAGCCAATGAGTACCCATGGGAAGCCACTAGAGCACCCCATCATAAAGACCCAAAGCAACCTTTTATCCCAGTAGCTTTTGACAGTCTCAAGCCAAGTCATTTTTTGTTCCACAGGTGTGCTCCTTGCGAGTGCAGCGTGCGAGAGTTAATGAGCGTAGCAAGCAAAGAGAGAGGGGAACCTCTCTCTTATCTGGTGCTAGTCGCTGATTTTTTCCATTTTAGTGATAATGATGGGATCAAGTGGCACATCGCTCATTCCGCGTGTGCTGCGAGTCGGCTTTTGTCCCATTTTTTGTACTACATCAAAACCTTCGACAACCTTACCAAATACGGCATAACCTGGATTGGTAACGCTGTAGTTGAGAAAGCCATTATCAACAAAGTTGATAAAGAATTGACGTGTTGCTGAGTTTGGATCGCGGGTACGTGCCATCGCAATAGTGGCTGCATCGTTATCTAAGCCGTTTGCCGCTTCATTTTCGATTGGTGAATAGGTCGGTAGACGTTTGAAATCTTTATCAAAGCCACCACCTTGTGCCATAAAGCCAGGGATCACGCGGTGAAACTGGCTGTTTACGTAACTGCCGTCATCAACGTACTTCAGAAAGTTTTCGACGCTCACTGGCGCTTTTTCTTCATTGAGCTCAACAACAAAGCGGCCTAAGTTGGTATCTACCGCTACTTTAGGGCCAGCGAAGACACTGGTCGCGACAAGCGCTAGGGTTGCGATTGCAGTTTTCAGCATTAGAAACGCTCCTTCATGTAGTCTTGCAGTTCTTTATCGTTAGCAATCTCTTTGAGAACTAAGTTAACGGTGTTATTAAGCACGGTTTCGATATCGTCGTTTGAGGCACTCATTAAGCCAGAACGTTTCGCCGTGCCAGTATAGGTTTTCACTAGCTTACCTTTTTCGTTTTCAGCCGTGAGTTCAAGTACTACGTTGGCTGTCATGTCGTTTTCCATCACAGTATGCTTGACTGACACAAGAGCTTCTTGCACTTCGACTTGCAGGGCATTCTCGCTATTGACGGTGACTTGATAACCTTGTGACGAAAATTGATTCACTAGCGCATTTTCAATGCCAATACGAAGATTTTGACGAGTGTGTACTGGCGTAATGTTCGAGCGGCCATTGTCGAGCAGTGCGACGTATTGAGCCGTTCGCACGTCTTTACTAGAGAGTGACATCGACTTGTTTTCGACGACTTTAGCGGCACTAGTTGTCGCTTTAGGCGCAAAATTGACTTGTTCTTGTTGAGGGCTTGCACATGCAGCAAGCAATACGACGGAAGCCGCTAAAACGAGCTTTTTCATTAATGATTCCTTTTCACACTCTAAAACTATTGAAGCCAAACCGAGTGGTGGCTGGCATCATAGCGAATTCTTGTTTTATTGCACGTTGCCTGTGGGCAACTATGACTCAATCTTTACTTAGTTGCCTGTAAAATAACAAATTTGGCATTGGAGGCGACAAGCTTAACGTTGTGCTTGCCAAAGAGACGTGCCAATTTTTTATCGTAGCCTAGGTGACGATTGCCGATAACCATTAATTCGCCTTGAGGGCGAAGAACATGCTTTGCATCACAGAACATTTGCCAAGCGATGTGATCGGTAACAGCTTGCTGTTGATGAAAGGGAGGGTTGCACATCACTCGGTCTTGCGACGCTGCTTCAAAACCATCAAGGCAGTTATTGGTTACAAATTGGCACTGAGTGGCATCAAGCTGATTGAGTGTGAAGTTGTGCTTTGCAGAAGCCGTTGCCATAAAACTCTCGTCAACGGCGGTGATACGAGCTGAAGTGAAAAGCTGCTTAAGTTTTAATGACAACACGCCGTTACCACAACCGAGATCAATAACATCTTTGTTGTCGGCATTGAGCTTAGATAAATTCTCGAGCATAAAACGCGCACCGAGATCTAGGCTTTCACCGGAATATACGTTGGGTAAGTTAGCAAGCGTTAAGCTGTGCTGCGGAACATCCCAAGTGGTGAAGGCGTCCACTGTCGGCACACGACTGGAGGATAACTCGCTGAACACTAAACGGTGTTTTTTCCAAGCCAAAGAGGTTGTTGTAGGACCTGCAAATTTCTCAAACAACTTGAGCGTTGAGGTATGGATTTCTTTAGCTTTGTTGACCGCGATTAGCTGGCAGCGTCCGGCATATTTTTCTGCAAGTTGGTTGAGCTGCCAGGTTAAGTAGCGATTGTTGCGAGGGATCTGCATGACCACCAAGTCGATATCACTTGGCCAAGACTCAGTGGAGTCGAGCAAGGAAACGTCACTGAGCTTATTGAGAGCTAAGTTATTTTTAATGCCCTGTTGAGAAACAAACGAATCACTGACCGTTGTTACATTGTGTTGTTCACTAAACCAACAGCTTAGCGCGCCAAAATTATCGTTGAGGATCAGAATGTTTGATGACGGCGGCAAAGCGAGTTCTTCGACATGTTGAATCAGATACTCATCACCAGCATCCCACGCTTGGAGTTGCTCGTTGGCAAGTTTGGGATAACGAAAAAGCGAGTAGCTACGCTCAAGGAGGTTCAGTTCAGTTTTCATAATTTCTTGAATTGGTGACAATGGTTGTATTTTGACAAAATCCCTTCCGTTAAGCCAAGTAGAAAGTGATTTAAGAGAAGATTATTGATTAAGTAAAGTATATACTTTACCGACTATATAAAAATAAATGTCGGTTTCAGCCCAAGGAAGTAAGATGATTCAACAAACCATCGAGCAAAAGCTCCATCAAGCTTTCCATCCAACACATCTCGATGTTCGCAATGAAAGCCATATGCATAATGTCCCTCCAGGCTCGGAAAGCCACTTTAAGGTCATTGTGGTCAGTGATGATTTTTCAAGCGAGCGTCTCATTACTCGGCACCGTAAGATCAATACTGTGCTTGCGGAAGAACTAGCAGGGCCTGTTCACGCCTTAGCAATCCACACTTATACACCGGAAGAGTGGACCAAAGAAAACCAACTTGCGCCCGCTAGCCCAAATTGTGCTGGTGGCGGAAAGTAGCCGAGAGACAGTTTTACGCTGGTGCGGTACTAGCCTAGACTAGCAACACAGAATAGCAACAAAGCAAGACTTTACTGATAAGCGCGGCCTATTTGTTAAGAGAAGTATCAAATTCCGCCTACCTCCTTAGGGGTAATTCATTAACAGCGTATCAACATATAATGTTATGTGATTCTGTTAGTTAGGAATGTTTCAGATTGTGAACAACTCAATCGCTTATTTTTAATAGCATTAATAACAGTTTGTGCGATCGGTCAAAGTTACACATATTCGCCACCCCAGATGTAGCAAAAGTTTCGAAATAAAGATGCTATTGCTGGGATTGGTCGTGGCATACCCTTTGTAAAAGATGCTAAACTACCGCTCCAGAAAAATCTCGCAGCGATTCTATGACGAGATTGTTAAAGTGATGTTGCTGCCTTGGCGATCAAAAAGCCATGGCCAGACACTCAATGTCGTGTCTAAATGTTACGCAAATTAAAAGAATCTTTTTCCCGATAAAAGTAGTGCAAGTGCGTATGATTACAATAAAGAAGGGTTTGGATCTTCCTATCGCAGGAACTCCTTCCCAGGTGATTAATGATGGTAAGTCCATCACTAAAGTCGCCTTGCTTGGCGAAGAGTACGTGGGTATGCGTCCAACGATGCATGTTCGCGTGGGTGACGAAGTAAAGAAAGGTCAGGTTGTTTTTGAAGACAAAAAGAACCCAGGCGTGAAATTTACTTCTCCAGCAAGCGGTAAGGTTATTGAAGTTAACCGTGGCGCGAAGCGTGTCCTACAATCCGTTGTGATTGAAGTGGCAGGTGACGAGCAGGTTACGTTTGATAGCTACACAGCTGACCAACTAGCGGGTCTTGATCGCGATGTGATCAAAACTCAATTAGTTGAGTCTGGTATGTGGACTGCATTGCGTACTCGTCCGTTCAGCAAGGTTCCGGCGATCGATTCTACGACTCAAGCGATTTTCGTGACTGCTATGGATACTAATCCTCTAGCAGCTGAGCCTGAATTGATTATCAACGAGCAAAAAGACGCGTTTGTTGCAGGTCTTGACCTACTGTCGAAACTGACAGACGGTAAAGTGTATGTCTGCAAATCAGGCACTAGTCTTCCTCGCTCAACTCAATCCAATGTCGAAGAGCATGTCTTCAATGGTCCGCACCCAGCGGGTCTAGTAGGCACTCACATGCATTTCCTATATCCAGTCGGCGCGAACAACGTTGCTTGGAGCATCAATTATCAAGATGTGATTGCATTCGGTAAGCTTTTCACTACAGGTGAACTGTACACGGATCGCGTTGTGTCTCTAGCTGGCCCTGTAGTAAATAACCCTCGTCTGGTTAGAACTCAGATTGGCGCTAGCCTAGAAGACGTAACAGATAACGAGTTGATGCCTGGTGAAGTTCGAATCATTTCTGGTTCTGTACTTTCTGGTACTCATGCTACTGGTCCACACGGCTACTTAGGTCGTTACCACCAGCAAGTTTCTGTACTTCGTGAAGGTCGTGAGAAAGAACTATTTGGCTGGGCGACGCCTGGTAAGAATAAGTTCTCAATCACTAAATCATTCCTTGGTCACCTATTCAAAGGTCAGTTGTTCAACATGACAACAACAACCAATGGTAGTGATCGTGCAATGGTTCCAATCGGCAACTACGAGAAAGTAATGCCACTTGATATGGAGCCAACGCTATTACTTCGTGATCTATGTGCAGGCGATCAAGACAGCGCTCAGCGTCTTGGTGCTCTAGAGCTAGATGAAGAAGATTTGGCGCTATGCACCTTTGTTTGTCCAGGTAAGTACGAATACGGTCAACTCCTGCGTGAGTGCCTAGACAAGATTGAGAAGGAAGGGTAATCCATGCTTAAGAAATTCATCGAGGATATCGAGCATCATTTCGAGCCAGGCGGCAAACATGAAAAATGGTTTGCACTGTACGAAGCAGCGGCAACGCTATTCTACACGCCAGGTCTTGTAACGAAGCGCAGCTCGCATGTCCGTGATAGCGTTGACCTAAAACGCATCATGATCATGGTTTGGTTCGCAGTATTCCCAGCAATGTTCTGGGGTATGTACAACGCGGGCAACCAAGCGGTTATGGCACTTAACCATCTTTACACTGGCGCAGAGCTAGCGGGTGTTATCGATGGCAACTGGCACTACTGGCTAACTCAAGGTCTTGGCGGCACGCTAGGTACCGATGCGGGTTGGGGCAGTAAGATGATCCTAGGTGCAACTTACTTCCTACCTATCTACGCAACAGTGTTTATTGTTGGTGGTTTCTGGGAAGTGTTGTTCTGTATGGTGCGTAAGCACGAAGTTAACGAAGGTTTCTTTGTAACTTCTATTCTTTTCGCATTGATCGTTCCGCCAACACTTCCACTTTGGCAAGCAGCGCTAGGTATTACCTTTGGTGTTGTTGTTGCAAAAGAAATCTTTGGTGGTACTGGTCGTAACTTCCTTAACCCAGCGCTTGCTGGCCGTGCTTTCCTATTCTTCGCTTACCCAGCGCAAATCTCGGGTGACTTAGTATGGGTTGCAGCTGACGGCTACTCAGGTGCTACGGCTCTTAGCCAATGGGCACAAGGTGGCGAAGGCGCACTAATCAACAACATCACTGGCCAAACAATCTCTTGGATGGACGCGTTCATCGGTAACATCCCTGGTTCGATTGGTGAAGTATCAACGCTAGCACTTATGATTGGTGCAGCAATGATCGTGTACATGGGCATTGCGTCTTGGCGTATCATTGCTGGTGTGATGATCGGCATGGTTGCAGTAGCAACTCTGTTTAATGTTGTTGGTTCTGACACAAATGCTCTGTTTGCTATGCCTTGGCACTGGCACCTAGTACTAGGTGGTTTTGCTTTCGGTATGTTCTTCATGGCAACAGACCCAGTATCGGCATCGTTTACTAACAATGGTAAATGGGCATACGGTATTCTGATTGGCGCAATGTGTGTCATGATCCGTGTAGTAAACCCGGCTTACCCAGAAGGTATGATGCTAGCAATTCTATTTGCTAACCTGTTCGCACCTCTATTCGACCACTTCGTGATCGAGAAGAACATCAAACGGAGAGAAGCTCGCTATGGCAAGTAATAACGATAGCATTAAAAAGACGCTGTTTGTTGTTATCGCGTTGAGCTTAGTGTGCTCAATCGTTGTATCGCTTGCAGCAGTAGGTCTGCGTGACAAGCAACGCGCGAACGCGGTTCTAGATAAACAGTCGAAAATCATTGAAGTAGCGGGTATCGAAGCCGAAGGTACAGTTGCTGAGCTTTACAGCCAGTACATTGAGCCACGCCTTGTTGACTTCAACACAGGTGAGTTTGTTGATACAGCCCCAGATGGCAGCGATGCAAACAGCTACGATCAACGTAAAGCGGCAAAAGACCCATCTGAGTCTATCCGTCTTACCGCTGACCAAGATTTTGCAAAAATCATTCGTCGTGCAAACGTAGGTACTGTGTACCTAGTTAAGCAAGACGGTGAAGTGAGCAGCTTTATCCTGCCAGTTCACGGTACGGGTCTATGGTCTATGATGTACGCGTTTGTTGCGGTTCAAACAGACGGTAATACTGTGAACGGTATTACATACTACGAGCAAGGTGAAACTCCTGGATTGGGTGGCGAAATCGAAAACCCATCTTGGCGTGCACAGTTCGTTGGCAAGAAACTGTTTGATGAAAACTTCAAGCCAGCGATTGCAATCGTGAAAGGTGGCGCACCTGAAGGTTCTGAGCACGGTGTTGACGGTCTATCTGGTGCAACACTGACAGGTAACGGCGTTCAAGGTACGTTTGACTTCTGGTTGGGTGACATGGGCTTTGGTCCATTCCTAGCTAAAGTTCGTGACGGAGGTCTGAACTAATGGCTGATGCTAAAGAAATGAAGAAGAGCCTGATGGCACCGGTGTTGGATAACAACCCGATCGCTCTTCAAGTTCTTGGTGTGTGTTCTGCTCTTGCGGTAACCACAAAACTAGAGACAGCATTTGTTATGACGCTGGCGGTAATTTTCGTTACTGCACTGTCTAACTTCTTCGTATCTCTAATTCGTAACCATATCCCAAATAGCGTTCGTATCATCGTACAGATGGCGATCATTGCATCTTTGGTAATCGTGGTTGACCAAATCCTGAAAGCGTATCTTTACGATATCTCTAAGCAGCTTTCGGTATTCGTTGGTCTAATCATTACTAACTGTATCGTAATGGGTCGTGCGGAAGCATTTGCTATGAAGTCTGCGCCACTACCATCGCTTATCGACGGTATTGGTAACGGTCTAGGTTATGGCTTCGTTCTTATTACTGTTGGCTTCTTCCGTGAACTGTTTGGTTCAGGCAAGCTATTCGGTATGGAAGTACTACCGCTAGTAAGTAACGGTGGTTGGTATCAGCCAAACGGCATGATGCTACTAGCGCCTTCTGCGTTCTTCCTAATCGGCTTCCTGATCTGGGCAATTCGTACAATTAGGCCAGAACAAGTAGAAGCGAAGGAGTAAGGCTGTCATGGAACATTATATTAGCTTAATGGTTAAGTCGATTTTCATCGAAAACCTTGCGCTTTCTTTCTTCCTAGGTATGTGTACATTCCTAGCGGTATCGAAAAAGGTTAAGACCTCTTTCGGTCTAGGTGTTGCGGTTATCGTTGTACTGACAGTGGCAGTACCGGTGAACAACCTGCTTTACAACCTAGTTCTTAAAGAAAATGCATTGGTGGCAGGTGTCGACCTTAGCTTTCTAAACTTTATTACCTTTATCGGTGTAATCGCAGCACTAGTACAGATCCTAGAGATGGTACTAGACCGCTTCTTCCCACCTTTGTATAACGCACTGGGTATCTTCCTACCGCTAATCACGGTGAACTGTGCGATCTTTGGTGGCGTATCATTCATGGTACAGCGTGATTACAACTTTGCAGAATCTGTCGTATACGGCTTTGGTTCTGGTGTGGGTTGGATGCTAGCTATCGTTGCGCTAGCAGGTATCCGCGAGAAGATGAAGTACTCTGACGTTCCTCCTGGTCTTCGTGGTCTTGGTATCACGTTCATCACGGTAGGTCTGATGGCACTGGGCTTTATGTCATTCTCTGGTGTTCAACTGTAAGGTATAAGGAATAGTCAATGGACATTATTCTTGGTGTAGTGATGTTTACGCTGATTGTTCTAGCCCTAGTTTTGGTGATTTTGTTCGCTAAATCTAAGCTAGTACCAACAGGCGACATCACGATCTCTGTAAACGAAAACCCTGATCTTGCGATCACCACACAACCAGGTGGCAAACTATTGAATGCACTAGCAGGCGCTGGCGTATTCGTATCATCTGCTTGTGGTGGCGGTGGCTCTTGTGGTCAGTGTCGTGTAAAAGTGAAATCTGGCGGTGGTGACATTCTACCAACCGAGCTTGACCATATCTCTAAAGGTGAAGCACGTGAAGGTGAGCGTCTAGCGTGTCAGGTAGCAATGAAGACTGACATGGACATCGAGCTTCCAGAAGAGATCTTCGGCGTTAAGAAGTGGGAATGTACCGTTATCTCTAACGATAACAAAGCGACATTCATCAAAGAGCTTAAGCTACAAATCCCAGATGGCGAATCAGTACCTTTCCGTGCTGGTGGTTACATCCAGATTGAAGCACCCGCTCACCACGTTAAATACTCTGACTTCGACGTACCAGAAGAGTACCGTGAAGATTGGGACAAGTTTAATCTGTTCCGCTACGAGTCTGTAGTTAACGAAGAGTGCATCCGTGCATACTCAATGGCTAACTACCCAGAAGAAGAAGGTATTATTATGCTGAACGTGCGTATCGCTACGCCGCCGCCTAATAACCCTGATGTACCACCTGGTATCATGTCTTCGTTCATCTGGTCACTGAAAGAAGGTGACAAGTGTACGATCTCTGGTCCATTTGGTGAGTTCTTCGCAAAAGATACTGACAACGAGATGGTCTTCATCGGTGGTGGTGCTGGTATGGCACCAATGCGTTCGCACATCTTTGACCAACTTAAGCGTCTGAACTCTAAGCGTAAGATGTCATTCTGGTATGGTGCTCGTTCTCGTCGCGAAATGTTCTACGTGGAAGATTTCGATGGCCTACAGGCTGAAAACGATAACTTCCAGTGGCACGTTGCTCTGTCTGACCCAATGCCAGAAGATAACTGGGATGGTTACACAGGCTTCATCCACAACGTAATCTATGAGAACTACCTCAAAGATCACGAAGCGCCAGAAGATTGTGAATACTACATGTGTGGTCCACCAATGATGAACGCAGCTGTAATCGGCATGCTGAAAGATCTTGGTGTAGAAGATGAAAACATCCTTCTAGATGACTTCGGTGGTTAATCTTCCTTGAAGTAATGAACATGGCTGGCTCATGGGAGCCGGCCATTTGTTTTTAAATAGATATAGACAGAATGCTTTCATTTGCGACAACAAACATAGGTGTGGCAAACGTAAGTATTTTAAATTCATTAGGTGAGTAAAGGCATGTTTCATCTAACTAAGTTTCATTTAGCGAAACAGTTGAAATTAGTGCTAGCCGCAATGCTAGCAGCGGTACTTTTAACCGCGTGTGGTAACGATCGTGAGCAAGTGCATTTGAGCGGCCCGACAATGGGGACGATTTATAATGTGAAATACATTGCGACCGACAATAGCCCAAAACCGGAAACTATTCAGGCAGAGCTGAATCGCTTACTTGAACAAGTGAACGACCAAATGTCGACCTATCGCCAAGATTCTGAGTTGAGTCGCTTCAACCGTTTCTATGGGACAGAAGCATTTCCTGTATCGAAACAAACCGCGATTGTGGTGAAAGAAGCAATCCGTCTCAATGAAGTCACATTGGGCGCTTTGGACGTTACAGTAGGGCCTTTGGTTAACCTTTGGGGCTTTGGCCCAGAAGCGCGTCCAGAAGTAGTGCCAACAGCAAAGCAACTTGCTGAGCGCAAAGCGCAAACGGGCATTCAGCACCTTTCTGCAACTGACACGACGTTAAAGAAAGATCTGCATGGTTTGTATGTGGACTTGTCGACGATTGCAAAAGGGTGGGGAGTAGATGTCCTCGCTGAATATCTAGAGCGTATCGGCGTTCAAGATTATATGGTTGAAGTCGGTGGTGAGATGCGCTTGAAAGGTCTTAACCGCGAAGGCGTGAAATGGCGTATCGCGATTGAAAAACCAGCGACGGATGAACGTAGTGTTCAAGAAATCATTGAGCCAGGTGACATGGCTATCGCGACTTCAGGCGACTACCGTAACTACTTTGAACAAGACGGTGTTCGCTACTCGCACATTATCGACCCGAAAACGGGCAAGCCTATCAACAACAAAGTGGTATCGGTGACGGTTCTTGATAAGTCTTCTATGACTGCAGACGGTTTAGCGACAGGTTTGATGGTGCTGGGTGAAGAGCAAGCTCTGGAAGTTGCCGAGCAAAATGGCATACCAGCGTTTATTATTGTAAAAACAGAAGATGGGTTTGATGAAATTGCGTCAAGCGCGTTCAAGCCTTACCTCAACAAGTAACGGGTGACAACTATGAGTACATTTCTAATTACTTTCGGCGTTTTTCTTGCGGTGATTGTTGCCATGTCTGTTGGTTACATCTTCCAAAAGAAAGTCGTAAAAGGCAGTTGTGGCGGTCTTGGTGCCGTTGGTGTCGACAAGGTATGTAACTGTCCAGAGCCATGTGATGCTCGTAAAAAGCGTGAAGCACGTGAGCAAGCGCGAGCAGAAAAGCTAGCAGCTTGGGAAAAAGATCGCATCGCTTAATCAACAAGCCAGCCGATAACTGAATAACAAAGACCAGAGCAACGCTCTGGTCTTTTTGGTTGGTTCTCACTCAAAATCAGCGTATACTTTTAACTGTATAAATAAACAGTTTAATGCCGTGTCTGACTCTATTCGAAAATTCATCCATGTGGATATGGATTGCTTCTACGCTGCGGTTGAGATGCGCGACAATCCACATTATCGAGGTAAGCCCCTTGCCGTTGGTGGCAGCGAGCGCCAGCGTGGGGTGATCAGCACTTGTAATTATGAAGCGAGAAAGTTTGGTGTCCGCTCGGCGATGCCGACGGCTCAGGCGTTAAAGCTGTGTCCCAATTTGCTGCTCGTCCCCGGACGAATGGAAGTTTACAAAGAAACCTCAAAGCACATACGAGCGATTTTTGCTCGCTATACCTCGCTCATTGAGCCTTTGTCGTTAGATGAGGCATACCTAGATGTGACCGACTCTCCCCATTGTCAAAACTCAGCGACGCGCATTGCTGAGCGTATTCGTGCCGATATCTGGAATGAATTGCAACTCACCGCTTCTGCTGGGGTGGCGCCGCTTAAGTTTTTGGCCAAGATTGCCTCGGATATGAATAAACCCAATGGGCAGTTTGTGATCCCGCCCGATCAAGTGCAACACGTGGTTGATGAGTTGGATTTGGGCAAAATACCGGGTGTCGGGAAGGTCAGCTTAGATAAACTCAATAGTGCCGGCTTTTTTACCTGTTTAGATATTCGCAATAGTGACTACCGAGAATTGATCGTGCGTTTCGGTCGCCTAGGCGTTTCTTTATGGAAGAAAAGCCACGGCATAGATGAGAGACAAGTTGTCGTGGAGCGGGAAAGAAAGTCGATTGGCGTCGAGCGCACCTTTAGCGTCAATATCTCTAGTTTTGATGAGTGTTGGCAGGTGATTGAAGACAAGCTGTATCCGGAACTCGAATCTCGCCTCGAAAGAGCAACACCGAAACGCAATGTCATCAAACAAGGAATTAAGGTAAAGTTTGCAGACTTTAAGTTAACCACCATTGAACACGTGCACAACCAGCTCGATCTCCCTTATTTCAAAGACCTGCTTCGCGAGGTTTTAGAAAGGCAACAAGGGCGAGAAATTCGACTGCTGGGTTTGAGTGTGATGCTAGAGCCTTTAGAGCAAGCCCGGCAACTGTCAATGTTTGAGGAATAGTATGGACAAGCGCGCACTACTAACGGCAGTGATTACTGAACTTGAAAGCAAAGTGACAACACTGGTCTCTGCCATGGAGCAAACCGTGGATGCCGCGACCAATGAAGAAACCGTACCAGAGCACAAATATGACACCTTAGCACTGGAAGCGTCCTATTTGGCACATGGTCAGGCGATGCGTCTAGAGCAAATAAAGGATGACATCAACACGCTAAAGCGCACCACGCTGCGAGAATTTTCTGAGCAAGACAGTGTTGGATTAACGGCTTTAGTCTGTGTCGAGAATGATGATGAGCAAATCGCATGGTATTGGATGTTGCCCTGTGGCGGTGGCGTGACAATAAAGGATGCTGAGGTATCAACGGACTCTGTGTTGGCGGCGCTTACAGTGGTGACTCCCCATTCGCCACTCGGTAAGGCTTTGCTAGAGCAGAATATAGATGATGAAGTGAGTCTGGCCATCGGAGATTCCGTGCAGCACTATGCTATTATCGCGATTCAGTAACGACTTTGGATCGCGTCGACAATTGGACAGCCGATCAAACCAATAAGGTGTGCTATGAAATTACCTCAACTTTTTCCAACAACAGCGCTGCTTAGCGGTGTCGTACTTAGCAGTGCTTTAGTGGCGAGCAATGCTTACGCTTTTGGGCAATGCGGAGTGGACATTAAGAACGAAGTTCACCTAGATGGTGAACAAGTCGAAATCGTTAAAGCCAGTTCTAAAGTCCTGATTGATGAAGACAACAACCTGTTCATTAACGGTAAAGCGATTGAACTGAGTCAGCTACAACAAGATGCTTTGGAAAGCTACCGAGAGAACATGAACAAGTACGTGCCTCAAGCGAAAGAGCTCGCGTCCAACGGCCTTGAGCTGACCAATGACCTTATCGATGACGTCGCTGAGAGTTTCGATAACTCTGAGGCGTTTCAAAACGTCAAACAAGCGGTTGGAGAGTTTTTTGCTGATGTTCAATCTCGCTACGAAGAGAACGGTGATTTTGTTCTAAAGTCTGAAGCCTTTAGCAGTTTTATGGACAATTGGGAGCAAGATTTAGCGAAGGCAAAAGAGGTCTTCAACAAAGAGTTCTTTAGCAGTGCCTTTACGGCATTACAACAAAAGATGAGTGCAGAGGGTGGGTTAAATCTTACAGAGCTCTCTAAACAGATGGATGAGCTCAAAGCAAAAATGTCGGACACTATGAAAGAGCAGTCAGAATCGTTAAAGCAGCAGGCAGAAGAGTATTGTGACTCGCTAAATGATGTCGCAGAGCAAGAGCAGCAGTTGCAGAAAACCATTCCGGAGCTTAAGGACTATCAAGTCTTTACTATCTAAATGCCACTCTAACTGATGCGTTCGCCCCAAAGGAAATAGGTATTTTCTTTGGGGCTTTTTATTTCATTTAAGTAGATTTAGCCAGTTCGGGTATCTGTATGATGCTCATGTTGCGGGTGTTTTATTTGCTTGGGTGGTAAAAATTAGAGCATTAAGCCAAAAACATTTGCTCTTCACTCATTTTTGACATACCGTACCAGCAAACTAGTACGACATGATAAGTGCAGTAGGTATGTCAAACACATCTTCCGCTCCAAGAGAGCACTTTGGTTCCCGATTAGGCTTTATTTTAGCCGCTGCAGGTGCGGCTGTTGGATTGGGTAATATTTGGGGCTTCCCAACACAAGCTGCCAGCAACGGTGGCGGTGCTTTTCTATTAGTCTATTTAGTCATGATATTGGTCGTGGCTTTCCCTATGTTGGTGGTGGAAATGGCCATTGGTCGACATGGGCAAGCGAACCCTGTCGATAGCATGAAATCTCTTACCGCCCATCCTATCGTCAAACAGCTTGGTGGCATGGTCGGTTGGATTGGCCTTGCGGTGCCTTGTGCGGTATTGGCGTTTTACTCGATTGTTGGTGGTTGGCTGATTTGCTTCTTGTTTGGCGCACTGACAGACATCGCCGGTCTGACGTCACTAGCTGATTGGTTCAAAGGTTTTAGTGTCGAAAGAAACGTGTTTGGTACGGTGCTTTTCTATCTGTTGACGGTGTTGATTGTTCAAGGCGGGGTAAAGAAAGGCATTGAAAAATGGTCGACACGTCTGATGCCATCGCTGTTTATCCTTTTTGGATTGCTGTTTATCTATATCATGATGCAGCAGGGTGCAATTGAAGGTCTTAAACATTACTTGATCCCAGATTTTGAAAAAGTATGGGACAGAAAACTCATTCTCGCAGCCATGGGACAAGGCTTCTTTTCGCTAACGATTGGTGGCTGTTCGATGCTTATCTACGGCTCTTATTTGTCGAAAAAAGAGAACCTACCGAAGATGGCGATGAATGTGACCTTAGTAGATACCTCGGTGGCGTTTATTGCTGGTCTTGTGGTGATGCCGGCGATGTTTGTCGCGATGCAAAAAGGCGTTCAGATTTATGCAGAAGATGGCTCACTACTGAGCTCAGATACCTTGGTCTTTACGGTATTACCATTGATGTTTGAGTCATTAGGCATGCTTGGTTTAGTCTTCTCAGTGGTGTTTTTCTTGCTATTGACCATTGCCGCGCTAACTTCATCTATTTCGATGTTGGAGTGTCCGGTTGCCCTTGTCGATGAGCGCTTTAACACCGGTCGTAAGAAAACCAGTTGGGTACTTGGTGCACTTATTGCGTTGTTTAGTATCTACATCGTATTTAACTTCGGTGATCTGTTTGGCTTTGTCGCTATGGTTGCGACGCAATACTTGCAGCCTATTGCAGCATTGTTGTTCTGCTTGTTTGGTGGTTGGGTTTGGAGCCGCGCGAGTAAGATTAAAGAACTTGAGCAAGGTTGCCCGGACTTCCAACTCGGCTGGTTTGGTAAAGTATGGCCTTGGTACGTGAAGTTTGTCTGTCCAGTGCTTGTCGTTACCGTGATTTGGGCGTCATTTGGCTAATCACTGAATGAATCAAGAATGAAAAAACACCGCTGAGGGAAACCTAGCGGTGTTTTTGTTTATCGGAACTGACCTGCATCTTCTAGGAAGTCAAAGCCAGCACTGGCAAGCTTTTCGATAAGAGCAGTTTTGCTGATGTCGAAGTAGCTGACGAGCTTATCTAAATCCCCGCCAAAGTCGTCACGCAGTTTCATGTTGACGATACTCATTAGCATCACAGGATCCATAGTTTCAAAATTGGCTAGATTCATCTTTAAATCTCTACTTGTCTTCAAAATCCGAAATCAATAAGTTCGCCGCCGCGAATGCCGCTTGCTCACGGACATCTTTTGGTAGGCTTTCATTTGCAGCTACTTCGTTTAGCGCACGAACAGCACATGAAATTGCTTGTGGAATGTAGGCTTGATCGCCACTGCCAATTTGGGCGTAGATTTCGCGAACCAAATCACAACAACCGTAAACTTGCATAATGTTTTTCTCTATAAATGATAACTGGTCTCAATATACACAGGCTGCAGAGGAAACTCAAAAGGCACACTTGATGTGAAACAAAAAAGCCGATGTTTTGGTTAAACATCGGCTTATCAATCGCAATATTGGCTAAATTACGCTTTAGCAGGAATCGCTTCTAGTAGGGCTACCATTTGGTTCCAGAATAGCTCTACCGTGTCGATTTTTACTTTCTCGTCAGGCGAGTGAGGGAACTTAATGGTTGGGCCGAAAGAGACCATGTCCATGTTTGGATACGGTTCTTTGAATAGGCCACACTCTAGGCCTGCGTGGATCACCATGATGTTTGGTTTGTGACCGTAGATACCTTCGTACATATCGCGGAAGATAGCCATGATCTCTGACTCTGGGTCTGGTTTCCAACCAGGGTAAGCACCAGAGCACTCAATCGTCGCACCGGCAAGCTCTGCGACTGATGCTAGCATGCCTTCTACTTGAGAGCGGCCAGAATCGATAAGCGAGCGAATAAGGCATAGCACTTCAACTTTATCCGCTTGCGTTGTGATCACACCAACGTTGAGTGAGGTCTCAACGACACCTTCAATATCGTCACTCATACGAATAACGCCATTCGGGCAAGCATTCAGTGCAGCGATAAAGCGTGATTGAGCGTTAGACTCAAACACATCGCCAAGATCAGCGGCTTCGTTAAAGCTAACGATGTCAGTTTCAATAGCGCCTAGCTCAGATTTCAGGAGCTCAGTGTAGAAGCTGTAAAGTTCTTCTAGCTTCGCTAGGTTTTCTTCTGGTAGTGCTAGAGTAACAAAACCTTCGCGTGGAATAGCGTTACGTAGGCTGCCGCCACGGAATTCAATTAGGCGAGCATCAAGCTCTTTTGCGTGACCCGCAAGGAAGCGGCCAAGCAGTTTGTTGGCGTTGCCGCGACCAGTGTGAATATCGCAGCCAGAGTGGCCGCCTTTCAAACCTTTGAGGGTTAGCTGACGTGCAACATAGCCTTGAGGAGCTGCTTCGCGAGTGATATCGAACGTGATAGCTGCGTCGATGCCGCCAGCACAACCCATGTACACTTCGCCTTCTTGCTCTGAGTCAGTGTTTAGAAGAATGTCTCCTTCTAGCCAACCTGCCTCTAGGCCGAATGCGCCAGTCATGCCTGCTTCTTCATCGATAGTCAGTAGAACTTCTAGTGGACCGTGTTTGATTTCATTTGAAGCAAGCACAGCTAGGCACGTTGCCATACCGATGCCATTATCAGCACCTAGCGTGGTGCCTTTCGCAGTTACCCATTCACCATCAATGTATGGCTGGATTGGGTCTTGAGTGAAATCGTGGTCAGTGTCTTCATTTTTCTGAGGCACCATGTCGATGTGCGCTTGTAGAACCACACCTTTCTTATTTTCCATGCCTGCCGTTGCTGGCTTTTTGATAAACACGTTGCCTGTCGCGTCGCGCTTAACATCAAGACCTTGCTCTTTGGCCCAGCCGATAATGTACTGTGCTAGGGCTTCTTCATACTTTGAAGGGTGAGGGATTGAGCAGATTTTGTCGAAAAATTGCCAAACCGGTGCCGGTGACAACTTGCTGATTTCAGAATGGAATTCAGACACGGAACTCTCCTTTATGCAGACTAGGCTAGATTGTTATTCCTCAGATGTTTGAATTCAAGGTGAGAACATCTGGTTTTCTAGCTTATTTAAGATAAAGCCAAGGATACCATTAGTTGTAAACAACGAGTAGTAAAAGCAAGACAATTATGTAATAGCGCCTGTAACTTGGATACCACTCGATGGGTGTTCTGGTGCATATTAATGACAATATTATCCGTAATAAAATTACAAAAATGACGGTAGATTACAGGTAATATGAATTTTATGTGACTTAGGTCGCTATAAGTGTTGTAATTTAAATCCAATATGGTATTCTTTTGAACAGTTGAGTGATTCAACATAGCTTGTTCAAGGATTGAGCCCGATTTATCGCCTCCAAGGAACCGAGATTCAAAGCAACTTTATCCATTATTTGTTTTGTTAGAAGGTGATGTTATGCAAGGTTTAGCAAGCGCGATGTTTTGGACCAACCAAAACGTATACACGAAAGACTTCGCGTACAATGTCTACTACGGTAGATAGTAATTAAGATTTTCCCCTAAATTGAGAATTTATTGTTGGTTATATACCCCAATTGATGACCAAATTATTCTACCGCCACTCTCTGGAGTGGCGTTTTTTTTGCCTTTTCTCTAAGAAATGCCATCTTTACGTCAAAAAAGTTGGTGGATTTTTGTTCGGTTATCCCACCTTATCGCTATGATGAAATAGGGCGCAGATGCGGTAACTATTTCAATTTGTTAGCAGTCGTTACCGGATGGGTTTCATATCAAGCGGAAAATATGTTGATTAGAGTCTAAATTCTAGCTGGAATTTGCGTTTTGATAACCTTATAATTCGCGCCAATCGTTTACGCAACCGTTTACTTTTTACACTTTTTAGGGATTCGATTATGCTCGAGAAGCTGTTCAAGCTCAGTGAAAATGGCACCACAGTGCGCACTGAGATTATCGCAGGTATCACTACCTTCCTGACGATGGCTTACATTATTTTTGTTAACCCAGCAATTCTAGCTGATGCCGGCATGGATCGCGGCGCAGTATTCGTTGCAACCTGTCTAGCAGCTGCGATTGGCTGTTTTATCATGGGTTTTGTCGCTAACTACCCAATTGCTCAAGCGCCGGGTATGGGTCTAAACGCCTTCTTTACCTATGCAGTTGTATTGGGAATGGGTTATACATGGCAAGTCGCGTTAGCGGCGGTATTCTGCTCTGGTATTTTATTCATTCTATTGAGTGTGTTTAAGATCCGTGAGTGGATTATTAACTCCATTCCTATGTCGCTTCGTACTGGTATCTCAGCGGGTATTGGTCTGTTCCTAGCGCTGATTGCACTAAAGAACGCGGGTATCGTAGTTGATAACCCAGCAACGCTTGTATCTCTGGGTCACATCACTTCTCTACCAGCTACGTTAGCTGCTGTAGGTTTCTTCATTACTATCGCTCTTGTTCACCGTGGCGTGAAAGGTGCGGTAATGATTGCCATCCTTGCAGTAACTGGTCTAGGCCTTATTTTTGGTGATGTTCAGTGGGGCGGCATTATGTCTACGCCACCAAGCATTGCACCAACGTTCATGCAGCTTGATTTCTCAGCAGTATTCGAAATCGGTATGATTTCTGTCGTGTTTGCTTTCCTATTTGTTGACTTGTTCGACACGGCAGGCACGCTCGTGGGTGTGGCTCAAAAAGCAGACCTTATTGGTAAAGATGGCAAAATTCCTCGCCTAAACAAAGCACTACTGGCTGACTCTACTGCAACTTCAGTAGGTGCACTACTAGGTACTTCGAACACGACTTCTTATGTAGAAAGTACAGCAGGTGTTGCAGCAGGTGGCCGTACTGGTCTAACTGCAGTTGTCGTTGGCATTTTGTTCGTACTTGCTTTATTCTTCTCGCCTTTAGCGGGTATGATCCCAGCTTATGCGACAGCAGGTGCGCTATTTTATGTAGCAATTTTGATGATGTCTGGCCTAGTTGGTATCGACTGGAGAGACATTACTGAAGCAGCACCGGTTGTTGTCACTTGTTTGCTGATGCCATTTACATTCTCAATTGCAGAAGGCATCTCACTAGGTTTCATCGCTTACGCTGCTATTAAAGCATTGAGTGGTAAAGGTCGCGACGTATCTATGAGCGTATGGGTAATGTCAGCTATCTTTGTCATCAAATACATTGTGGCTGCTTAAGTCACGGACACGTTTCAATTAGGTTATTATTATGGCTAACAAATTCATCATCACTTGGGACAATATGCACGCATATTGCCGTCAACTAGCTGAGCGTCAAATGCCGGCTGAGCAGTGGAAAGGCATTATCGGTGTAAGTCGTGGCGGTCTAGTACCAGCAGCGATCCTAGCGCGTGAGCTAGGTATTCGTTTTGTAGATACAGTATGTATCTCTAGCTATGACCACGATCACCAACGTGATATGACGGTTCTTAAAGCACCTGAGCATGACGGTGAAGGTTACCTAATCGTTGATGATCTTGTAGACAGCGGCGATACAGCACGCAAAATCCGCGAAATGTATCCAAAAGCTAAGCTGGTTACTGTTTGTGCTAAGCCAGCAGGTGTTGAACTTGTGGATGAGTACATTGTGGACATCGATCAAGATTGTTGGATCGAACAGCCATGGGATATGGCGTTGTCTTACGTTGAGCCAATTAACCGTAAGCAAAAATAAACAGTGATGTTTGAAAAACCGCGATAGTTGATATCGCGGTTTTTTTTCGTCTGGTCATTGGTTTATCTTTTGAATTTTACTCCGCCGGTTTGTTGGTTAACGGGCTTTTAGGAGCTTGGCGTCGATTGGTACCAGTTTAAGGTTTGTGGCATAGAGTCACGTACCGTACAAGCTATTGGGGGCGTATCGGTGACGTTTGAGCACGGCCCTGAGATATTAGAGCAAGCCGATACCATCATTCTTCCTGGTTGGCGAGATGTGGATGAGCAGCCGCCAGAGGTATTGGTGAATGCACTCAAGCGCGCACATGAACGTGGTGCACGAATTTGCAGTATTTGCACCGGGGCATTTGTGCTTGCGGCAGCGGGATTGTTAAACGGCCGCGCGGCGACAACACATTGGCACCACTCACACCTACTTTCACAGCGCTATCCAAGCCTTCGGGTGTCATCATCTTCGTTATACATTGAAGATGGGAACATTGTGACCTCTGCGGGCTCGGCCGCCGGGTTGGATATGATGCTCTATATTGTGCGTCAGGATTATGGTTATAGAATTGCCAATATGGTGGCACAGCGCTTGGTTATACCTGCATACCGAGATGGTGAACAGTTACAGATCGTTGCGCAAGAGGCGATGGCGACATCGCAGACTAAGATTGCAGAGGTCATGGATTGGGTGAGAGAGCGATTGTCTGAACCTCACAATGTGGACTCCCTTGCCAGTCAAATGGATATGACGCCGCGCACCTTCCAGCGAACGTTTAAAAATGTTGTAGGGCTTCCAGTGATTGAATGGTTAACGCGAGCAAGAGTGGATGGCGCTAAGGAGTTGCTTGTCACTACTTCTTCAACGGTGTCACACATTGCCTACCATTGCGGGTTTGCGTCTGAGAGTACCTTTCGACATCAGTTTCGAAAGCTAGTAAGTCAAACACCCACTGCATTTCGGCGTCAATCATCGAGTCATTTGCAGCAAATGCGAGACAAAAACACTGAATATTAGCGATTATTCGATTATATTGTTGCTGTTAACACGTAATGCTAGGTGCGCGTATGTCCGAAGAAGTCAGCAAAAACATCTCTGAAACCTTGTTTGAAAAAAACAAGCAGGCCAAAGAAACCTCTCACCTTATCCGGTACATGCCAAGCAGTATCCGTGTGCTTGAGGAACGTCAATCAAAGCAGCCAACCTCTTGGTATCGTAATTTGTTGCGTCTGCAGTGGGTTTGGCAGGGCATGGATCCGATTGAGCTAGAATCGGTACTGGCAAAAATTGCCTCTTCGGATCATTCAAGAACCGTTGATGAGTGGCTTGATACCGTCATGGGGTACCACGGTGGTAACTGGAACTACGAGTGGACTAAGCATGGCATGATGCATCAAAAGCGTGCCAACGATTTGCAAGGTGATGCAGCGGCGGAAGAGCTATTTAAAGCATCTCTAAGTTTTAGCATCGCAGGTTACCCGCATCTTAAAAATGACAACCTAGCTCTGCAAGCACAAGTGCTGGCAAATAACGCCTACAATGAGGCTGCGAAACGCACCAGTCACACCATCAAGCAAGTAGAGATCCCGTATCAGAATCGACGCATTACCGCCAATCTTCACTTGGTAAGTACCGATAAACCTCAGCCGGTTGTTATTGTGAGTGCAGGGCTTGATTCGTTGCAAACAGATATGTGGCGACTGTTTAGAGACTACCTAGCGCCTGCAGGTATCGCCATGCTTACCGTAGATATGCCATCAATAGGACACAGCTCTCATTGGCCGTTAACCGAAGACACATCATGTCTGCACCAGGCGGTATTAAGTGAGCTTCCGCATATTCCTTGGGTGGATCATTTTAGAGTCGGTTTGCTCGGTTTTCGCTTTGGTGGCAACGCCATGGCGCGTTTGTCGTTTCTTGAGCCAGATAAAATCAAAGCGTGCGTGACGCTTGGCGCGCCCATTCACCATTGCTTGGCGACACCGCAGATCATTCAATCAATGCCAAAAATGTACATCGATATGCTCGCGTCACGACTTGGTAAAGATGCGGTGGACATAAACAGCCTTGCCGGACAACTGATGGCGTGGTCGCTGAAAATCCAAGGATTCTTATCATCTCGCCGAACCAAAGTGCCGATCCTGGCAATGAGTATGGAAGGGGACATAGTGTCACCGCTGTCCGATAACCGCTTGTTGGCGATGTTTAGTCAATATGGCAAAGCGCGTGAGATACCAGCGAAAGGTATCGCAAAGGGGTATGCGCAATCCCTCGAAATGGCTATTAAGTGGTTGGAGGACGAACTTTTAAAGTGACATTTGTGCAGATTTAGTGAACTATGTGAAATGATTGTGTAATCAAGTGCATGATAAAAATATAAATTCAACACAATTTATTATCGCTATTTATGTTTTACCCCTATTTTACATAGAAACGGAGTTTCACTATGTCAGAAACGGCGAAAACCCCTACACACTATCGCTTAATTGCTGCGTTTAAAGCTATTGGGCCGTATTTGCGAGAAACCTTGTGCAAAGACGGTACCTATCATTTCGATTGTCTTTCGGTTTGCGTGGATGATAGCAAGTCACCAGAAGACAGAGAGTTTTGGGGCTGGTGGCTTGACCTAGCGCTAGTCGATGGCGAGTTTGAAGCGACTTATCAAATTGGTCGTTACAATCAAACTGGCGAGTGGGTTTTGGAAACAGCACCAAAATCGGCTATTGGTGAGATAAATCGCACCCAAGAGGTGTTTCATCAAAAATTAGTCGCGACACTAGACGATAAATTTGAATTGGCAGTCTCTATCCACGACGACTCGGTAGAGTTCGTATAATCGCCTGTTGTTAGGCTCCAATGCCTGCTTTAAGCAGCGCTGGAGCCTTTTTTGTGTCTCTTTTCCCCTCGCTTCGCTTTTTTACTTGTACAAATGATGTTTGATTGCTAAAACATCACTCCTTATTAAATTTTTCACGTCAAACAAGTAGAGATGACTTCGGATATTACTCGTCAAACTGCCGACAAGAAAACGGTAGTGGTGAAGTTAGGTACTAGCGTCCTAACAGGTGGTTCCCTAGCGCTAAATAAAGCGCACATGGTTGAGCTGGTCAGACAATGTGCTGAGCTGAAAAAGCTTGGACACTCCGTTGTAATGGTATCGTCTGGTGCTATTGCCGCGGGTCGCGAGCACCTAGGCTACCCCGAACTTCCCAAAACGATGGCGAGTAAGCAGCTTTTGGCCGCCGTTGGTCAAAGCCAGCTTATCCAAGTATGGGAGTCTTTGTTTGCTATTTACGGGCTTAAAATCGGTCAAATGCTGCTAACGCGTGCCGATCTTGAAGACCGTGAACGCTTTCTTAATGCGCGCGATACCATCAATGCTTTGGTTGAAAACGACATCATCCCAGTTGTGAACGAAAACGATGCAGTCGCGACCAGTGAAATTAAGGTTGGCGATAACGACAACCTATCGGCATTAGTGGGGATTTTGTGTGGTGCGGATAAGCTATTGCTGCTTACCGACCAGCGCGGTTTGTTTACTGCCGATCCTCGCAAAGACCCAAATGCAGAGCTGATCCGCGAAGTGACAACGATTGACGAAACGCTTCGCAAGATCGCAGGTGGCAGCGGCACCACTTTAGGTACTGGTGGCATGGCCACCAAGCTGCAAGCGGCTGACATTGCTCGCCGTGCGGGTATTGAAGTGATTATTGCTGCCGGCAGTGCGGAAAACGTCGTATTCGACTCTCTGTCTGACGAGCCTCAAGGCACCCGTTTCTTGCCGCTACCAGAAGCGCTGGAAAATCGTAAACGTTGGATACTCGCAGGTCCTGCAGCAACCGGTAATATCGTTATCGATTCGGGCGCAGTGAATGCGGTAATAGGCAAGGGCAGTAGCCTTCTTGCTAAAGGGGTAATAAAAGTTTCAGGCCGCTTCGCTCGTGGTGAAGTGGTACGTGTGACGACCAATGACGGAGCTTTGGTTGCAAAGGGAATTTGTGGCTACTCCGATGTGGATCTGGCCAAAATAGCTGGCAAGCACAGTAAAGAAATTGCTGATACGCTTGGCTATGATTATGGTGCAGAAGTGATTCATCGCGACGATATGGTCGTCATTCAAGATTAAGAATAAAGGGAACCGTTATGGACATGATTAAATTAGGCCAAAACGCGAAGCAAGCCAGCTTTGCTTTGGCGACCGCGTCAACGGCGCAAAAGAATCGCGCACTGCAAATCATCGCCGATGAACTTGAAGCAAACGCCGACGTCATTTTGGCCGCGAACGCGAAAGACATCGACCTAGGCCGCGAAGCCGGTCTAACTGATGCGCTACTTGATCGCCTACTTCTGAACGAACAGCGCCTGAAAGGTATTGCGGATGACGTTCGCAACGTTATCACGCTGTCTGATCCTGTTGGCAGTGAAATCGACAGTAAAGTGCTTGAAAACGGCATGAGCCTATCGCGCCGCCGTGTGCCACTTGGTGTTGTTGGCGTAATTTATGAAGCGCGTCCAAACGTTACGATTGATATCGCAGCACTGTGCTTGAAAACCGGTAACGCCAGTATTCTTCGTGGCGGTAAAGAGACGTTCTTCTCTAACATGGAATTGGTTAAAGTGATTCAGTCTGCACTTGATAAAGCGGGTCTGCCTGCTGCATCAGTACAGTACATCGAAAAACCGGATCGTGAGCTGGTTTCTCAGCTGCTTAAACTGGATGATTACGTAGACATGATCATCCCGCGTGGTGGTGCTGGCCTGCACAAAATGTGTAAAGAGAACAGCAACATCCCAGTGATCATCGGTGGCTTTGGCATCAGTCATATCTTCGTGGATGACAGCGCGGATCTTACTCGCTCTTTGGATGTGGTTGAGAACTCAAAAGTGCAACGCCCATCGGCATGTAACTCATTAGATACTCTGCTTGTGCACGAGAACGTTGCTGCTGAGTTCCTTCCAATGATCGCCGATCGCTTGAAAGGTAAAGTATCACTGGTTGCAGAGCCAAAAGCGAAAGCGATGTTGGCGGGTTTTGATGACTTGCGTGATGCCGGTGAAGGCGATTTCGATACCGAATGGCTAAGCTTCACTTTAGGCGTGAAAGTCGTGGCTGATGTTGAAGAAGCGATCGACCACATGCGAGTTCATAACGCTAGTCACTCAGATGCTATCATGACTAACAGCCTAGTGAACTCAGAGAAGTTCATTAATTCTGTTGGCTCAGCGGCAGTCTACGTGAATGCCTCTACACGCTTCACGGACGGTGCGCAGTTTGGTCTTGGTGCCGAAGTTGCAGTATCGACTCAAAAACTGCACGCTCGCGGCCCTATGGGCTTGGAAGAGCTAACCAGCTACAAGTGGGTGGGTAAAGCGGATTACTTACCGCGCCCTTAAGCAAATTTAATATAAATAGAGTCAGCGCACCGTGCGCTGACTCTATCACTCTCAGCATTCTTTCCAACTCTCCGCGCAATTACGTTTCCACACAAAAAATACACTTTGGATACCCTGTACTACTTCATCTAGCTTCTTTTGCTGTACTATCATGAAGATAACGCGTTCTTTAGAGGAAAGGTGTCACATGCAATCTAAATTGGAAGAGCTTGATCTCAATCTACTCAAGTTGCTTCGTGTCGTCGTAGAAACTCGCAATACCTCGCAAGCTGCTGAAATCCTGGGCGTGTCTCAAACCAGTGTCAGCCGCGGCATGGCAAAGCTAAGAGAAACTTTTGGCGATCAATTGTTTATTCGAAAGGCTCACGGTGTAGAGCCTTCTGAGCTAGCAGAGAAGCTAGCCGAAGCCGCAGAAAACATGTTAAAGCCATTTAGCGAGGTGTTGGAAGCCTACCAGACATTTGACCCTGAAGGGTACGATGGCAGTGTATCTATTGCTGTTGAGCACAGCCTGCTGGAGATATTTGGCCCTGGACTGTATCGAGCTCTAAGTCAGGCATTACCCAATGCGTTAATTAGATTGGTATATTGGAAGGAAGACTCGCTTCATCATATGTTTGATAGGCAACTGGATTATGTAATTCACTACACTTTACTCCCGCTGCCACAAGACATTTATGTCCATCATTTATCGGAAATTACCCTCAGTCTCGTCGCTCGAAAAGATCACCCTGTTCTCAGTCAAACTACCCAATGGGAGGATATTCATCATCTTCCCTTGGTTAAGTTGGTGGCGGAAGCAATGAAAAGTAAGCACGACCCTTTTGATGAGCTCTATGTTAACAAAGGGTATGATCCCAAGATTTGTTTAGTTACCCACAGTGTGCCAATAGTGGTGGAGAAGTTGCTGAATTCTGATGCGATTAAATTCAGTAGTAGCTATTTGCTTTCACACAGCGATGAGCTCGAATGTTACCCGTTGCCAACCATACCAAGAGATTTAAGGAAGTTCAGTGTCTCTGGCAGTTATCTACAATCAAAGCGTGGCTACCCAATCAATCAATTTTTGCACCAAACACTACAAAGCTTCTTCAATTCCATTGTACAGCCTATGAGTCACTAATTTTCAGATAGTGCGAGACTTTAATCCAACGGGTCTCGCCTCTCCCTCGCTCGATATCTTTCTCTTCCATCGACTACTTTTACGCTTCGTAGCCGTTTGCTGCTCTGATACATCAATTTTGAATTTCTGATATACGTTCATTTGCTTCTATAACGCCCTTAAACTCCCTCCCAACAAAACATCTCGTTTCATTAATTAAGAAGCGTTTGATGGCAACGAAATTTAAGGAATATGAATTTCAGAACTCACAAAGGATGGACATAAATTAAATATATCAGAAGCAGAAACACTATAATGACTACTCTAATCAGACCTGTGCTTGCCGCATCGGTAATACTAAGCGCGCCTGTTTTATCCAATGCACTGCCACTAGATAGTGACCAACAGCAATCTCAGCTAATCGAACACTGGGAAGCGTCACTGACCGAGTTCTCAGAGATCGCACAGCCTCAGAGTTCAGGTTTTACTATCCGAACTCACCCAGAGAAGTCCAATACAGCATGGGAAGAGCTTTCAGACACCAACCACGTTTACAGCAACCCTTATCGTGTGTCTTTATTCTCTCCTCAAAATGGTGAAGATGGCGCTAGGCTATGGTCGCAAACAAAGTCAATTGCTGCCTATGGTGTAGGTGTAGCGGGTGCTTTAGCTCTCATGCCAGAGTCCATCACAAATTGGGAAAAAGGCGGGGACGATCTGTTTAGTAAATGGGTTGATAACGTTAGCAGTGGTCCTACTTGGGATCGCGACGACTGGGCTATCAACTATATCGGCCACCCTTATTTCGGAGGAGTGTACTATCAAGCTGCTCGTAAATCTGGTTATCGACAGTGGGATTCGTTTGTATACTCAGCCATGATGTCGACGTTTTATTGGGAATATGGCATCGAAGCCTTTGCTGAGGTCCCTTCTATTCAGGATCTTTTTGTTACGCCTATCCTAGGTTGGGTATACGGCGAGTGGGCGTACAATAAAGAGCAAGAAATCCGACTGACGGGGGGAACGGTCTGGGGTTCAAAGTCACTGGGTAACATATCGATGTTCTTACTTGACCCTGTTGATGGTCTTGGAAATGGCGTTAACCATCTGGCAGGAAAAGAGATTGTAAAAGCAGGTACTGGGTTTATAGGGGTACAAAATGTCAACACGCCGAATGGTGTTTCTGAGCGTCAATTTAGGTTTGAAGTGCAGTACGCCCTCGATACGACGCCAGGCTCGTCACGAACCAGAAAGAGCTACCACTCTCAAAGCAGTGAAGACCCTGTGACTTATAGTATCGTTGGAGTTTCGGCGGGTGCGAGTTATGTAGAGCCATCGGATTACTGGGAGCTAGACTCAGGTATGGGTGCCTCCTTCACGGTGGGCTTACACTTCAGCCCTGCACTGTCTGGACACCTAACTTATACTCGGGCGTCGCTGAATGACCGAAACACTCGTCAATCTGTGACCTACGAAAGCTACAGTGCGAATGGCCTCTATTACTTTAATACGGATTCCAAACTACGCCCATTTGTGACGGCTGGCTTTGGTGAAAGCTTGAAAAATGAGGACACTAAAACCAAGCAGTTCAAGCTAAACGCTGGAGCAGGGTTGCATTACGCACTTCACCCAAACTGGGCTCTGCAGGCCGAATGGAGACACTCAGGGCGACCTTCAGCCAAAGCAAGTGAAAGCATAGCGACTGGTCGATTGGTATATCGGTTTGGCAAAGGCGAACAGAGGTAGTGCTAGTGTAACGAAACTGCACCAGAATAGTTGTGTTGCTCTGGTGCGGTTTTCTATGGATTCTCCAGCCTTTGTTGATGACCATGTTGCCAAATGTTATTTTTATGTTTGATGAATGGCATTGGAAAAGGCTTCATGGATGAGCAAATCAATAAAAAATCTTGATTTAAATCTCTTAACGCTTTTAAAAGTGGTTGTTGAAACACGAAACGTTTCTCAAGCTGGTGAAATACTCGGGATTTCTCAAACTAGCGTTAGTCGCGGCATGGCAAAGTTAAGGGAGACTTTTGGCGACCAACTTTTTATTCGCAAAGCGCACGGTGTAGAGCCATCAGAGCTTGCTGAAAAGTTAGCAGAAGCTGCAGATAATATGTTGACTCCGTTTACTGAAGTGCTGGATGCTTACAGCTCCTTTGAACCTCACAATCACGAAGGCTCAATTGTGATCGCATTTGAGTTAAGTTTGCTTGAAATATTTGGACGAGGGATATACCAAGCTTTAGCCGATGCCTTGCCTAAGGCAAGCTTGTCTATGGTTTACTGGCAGCAGGACACACTTTCACAAATACTCGATCGTCACGTAGACTATCTGGTTCATTTTGAGCCTTACTCGTTGCCTCAAGACATCTATACGCATCATTTATCTGATATTAAAATCAACCTAGTTGCACGAAAAAACCATCCTGTATTGAGTCAGACTTCTGACTGGGAGGTTATTCATAAGCTTCCAATGGTTAAGCTTTTTTCGGATGCTGTGAGTGCTAAGAGTGATCCTTATACAAATGCACTTTTTACTTCAAAAGGTTACACGGCTAATATTGTGCTGAATACGCACAGTATTCCTATCGCAGTAGATAAACTAACCAAGTCGGATGCGTTCAAGTTTAGTAGCAGTTACTTGCTCACCCACAGCGATGAGCTCTCCTGCTATCCACTTCCGATTATGCCCAAAGAGTTAAGAAGCGTGTCTGTCGTTGGTGGTTATTTGCAAGCCAAGCGTGGCTATCCTCTCAATCAGTATTTACACCAGACAATACAAAGTTTTTTTAACAAAGTTCTGCAACCTGACATAGAGCTAGACAAAACCTAGTTTGATATCAGGTGATACCTTGAATCCACTTCTTACTTCTTATTCTTAGAATGGAGCTCATACACTTAATGAGCTCCCCAAGCAAAAATAACAAGAAGACTGATAACGGTCCGATATTAAGGTAATAAACGGCCAGAAATGATATCGGTATCGTGATTAACCATTGCGCAATGAGATCTTGGTAAAGGCAAAACTTGACGTCTCCTCCAGCGCGTAGAATCCCTGTAATTGCCATCATAGGAATAGAGCGAAGCATAATCCCCAAGCACAAGACAAGAATAAAATACTTTGCCAGCTCGAACGATTCTTCGGTGAGCGCTGGAAACATTGAGAGCAGCAAATTTTGAGATAGATATACGGTCAGTGCGACGACTGAAGCACAACTGATATTGAGTACCATTGCGCTTTTGGCATAGATCCAACTGCTCTTGTACTTTCTGGCTCCAAGGTTGTTGCCTATCAAAACACCAGCAGCACTTGAGAGTCCTATCACGACAGAGAGAGCAAATGATTCAATTGGCGCCACTACAGATAGAGCAACGAGCCCTAAGACTCCAGTCTGTCCCATGATGGCGTGGCAGGCAAATAACCCCGCAGCCCACACTAGGAAATTCAGAGTTGTAGGGGCAGATATCTTCATAAAGTGAGATAGCTGTTTGACTTGAATGCAGTTAACTACATCTCGAGAACTAAAAGCAACCGTATATTTTTTACTGTAGATGAACATATAGAGCAAAAGGAACTCGGCGATCCCACTTAATAGAGTTGCAATGGCCGCGCCTTTAAACCCGAGCTCAGGAAAGCCCAGATGTCCAAAAATGAGTACCCAATTGAGAAATATATAAATCACCAAGCCTACGGCACTAAAAAAGGTACTGACACCGGGCTTATGCATCGCTCTCAAGCCAAACAGCATCGTGGTTATGAAGGCCACGCTTAACATGCTTGGCGCGGCAATAGATAAATACAACTTCCCTAGTTTGATAACTGAGTTATCCTCAGTCACTAGTGACACTATCTGAGTAGAGAATAGTAGAAATATTGATGCGCAAATTACCCCTAGAATACTCGATACAACCCATGTCAGGGCTGTGTTTTCTCTAACTCCTTTCTCATTCTTTGCTCCCCAATATTGAGCTGTTATTAACGCGCCTGCCGTCGTAGTGCCCACTATCATGATAGTGGTAACAAAAATGGCTCGTGCTGCCACACCAATGGCGGCTAATTCTATATCTCCCAAATGACCAAGCATGATGACGTCGATAAGACCTCGGCTTGAGTAAAGTACATTCTGGAAGGCAATAGGTAGAGCGATGAGTATCATCTTTCTGATGAAATGGCTACGGAGTGAGAGAGCATTCATTAAATTTAACAACACCAGAGGCGATCCTTGCTATATCTGAGTGGCTATTCTTAACCCTATCACAGCGCAGAAGTGTTTGTTGTTTTTATGTTAAGGAGGTTTGCTGGAAAAGTGATTATTAGTTGCCATGTACTAAAAATAAAAGCTGAACCTCATAAAGGCTCAGCTTTTTGGCGCGGCTACATTCTTTACTTGACTCAATTCACACAGATTTCGCCACACTGACGAACCGCAAGTCGTTTTTCTATAAAAGACAGATCCAGGCCATCAAGTGTCGTATCAAATATCACACAATCTAGCCAGAATACGTCCAATAGTAGGTGAATATCATCGGCTAACTGTTCTAGTTCTTGCTTAGTTAGTGCGTGGCTATCATGGCTCCAAGACTTTGAAATATCGATTACAATTCTTCGACCAAGTCTCGCGTTTTTGCTGTAGTCAGCTTCATTTATTCCTGCTACAAGAATCACTTTGCAAGCTCCGTCCCCAATGTCTAATAGGCCATAGGGCCTGTCATTGAGATGGATGGATTCTTGATAGTAGGTTTGCCGTAGTGGGTGCCTACTGTTCATTTTTACCTCTTAATACAGTCAAGTTTTCACTGTAAGCCTACTTAGCAACCGCCACAAACTGAACGAATAAGAGTTATTCATTATTGCAAAAAGCCAAGTTGCAAATATGAATAACTGCTAAACGTAGCGCGGTGAAGGGAATTCTTTAAACTGCCAGCCAACAGACAAAAATGTCTAAATCTTATTCGACACTTTAAAGAATTTTTGGAGAGAACCGTGAATCGCCCAATGTTGTCAGCCCTTTTTAATACCAAACCTCTTTTTGTGGCAGTTGGACTTTCCGCTTCGGTATTACTCACCGGATGCAAGAGCGAGCAGGCTGCAGAGCAAACTGCCCCTGTCGTTCGTCCTGCTTTCACTGAAACTGTTACTGCGCAGGCTGTAGCAGATTTGTACTTCAATGGTGTGGTTCAGTCTTCTAACCGCGCAGACCTATCATTTCGTACCTCTGGTCGTCTTGATGAACTCTTGGTTCAGCAAGGAGATAGGGTTTCTAAGGGTCAAGTGATTGCAAAACTTGATTCTGTTGATGCAGAGATCACGTTAACTGCAGCCAAAAATGAGTTGGTAAACACGCACACAGAATACCAACGCGCTTTGCAGCTATATAACGGTAAACAAGCTATTTCAAAAAGCCAATTAGATGAAATTAAACTTCGTTATCAGCTATCAGAAAGCAAGTTGGAAGATGCTCAGCGTCGCCTAGAAGACATGACATTGAGAGCACCATTTGACGGCATGGTTAGCCGTAAAATGGTGGACAATTATACTCAGGTTCAAGGTAATGAAACGATTGTTTCCATCCATGATTTGAGCCTGCTAGAAGTAATGATTCAGGTTCCCGAACGAATTATGGCGCAGTCAAATGGTGCTCGAAAAGTGCTAGCAAGTTCGTCTTTGTTCCCAGGTAAAACCTTTGACTTGTCAGTGAAGACATTTGAAACCGAACCAGATCCAGCATCGCGAACGTATGGTGTCACGTTGAAATTTGAAGATACGCAACAGGCGGCTCTGCTTCCTGGCATGACAGTACGAGTATTTTCTGTGTCAACCGAAAAAGAAAACGGCATGCTGACTGTTCCACTTTCTGCTATTTCGCCGGACAACCTAGGGAATCAGTATGTATGGGTAGTGGATAGTAACAATATTATTCATCGTCGAGTGATTGAAACGGGCTCTATGGCAGGGGATCGCGTGGAAGTATTATCAAAGCTCAATTCTGGAGAGAAGGTGATTACAGCAGGCACTTTGGGCTTGTCCGAAGGGCAAGAAGTTAGACCAATGGCAACTGAGGTAGCAGAATAATGAACATCGCAAATTTCACCATAGCCAAACGCACGAGCGTTTGGGTATTAATCGCGCTGACTCTTATCGGTGGATACATCAGCTACTTAAAGCTTGGTCGATTTGAAGATCCAGAGTTTGTTATTCGCCAAGCCGTGATTGTCACCCCATACCCAGGAGCTACTGCGCAAGAAGTTTCTGATGAGGTTACTGACGTTGTAGAGGGGGCTTTACAGTCTCTGCAAGAAGTGAAGGAAATCACTTCGGTGTCGAAACAAGGCATGTCAGAAGTCACGGTTGAAATCAAACGTGCATTCTCCAACAACGAAGCGGAATTGCAGCAAGTTTGGGATAAAGTCAGACGCAAAATTGGTGATGCTGAGCGTTCCCTACCTCCTGGCACAGGAGCGCCGATCGTTAATGATGATTTCGCCGATGTGTTCGCCCAGTTCTATGCTGTTACTGGCCGAGGTCACAGTGATAAGCAGTTGCAGGACTACGTAGATACGTTACGCCGAGAGTTGGCTTTGGTACCGGGTGTATCGAAAACGGCTACGTTAGCCGAAAAAAATGAGGTTATTTTTGTTGAGATTGCCAGTGACCGCCTTGAGCAGCTTGGTGTGTCTGCCGACCAGGTTTACAACGTATTAGAGCGTCAGAACATGGTTTCTACCGCAGGCACTATCAACACCAATACGATGCGTGTTGCAATCACTCCAGTGTCTAGCATCAGCTCATTTGAACAACTAAAAAATCTGAAAATTGCCATTGGTGATAACAATACGATCATGAAGCTGTCGGACGTCGCCAGCATCACTCGTGGCTACGAAGAGCCATCATCAGTGCTTATGCGTTACAACGGCAAACGTGCAGTTGGCCTTGGAATATCCAACGTTGCTGGTGGCAACGTAGTTGAAATGGGCGATGCAGTAAAAGCGCGTATTGCTGAACTAGAAAGTCAGCGTCCTCACGGGATTGAACTGCATGAAATTTCGATTCAGTCTGATTCAGTACGTGACTCAGTTTCTGAATTTATTAATAACCTGATTGCCGCAGTCGTTATTGTGTTTGTTGTTCTGCTGCTATTTATGGGGGTAAGAACGGGTCTCGTCATTGGTTTTGTTCTGGTGCTGACCGTGGCAGGTACGCTGATCATCATGTTGATTGATGACATTGCGATGCAGCGTATTTCACTGGGTGCTTTGATCATTGCTCTTGGTATGCTGGTCGATAACGCAATCGTAGTAACGGATGGTGTCCTCACTCGTCTACAGAAAAATCCAGATGCTGACCGCAATCAAGTCGTTGCCGATATTGTCAACGAAACTAAGTGGCCACTACTTGGCGGTACAATCGTTGGTATCTGTGCATTTAGCGCTATTGGTCTTTCACCATCGAACATGGGTGAGTATGCAGGGTCGCTATTCTGGGTAATTCTGTACTCTATGATGCTTAGCTGGGTGCTTGCGGTAACCGTTACGCCAATGCTTTGCCATGATTATCTGAAAGTTAATGCGAATAAAGTATCAAAGCCAAGTAAGATCAGTGCTGCGTATCAGCGTGTACTGCAAGCGGTATTAAACAATCAGAAAAAGAGCTTAGTCGTTGTTGTTGGTCTGTTTGCTGTTGGTGTTGTCACTTTCAGTCACGTACCTCCAGGCTTTATGCCAGAGTCACAAAGAGAGCAGTTTGCTATTGATATTCGTCTGCCACAGGGAACAGACATCGAGCGTACGCATGAGATCGTTGCGCAGATTGAAAAAGACGTATGGGAAAAAGCCAATATCACTGGCACGACAAGCTTCATCGGTTCGGGCGGGCTTCGTTTTATGCTGACGTACTCTCCGGAACCACCAAACTCGAGCTATGCGCAAATGTTGGTGGACGTGGATGACTACAAAGTCATAGAAACGTTAGTCGCTGAGCTACAAATTGAACTGAATGAACGTTATACCGATGCTTCAATTAATGCTTGGAAGTTTATGCTTGGCCCTGGCGGCGGTAAAAAAATCGAGGTTGCTTTTAAAGGTCCTGACAGTGAAGTACTGAGACAACTGGCTGAACAAGCAAAAGAGATTATGGAGCAGTCACCTGCATTAGTAGCGATTCAGGATGATTGGCGTCAACAAGTGCCAGTCATTAGGCCAGTCTACTCAGCAGAAAAAGTGCAGAGTTTTGGTTTGACAACGGTAGAGCTAAATCAAGCGATTCAACAAACCTTGTCAGGTCGCAATGTGGGTGTTTACCGTGAAGGCAATGATCTTATCCCGATTGTGGTCCGTTCTCCAGAATCAGAGCGTCACCATGATCGTGTGATTGAGAATACCAAAGTATATAGTGCCGCGATTGGACAGTTTGTTCAGGTAGAGCAACTGGTTGAAAGCTCAAGCGTTGAATGGCAAGACGCAATGCTGCGCCGTATTGACCGAGTGCCAACTATTATGGCACAGGCTGACCCTGCGACTGGTATTCTAACGTCAGAAGCGATGGAAATGGTTCGTACAGATATTGAAAACATGCCATTACCTGTAGGGTATGAACTGGAATGGTTCGGTGAGTACAAAGATGCCAAAGAAGCCGACGAAGGACTCAAGATATCTGCACCTTACGGTTTCACCGCCATGGTTTTAGCCGTAGTGTTTATGTTTAACGGTATTCGTCAGGCTCTGGTAATTTGGTGTACGGTACCTTTAGCCGTGTGTGGTGTGGCAATTGGACTGGTGACCTTCCAGACACCTTTCGAGTTTATGGCAACTCTGGGTTTCTTGAGCTTGATAGGTATGATGGTGAAAAATGCCATCGTTCTGGTCGACCAAGCTGACAAGGAGATAGCCTCTGGTACGCAGCCTTATGAGGCCATTATATCGGCAGCAATGAGCCGTGCTCGACCGGTTATCCTTGGCGCTGCTACGACGATATTGGGTGTCGCTCCTCTGCTTGTTGACCCGTTCTTCAAGAGTATGGCCGTCACGATCATGTTTGGTTTGTTGTTCGCTACGGCGTTGACATTGCTGGTGATTCCTCTGAATTATGCGCTGTTCTTCAGAATCAAGCAGCCAACCGAACCACAAACGAACTAAGTTACGCAGAGAGCCTGAGTCAAGTACTCAGGCTTTTTTTTATTTGCAATATTGCTTTCTCATGCGTTAAACCAAACTTGGTGTTATTTCCTCTTTGATTGCACTTTTTAAGACCATAATAATCACATTGTGAAAGCCACATACACACTCTGTTACTTTTGGTTAGTCAAATACTGGTGATTAACCCATTTATCATCCCCTTAGTGCAAATATGAATAGCTCTTATTCATTCCACTGGAAAATGAAATCCGTATACTTATCCTCATTGAAGGGAATCAGACAAAACATAAATTCAATATTTACTTAAAAGAGATACACAAATGAAAAAGTCTAAATTAACTATTATTGCCGCTTCTATCGTAATGTCTGCTTCTGCAATTGCATCAGAGCGTGTGAATTTTGCTAACCCTTATGAGCTTTATACTGGTGCTTCTGTTGGTTATGGTTCTGATGGTGCGTATCTAGCGGCTCAGTTTGATACTCAAATGTCACGAAACTGGTCTGTACTGGGTAAGTACACGACAGAAGATAGCTTCGATAATCACAACATTTCTCTTAGCGCAATCAGCAAGACAGGTCTAGGTTGGACACTGGCTTATGACCACGACAAGAACTACAAAAATGAGAACTTGACGGCAAAATCTACTGAACTATCAGTGCACTACATGTTCGGCAATAACATTGGCTTCTCATTCTTGCCTGAGCTTTCTGTAGGCTCAATGACCCACAATGAAATGTCAAACCGTGCGTATTACAGTGATTTAACGTTGAACGCAATCTACAACACATCATCAGGCCTATGGGCTAGCGTAGCACCAACATATAGCTACAGTTATAACGACCTAAAAACCAACCAGGGTAACGAGAGCCTACGAGGTTGGGATGTAAAAGCGAGCTTAGGTTACACCTTTATGAACAATCACAGCTTGGCTTACGAATATAAGCGTGAACATGGTGACAATCTGTCACTAATTAAATACTCATTTGGATTCTAATGATAGTGAGGCCTGATTATTCAGGCCTCATTGTTTCTATTAGCAATCAGCCAAGTTGTTTATTTATGAAAAGTCACAGCATTAAAAAATATGTCCATATTGCTTTCATGTTCTCACTCTATTTAACATTCTTTTACGTGATGGCAGCTAAGTTCTCTTAGTCACTTATTTAAAATACAGAAACACACCAAGGTAAATAAAATGAATATTATTGAAGTGGATAGCTTCCTTGCTTTCACTCTAGCCATTGTTCTTCTTTTTGTCGGTAAGTTAATGACAAAAAAGTACGAAATATTAAGGAAATACAGCATACCTGAGCCAGTGATTGGTGGCTTTGCATGCGCCATTGTCGTCGCTGTCATTTATGCCTTTTTTGATACCACAATTAGTTTTGATTTAGGCATACGTGACGCGTTGTTGCTTTATTTCTTTGCTGGTATTGGTCTGAGCGCAAACTTCTCTACTTTGCTTAAAGGTGGTAAGCCACTATTAATCCTTACTGCATTAAGCGTGGTCTATATCACGATCCAGAACGGTATTGGAGTGAGCGTTGCTACCATGCTTGGCCTAGAGCCAGTATTGGGTCTGATGGCGGGCTCTATTTCACTTATCGGCGGTGTGGGTACCACGATGGCATGGGCGCCGAGCTTCAATGAGATGGGTCTAGAGAGCGCCGCTGAAGTTGGACTCGCAAGCAATACTCTTGGATTGATTTTCGCCTGTTTAATTGGTGGCCCGATTGCCAACTATCTAATCAAAAAACATCGTCTTCAGTCACAGGGTGATACTCAACTGGACATCGGTATTTGCCACAACCAAACCGTAAAGCTCGATCACTTTGGTTATCTCTACGCATGGTTGATGCTGAACCTCAGTTTGATCCTTGGTTACTTTATTGACATGGGGCTTAGCAAGATGGGGTTGCAATTGCCAATGTTCGTGGCTTGCCTAGTTGCGGGCATTCTAATTGGTAACTTTAAGCTTCTGGTTCTTAAAAAGAAAGTGAGTGAAAACGCGCAGTTAGGTCAAACTCTGATTTCTGATATCTGTCTGGGAATGTTCTTAACCATGGCACTGATGGGGCTTCAGCTTTGGCAACTGCAGAGCACCATGCTGTTCATCGGTACTGTTATGTTGTTCCAAGTTGCAGCATCGATTTTGTTCACCCTCTTTGTCGTATTTCGCTTCATGGGGAAAGATTACGAGTCGGCGGTTATTAGCTCTGGTTTTGGCGGGATCACATTAGGCTCAACAGCCACAGCCATCGTTAATATGACGGCAGTAACACAACAATATGGTGCGGCTCATAAGGCCTTCATTATCGTACCTTTGGTATGTGGTTTCTTTATCGACATTGCCAACGCCCTAATTATAAATACATTTTTGCAATTTTTGTAACGGTCATCGTTAGACCGTTCATGTTTTAAATTTAAATATCAGAAAGGTAACAAAATGAAACCGTTCATTGTTTTGGTGACAGTTTTAACGCTGTCATCAACCAGCTTGGCTCAGGATTCAATCTTCCCAATTTGGGGAGAGCAAGCGGCGCAGCGTGGCTACACGCTACCAAAGCCCTATGGCTTGTCGCTCTCTTATATGGACATAAGTAACCCAGTCACTATTGATAACATCAATCTGGCTGGTGGGGTTGGCGATATCATTGATATAGACGCGAAACAGGCGCAGTTTGAAGGCTCTAATGTCACCCTACGTGGCGATGTTTGGTTACTGCCTTTTATGAATGTGTATGGAATTTTGGGGTATACACAAGCGCAAAGTACCGCAGACATTGATTCTATCTCCATCATCGGTATTTCTATTCCTGTAGAAGATGCCAAGTTCACTTTGGATATGAGTGGTATTACTTATGGCGTTGGAACTACGGTTGTTGGTGGTATCAATAATTGGTTTGCACTACTGGATTTGAATTACACCTATACCGACATTGATGCTATTGATGGCAGTATAAAGACGTTTGTTGCTGCGCCGAGAGTAGGACATCGCTGGCAATACGACGGTGGTCGAGAACTCAGAGTGTTTGTCGGTGCCATGTATCAAGATGTTCAGCAACATCTCTCTGGAGATATCAAAGCACTCGGGCTGGACTTGGGTGACATGAACTTTTTAATCGACGATACACGATTTGAGGTCAGCCAACGAAGCGAACAAAAATGGAATGCACTGGCGGGCTTTCAATACTCACTCAACCGTGATTGGGATGTATTGGCAGAAGCTGGGTTTGGCCAACGTAAATCCGCCTTTGTATCTTTGGGGAGACGTTTTTGATGAAACTCAGACTGCTTCTCTTTGCTGGGTGCTGCACATTGCTGACGGCCTGTGCACCTAGTATGCAAAGAAATGCGCTCACACCTGATATGGCGGTTGCTGATGAGGCGATGTTTGATCCCAGTATTCGTACTTGGGGGGACTTAACTCATAATTATGATATCGGGCAGCAGGGAGCGCATTCGCTCCATACACAGCTAGACAAAAGCCTCTTGAATGATATGGGGAATCAAACCAAATCCATAGATCATTTGAGTATCTCTGGTGGCGGTGCAGAAGGCGCCTATGGTGCGGGTTTACTCAACGGATTATCTGATAGTGGACAGCGACCAGAATACCGCTTGGTGACAGGCATTAGTACTGGAGCGATCATCGGTTTGTATGCATTTCTGGGGCAAGACTTTGATCCGGCACTGAGAGAACTGTATACCCAAACATCAGACGAAGACATCTACAATAAGAGAGGTTTGTGGGCTCTCACTCACAGCCCATCTCTCATTGATACGACGCCGTTTGAACAGATGGTGAGAGCGTTTATAGACCAAGATGTGTTAGATAAGGTAAGAGAGCAACATCTGCGAGGACGATTGTTTTTGGTTAAAACAACCCACTTAGATGCTCAGCGCTCAGTCATCTGGAATATGGGGGAAATCGCCTTACATCCAGGAGATAAATCAGTAGAACTGTTTCAGGATGTCATCATTGCTTCAGCGGCCATACCCGGTGTATTTAACCCAGTGTTAATTTCGGTAAATATTGATGGTGTTAAATATGACGAGATGCATGTTGATGGCGGCGTAGTGTCCCAAGTATTTTTTCTGCCTGATTATTTTGATGCCTCAGAGGCTGTCGACAATACTCGAGAACTGATTGAACGACTTGAGTTCACAGAAGAGACGCATATCAACAGTCACGTATGGGTTATCAGTAACACGCGCTTAGGTGCGAAGTGGAGTGAAACGATGCCTTCGTTCACGGGTATCATGGGACGTTCGATACAAACTATGATCAAATATCAACGACGCAACAATATTGCCCAAATCTATCGTCAGGCTCAGGAAACGGAGAGCGAGTTTCGCCATAGTTACCTGCCACATTTAATCCCCGAAGCTCAAACGGATGAACCATTTAACGCGGGCTATATGCAGTATCTGTATTGCTACGGCTATCTTAGAGGGTTTGACTATCAGCACTGGGAAGGTACCCCACCTGACTATTGGCAGATGCAAAATGAAACCAAAGAAAAGCTAAAGAGTTCAAGCGCTGTTGGACATATAGAACAGTTTGACTGGGATACATTGGAGCCTGGGCTGCACAAAAGAATGAAACAATGTTTGGTCACTGTCGCAGTTAAGCCTTAGGAACGATGAATCTAGAAAGTAAATTGAGCACGAGTGATTGCGAGACATTTGCCTAGCAATCACATCTTACGAGGCGCCTTTAGCGTGTTGCTCGAGCTAAAAAACGATCCAAATGATTGGCAAACTCGCGGCGCTCTGTCTGCCCAAGGGGGGCAGGACCGCCAGTTTGAACACCACTAGAGCGCATGGTATCCATAAAGTCACGAATATTGAGGCGAGCCTTAATCGTATCTTTGGTGTAAAGCTCACCGCGTGGGCTGAGCGCCACAGCGTTTTTGGTGATGACTTCATCTGCCAATGGAATATCGGAGGTAATAACCAAGTCACCGGCGTTCACTCTTTTGACGATTTCATTGTCCGCAATGTCAAACCCAGCAGGTACGGTTAGTGAGTGGATATTGTCTCTTTTTGGCACAGGCACGGTGTGGTTAGCCACAAAGGTGCAGGTTAAACCAGTACGCTCAGCGGCGCGGCACAGTGTTTCTCGAATCACTTTTGGGCAAGCATCAGCATCGACCCAAATCTTAACAGCTTGTTTTAACGGTTCAGTCACGAGATTGCTCCAATGCAGTCAATCGCTGAGTCAGCGCGGCAACTTGTTGTTCTAATTCCTTCACTCTTAGCTCGATAGGTTGCTCGGCCTTTTCAGCCGCGATTTCTACTTTAGGTACGTGCTGACTGCTCTTCCAAGATTTGATCACGGTGATCAGCGCAGGCATAGGTACTTTTGTCTTCAAACGCGCCTTTACTAGGGCAACGGTCGGCTCTTTTCCCTCAGCATGCAATGAGCTGATTGCAGCTTCAATCTCAGCAGAGACATCTTTGGTAATCATGGTGGTTATTCCGTTAAATAGGCTTTGCATTAATAGTACCTTCGAATCTAAGGGAGGTACAGGCGGAGCTTATGTGACGGGCATCACCAGTTAACGGTCACACGCGAATCTAAGGTATTAGCCAATTTGGAAACCCCCTGTGCGAGATCTCTCACACGAGCTGTGAGATAAAGAGAAAAGATCGCCAGAAATTTGGAAGGAAAAATCCTTAAGCCTTTGTTTAGTATAGTATTTAACCTTGATTTAACAGTGTCGGTGCAAAACTTTTTGTATTGGGTAGATTGTCCAAAATCGCCATTAGGGTAAATTAGAACCTGTCGGAAGGATGCTGACACGGAACAGGAATGACATTGGAAGGTCATCTTCAGGAAGAAGATTTGGTTACCAAGGGAAACGTAACCAGCACGGAAGTTAGGATAGCGCGGGAAGCGAACAATCATCAGGACGGTGATTTTTAAGGAAATGGATATACTCAGGAAGAGTGCAGGAACCCCATCAGGATGATGGTCAAGGACACCGCTCAAGGAACAAGTGAAGCGAGCTGACTGGGATGGTTAGCGTCATTGGATGAGATGGACACCGCTAGGACGGCGACGAATGGATATAGCTGAAGGATTCAGCCACTATTACGGATGATGCATGGAGCATTTTTAGTAGCCGGACTGCTGCGAGTAAGACTATAGCCCCAATACGCAAGTGTTGGGGCTTTTCTTATATATAAGCCCTAAGTTTTATATTTATGATTTAAGTGTCGCATTTACTCCAAGGAATCATGAAGTTATCTTGATGGTTATCAACGAAAAGGAAGTCAATGACAATAGTTACTCGCAGAACCATTCTCGTCCCCTATACCGACTATTTAGAGTCGGATTTTCTGATGCTTAACGTGTGCGCGAAAAATCGCAAACACATGAATGGTCCTCATACACTAGCGACTGCACGCCAGTTATTTCAAGCGATACTAAGTGAACCTAAGCTCTTTGCGATGGCGGTATTGGATCTGCGTACGCGCGACTATATGGGGCACATTTTTATTGAGCGCGGCGCGGAGGGTGAAGGAGAGATAGGCTATATCTTTGATAAGCAATATTGGAACAAAGGGATTGCGACAGAGGTACTCAGAGCCTTTATTCCCGATGCGGTACATACCTTAGGGCTGAAAAGGCTAGAAGCAAGCGTCGATACAGACCACGATTCTTCGATTCGGTTACTGAGTAAACTCGGGTTTGAGCAGTACGGACAAGCGGAAGATGAGCATGGCCCGTACTATCAGTTTCAATCTACATTCGGTGTGCTGGAAAATGAAAGTTCAGCACATGAAAGCCTTTCATCACCAGCTTACCTTGATAATAGTCATCACCAAGTGCTGAAAACTCAAACTCATAAATAGTATGCCAACCGAAGCGGCCGTTGGCATCTCTGAACCTGTGAGCGCCAAACGAGACGCTCAGCATTTGTAGATCCAACTCTTTACAGCGACGCGTTACCGCCGCCTTAGCAATCTCAGATTGACGCCGCTGCTGCCAAAATACAAAGCAGAACATACTCAGCGCCAATATCATCAAAAGATTATCTATCATTTCACTTTCCTAGTGAGTTTTTCCTTGTGTTGCCGCCTGTTGTAGCGCGACCAATGCGCTGGCGAGCTCTGGTGATGGGCTAGAGTGCAGCAATGGCAAAAGCACCAAACGCAGGCTCGGCATCATCACCAGATCGGCAAATAGTTGATTAAACAAGCCTTGGTTACCAGTTTGTGCCAAACGTACCAAGAACTTCTCGGCTAAGGCTGGGGTAGTCAGAGGCTGCCATGCTCGGCCAGCAATGGCGATCAGCACTTCTTGGTGGCTCAAACGCGCACTGGCCAAAATTTCAGTCACCAGTGACTCAAGTTGCTCAGGCTTGCCACCTGATAGCGCGCGAGCATAGGCCGCTAACAAGAACAGATCCGGATCATCGGACTCACATTCAAATTGAGCAAGTTCGCGTAAACTTGTGGAGAGCTTTTCTGGCAATGCCACATGTTCAAGTGCACCAAGCAGAGCATAGCGTGGCTCGCTGGCGAGGTGTCGCAGACTGGTGCGGATCAAACGGCCATTTTCTTCTTGCCCAAGTCTTGCTGCCATATCTGTGATGCCTTGCAGTCCAACCGTTTGCCAGTTTTCCCAGCCAAGGTCGCCGCGGAAGTAATCACGAGCATGCTGGTAGTATTGGCTGGTGGTGAGATCGAGTTCTGCTCTCAATAAGCTATGGAATACAGCTAACTTGTCGTCTGTAGGCTTAAACGTAAATGGGTTGTTGGACAGCTTTTGTTGCTGCTCTTCACTCATTTCTTTTCCAAGACGCGTTCCCATAGCTTCAAGAACATATTTTAGAAACTGGCCAACATCACCTTGGCTTAGCAAACCACGCTCATCAAGCTGGAATTTTAGGAACCAAATCCAAGGCTGTTTTTCTTCGTTCCAATAGGCGATGGCAAACTGAGCCTGTCTTTGAATCGGATAAGGGTAAGGCTGGCTAGCACGTTCGACGGCAGCAAACTGGTCGTTATCAATCAGTTGTACGCGTCTTGAGATATCGTAGATATGATATTGGCAGCCACTGTTGACCAATAGATCCGTCAAAGTATGAATGGTTTCCATGGAGGGGTTCCTAGTACGGTTTGGGTATAGAACAATAGATGGTATTCTATCGCCAATTTTCAAGTCATTGACGACCATTTTCAATAGCGATGATGCAAAGTCGTGAAATAGTTCGTCGCGCTACTAGATAGATCTATGAAGTTATTACTTGTTGAGCTGAAACAGCAGCTTAAAAAACACGCACTTTGGCAGCAGCATGCCCCAGATGCTCAGGCATTGAGTAGCCAACAGCCGTTCGCAGTCGATACCCTTGAGCCCCAAGAGTGGTTGCAATGGATTTTTATTGCCCGAATGGAGTCTCTGATTGAGGCAGGTGGCGACACGCCAAAAGGGTTTGAAATCACGCCATACTTTGAAGAAGTGTGGAAACTGCGCCCGGAGTTGGCCGAGGTACTAACGGTGCTTAAACAAATAGACGAGGCCGCAAAATGAGCGAATCGACTGCTTTGCCAGAGGTGGAGCCACTAGAGATTGTCTATCGAGATGAGTACCTCATCGCGGTGAACAAGCCTGCGGGTATGTTGGTACACCGTTCATGGCTCGATAAAAACGAAACACGTTTTGTCATGCAAACTCTGCGCGACCAAATTGGTCAGCATGTTTTCCCTTTACACCGCTTGGATAGACCGACATCGGGAGTGCTGTTGTTTGCGCTTTCCAGTGAGATAGCTGCAAAAGCGATGCCGATGTTTGCCGAGCACAATATTGAGAAAACCTACCATGCTATCGTCCGTGGCTGGATTGAGGCAGGAGATGTTTTAGATTACCCACTGAAAGTGGAATTAGACAAAATAGCCGATAAGTTTGCCGATCAAGACAAAGAGGCGCAGCCAGCAGTCACCGCATATGAGCCTTTGGCCAAGGTTGAAGTGCCTTACTCAACAGGACGTTTTCCAACCAGCCGCTACTGCTTAATGGAAATGAAGCCGAAAACGGGTCGCAAGCATCAGCTTCGTCGTCATATGCATCATTTGAGTCACCCCATTGTTGGTGACACGACTCATGGTGATGGCCGACATAACCGCTTGTTTAGAGAGCATTACGATGCCCATCGTTTGCTGCTGCATGCCTCTTGTTTGGCGTTTAACCACCCAATAACGGGCGAGCCTGTTCGCATTCAAGCAGGGTTTGATCCAGTTTGGTTGGGACTGATGAGCGAATTTGGTTGGCAAGAGTGTGACGCCATCCAAGATTACACCTAATTACGTTACTTTACGGGTTAATTAGTGGATTTCTTAATAGGTGAATTTTCGCTAAACTGTGGGCTTAACCATAGGAGGTGTTATGCATTGTCCATTTTGTTCAGAAAATGACACAAAAGTTATCGATTCCAGACTGGTAGCCGATGGCCATCAGGTGCGCCGTCGTCGTCAATGTTTGGCGTGCAGTGAACGCTTCACCACCTTTGAGACTGCCGAGCTTGTGATGCCAAAGGTGATTAAATCTAATGGTAATCGTGAGCCGTTTAATAAAGATAAGATGGTGGGTGGCATTCAGCGTGCGTTAGAAAAGCGCCCAGTGAGTGCTGACGCGATTGAACTTGCGATCAGTCATATTGAATCTCAACTTCGTGCTACTGGTGAGCGTGAAGTCCCAAGCGAAATGATAGGTAACCTAGTGATGACCCAGCTAAAAGAGCTGGATAAGGTGGCGTATATTCGTTTCGCATCTGTTTACCGTAGTTTTGAAGACATTCGCGAGTTTGGTGAAGAAATCGCTCGCTTGGAAGACTAACGGCTTACCCCATTCAGCGATAGGTATGGATTACTATGAGTCAGTTTAGCGCTATTGACTATCAGATGATGAGTTTAGCGATTGACCTTGCCAAGAAAGGCCGTTTCACCACTGCCCCAAACCCCAATGTGGGCTGCGTGATCACTCAAAATGATGTCATTGTCGGCCACGGCTACCATAAAAAAGCAGGGGAGCCACATGCCGAAGTGCACGCGATGCGTATGGCGGGTGATAAAGCCAAGGGCGCAACGGCGTATGTCACCCTAGAGCCTTGCTCTCACTATGGCCGCACGCCACCTTGTGCTGAGGGGCTAATTAAGGCAGGCGTTGCCAAAGTTGTTTGTGCCATGTCCGATCCGAATCCACAAGTTGCTGGACGTGGTTTTGCGATGCTTGAAGAGGCGGGTATTGAAGTGCAGGTTGGTATCTTGGAGCAAGATGCGCGAGCACTGAATCGCGGTTTTCTAAAGAAAATGGAAACCAATCGCCCCTTCGTTCAGCTTAAAATGGCGGCCAGCCTTGATGGACAAACTGCGCTTGCTAACGGTAAAAGTCAGTGGATCACAGGCGCTGAAGCGCGCCGCGATGTGCAAGCCTATCGCGCGGAAGCTGGGGCAGTGTTGTCTACTAGCCGCACTGTTATTGATGACAATGCATCTTTAAATGTTCGTTGGAATGAACTGCCAAGCCAAGTGCATTCAGTGATTGACTCCACTGAGCTTCGTCAGCCTGCACGAGTGATTTTGGATAGACAAAATCAGCTCAGCCCCGATTTAAAACTGTTTAGCACCGAAGGTGCCATCATCCGTGTTGCCCATGAAGGTAGCGACCTCAATATCCCTGAAGGGGCGAGTGAACAGCTAGACCTCGCTCAGACGTTAGATGCATTGGCGGCAGAGCACCAAATTAACCATGTCTGGGTCGAAGCTGGAGCGACGTTAGCACGTTCCATGATTGAGCAGCAGCTTGTCGATGAGCTTATTGTCTATTTAGCGCCTAAGCTTATGGGGGCTGATGGTCGAGGACTGATCGGCGCGCTTGGGCTTGAGTCGATGCAACAGGTTATCGATCTCGACATTAAAGATATTCGTATGGTAGGTAACGATATTCGAATCGTTGCCACGCCACAGCACATTAAGAAATAGAAGATGTTTACAGGAATTATTGAAGCCGTTGGTACTCTTAAAGCGATCACGCCAAAAGGGGAAGACATCAGTGTTACCGTTGAGGTAGGCAAACTGGACATGGGCGATGTGAAGCTCGGTGACAGTATTGCGACCAACGGCGTATGTTTAACCGTGGTGGACTTCTCTGAGAATAGTTACCAAGCGGACTTGTCGCTGGAAACCCTCAAGAAGACAGGGTTTGCTCACTACAGTGTGGGCGACAAAGTGAACCTTGAAAAAGCGATGCTGCCGACCACGCGTTTCGGTGGCCATATTGTCTCTGGCCACGTTGATGGCGTGGGTGAGATTGTCGATAGACAACAAGTCGGCCGAGCGGTTGAGTATTGGGTGCAGATGCCATCGGAGATCACTAAGTATGTCGCCGAAAAAGGCTCGATTACTGTAGATGGTATTAGCTTGACGGTGAACGACCTTCGAAAAGATGCGTTTAAGCTAACTATCGTGCCGCATACCTCGGAAGAGACGACCATCGACCAGTTCCAGGTTGGTCGAAGAGTAAATCTTGAAGTCGATGTCATGGCTCGCTACATGGAACGCTTGCTGCAAGCGCAGACTCACTCTGAGCCTGAGTCGAGACTGACGATGGAATTCTTACAACAAAACGGTTTTGCTTAATATCGCGAATCTGATTCTCGAAAACCTATGATTCGCAAAAACCATGAGTCGCAAAACCCAGATAACAACAAGCGCAATAACAGGAACGTGAAATGCCAATTAGTACGCCGCAAGAAATCATTGAAGATATCCGTTTAGGAAAAATGGTCATCCTGATGGATGATGAAGATCGTGAAAACGAAGGCGACCTTATCATGGCCGCTGAACATATTACTCCTGAAGCCATCAACTTTATGGCCACCCATGGTCGCGGTCTTATCTGCTTAACCATGACCAAAGACCGCTGTGAAACGCTGGGTCTGCCACCTATGGTGCAAGACAATAACGCGCAATACACCACAAACTTTACCGTGTCGATTGAAGCGGCTGAAGGCGTCACCACAGGTATCTCTGCTGCTGACCGAGCGCGTACTGTGCAAGCGGCTGTGGCGAAAGACGCAAAAGCGGCCGATCTTGTTCAGCCAGGGCATATTTTCCCACTTGCTGCTCAAGATGGTGGTGTACTGACTCGCGCAGGTCACACCGAAGCGGGCTGCGATTTAGCAAAATTGGCGGGTCTTGAGCCAGCATCGGTGATTGTTGAGATCTTAAACGACGACGGCACCATGGCTCGTCGCCCAGATCTTGAAGTCTTTGCTGAAAAGCATGACATCAAGCTAGGCACGATTGCTGATCTAATCGAGTACCGCAACAACAACGAAACAACGATTGAGCGTGTGGCTGCGTGTCATCTGCCAACTGAGTTTGGTGATTTTGAGCTGGTCACTTACCGCGATACCATCGACAACCAAATCCACTACGCTATGTGCGCTGGTGACTTGACGGCAAGCACGCCACTGGTACGTGTTCACTTGCAAGACACGTTCACTGATATTCTGCGCTCAAACCGCAACTCAGATCGCAGCTGGACTCTGGACAAAGCGATGAAGCGCATTGGCGATGAAGGTGGTGTGCTAGTGATTCTTGGTAATGAAGAGAGCACAGACTTCTTGATTCACAAGATGAAAATGTTCGAACAGCAAGACAGCGGTACTGCGCCAACCATGGCGAAAAAGCAGGGTACATCACGCCGCGTAGGTGTGGGCTCGCAAATTCTAGCCGACCTTGGCGTGCATGAAATGAAGCTGTTGTCATCGGCAGATAAAAAATACCATGCACTTGGCGGTTTTGGTCTGACAGTAACCGAGTACGTTACAGAATAATCAAACAAGCCTTTGCTTCTGATAAGCAAAGGCTTTTTCTCATCAAGACCGCGCGCTATTTTGGGCAGCTTTGTCAAAGCCTTGTCTCGGCAAAGTTAGCGGTAGATATTAATAAAAGACTTGTGCTAGAATCCGTCGATTCTCGCGCGATGAACATAGTTTATAAGGAAAGCATATGAAAGTTATCGAGGGTGGCTTCCCAGCACCGAACGCAAAGATTGCTATTGTGATTGCTCGTTTCAATAGTTTTATCAATGAAAGCCTATTGTCAGGTGCTATCGATACTTTGAAACGTCACGGTCAAGTGAGCGAAGACAACATCACGGTTGTACGCTGCCCAGGTGCAGTAGAGCTACCGCTTGTTGCTCAACGTGTTGCAAAAACAGGCAAGTTTGATGCAATCGTATCGCTAGGTACAGTCATTCGTGGCGGTACACCACATTTCGACTATGTTTGTAGTGAGTGTAATAAAGGTCTTGCACAAGTGTCTCTGGAATATAGCCTACCAGTAGCCTTTGGTGTATTGACTGTTGATACCATCGATCAAGCTATCGAGCGTGCAGGAACCAAGGCTGGTAATAAAGGTGCAGAGGCTGCACTAAGCGCGCTTGAAATGATCAACGTTCTTTCTGAAATCGATTCCTAATGGGGGCCAGTGTGAAACCAGCCGCACGTCGTAATGCACGTCAATTTGCTCTGCAAGCAATTTATTCTTGGCAAATTACTAAAGAAAATGTTGCCACTGTTGAAGAACAGTTCTTATCAGGTGGTAAGTATGATGAAGAAGAACATCATGCTGCTGAGCCTGCGTTGACTGCGCCAGAGACTGACGTTGTATATTTCCGTGACCTACTCACGGGTGTCGCGTTGAATCACACGGAGCTAGACAGCAAGCTACGTCCATTTGTTTCTCGCCCAATGCAAGATCTAGACATGATGGAACTTGCGCTACTTCGCCTAGCGATGTATGAGATGACAAGCCGTGAAGACGTACCTTACAAAGTGGTTATTAACGAAGCGATCGAACTTGCAAAAGTATTCGCTGCAGAAGACAGCCACAAGTTTGTTAACGGTGTACTAGATAAAGCCGCACCGCACGTTCGCAAGAAGTAACAAACAACGTTTGTCTATTCGTAAAAAGGTCAGCAATTTGCTGGCCTTTTTTATATACTCTGTACACCTTTTCGTTGCCAAGTCGACAAGATGTCTGGTGAATTTAGTTTAATCGATAAGTACTTTGCTCATAAGCAGCAAAACCGCAAAGATGTGATTCTCGCTCAAGGAGACGACTGTGCGATTGTCGCCCCTCCAGCAGGCACTCACATTGCTATTAGTACCGACACCTTAGTGGCGGGTACTCACTTTCTCGCCGACGCCAATCCAGCGCAAATTGCTCACAAAGCCCTCGCGTCAAACATCAGTGATCTCGTGGCCATGGGCGCTTCCCCCGCTTGGGTTTCTATGGGTATTTCGTTACCTGAAATCAATACGGCGTGGTTAGAGCGTTTCTCTAATGCGTTTTTCAAGCTTGCTGACTATTACGGTATTCAACTGATTGGTGGCGACACCACTAAAGGTCCTCTCACCATTACCCTTACTGTTCAAGGTACGCTGCCAGAAGGGAAGGCGCTGACTCGCCATGGTGCGCAGTCCGGAGACTGGGTCTATGTCACAGGCCTTCTTGGTGATGCCAAAGCTGGACTTGATGTGATTTTAGAAAACAACATCAGCGCGGATAACAGCCTTAACCAAGAATTGCAGCGACGTCACTTTGAAGCCACACCACGCGTGCTCGCAGGAATAGCCTTGCGAGATGTTGCATCAGCGGCTATCGATATTTCTGATGGGCTGGTGGCCGATTTGGGGCACATTCTAAAACGCTCTAAGGTTGGCGCAAGGCTTAATGTTGCTGCGCTTCCTGTATCTAAAGAGTTACTTCAGTTCGTTGGTAGCAGCGCCCGTGCTCAGCAATATGCATTGACCAGTGGTGAAGAGTACGAGCTATGCTTTACGGTACCAGAGGCCAATCGCGGTCAACTTGAAGTGGCGTTAAGTAACACGCCGTTTACCTGTATTGGGCAACTGACCGGCACCGAATATTTAGAGCTTCATAACGACGATGCGCCAGTTGACTGGCAACTCGATGGTTTTGATCATTTTAAGGGAAATCAATGAGCAATCCTCTCGACTTAATCTCACTTAAAAACCCTTGGCACTTGTTAGCAACCGGTTTTGGAAGCGGTCTGTCGCCGATTATCCCCGGCACCATGGGAACACTCGCGTCGATCCCTTTGTACCTGTTACTGGTTCAGCTACCGTTAAGCGTTTACCTCATTGCCGTGGTTATTGCTTGTATCATTGGCATCAAAATTTGCGACGTCACCTCGCAAGACATGGGTGTGCACGATCATGGCTCAATCGTTTGGGATGAGTTTGCGGGCTTTTGGATCACCATGGCGATTGTCCCAGCGCTAAAGCTGCCCGCCGATGATTGGAAGTGGTTAATCACAGGCTTTGTGCTGTTTCGCTTCTTTGACATGGTAAAACCTTGGCCTATCGGCTGGCTCGACAAACGGATGCATGGCGGATTGGGTATCATGATTGATGATATTGTTGCCGGCATTATGGCTGGGCTATGTTTGTACTTAGTTGGGCATTTCGCTGGCTGGTTGGCTTAAATGACGAGCTTTAGCCTTGTGTGTTCACAAGGCTTTTTCATTTCTGGTCGGAGGACTATGGTTCGGTAGCTTTATAAGCTTTTGTTATTTAAGTGTTTTATTGGACTGATTCTACAAATTCATATCTGGATGACAAAGCTTTACTATACGTTTGGTCAAAAGTTGCTATGATTGCCGCCTCTTTTACGTTCTGTAACAATTGGTATGTTTAGCAATCTACGTCTGTTTATTAATTCTTTTCTTGTCATGGTCAATACGGCTATTACGGCTGTGGTGGTTTGTACATTCTCGATCATCAAATTAGTTCTACCTTTCGCGTCTGTTAAGACCCTGATGACAAGCTTATCGAATAAGCAGATGTGGCTTTGGGCAACGATTAATTTGTGGCTTCTTAATCTGAACAACAATATCGAATGGGATGTAGAAGGCGGCGACGATCTGACGCCAGAACAGTGGTACATGCTACTGTCTAACCACCTTAGCTGGGCAGACATTGTTATCATTACCTCAGTAATGAAAAACAAGATGCCAATGTGTAAGTTCTTACTTAAACAGAGCCTGTTGTACGTCCCGTTCGTTGGCCTTGCGTGCTGGGGACTCGATATGCCATTTATGAAAAGGCATTCACAAGCTTACCTTGTAAAGAATCCAGAGCGCCGCAACGACGATTTCAATGCGATTCGCAAGGCGTGTAAGAAGTTTGAACATGTACCCACCACTATGATCAGTTTTGTTGAAGGTACGCGTTACAGCGAAGAAAAACTAGCAACGGTTAAAACGCCTTATAGACATTTGTTGAAGCCAAAAACAGGCGGCGTTGCGTTCACTCTTAATGCAATGAATCACCTGTTAGATGGTGTCGTCGACATTACACTAGCGTATCCAGAAAACCGCGAAGATCCGTTTAAGGACTTGTTGAAAGGTAAACTGACCAAAGTAGTGGTTAAGATAGATGTCTACCAAATGGATGAGAATCTAAATGGGGATTACTTTAATGACAAAGTATTCAAGCGCCGTTTCCACAATTGGCTTAATGATGTCTGGAAACGCAAAGATGAGAAGCTAGAAGCTATCTACTCGCAAAGCTAAGTTGTTTCAGAGACAATAATGCCAGATACAAAAAAAGGTCTACCCTAAGGTAGACCTTTTTAATGCGACTAAAACAGTTAAGCAAACTGTCTAGGTATCACTCTGCAGCACTTTTCGGCTTCGTTAATTAACACCGATACTGCATGAGTATGGTAATTCTCACCGCTCTTCCAAACGGTTTCTCCGAATATCTGACACAACTCAAAATCAGAAATAGTTCCCTTCATTTCCTTGTAGGCGACGGCTGAGATGATTTTTTGCTCTAATGCTTTAGGGCAAGATTCAACACGCCAACGACTCACTTGAATATTCGGCAAAGCACACTCCTTTGTGGTCACATTTTCGTCATCGAAACCACGATAACACCATGAAAAAGCACGATCAAGGTGATCTTACTCACATTTTTATAGGGTGTATGACGTGCTAGAGCTAACTGTTTGTAAACCTGAGAAGTTCTGCCTATAAGGTGAAAGAATAAACTTTTGGTGGACGAATTAAGCATCCACCGTTAAAAGTGACAAGTGTCTAATTTTTAAGCGAACTGCCTTTTGCCAATGATGATTTGCTTAGCTCGAATTACGAGTGAAGGAATACACCATGTCATCGCAATAGGGAATGCAAAACTACTTAACATATCTACGAAGGCGGCGGTGTCTTGATCGCCCTTAGACAGTTGGTTTGGGAGCACAAAAGCTAACAGTAGGTAGGTAAATGCGACTAATAAGACGCTAAACCACCATGGATCGCTATCCTGATATGTGATCACTGTGGTTGCGTTGCTGTGAGTTTTTTGCTGATTTTCCTTAATCATGGATTCTACTTCCTATTCATCCAATCTAACCGTTTCATTCAACCACGCGAATGGCTCAAAACAAGTAACACAGCTCAATAACGTAAGCGACATCGAAAAAATTAGTGATTGTATTGTCAGTTTTGGTCAGATGTCACATTCGGTTCGGCTGATTGTCGCAATGTATGAATGAGGCGGGGCGCTATACACGATGGGGCTCTCATAATTGAGTAAATATTCTAACGCTTCTTTCAGCCGTCACTACACTGATGAAAAAGCCAGCAAAATAAAGGAATAACGATGGACTACAAAAGGATCAACGTGAGCCGCACGGAGGATGTGGTGACTGTGGCGTTAAATCGACCTGATAAGCTCAATGGCGTTGACATGGGGATGTTTGAAGAGCTGATTCACGTGAGTCGCGCGCTACGTAAAGATCGTCAGCTCAGGGCGGTGATTTTGACGGGGTCAGGGGAGAACTTTAGTTCGGGTCTCGACTTCAAATCTATGATGACTAATAAAAGCAATGCGGCGAAGTTGCTGTTCAAATGGTGGCCGGGTCAGTCCAATCGAGCTCAACAGGTAAGCAGTAATTGGCGCAAATTATCCGTCCCAGTCATTGCCGCAATCGACGGTTATTGCTGGGGCGCAGGGATGCAAATTGCGCTCGGAGCAGATTTTCGTATTTGTTCGCCAAGGGCGAACCTATCCATTATGGAATCAAAGATGGGGTTAACATCGGACATGGCAGGCTCTATTGCGCTGCGTGAGGTGATGCCAAAGGATAGAGCGATGCTCATCTCTATCTGTGGCCATGAGTTGTCAGCGGAAGAGGCGTTAAAATATGGATTGGTAACAGAGGTCAGCGAAGACCCATTAAACGCTGCTCAAACGCTCGCAACTAAAGTAAAACGCATGTCTCCCGATGTGAACGCAGCCATGAAGCACATGTACACCCGATATTGGACAGCGCCAGCTTGGAAGCTATTGGCCTACGAAACCTACAGTCAAATACGCATCATGTTGGGAAGGAACTTTGGGCGGATGCAAAGTGCGTTAAGAAAAAAAACGCCGCCTGAGTTTCAGCCCAGACAGCGTTATTGGTAGCGGGGGAAACTAACGGACGATCAGATCCTCCCCGCAAACTCGGCAGCGGAAAAGCTCTTTGATGCCAGAGAGCTTTTGCCATACACTGCGCTTGATTCTAACGATCGCGACTCGTCGTTTACACTTGCACATGGAATATACCTAACGTTGTTATTATGTGATCTTAGTTCAAATTTTATATAAGCCATGTATATAGTTACAGTTCTATAAATAAAAGTGAATAGCGGAAAACTCTGTTGTGTTATTTAATTAAGTTAATAATTTTAAATTATTTTTAGTGCAAATTTATTGGTTTTTATTATTGGCCTGGGTGATGTATCGTGCGAGGAAACAAACCGCGTAGAAGTCAGTGGTTACCTGCAATTGGTCGAACGAAAGCTTGACTGCTGAGCTCGCTTTTATTGTTTTATCCTTTGACGTTAACTGCGTCGCAAAATATGGTTTTGGTTAATGCTGTTGTCTATCAGCATCCAAAAGCCAATAGCGTAGTGAAGTTAACCTTGACCCAAGGTGAAATTGTCTTTCAGTGGACTGATCAGTAATCAAAATTGTTTGTTCGATGAACAATTGCTCATATTTATCAATATTATGAATGTGGCTGTGTGACCTATTCGCTATGATAGAGGGTACTCTATTAACGCGAATGGTTTCAGGGAGCCCTTAGTGAGCGAATTTCAAGATCTCTCAATTCACATCGATCAAATCTCACAGGCCGAAGACACGCAGCAGCCACAGATCCTCAATCAATATATTGAGCAAGGTCTAGATGCCGCATCGATTGCGCTTATTCTAGAAGCGTTTCCTATTGAGCAAAGGGTCAGGCTTTGGCGTGAACTGCCGCTCGAAAGCCACATTGATGTCCTTACCGAGTCTCGTGGTGAAGTGCGTGTATCGATCCTCGATGCTCTATCAGAAACCGAGTTAAAGCTTACTCTTGCTAAGCTCGACAACTTATCTTTGATTGAATGGGCAGACTCACTGCCTGACGAGATCATCGAAGAGGCCATCTCCCTCCTAGAGCCCGCAGAGCTAGAGCTTTACGATCTTGCGAATGAATACCAAGAAGAAGAGCTGGGTCGCTGGGTTGAGCGTAAAGTGGTGGCACTGCCATTTAATATTTCCGTCGCTCGTGCCAAAGTGCTGGTGGACAAGTACACCCATGAGCCATCGGGTTACGTTTATTTGATCGATAAGCAGCACCGCTTTCGCGGTATGGTCGAATACGCTGAGTTGGTCGGTGCAGAGCCATCGACACGCGTCAAGTCCTTAGTGCTGGAACATGTGAGCACGTTAAGTGCCACGCTAGAGCTCACTGAGGCCGTAGATGCCATGGAGCGTTCTGCGTTTACCTCACTTCCCGTACTCGATGAGCGTAAGCGGTTGCTGGGCGAGATTGATTGGAAGTTTGCGTTAAGCACTCAGCGTGAAATTTATGAAACTCGCCTTATGGCGGGTACCGGTATGGACGAAGGCGACGATTTGTTTGCGCCGATCCTCAAAAGCTCACAAAAACGGGGTGTGTGGCTCGGTATTAACCTGCTTACCGCCATTCTTGCTTCTGTAACGATTGGTCTGTTTGAAGATGTCATTGCTCAAGTGGTCGCACTGGCGGTTCTGATGCCGATCGTGGCCTCAATGGGCGGCATTGCGGGTAGCCAAACTTTGACCTTGATGGTGCGCTCTATGGCGCTGAATCAGATCACCTCAGGAAACCGGTTTGCGCTGATAAAAAATGAGCTTGGTATTGGCGCGATTAACGGCCTGCTTTGGGCTCTGATTATTGGTGCCGTAGCTGGCCTGTGGTTTCAATCGCCTCTGCTTGGTGGCACGATTGCCCTGGCGATCGTCGTTAACATTATCACCGCAGCCTTGTTTGGTGTGTTGATTCCCCTGATCCTCGATAAACTGGAACTTGATCCCGCACTGGCAGGTTCTGTCATCTTGACCACAGTGACGGATGTGGTTGGCTTTTTCGCCTTCTTAGGGACAGCAAGTTTAGTGCTGTTGTAGGAAAAGGCGGAGTTAGTTTGTATTTTTGTAACCAGCTAGTGAATATATTAGCTGGCTTACAAAAAACGAATTTTAAGTAACATATTGAATAAAAGTTAGTTTTATCCTCATTTTGGTACAAATATTGGTGAATTTGATCACCTTTGTTAACGCGTCTACTTTTCCTATTTTGCTTATCTAGCGCTCTGTTTGATTGGCGTTATAATTCCGCGCCATTTATTGGTGGTGAGAATGAAAGCATCAGTGGTATTGACTGGTGTTTCTCTAATGATTTCAATCAACTTGCTTGTCTTTGAATACGTGGACAGGCAATAGGTGTTTAAGTGATGAAACTGATCAAAACAACAATTGCTGCGGCGTTAATGTCTACTATGCTAACAGGCTGTATCGGCCAAATGGCGACAACAGGTGCACTTATGTATGAAGTGAACCTAAAAGGTGTTGATAACCGTTACGCGCGTGCAGGTCTTTACACTTTGATGTCACCAGTGTACGCGATCACAGCGGCTGCTGACCTATTTGTTGTTAACTCTATTGAGTTCTGGACGGGTACGAACCCTATCACTAAGAAAAAAGCAGTAGCGGACACACCTGCTGAGGCTTACATCAAAGTAAACCACAAAGTGGGCAAGAAGTTCTCAACAGCGCCAGTGAAGCTATCGAAACTTGACGACAGCACAATGCAAATGGAATTTTTGGATGATGCTGGCAAAGCACGTACATTAGTGGGCGTAACTGGCCAAGACAGCGTTGACTTCTACCTAGATGGTCAGTACGTGACAACCGCGACGCACCAAGAACTAGAGCAGTACGCGACCGCTTCTTAATGTTTTTGGCTTGATAAAGCTCGAACAAACAAAAAGGCCGACTGGGTGCTGATCCCGGTCGGCCTTTTTACCAATTAATAGGATGCGGAAAAGGAGCGAATTGGTATAACACGATCTTACCATGCTGCTCAAAAAGCGCGATGAGCAGAGCGTGGCAGAATGTAAAATTCGGTATGTAATCTTCTCTGCAGAAATACTTGTTAGCGTTTAGATACCTTGAATGCGCTTGGCGGTAACAATCAGTCCCTGTGTATAACTAAAGCCGTAACCATAGCCATAACCACCGTAGCCGTTTTCGCCTCTTCCACCTGCCTCAAGTATCGCTTTATAGTCGTAGTCACCACTCGTGATTGGGGTAATAGAGACCACCTCAAAGCCATCATGATTTAGCGTGGCGACCGCTTTTTGCAGATCTTCTGCGAGACGGACGCTATCCACTACCGATTTCGAATACCCCGTTTTTCGCCACACGGGAGAATCGCTATAGTCGACAGCTTCATGTTTCCCCACTTCGCAAAAATGCGCGGGTACATGAACGATTCGATTCATTTGATTACCTTACTGCTATTGTTACTCTGATATGCCTGACGGGTTAGTCTGACGCTAACTCTCATCAAATAGGCTTGGCGAGTTTAACTTACTCTTGTGCCGATATGCACAAATTAGTCATTTATTCATACAGTTAAATGTTGTAAGTGAGCTATGTCGCACAATTAGCGTTCGTTCGGTAATGTCTGTGCTTTAGGGCGTTACTTCGTGAACATGGCGAAATACGCAATCTCATACATAATTAATGTGTCTTTTGTAAGTAAGGAGACATCGTTATGAAATGGATAATTGCAGCGGGTATGGGAATGCTACTTATGTTCTCAAGTGCCAGTGTTGCCGGTTATAGTAGCGGAAAAATTGGCTTTTTAGTCGACTGCGCCGTAGACGGTAAAGTGACTCGAATGCCAATGACAGCATGCAGACAAAAAGGGGGCGAGGCCAGATAGCCTACAGTGCCAGTTCGCCTTAGCGATGACTTAAGAGTCAAGATTTATGAGCTAAGGCGAACCTAGATGAGGAAAAAGTTAGAACTCCGCTTTAATCCAAATCATACGGTGATCGGACGAGACATCCTTACCGTTACCCCATTTGCCTACGCGCGAATCGTTAAACAGCAAACGACCTTCTTCGTAACTTGCTGCCCAGTAAACCCCGGAATCAACGACGTTTAACGTCTGAGAAGGGAGTGCATAGTCCACAGCTAGGCCAAAGGTTGAAGTGAGGCGATTAGGCGCTGGGTGTGTAGAGCTGTTGTCAGTGGCATGTTCTGCCGCCCCGAAGCTTGTCGGGTACAGTTCACCGTTAGAAACCGCTTGATTGACGAGTGGGTCGTTGTGTAACGCTTGCATAACCGCGCTGATGCCATCGCCTGCGATAGGGTCAAGGTTTTGGTCACCCATCATCACAAATTTGGCACCGCTATCAAGCCCACCTGTGCTACCTTCATCGTCGTAGAAGTAGTCTTTACCTTGAATGTAGTCATGCCAAAACGTCACTTCCGCTGCATTTTGCGCTTTGTTTTTGCCCGTATCGAAAACTGGTGGTGTAGGGTGAGACATTAACAAATGTACCACTTCATCACCATCGGCTGTTGGAATGATAATTGGTGCATCTACATGGTTTTTGGAAGACAGTCTAACTTGTTGCCACTCTTCATTGGTATACCAGTTGTCACCGCAAGCCATACCAGCAGGAATTGGGTTGTTGGCGTCATCGCATAGAGTAATGGTTGGTATCTCTGCGCCTACCATGTCTTTCCATTTGAACTCTTGGAATGTGCGTGTATTCGCCGTATCTATCTGATACTTGGACATCAGCGCAAACGCATACTGGCCGTGATAAAAACCAAAGCCCCATGCGTCGCCGGGTAACTGGCCTGCAACGCCATTGTTATCAAGATCAAGTTCTGAAAGTAGGCCAGTATTGGTCGCGTAAGACTCGGAAAAAGGGTACTCAATCGGCTCTAAGTTAGCATCACCGCCCGCACCATCTAGGCTTTGAGCGACCGAGAGGTAGTTGGTTTGAAAGCCGATCAGCGCAGTTTTATCTTCACCAGTACCGTCATTGTTGTACTCGGCCATCATCAGCACGTCAGGACGGTTTTTCTGAATAATCGCCGCAACATTTCGGATTTGAATGACCTTTTCTGCTCGGCTTTTGTCAGCATCGTCGATAGTGCCATCAAGGTAGCTGGTAACAAGCTGCTGCTGAGTCTCTGGGGCTATTTGCATTTCCGCAACCAAATCGTCAAAGGTCGCACGATCAAAAGAGAGGTTATAGGTCGCAATTTTCACTTGAGTTGCCTCTGTCACCGTCTGCTCGTCGGAGTCCTTACAACCAGAGAGCAGCACTGCTCCTACAAGTAATGCGAGTGTTGTTTTTATTGTTTTCATAAATTATCCCTAGCTCTATAAATTTGAGGCCGAAGTCTACTGTCATAGAGAGTGCATTTGTGTGATCTTTGTTGCATTTTGTTTGTGCAAAGCAGTCGTATTTCAACAAATTGTGATATTCAGCGCATGTTTTTAAGCTCATTTATGACATTTGAGTATTGCTGAGGATGCAGTGCGGATGAGTTTAGTCGTTGATAAGCCGTAATCATGATCACGATAGATTTTATTGTTTGGAGCCGCCGGATAAGGTTGAGTTAGACTCCGCCAAATTCTTTTTTTGTTAGATGGAATGCCGTTTAGCAGTAATGGCTTAGGAACATAATGAACATCAAAGCACTTTCTATCTTGGTTGGTTTGGGATTGATGCTGACTGGCTGTAGCCAAGACAGTGATACCAACGAATCCAGTTCCTCTTTTTCGACAATTCAAGGGCTAGCCTCGGCCGGTGGTGGGATCAAAGGGCGTATTGCCTTAGCACAGGTTGATGCAAGCCCTGATAGAACAAGTGTTCTCAACAGCATGGTGTACACAGTGCCAAAAGGTGGTGAATTTACCATCGCTAATGCTGGGCAATTGGTGTATCCAACGCTGCTTAAGATTGATGGAGCATCTGGCGTTAAAGCCATTAGCGAGTACACCATTTTGATGGACAACAGGTCTCAATACTTGAACCTAAACCCGCTGACCCGATTGCTTATTGGTAAGGTCGCGGGTATCGATGCCGAGCTTGTGTTTGAAGATTTTGAGCAGCATCAGTCTAAGTTTACTGCGACAGCGATTGAAGCCGCACAAGTTGAGTTGAAGTCCACACTAAAACCATTGTTTGAAGCTGCGGGAGTGAGCCTAAATAGTCACTTGCTTCGTGAGCATTATCCTGCTGACCACACTAAATTGGACGCAGTCTTATCCGCTTTAGCGTTAGAGTATCACTCTGACGGCGCTGTGGTGACTTATCGACCTAATCATAAGCACACTCTAACGCTTACTTATGCGCAAGATTGGCAAGGGGAGCAGTTGTTGCCTGAGGACTATGGGATGGAGGCGCTCAAGTTAGAACTGGCGCTGCTTAATCAAGCCTCGCAGATACTCGAAGCAATGATTCTTCTCAAAGATGATCAAGCCGGGTTTGAAGCATACCTAGCGCCAGAAGCACATTGGTTTGGAGCAAACCGAGCAGAGCTACATCAAAACTATTTTAATGTTTTGCCGAATGAAAACGATGCGTCTTTAGAGCGTTATCGCGATTTAGTGCTGCTTGACAGTCAGCCTGAGAAAAAGCGTTATCTGGTAGGGTATACGACGGCATTTGAAGCCAGCACGTCTAGCAGCATTGCGCGAGACCAAGCTTGGTTTGAGTTTGATGAAGGTAAGCTGAAGTTCCTTGGTGACGATAAGGCCTACCCGACTTCATTTTATGCAGTATACAAGTTAAACCAAGCAGCCAAACCTTATAACTGGGGTGAGTTTGACACCTTTGATTGGGTGTTTGAAACGTCTGGCTTTTTAACGGCATCTGACTGCGAGTCAGTCCCTGAAGTGGGGGAATGGCAATTCGGCAATCCAGCATTTTTCGATAAGTTAGCGCCGCTAAGCTCGATTATTGATGGTCTAAACTTTGTCACCGTGATATCGCCGTCTGACCAAGTGATTCAAATGGACAAAGTCTACCGTACGCCGAACTCGACCAGTTGCCATCTCGTTGATAGTGGAAACTTTGTTAGCGGTATGCTTTCTGGATACCCAATAAGTGAAGCAGGTTCAATCCCAAGCAACCAAACATATACAGTGGCATTCCACTTTGATGATCAAGTTTTGGACAAACAGATTTATCTGACTGAGCCGCCAGCATCACAGCCGGAAATGATGCCGTATTTAGCAAAAGTACAGCAACTTGATGGACGTAAGGATGAGTTTGTCTACCAATGGTCAAGACCAAGTACGTTTGTCACTGAGGGTGATTTGTATCTGTATTATCCCCAACAAGAAGGCGAGGGCAGCCGCGTCACTATTGGTGAGGGGATGACCGAAGTCTCAGAGCCTCAAAAGAACGATGTGGTTCGAATATTCCATAACGCTCTTGACCCATATGGGCGTATTATCAACCAGTACTATGTGTCGGCAGATGATACGCCGCTCGGCACCAATCAGTAACGGATACCTACCTGTAAAAAAGCCAGCAATATACATTGCTGGCTTTTGTTTGTATGACACTAACGGGTCGGTGATTAAGCTTGTCCCTTAGACACAATCCGACTGATGCGTGAGTAATGGAGGCCAAAGTGAGTGCCAATCTGCTTTTGTGTGTAGCCACCACTGCGAAACGCGAGGCAAATAGCTTCATCTCGGCTATTGGCTTTCTGCTCATATTGTTTCAGGCTGAGCGGAGCTGCGCGTCGCTGGGCACTTGGGATCTCACCCATTGCTTCGGTAAGTGACCCTAATTGCGTTAAGTGACGCTGAATAAAGGCCTCATCACCTAAGAAGATTTGGCGTTTTAAGTGTTGCCATGGATTGTAGTCTTTACCTTCGAGCACAAACTGCTTGTAGTGGCTAAGCGCTTGCTCGCGCTCCGTGCCAAACGATTTGAGAGTTGGTTCGATGACAAACCATGCAGGTTTAGATTTGCTGTCGTTTAGGTAACCCCAACTGCTCCACGGGTAACTTTCTGGATCCACAACCATATTGGCCTTGACTGGGCTGAGCAAAATATCGCGTCCGACATCAAGGAAGTGTGCGTCTCTATCAATAAGAATCGATTTAAAGCGACCCTGATACAAATGCCCACTGCGACCGTGTTTTTGATTGAAGCGCTGCGTATAGACACCGTTGAGCTGACGCATACCAATACTTAAGTTGCCATCTGGCGTTTCAATCAGCAGGTGATACTGATCTTTCATTAAGCAGTAACCATGAACCATCCAGTTGTAGCGCGTTGCCGTGTGATCGAGCACTTGAAGAAACAGCTCAAAATCTTCGCGGTCTTGAAAAACAGACTGTCCGTCGTTGCCTTTCGAGTTTACGTAATAGAGGGCGCCTGGGTATTCGATTCGTAGTGGTCTGCTCATAACGGTGTCGGTCGTCTCATAAGTGTATGAACGTTCTACTATAAAGGATCAGCTTTGAAAGGCAAAACGCAAGACTTGACCCCTATTGGATTTGCTCGTGATGCGTTGTCCAATATGTCAGCACTTTTGATAGGAGCGTGCTGACACATTGGATTGTGAAGATTTAGTGGCTTACGCAACCGCCGCTTTGGTGATACTAAGTGGTGTCACGTTGTGTTTATTGCGTTGCCATACACGCTCATGGAAGAAGTAAGCAACCGAGTTAATGGCTGGCTCAATCGTTGCCATTAGACCGCCAATAAAGGCATCGCCAGTCAGTAGGTAAGTAACACTGAATGCTACGCTAAAGTGAATAACAGCAAAGCTGGCCGTTTTCACTTGAGTCTTTGACTCACGTCGTTTTAGGTAAGGCAGTTTCTGCCAAAGCTTCTCATGAAGATAAAACGCGCCGGTATTGATAGTCGGCTCCACCATAGCGACCAGACTACCAAGCAAGAAGTCTCCAGTCAGAGCGAACGCAACCATGGTTGCGATAGAGAAGTGGATACCTGCAAAAGTAAGTGTCTTGATCATTACGTTACCCTCATGAACGTTAATCTGTGTCGATGAATTCATTATTGATAATAATTCTCAGTAACAGAAGTAAATTACTCCTATTTAGTTGATAGTTTTTTCCTATCAATGTCTTTAGATTGGGTTCGATGTTGAGGGTTGTTTTGCTGAAAGCCCCCAGATTCAGTGATGAGGTGTTGCTGCTTTCAACTTTTTCTCGGGATCTAGGCGCTTACTCTTTGACTTTGTTTGATAGTCAAACTAAATTGATAGTCAAGTATTTTGATAATCAAACTAAGTGTATCCCATGTCTTTTGAATCTGCGCCTCACTCTCATGACTTTTCTAGTCATAATCACCAAGGTGAAAAACGAACGCTCTATGTGCTGCTGCTGACGGTCACCACTATGGTCGTCGAAATAGTGGCAGGAACCTTTTACGGTTCGATGGCACTCTTGGCGGATGGTTGGCACATGGGCACACACGCCGCGGCCTTCTGTATTACGCTATTTGCCTATCGTTATGCGAAGAAACATCAGAACAATGAGCGTTTTTCATTTGGTACAGGTAAAGTCAGCGTGCTTGGGGGTTATACCAGTGCCATTGCACTGGGTATTGTGGCGCTTATGATGATCGTTGAATCGGTGCATCGATTGTTCAATCCACAGCCGATTTATTTTAATGAGGCTATTGCTGTTGCTTTTATTGGACTTGCGGTGAATGTCGCGAGTATGTTTTTACTGGGTGAGCACCATCATCACGATCATCATTCGCATGACCATGACCATGACCATGACCATGACCATGACCACGGGCATACACATCATCACGACCACAATCTAAGAGCTGCCTACTTGCATGTTTTAGCGGACGCATTGACCTCCGTGCTCGCCATTGGAGCCTTAATTCTCGGTAAGCTCTATGGCTGGAATTGGCTGGATGCATTTATGGGCATTGTTGGGGCTCTGGTTATTGGTAAGTGGACGCTTAATCTTTTAAAACAAACCAGTCCTATTTTGCTCGACGAGAGCGTAGAGGAAACGTATCGAACTGAGATTCGTCATGAACTTGCCCCCTCAGCAGAGGTGGTTGATTTGCACATGTGGAGAGTGAGCGGTCATCATTATGCTGCGGCCATTACCTTAGTGTCTCAAGACACGCTTTCTTTGCAGGCGTACAAACAAAAACTCAGCAAGTTTGATAAGATTAGCCATCTCACATTAGAAGTACGTTCGACTTAATGCAGGATCTAGAAACGCTAAACCAGCTATTGACCGAGTTTTACGACAAGATGTCATCTTGGGAGCAGTCCGTTGTTAAAGAGACGGGATATTCATTGGCGCAAGTACACACCATAGAGGTTTTGGGTGTGCATGGTGCAATGCGAATGAAAGAGCTTGCCGATAAACTGGGGATCACAACTGGTACCCTGACGGTACAGGTCGATAAGCTGGTTGCTGCAAACTTGATTGAGCGTTTCCCACACCCTAATGATCGCCGCGCGATTGTGGTGGGTTTGACGGAAGAGGGGGAAGCGATTCATCGTCATCACAACCAATTGCACCTGAGTTTGGTCAAAGACATCACCCGCCATTTTGATGAGGGGCAAGAGGCTTTGCTTATCTCGTGCTTATCGAAGATGAATCGAGAGTTCTAAGCCAGTTAAGAGTCGTTATTTTCTCATTGCTTTTTTGAGCGCTTAGCAGTACATATAAGCAGATCCCACTACTAGGCTTTCTGTGTGAAGCGAACGATTAACTTCTTCCCATTACTGCTGACTTTGCTAACGATGTTGCTTTTGAGCAGCGTCGCCGAGTCTATTAGTGAGATGACGTTTTCTTATCAGCCTGCGGTGGTAAATCCAGAGCGGGCGCCCGACCTCGCCAACGAGAATCAACTTTTACGTCCTTCTACATGGCGAGTACCATTACACAAAGCCCAGTTTCGACCGAGCGATCCCTTGCCTTGGTTGATGGTTGCGTTTTCATTGACGACGTGGCTTATGCTTGCGCAGCTAAGGCGTACTACCCCAAGTAGCTATCTCGCCTTTGCTAACCCTCGACTCGGTGGCTGGCAAGAATCCAACCTACAATTTCGTTTCATCCACTCGCGTTAGTCACGTTTTCAAAGATTTAACTTTCTTATTTCGTTAAGCTTTTGGAGTGTCTATGTTTGATGCGACTCAAGAGGTGTTGATTGCTATTTGGCATCAAGACTTCGACGCACTGCTGTCGCCTGGCAGTGCCGTACTGATCTATGTTTTGGTCTCTTTGTTTATTTTTCTCGAAAGCAGCTTCCTGCCTGCTGCACCTTTGCCATGCGATAGTGTCGTAGTGCTGGTGGGTACCTTGTCTGCAGTAGGGGTTCTTAACCCATTTCTCGCGTTTGCGCTGCTTATCATTGCCGCTTCCGTGGGCAGCTGGCTTGCGTATTTACAAGGGCGCTGGCTAAACCGCCTGCCGGTTGTCCAAGGTTGGGTAAACAAAGTCCCCGAGAGCAACATGAAGATGGTGGATAACCTTTTGGGTCGCCATGGGCTTATTGCTCTGTTCATGGCTCGATTTGCCCCAGGTGTTCGCTGCTTAGTGCCGATGGTGATGGGGATTCGACTGCATGAAGTGCAGCGTTTCCATTACTTTGCTTGGTTCAGTGCCAGCTTGTGGATTGCCTTGCTGGCCGGTGTAGGATTCCTCTTACCATCTCTACCTGAACCTATTAGCCGTTTTGCCACCATGGTGTTAATGGCAGCGCCTGTCGCAACGCTCTGCGCGGCGATCTTCACCTTTGCGACTTGGCGTCTACGTCGGCTTATCGGTGATAAAAAACGTCGCCTCAACAAGCTTTAATAGCTTTCTATTTCCTAGTTAACACATAGGAGGCGTTAGCAGCGCCTCTGATTAGAATCCCATGTTGAAAAATTTTAAGACTCCTCAGCTCGATCTTAGTATCTTGCTGGCGATTATCTCGATCATGATGCTTGGCTCGCTGACCATTTGGAGTGCCAGTGGTTACAGTGAAGCGATGATGACTAACCACTTGATGCGCTGTGGCATCGCACTGACCTGCGTGCTGATCATGGCGTCGATACCGGCGAAACAGTATCGACGTTTCTCACCACACCTCTATTTACTCACCATTATCTTGCTAGTCGGCGTGGTGCTGGCAGGAGACAGCAGTAATGGCTCTCAGCGCTGGCTCAGTATTGCTGGGGTTCGGTTTCAGCCCTCAGAGTTGGTAAAGCTGGCTATTCCAATGATGGTAGCTTGGTTTATTCAAAGGGAAGGCACAAGGCCAAGTGGCTTGCGGCTGATTGCAGCTATTTTGATGACCGCCATTCCGGCAGGTCTCATCTTTATTCAGCCAGACTTGGATGGGGCCATCTTCGGTGTGATTTACATGCTGTTCGTGCTCTATTTCGCTGGCATGAGTTGGAAGATCATCGGAGGCTTTGTCGCTTTGGTGGCAACCTCAGCCCCTTTGCTATGGTTTTTTGTGATAGAAACGTATCAAAAGAAACGCATATTGCAGTTTTTGAATCCGCAAAGTGATCCGCTTGGCTCGGGCTATCAGATTATCCAGTCTCATATCGCCATTGGTTCTGGTGGGGTGACGGGGACGGGCTGGACCAATGCGACTCAAAGCTCGCTAGGCTTTATTCCAGAAAGTCACACAGACTTCATTTTCTCTGCGTTTGCAGAAGAGTGGGGGTTTGTTGGCTGCGTGTTGCTGCTGTCGCTCTACCTGTTTATTACGCTGAGAGCGCTATGGCTTGCCTGCCACTGCCATCATGCCTACAGCCGTTTGGTGTGTGGTGCACTAGCGCTCAGTTTCTTTTTGTACGCGTTTATTAACACTGGCATGGTCAGTGGTCTATTACCTGTTATGGGCAGCCCGCTGCCGTTTTTTAGCTATGGTGGTACCGCAATGATCACGCAAGGCGTGTGTTTTGGGATCATTATGTCTCTCTGCCGAGCGACATCACGTTACGATTAAAATGAGGTGAGAAAAAGCGCCTTACTAAAAGAAGGCGCTTGAGTGAGAGTCGATAACGTAGGGCTAGTTACCAATCAAAGCAGGGATACCCGGTAATTGACCAACGACCGCGAGTGAGCCAATACAGATTACAAACGCAAGACCTGGGATCAGGTACTTGTCCTTTTTAGACAGCGTTTTAGCGCGCTCGCTATCGCCAATGAAGCCCATGTTGTCGAGCAGCATAGTCGTTGCCCAGCCAAATACAGGGTTCACAAAGGCACACGAGAAGATACAGATACCGGCGCTGAGTGAGTCTTTGTGTTTGTGAATCATCTGCATGCCTGCTTCAAGCAGAGGCAGGAATACACCAACAATCAAAGCGACGCGCAGCACTGGCTCCCACATGGCTAAATCCATTGGATAGCCCAGCACTGAGGCCAAAATACACAAAATACCCGTAAGCAGTGCGCCGCCTGGAATAGGGCGTTTGGCAATTGCTGCCGGGATCATGTAGGTACCCCAAGAGGACGCAAGGTTTGAGCCGCCAAGTAGCGAGCCGACACCTTGACGAATCGATGCCACCATCATGGTGTCGTCAACGTTCATCAATACGCCCTTGGCTTCTTTTGGATAGTTCAACTCTTGGAACACACGGTGACCCAAATAGTCAGGCGACCACATCGCCACAGCCAACAGTGCAAATGGTACAACCGCAATGTAGTGCTCCAGTGTCGGCCAACCTAGTTTCCAGCCGGTGTCTTCACCCCACCAGTAGAATGGACTTAAATGTGGCAAGCCGGGTTCGGTGGTAAAGGCAAATTCAGCGCCCATGGTGTACGCGACAATACCAGCAATTGCAGAGCAAAGCGGGATAGCGAGCCAGCGTTTGTTCACTTTGGCTAGGTAGGCGTACACCAACACAGTCACGCCAATCACCGCAAACGAGATATAGCCATGACCACTAGCACTTGCCCATGCTTCGGTTTTATTGATTTGACTGATTAGGCCGACGGCACCCAAATAAATCAGCAAGCCTCCCCGTACACCAACCCCGGTGAGGGTCATCAACTTGGAGCCCCCTTTGGTGAGCGCGAGTATCATCCCGAATGCGCACACCATTATACCGAGTGCGAGTGGGTGTCCACCTGCGGCAGCCACAAGGGGTATCAGCGGTATCATCGGCCCATGCGTTCCAGCAAGGTTCGCATTAGGGTTAAGAATCGCAGAGAACAAAATAACGAATAAAGCGCCCGCAATAAGCAGCTCATAACGTACGTTCTCTGCGACAAACTCTGGTGATAAGCCAAATTGAGCCGCAAACACAGCGACCATGGCCGTCACCATGACCACTTTACCTATGGTGGCGGCAATCGCCGGTACCCAGTCCTCTATTTCGATACTGTAATCACGAAAGGGTAAGTGGATACCCCATCGTCTGAAGCTCATGATCTTAAGATCATGGTTCAGAAACTCTTCCCTGCTTTTAAACTCTTGAGCCTTGCGGCGCATATCCCTATAAAAGGTTTTACTACTTCCAGACATTCGTCTTTTTTCCTTATGAGAGGGAGAACAACCAGTCTTCAATCAAGTCTACTTGCGCTCGGTATACCAACCTTCGATTGATACGAGTCGGCATCCCAGCCGCTACCGAACTCCTTCTTTTTATGCCAGAAGGGAGACTTGAATACTTGGTTTCTCCTTAGTGATAGCCAGTGCCAATCATCAGCACTGGCTGGATCCGTGTTTCACTATTGAATGAAAGGTAAATAAATTGAAAATGCCTTTTATTGATTTGGATTAGCATGTCACCAATGATCGCGGGGTAAAGTGAGTTTTTTGTTGTAGTTGCGAGTCCGAGCACAGGTTCTTGCTATTAACTTATGAAATCAAACACCTAGCAATAATGAAGATATCAGAGCACGCCAATCGAACGGAGCAATTATTCGGACTCCGCGCCGAAGACATTCATAAATGGATCGATGGTTTCTTCGAACACGATCGATTTGATCATGCTCTAAAACAGGGGGCAGTGACTCGTGATCCCTACGATCATCGTCGGTTTCGACACTGTAAAGAAGCGCTGAATGAGGCGTATCAAGAGTTCAGTGGCCAGTATTCGCGCCAGCAGATACGCAATGTGTTTGAAACTCATATTCGTGATGATTACGACGGCTATATTCCTTCCCGTGCAGATTTTGAAAACGGCACGTTTCAAACCAAATACCACGATGCCCATGATGGCGATGAACTCAGTGCTGTGCTGAGTGCGAATGAGTTAATGGATTACTTTGATGGGTTGCATGCTCGTCATACCGAAAGTCGCGGTGTTTTTAATCGTTTTACTTTGCGCATTGTCGCACCGTCGATATTGGCGCTGATCTTGTTTGTCGCGGCGATAATTTTTGCCATCGTCCCTTTTGTTGAACAGTCGATGGTTGAGCAAAAGCGCAATATGTTAGCGCAGCTCACTTCCTCTGCGGTAAGTATTGTTGATAACTACATTGAGCTAGAACAAAAAGGTCAACTGAGTTCCGATGAAGCAAAGCGCCGTGCCAAGAATGAAGTTGAAACTATGCGCTATGGTCCCAATAACCGTGACTACTTCTTCGTTATTGATACCCAGCCTAGCATGGTGATGCACCCCTATCGCGCCGATCTGACTGGGCAAGATCTCAGTGATTATCGAGATAGTGATGGTGTCGCGGTGTTTGTTGAATTTACTAAGCTGGTCGAGAATCACCAACATGGTTTTTTAGAATACCTGTGGCAGTGGAATGACCAAGCGGATGTGACCACGCCGAAACTGACCTATGTGCAAGGCATTGACGAGTGGCAATGGATCATAGGTACAGGTGTTTACTTGGATGACGTCCAGCAAGGTATCGATAAGCTTGAAGGCACGCTTTACACCATTTTTGCGGCCATTTTTGCCGGTCTTGTGGTCTGTATGGGCTTTGTGATGTCGCAGAGTAAAGTGATTGAAAATCGCAAAAAACGTGCAGAAATAGCCTTACATGAAGCAAAAGATCGCTATCGTGCGTTGGTGGAGTCGTCTAACGAAGGTTACCTCCTTGAAACCGATGGGCAAATCATATACTCAAATGCCTGTCTGCATCGTATGGTTGGCTTTAGCGAGCACGACCTCGAAAAGCAAGGCAGTTGGTCTCGTTTGTTTTCTAACTCGCCTCAAAATGCCAAAGTGTTGGCGCACCTTGAAGCGTTATTTGATGGCCAGGCGGAGCCAGCAGAGTTTGAAGCGCAGCTAACCACCAAGCATGGCAACACCCTAGATATTATATTTAGCTCGTCGCGTATATTTTTGTCCGAGAAGCAGGGACACGTTCTCTCGTTTCGCCCGATTACGCGTAAAATCTATGGTGGCAGTTTTGGTGTGGTCGATGAAGTGCGAGACTATCAGCCAATCGGTGCCGATATCATTCGTAAAATTGAGCAGAGCCATTCGTCGGCTCATGTGGTGGAAACGCTCAATCAATTAACCTTGGTCATCAGGCAGATGATTGAATCGGGCTGCCGACCTGAGTTGTTACGTCGCATCATCGGTACCGCCTATGATGCGGCCATCTGCCGATTTATCGATCTGGCGATTGCCAAGCTTGGTGAGCCGCCAGTGCCATTTGCGTTTATCTCATTTGGAAGCAACGCCCGTCATGACATGACATTGTTTTCTGACCAAGACAATGCGATTGTTTTTGATGCTGCCAAACTAGAACCTTCTGATCTAAGGCGGGTTCGACGTTACTTTCTGAGTTTGGCAGAAAATGTCTGTTCCATGTTGAACCGGGCAGGGTACCGTTACTGTGAAGGGCTCATCATGGCGTCCAATCATCAGTGGTGTTTGAGTCTGGATGAATGGAATCACAATTTTGAACGCTGGATCACCGACGCAACACCTGAGTCGATACTTGAACTGAATGTGTTTTTCGACATCCGAGCTACCTATGGTGAGCGCCTGTTGGTGGAAGCGATGCACGATAATATTCAGCAGCAACTTAAACGCCGACCACAGTTCTTTACCACTTATGCGCAAAACTGTTTGCAGCATGACATCCCACTTACGCAGTCAAAACAGATCAAAGCGGACAATCATCAAGGACAGCAGACTTTAAACCTCAAACAATGTTTGAGGCCGATGGAGATCTTCTGCCGCTTGTACGCACTAAAACATGACATCCGAGAAAGTAATACGGTTACCCGCCTTAAACTGTTGGCTGCTCGTCAGGAAATAGAAGCATCTACACTGCGTGACATGCTGTATGTATTTGATCACATCTGGCAGCTGCGATTTATGAACCAAATTGATGAATACACTGACCTTTGCAAAGTGAATGATGACATTGTTCTTGCTAAGCTCTCAACATTGGAGCGGCAACACTTAGAGTCGGTGCTAGAGCGTGTCAGTTTATTTCATGACAAAGTGGAGCGTGACTTTTTACGGTTATAGCACTTAGGTTCTTTGTGCCTTTTTGAGCAAGCACAGTGCTTGTATTGCAGCCATTGCCGTCGTTCAGCGGCGTGGGCTCACACAGCAAAGTAATATATTTGGTTCTTGGAATATAAATCGATAGACTTCGCGCGTGATTGGATGATGTTTTGTGTGAGGAAGTTTTGGCGAAATACCTAGTAACGGCGGTATTACAACTTATCGGTACGGAAGGCTTAACAAGCTTGAGTTGGAAATCGCAGAGCAAAAGCCTGGCACTATGCTCACATTGAGTGAGAGTTACTCCAAGGGTGCAGCACAAGAGTATCAAGCTCAAAATGGCCAATATCAATACACGTTTTTAGATGCGTTGTATGGCGATATGGAAGCGCCTTATTTGCTATCAGAAATGGATCATCGAGGTTACGACGTTCCTTGGATTAGTGAGAGTACGTTAGCCCATCATACAGTCGATAAGCACCTGACGGTGTCTCACAGTAGCAAAGGCGATTTGACTCGTCTTTATTGCAAAGATGATGACCACTTTTACGGACAGCCCCATCAGCAGGCGCAGTACATTCACATTTTGCGTGATACGACAGACAAGTACCGAATCGACGTGCCAGAAGAGATAACGGAGTGTCAATCCGAATCAAAAAACTGTTTTTCTATCTACGAAGACTACAAACAAGAGTTTGCCGTACTCTACTTTCCACCGATAGAGAGCAGCGCATACGTTAATGACACCGCCTATTTGATAAAAATGAACAGCGGCGCAATGGTGAAGTTGGCACTGAAAGATCTCATTGGTGCCGAGAACCAAAAAGCTGAACCAAAAGCTATTGGATAGCTCTGAAAGCATTCACCTGATTTTGGATAACCAACAAACCGTGATTAGCTTGGATGTGCAGTAAGTGCTGCTAGTTTGAGGCGCTGTAAGAAAGATGAAGCCGACCTTTTAGATCGGCTTCGTGATTTATAAGCCTTGTGTTTTCGCCATGCTATTGGCGATTTTAGGCGCGTACCAAAGACTTGGGGCGATAATGAATGACGCCGGTACTGCGGTAATCACAATGAAAGATTGCAATGCAGAAATGCCGCCACTGCCCATCGAAATCAACACGATCGCTACCGCACCCATGATGACACCCCAGAAAGCGCGAATCAGCGCATTCGGCTCTTTGTCGCCGGAGATCACCATAGTAATGGTATAGGTCATTGAGTCACCCGTGGTCACAATGAAGGTGGTGGTCAGAATTAAAAACAGGATTGAAATCAACAACGGAAACGGCAGTTGCATAGTGATTGCCAATAGCGCGCCTGGCATATTGAACCCTTCAAATCCGGCCTTAATGATACCAGGGGTAGCCAGCTCAAAGGCCAGCCCAGACCCACCCACGATGGTAAACCAAAAACAGGTCACCAAGGGAGCAGCAATACTAATGGAGAGAATTAATTGTCGAATGGTGCGGCCGCGTGAAATACGCGCAATAAAAATAGCCATCATTGGTGCATAGCCAATAAACCAGCCCCAGAAGAACACGGTCCACCAACTCAGCCATTGAGTATCACCGCGGTACATCGCCATCGGCACAAACTGATCAATCATGGTACCGAGACCTTGAACATAACTGTCGATAATAAAACCAGTTGGCCCAGCGATTAGGATGAACAAGATAAGCGCAGCAGCAAGTATGACGTTGTAGCGGCTGACTAATTGAATGCCACGATTAACACCACTCAGTGCAGACAAGGTATAAAACAGCATCGCAATGATGACCACCGTCGCCTGAGTGGCAAAGGTGTCGGGAATAGAAAACAGAGCTTGCATCGCATAACTGATCTGAAGGCCAAGAAACCCAATCGGACCAATGGTGCCCGCCGCCACAGCAATGATGCTCAAGGCATCGATGGTATTACCGACCCAGCCTTCAATGGCGCGCTGTCCAAGCAATGGGTAGAGCAGAGTGCGGGGTTTAAGTGGTAGGCCTTTGTCGTAATGCAAATGCATCAGCACTATCGATGACAGTCCACCCAATACTGCCCATGCGAGAAAGCCCCAGTGCACAAAGGATTGTGACAGCGCGTTAATTGCGTTGTTTTCTGGTGATGAAGAACCAAATAGCGGTGGTGGAGATAAGTAGTGAGCGATAGGTTCGGCTGCGGCCCAAAAGACGCCGCCACCTGCGAGCAGAGTACAAAGTACAATCGACATCCACTTGAAGCTTTCAACATCAGGGCGTGCCATTCCACCAAGCCTTACATCACCAGTGCGACCAAAGCAAAGAGCAAGACCGATGATGAAATTTGCCATCAAAAGCAGTTGCCAAAAGGCACCAAAATAACGGGTGGCAAGGTCAAAGCCTGAATTTACGGCGTTGGAGAGGGCGGCGGGGTGCGTCAATGCAAGGAGGACAAAGAGTGTTAAGAAAGAACCGCTGAGCCAGAATACAGGGTTGTTCATTTCTAGCTTTTCAGCAAGGCTCTTGATGCGTTCAGGTGGATGAATCGCATCATACGCGGATATTGATGCGGCTGAGCAAGCCTCAACCGTATTGGAATTTGACATTAAATTATCACTGTTCACGGAGCGCGGAATATCTGTCGCGCTGTGGATTTCAATGTGGTCACGTGGTTTAAAATGTGACCTGCATCATAAAATGGTCGGGCATCCTAACATAAAGCCTATTCAGGATCAGAAGTTTTTTTGAACGCTCAAGCTGTTGCTATGAGTGAGGTGTTGTATGGAAGTGGGGCTTTGGGGGGTTAGGTATTTGTTGGTTGAATGGCTTTATTTGACTAGAACAACGAATCGCTGGCGCCGTATCACCTTATGGTCTTAGCTGCTCTATAAAACCTTGATAGTCGAGATAAGCTTTACGAACTCTTTCGGGTATGGGTTTTTCATAGACGCGGGCATCATCAATTTTAGCCATCGACCAACCTTGGAAAATAGGCTCCTCATAACAGTTCATCGTTCCTTGGCGAGGAGTGGAAAGCAGTGCATGGCGCAAGTTCTGCACATGATACCAAGGGGAGCTTTTGCCTCTGAAATGGTTAAGGATAGGGTATTGAATCAGGAAAATTTCGCAGCACAGTAACTGCGCGAGCAAACAGTCAACGCTTATACGTGCCTCCTCAGGATAGTAGTGGACGACTTTATTGAGTTCTCGGTTACATTCTTGGATCACACTGGCCAAATATCCCTCCTAAACCAACGGCATAGGTGCTCAACCTTAACAGCAGAACTTAACGAGCACTCTATACACAGTAAGCCACGAATCTGATGATCGCCAGTAAAGTCTGATTTTAGATTTGATTGCAGGGAGTTACGTGATCGCAGGGAGTCGGGTAGGACAAGGGAGTGTTGGTTATTCTTCTTATTAGAGCCACTGTTTTCGAGTACGCCGACTTACTCGGTGTAAGCCGGCGTGCGGGGTTGGATACATAAACCTAAAGCAAGTCCACTAATCCAAGTGAAGCTCTAGTGCTGGAGCAACCTACAGAATAGGATCAATGTTTTGTTCAGTGTATTGACCTTCTTCGACATCAACAGGAGTGTAGTGTTGATAGATCAAGAAGCCTTCTTGTTCGGTTTCTTCAGTACTAGGTTGGTCAATGTATGCGGTACATGTGTAGCCAATGCTGTAGGTGCCTGCGCCTACGTGTCCAAATTCGTAGCTATAGGTTGTATCGCCGGACTGGTCTTGACCCGTGACTACAGTCGCAACAGCAACCGGAGCCTGTCGTTCACCGGTGGCACCAACGTCACCCATTGTGGTGCGATCTCTTGAGCCAGCATACAGATAGACTGCATGCACAGGGTCAGCGTTGCCAATGGCATTGTATGATGCACTGTCTGCTTCACAAGCTTGGTATTGAGTAGGGTTCACATTGCCGCGTATATGGCCAGCTTGTGACGCGTTAATCAGTGTTACGCCATTACGGTTCATCAACATGTGGTCGAGACCTTGTGGGTCGGTTAGCGCCGTTCTTAAGTCAAACTCAACGATATAGCTGTTTATGCCTGCAACAATCTCAATCGATTCACTTGGCTTGGCGAATGCCAGCGTGCCTTGATCCGGATCGAGTGGTTTAAAGCCAAAGCAACTGCCTCTGTTGGGTACTACCAGACCTTTTAGGCTGCCATCGACTCTTTGTACATAGGAAGTGGAATCATCGTTAAGGAAAAGGCCGTCTTTTGCGTACAAACACATCGCGTAGTGACCCGTCTTGATTTCGTAGTCTCGTATGATGGTTTCGGCATTGCTACCTTGGTACTGCATTAAATCGATCTGACGAAGAGTTCCTTCTGGTTTAGAGACATCCAGTAAGATGTGCTCGCCGATCTTCTCGCCACTTTGAGGGTCAATAGGGACGAGTACAACGTCTTTAAAACCAAGAACCACTTTTTGAGCGTCATCGACAGGAGCATCTGACACTCCTAATGAGAACTTACCCGTACTAGGTGCAGGAGAAGAAGACGAAGAATCGCCACCACCACAACCTACCAAAAGAGTGGTTGTAGCGATAGCAAGGGCAGTGAGTGAAAGTTTCATAGTAGCATCCGAGCAATTACTGATTTATTTGTCATTAATTGTAGTTGCTATGCATGCCAGCCCCTGTCAGAGGGATGTTAAGGGTGTATTAAATTTTATAAATTTCAAATCTGAGACAGCTACTAGTATTTACTGGGCTGAGGTGTGCCTCGTGAGCGTTTTTTCACTTTGTTTAATAGTGTTAGTACCCCATAAGTCACGAAGAAAGGGACGGAAGTGAGTACAATTAGCTTGATAAATGACATGGCGAACATAAACAGAAATGGTGCCGACTTTTCATCATTTTGGGGTTCAAGTGCCATGGCTGACTCGTTTATCGACTCTGCCCATGATGAGAATTCAACACTCCACATCAGCCCACTGACAATCAATGAGATTAGTAGGATAACTGCACTTCTTTGTTTCCAGTTTTTGGTTAAATATTTCATTGAGTCCCTGCCTTTCTATTGCGCTGCGGCATCATTTTTTTGGTCATTGTTTTGATCCAAGTCCAATGCAAAGCTAGGTGCACACCAAGCATCGGCATCACCAGATTACCAAGGTCGTGGTGCAGTTTCGCCCAAACAGGCAAGATATCGATAGGTAGTCCTAGTCGCGGGAGTAGGGCTTCCGAAACTAGGAAGCCACTCAATGTCGCCATCAGCATAACCAGATAGAAAAGGGCATCCCAAATAGCGTTGAATCGATCTTTGTTGGATTGACGATGGACAAAATTCTTAGGTAAGGCAATCAGCCAATCCCAGTGAAGCAATAAATGTATAATCAGCGGGACAATGAACAGTAGGCTCAACCACTCGTGAGCCCATGTTCCGGTGACTTTTGGAATGCAGACTAAAATGAAGCCGATCAGTAATACGCCATCCATCACGTATTGTGTTTTGACTAAGCTGTCTTTCCAAGTTCTTGTTTGCATAATGAGGCGTCCGAATCAAACTGCGTGCGTTAAGAGTTCATGTCTATACGCTACCAATTTAAAGTCGTGATTCAATTTGTTTTACAGTGATTTACAAATTGAGCCTCTTCACTAGCCTTTGACGCTGGAAGGCCATCATACTCCATTTTTAAGAATGTACTCTCGACACGCGCGATACGTCTGAGCTCCCTCTTTACTTTGAGGAGGCACATTCCTCATTTTGTGCATTTGTCGCAATACCTGGTTTCTTTTGCGGCGATCGAAGTTGATGCGTGTTTCTGCTAAGCCGCCAAATTTCACATGATCATAATGAATGTGCCAATACGCGCCTTTCCCCGCTTTGTAGGCATTGGCTCCACCGGCCAGTTGTAAAACGTTGGCTTGTAATTGCGACACCGGACTAGAGCGGTTGTCCTGCAAAGGTGCTGCATGTGATGTGAGCTTGCGGCGTTGAACTAGGGCTGCTCTCGCGGCGTGGTGGCTTTGCTGCGAGTCTGAGGCTTGATGGGAATACATCCGCTGTTTCTCCTTGATTACTATGCGCTCTTTTTGAGCTTAGATATATCTATAGGAAACGAGCGGATGAAAATCAAAGTTAGAACTGATAACCCCATCCAACAAATGCAAACTAGTCACGAGTGATTTTCGTTCTACTTACACGAAAGCGCCTTTAGTAAGCGGTGCCATCAATATAGGTTTTTAACCATTCGTAGGCTTGTGAGCCGATAGGGTCACCAATTGCCTGACCTGCGGGTATGGAGTCGTAGAAATGCACGCCAGCCCATAGACGACTGATACCGCAATCATCGGAGAACCCATCCCATGTATTCCACCCAAGTACGGTATGAGATTGTGGTGTAACACCGGGCTCAACGAGAGATGTGCCAGGCTGCTTGTCTAACACGGCAAACTGAGGTGGAAGGAACCCTGGAACCCAAAAGCTGAGATCGTTTGCCTCTTGCGAAGTTAAGCCAATTTGCTCAGCCAAATAACGCTTCGTAGAGGTGGCGTGTGCTCGGCAGAAACTTGCACTGGCTGATGGGTATTCAGGATGGTTGGCCGATTGAAGGTAAGGACGCCATTCACTGCCTTGTAGATCGTTGACAATCCCCTTGCCCGGACCGCCCCAAGCGCTGATGGCTTCGTCTCCGTATAGGTAGCCGATGGCGCTAAATGGCCTTACCGCATCGTATTTCCTTTTGTTGTCCCAAATGGTGATCCCTGTGTCGAAGGCTGCCACGTTCACCAGAAAATCGAGTTGAACAAATTGTTCGAGCGACAAACCATGATAGAAGGTCGCCGCGAGGGTTGAGTACCCCAAACTAATAATTTTATTGTCATAGAACTCAGACAGCAGCTTTTGCTCATCGGTTAAGTTGATTTGTGCGTCAATGACTTCATCCGCTTGCTGCTTATAAGCAGCCAAGGGAGTACCCGAGAGTGAAACTGCATAAGATTTGTTGGGAAACGGTGCTTTTAGCGTTGGGGTTTCATAGCTAAATGGTGTGGTTTGACCAAACTGCGGGACAACAAACTGCTGTGAGAAAAACAGGCCGTTTCCAGAACTCAACGTATCTGGTTGCCATCGTCGTGGGTTGATGAGTGCTTCCGCTTTGTTTCGCGGTCGATAGCCTGTGCAGTCAGCATAAGGTTTAGGGAAGTACTGGTTGCAATCGGTACCAAGCTGATTCATACCATCGGCCTCTCGAGCGGCAACAATGGCTTGACCAGCGGTGTTCCCAACGCCAGCAGGCTGGCTGAGATCTAAAGTTTGATTGTCTGGATCCAGTCCGACTGAGGTCAGCATCTGGTCCCAGTCGTTGGCATATTGCGGCATCAAACTCATCAATATCTTGTGACTTGCGTACATAATGGCGATGTTTCGCTTACTGTCCCCGTCACCTGCATCGATACGCCCTAAGTTCGAGTGGACACCTAAGCTCTGTGCGCTATACGGAGCAATGGCGTCAAACCATGCTGCTGTAATTAAGGTTGTGGTGCGCAAGACAATAGGCGCATCACCGGGTGCGACCGTCGACAACAGATTGGGAACGGTAGCCTCAATGACCGTAGCGGGCGCACAAATGTTTGGAGCCCCTTGCGGACACTCAAACGCATACCCAATGCTTGGCAGTGAAAATAGGATGGGTGGAAGGACTCGCCTTGTAAAATAATTCCTAGCTTTCATGTTGTTATCCTTTTCTACATGTTTGTGGTTGCTATCAACACGTTTCAAACTAGCTATAGCAACGTGTTGATATTATTGGATTAACATTGACAGACGTTGTTGTACCTATCACGGAGATAGGTGATAAATATGTTAATAATGAAGTGCTCAATAACGAGGAAAAATCGTAGTTGTGGAACCAAAATCACGAATACTTTAGGGGCTTATTTGTAAGGGAAGTCGGTTTTGTGGAAGTGAAAACAGAGGGTTGATAACGTTCGAACAAAAAGCGCTCTCGGGGGTAATTGCCCCCGAGCTGAGTTGGGTGCCTAGCGCTCTATCTCGGTGTTATTTCTTCACTACTAAGTTGAGCAAAAGTAGCAAACCAATCGGGAATAGCGATGCAATCAACATCCAAGTCCAGCCTTGCGTAAACAGCACGATGCCAGCACCGAGTGAACCAGAAGCTTGAAAAGCCGTGATGGAAAAATCGTTCACCGCCTGAACCTTAAATCGCTCGCTTGGATTGTATGTCTGGGGTAGCAGCGATGTACCGCCAATAAAGAGGAAGTTCCAGCCGATACCTAAGGCCACTAACGCCCACCAATAGTGATGAACCGAGTGACCAAGCAGTGCAACGGCGATACAGGTAAGAAAGACCACACAGCCAAGCGTAATGAGTTTATAGACGCCAATGCGTTTTATGATCATAGGTGTGACAAGAGAAGGGAGATACATTGCCATGACATGACTCTGAATAACCCATTTGGCGTTTTGAATATCATGTCCATGTGCAGACATCGCCAGCGGGGTTGCTGTCATCAAAAACGCCATCACAGCGTAAGCGGTTAAACCAGAACCGATTGCCAGCCAGAGCAGAGGCTGCTTAAAAAGCACAGTAAGATCTCTGGACTCCCCCTCTTCAGATTGACTCTCTTGTAGGTTAAGCGGCTTCATCGCAATGGCAAGGATAGCCGCGCCAATAAGCTCCAAAATACCCAGCGCCGCATAAGCTCGTGCATACTCAGAGTCGAACAAAGGGATAGCCTGACCAATGTTGAGCAACTCTGGCCCCAACCACGCTGCAGCGATGCCGCCCACCAACACTAAACTAATGACACTAGGGTGCTGAGCAGGGCTTTTACAGCTTTCAATGGCAGCAAAACGATACTGACCCACGTAAGCTAATTGGGTGCCGAGCAGAAATGCACTGAGACAGAATCCCCAAAAGTGGCTCGACTCTATGCTCCAAGCGGCACATAGGGCACTAAAGCTGCTCACAATGGCTGCCAAAACAAACGCTCGCTTTCTACCGAGCTTTCTCTGTATTCGAGCGGCGGGGAAAATGTTCAGCGACACTCCGACGATGAGCGCCGTAACAGGTAAAGTTGCGAACGTTGGATCGGAGTGAAGCTGCGCGCCCACAATGCCCCCGAGAAACACATTCAGTGCGCCTACAGACAAGACGAAAGGTTGCACAGTAGCAAGTAACCAGGCATTCCATGGTAGTGATTTCATTGTTTTTCTTAGGTAGTGCTTTTGATGGTGCTAATGGTGAAGGAATTTAACAGAAAAGCAATCGCAGTGTTTTCGAGTTTAAAAAAGGCTCGTTATATTTGATACTATCAGTATCAAGGAAAGCAATTTTGTACAAAAACCTTTAGGTAATACTCAGTGTCAAGGAAAGAGCGAGCAAACTACAGGGTTACTGAAGCACTCAATGGTATAGAAATCGTTGATGCTCAATATACGCATCAGACATTCTCAAAGCATGTACATGAAGGGTATTGTATTGGCGTGATTGAGGAGGGAGCACAACGCTTCTTTCGCAGTGGTGCTAATCATATCGCGGATGAAAGCAGCATTATTTTGGTCAATGCTGATGATGTGCATACCGGCGAGTCTGCGACACAGGATGGATGGAGTTACAAAGCACTTTACCCCACGCCGGAGCATTTTGAACTTATCTCGCAAGACTTGCTCGGTGGGAAAAGCCTCATTCCTTATTTTGAAGACTCTGTGATCTCTAATAAAAAGATCGCGAGTCAACTTAAGCTGATATTCAATCAAATAGAGGCAGGCGCCTCGGTACTGCTTGTAGAAACGCTGATCTATAGCACGCTATTGATGCTCGCGACTCAGCATGGTCGTTCGATGGATTTACCTAAAGATGTCGGCCTGAATCGAGCTAAATTGCTTCTCGCTAGAGAGTTTTTAGATGCACACCCAGAGCAAGACGTGACGCTTGAGCAACTCGCCACGATTGCTGGCTGCAGTAAGTACCACTTTGTGAGGCAGTTTGGGAAAACATTTGGCATTACCCCTCATGCCTATCAAATACAAGTGCGGCTCATCAAAGCAAAGGCTCTGTTAAAAGCCGGGATATCCATCGCTGACACGGCCATGGACTGCGGATTTCATGATCAGAGCCACTTCTCTCGACACTTTAAAAAAGCATTGGGAACAACGCCCAAGCATTTCCAACACCAAGCAACTTTGTACAAGAAACCTTAGTGCGGGGCGCTTAGTCTTATCCTATCTCAATGGATGGAAACGGCTATGGACCCAAAAACACAATCAATGTCGCGAACTCGGCTCTTCGAATCTTTCTCGATAATTTACCAAGCATGTCTTGCTATTTTCCCTTTATGCGCTGCCGTCATTCCGTGGGGCGTATTGTGTGGCTCTTTGGGGATACAAGCGGGTTTGTCCCCGTTTCAGGTACAAGCGATGTCTTTATTTGTGTTCGCCGGCGCGGCCCAATTGGCAGGTGTCTCTCTTATCGGTTCAATGAGTCCATCGCTACCTATTTTGTCGTCGACTTTTGTGATTAGCTCGAGACACTTGCTCTATTCAGCCGTGTTTCACGATAGGGTAATTGGTTTACCTTGGATAAAACGCGTTGTGTTTGCATTCTTTCTCACCGATGAAATGTTCGCAGTGACCAATGATTACATAGCCAAGCAACGCCGCTTTAGCTACTTATACGCCGTGTCATCGGGAATCATGTTCTATGTAATGTGGAACCTCTCAACCTTACTTGGCATAGTGGCGGGGTCAAGTATTGATAACTTAGAAGAGCTCGGTCTTGAGTTTGCTATCGCCGCCACATTCATCGCGATTGTGATTCCTTCCATAAAGAGCAAATCGACGTTGTATGCGGTTGTGACGAGTGGGGTATCGATGCTGCTGTTGGAATCCACCCACTTCAACTATTCACTCATCGTGTCCTCTTTACTCGGTATGGCCGCAGGCTACCTAACTAGCGAGAGATCAAATCATGCTTGATACCAACCTCTTAATTTTATGTATGGCGGCGATTACTTTCGCCTGTCGATACTTGTTCTTTATGAAGTCTATTCCCATCCGTTTAGGTACCAATGCCAAGAAAATGCTGAGCTATAAAGCACCTTCCGTTCTGACGGCGATGTGGGCTCCTATTGTTTTTCTCGGACATCAAGGAACAGACATGACATTCGCATCAAGTCCATTCTTGTACGCTGGATTGGTGACGGTCGCGATTAGCCTAGTCGTTAAAAATACGCTGTTCGTGGTTGGCGTTGGAATGGCAACCTTTGCCGCGTTTAGCTGGTTGATTTAAAGCAGGCAGTGACGAGAGGTGGTTAATGGCTGCTGTCGAACACGCCTTGCCAGATCGCCAGCATCTCATCGCCAAACAGGTAAAAGGTCATGGTTAGTGACTGATACTCATCTCGTCGGCAAACCTCGAGGGCAATTTGCGCGGCTTCCTGGGGCGGGTAGCCATAGATACCGCATGAGATAGCGGGCAGAGCAACGCTCTTACAGTCGTTTTCAAGCGCCAGATCGAGTGACTGTTTGTATGCTGAGTCTAGCACCTCTTCCGGATGAGCGAATTTATCGTAAATCGGCCCCACAGTATGGATAACGTAGCGGGCATTCAAGTTTCCTGCGATGGTGATGCGTGCATCACCAAACGGACAGCGTTTGCCATCCACTTCTTTCACGTCATAGCAGGCTTTAAGCAGCTCAGGGCCTGCAGCGCGATGAATGGCACCATCGACACCTCCGCCTCCCAGCATTCTGGTATTGGCGGCATTCACAATGGCATCGACGTTAGCTTTGGTTATGTCACCGTCGATTAAAAAGATATTTTGCATAGCTCAAGCCCTTAACATGATGTGTCATGATGCATTTTAAACGACATTACGCAAAGGTGGCTAACGGTGACTTCTCGATCTTAGCTCTGTCTGAGGATCACTCTTCATACATTGAGTAGAATTTCTCCACCTCGCCGATAGTTTCCCAAGTGCCCTCAAAGCCAGCAGGGATAACGAACGCATCACCTTGTACCACGGTTTCACTGTGACCCGCTTGATCGGTGATGATGGCCTTACCTTTAATGATGTAACAGAACTCATCTTCACTATAGCTGATGGTCCACTTACCTTCTGTTGATCCCCAAGTACCACAGAAAAAATTCTCTTTGCTGTTAGCGAATTGATTGTGAACTCGTTGAATAGGGTTGCCGGATAAGCACTTTTTAGGGTCAGTGCTGGTGGCTTGTTGTTGGCTCAAATCTGGTGAGATTCGTCGTAGTGTTTTCTCGATTGTCATAGTCATTCCATTTAGTCAGGGTGAGAAAGAGTAACGCTCAGTTCTATCATCGACGCGCTGTTGTACCACGCTAACGGATTAACATTAATTTAACAACATTTGTTCTATACAACTTTTGGGTAACACGAAGCAGCCAATTGATGGCTGATGAGAGTTCTATTACCTATACTTTGTATGGTCTTTAGCAAACGGAGGTTTGTATGACGATCTCAACTCGGTTAGACCATTATTTGCGCGAACATGATATCCCTTATCAAACCATTACTCATAACCACAGTCGCAGTTCATTGCACAGTGGGGTTGAAGCGGGAATCCCCTTAGTAGCATTAGCAAAAGGGGTGGTGCTGGAAGATCATGAAGGCCATCACATGATGGCGGTATTACCTGCAAATAATAAGGTCAGTTTGTCAAAGCTGAATGATGAGCTAAATGCCAGTTATCATTTAGTGAAGGAAAGACAGGTCTATCAACTTTTTGAAGATTGTGACCACGGTGCCGTCCCTCCAGTAGGAAGTGCGTACCATATGTCGACAGTATTTGATGAGCTACTTACCCATCTTGATCATGTGTACATCGAAGCGGGTGATCACGAAACCTTACTGAAACTAGAACGAGCAGCATTTCAAGAACTGATAGCGGACAGGCGATGCTTCAGGTTCAGCAGTCAGGTTTTTCATTAATGATAAGCGACCTATTTAGGTCGCTTTGTTTTAAGCAGCAAGTTTATTGCAACTTGTGTCGTGATCTTTTTTTGATGAGGTGAGTGTCCCGTCAACCTCACAACTTCATTAGAAACGAGAAACTATATACAAGATATTACATGAATTTTCCCTCAGCTCTTGAGTAGCACTCTCCATCGATGTATATGCGACTTTGAAGTAAATACACCCCTCTTTTATGGGTTAAGCAATGAGCTTTAACCTGAATTAATGTGTAGAGAGGAATGGGCTTAATAAAGCGAACATTAAGTTGCGCTGTCATCGCATGAACGTCACGAGAAAACAGACAATGGGTCATCGCCGTATCGTGCAAGGTAGTAATCGAACCTCCTTGCATAACACCTTGGTAACCTTGTACTTGTTCTGTTGGCACAGTCTGTCCGTGCACTCCTCCATCAGGCATCAAAGATAAGTTTGGCAGGACACACACCAAAAGTATGAAAATAGTATGATTTTTCTTAATTTGGCGGCGTGTCAACGGTGTTTATTGTGATTGACTGCTAGAGTTCCTTCAGACTAAATGGAGGATGAAACGTTGACAACGGCTCGAAAACAACTTGTTTCGATAGATGCAACATCCTATTACCACTGCGTTTCTCGCTGTGTTCGTCGTAGTTTCCTCTGTGGTGAAGATGCCTCAACTAACACGAGTTATGAACATCGACGTAAATGGATTGAACAGAAGATTTATACGCTTGCTCAAGTCTACTGCATCGATATTTGTGCTTATGCCATCATGAGTAATCATTATCACTTGGTTTTGAATATCAACAGGGAACGCGCCCAAGCACTTACTCTTGATGATGTAGTCGAGCGTTGGGGTATGGAGCACAAACTGCCTAGTTTAATTCAACGTTGGCAGACTAAGCAGCTCTCGTCTCACCTAGAGGAAGAGAAGTGTCTTGAGATAATAGAAGCGTGGAGAGAAAGACTGTGGAACCTTAGTTGGTTCATGAAAGAGCTTAACTATGATATCGCCTGTAGAGCAAACCGAGAGGATAATTGCACTGGTCACTTTTGGGAAAGCCGATTCAAAAGCCAAGCTTTGCTTGACGAAAGAGCATTGGCCGCCGCAATGGCTTACGTCGATCTAAATCCCGTACGGGCTGGAATAGCCAAAACGCCAGAAGATTCCGAATATACTTCCATACAGGCCAGAATTAACTCACTCAATAGCAATCAAGCAACAGCGCCTTGTCTTCATCCATTTGTGGGTAATCCTAGCAATCGTATGTTGGATGGTATCCCGCTTCGGTTAGTTGACTACATAGAGTTAGTTGATTGGACCGCTCGTCAACTTAGGGATGGGAAAGCTGTCATGAGTGACAAGATCCCACCAGTATTGGAGCGTCTCAATATCAATCAATTAAATTGGCTAAAAGTATGTACGCAGATGGAGAAGTCTCGGGCAACCGCACTCGGGGCGCCCATTTTGGCTGAACAAACGAAAACAGTGCTAAACAAGCAGAAGCTCTACATGTATCGTTTAGAGTAAGCTCAAAGTTTAGAATCAACTTACAAGTCAATTTAAAGTACCACTCAGTGCTTGCTTTATGAGTGCCTGATAAACGTCTTTACTCTCATCAAACTACTTCCTACACGTACTCACATACACAAATCTTCCATGTTTTGTCTTAACGAGAGGGCTGTCTGCTAACGCTTCAGTTTTGAGTGCGAGTGATTTTCTGAAGTGTGTGTCCTTCCAATGTGAGAGTAAGCTCAAAGTTTAGAATCAACTTACAAGTCAATTTAAAGTACCACTCAGTGCTTGCTTTATGAGTGCCTGATAAACGTCTTTACTCTCATCAAACTACTTCCTACACGTACTCACATACACAAATCTTCCATGTTTTGTCTTAACGAGAGGGCTGTCTGCTAACGCTTCAGTTTTGAGTGCGAGTGATTTTCTGAAGTGTGTGTCCTTCCAATGTGTTGAGCAACTTAACGCAGACAAAACAATTTGCCACTCTTGTAAAGTGGGAGTCCTTAAGCCTCGCGTGGGTCAATACGGCAAGTTCATGTCTTGTACGCTATTCCCACGTTGCAAGCACAAGGAAACGCCCTGTGATAAGTGCGCTAGTCCTATGAGTCACGACATCAAAGAGGGTTATCAAGTTTGCATTAATTCTAGTTGTGAACACGAGCGTCCAGTGTGTTTAAACTGCGGTAGTGAGATGAAATTGAGGCGCGGTAAGTATGGTGCGTTTTGGGGGCGTTCGACTTATCGTAGGAACATTGAAAATAATTGTTCCTATAAGATCAACGCTGCTTAGGTAGCAAAATCTAATCTGCTACATATTTGCTATACAGAAAGCCAAAAACAACAAAGGGCTAGCAGTCACTAACTTGCTAGCCCTTTTAATATGGCGCTCCCGACAGGATTCGAACCTGTGACCTGCCCCTTAGGAGGGGGCCGCGCTATCCAGCTGTGCCACGGGAGCTTAGGGCTTATATTACTCAATTATATGAATAAGTTAAGCCCGTTTTCCTACTATTCACTCTGTTTGTGCATTACGTCGCCAATCTGAATACTGTTGGCTAACGTTGGCTGATCAACCGTCGCTTCAGCGTCACGCTCATAAACGCGAGAGACGGTTAAGGTAATGTCGCTGCGGCTGACTTTATTGCGGGGTAGGCCGTTTTGGTCGATGAACGAGCCTGTGTGCCATAGGCGCAGTTTGTCACCGGCTTGTACGCCGTGTACGCGGCCAAGGTCGATGGTGACTTTATTGCCGTAGGAGGCAACCACTTCAGGCAGTGTCATCTTACAAGAAATTTCCGCTTCTAAGTCGAGCATAATGTTGCGACTGATTCGTTGTAGCATTTCTCCGTAGGTCGAAGTCCAGAAGCGGGCACTTTTGGTGTCGACTTTACTGGTCTTTGCAAATGGCCATTGGGCAATCTCTCGATAGGTATGCTGGAAGATTTCATGACCAGTTTTGCCATCAAAGATAGCCATATCCATCGCGAACTGGCGGTTGATGCGATCGTCTCTTAATAGACCACCCTGGTCGATGGTCGCGGTGAGATCTTTGATTGCACCCGTCACTAGGTACTGCGCGCCAAGATCGTCGGCGATCATTTTGATTCGCTCTGGCTGGCGCTTATTGATTTCGTAGCGCGTGGTGCCGACAGAGACAAAGCTATAAGAGCGTGCGGCAAGCTGTTTATCGATGACGGCGCTGTAATCTTCACCCAGTTTATAGATTTGCCCCATTACCGCTTGCTGCGGATCAACAATGTCGAACATGGCAACGCCAATGGTCTTCTTATATTGCTCTTTATGGCAAGCCTTTGCCGTTGGGTAGATGTCGATGCGCGCTTTTACCACCATCTGATTGCCGCTTACGTATTTGTCGTCAATGACGATGTGGCGAACTTCAGAGTCAATGAACTGGTACTGCTCCTTATCGTCTTCTAGCATTGGCGCCAGTGTCGATAGGCTGCCAATGTCGGCGCCAGAGAAGTCGACCGCTTTGTATACGGCATCTTCAAGCGCGTAGATCCTTGCCGCCTTCTCAGAGGAGACAATGGTCGACGTACCCGTGACTTCATACCACTCGGCATAGGCATTACTGGCACTCAATGTCAGTAATGCTGTTGAAATTAAAGAAGAAACGATTTTTTTCATACAACCTTTCCAAATGCGGAACAATATTTGCTTACTATTTTCTAGCGAATATTGGAGCGGGCTTTCTTATTTAGGACAGAATGAGAAAAGCAAAGATTGTTCCAACCTGAATCAAGGTTGCCACAATTGACCCAATTAATAACTTTTGGAGAGTGTGTAATGAAAAAGTGGCTACTGATGGCGTCAGTGTTAACGCTGACAGCTTGTGCCTACTCACCAATCTATAACGGTAAAGAGTCGTACTCGGGCAGCAAATTCATGCTGATGGAGAGTCCTCGTCATACCATGGATTACTTTGTAGAAAGCTTAACGGAAGAGTTGGTGAATTCGAACACCAGTGTGTCATCACGCACACCGGTTGCCGTGGCTTCTTTTGTCGACTTGCAGAATATGGATGCGACTAACTGGCTGGGTAACTCTGTGTCAGAAGGGTTTATTCATCAGTTGCAGCGTCGCGGTTTTAAGGTCGTAGACTTTAAAACCACAGGTTCCATCCAGGTGACGAACCAGGGTGACTTTGCACTCAGTCGTGACTGGAAAGATCTTGCCCAAGAGCAACAAATTCAATTTGTCCTGACGGGTACCATGCTGCGTCAAGAGGGCGGAGTGTTGGTAAACGCTCGTGTGATTGGTATGCAATCGAGAATTGTTGTGGCATCAGCACAAGGCTTTTTGCCAGCGGATCGAATTGGCCGCGACCTCGATACGCTCAATCAAATGCGTACTGAAGATGGTGTGTTGATTCGCTCAGACCCAACTATGACAACACCAACCACAGTGATTTTACGCCCATAGGACATGAAGATGAGAGTAATTTTTGCCGCTTTAATCGCAATGGTCATGATTGGTTGTACCCCAATCGGCGCGATGGATCAGAATACGTTAACCGCGGTGGGCTACGCCAGTATCAGTGAGCAAACTGGCCGCAATGATGAAGAAAAGCAGGTGCGTGCGATGCGTGCCTCAAAGATTGATGCTTACCGTGAATTGGCTGAGCAAGTATACGGCTTGCGCGTATCGGCCAGAGCGGATCTTCAAGACCAGCGTCTTGGTGTTGAATCAACAACCGGAGCTGTCGATGGCGTGATCCGCGGAGCAGAAGTGGTACGCAGCTATAAAGTTGGCGACAGCTATGTCACGGAATTGATACTGGACATCGAGAAAATGGACAGACTTCGTGACTACGGTGAAATCCGCCGTGTACCAGAGAAGAAGCGCCAAACCTTGTTCTAAGCGTTAAACTCTGTGCAAAGGATGATTTGCGAATAACGAGGCGGCAATGCGAAGCATTGCCGCCTCTTTTTTATACTAGGCCATGGCAATTTTCCTAGGCGCACCAAAAAACAGCATGTCTGAGATACCCAGCTTATTCTCGAACTGAATACCGACTCGTAGCTGTCGGCTACCTAGAATTTGGCTGCCAAATACCACGTGCCCGGTGTACTTTTTATTGCCCAGCTTCACTTCGACGCGTTCGCCCACCAACAGTACTTTACGACATTCCACACCGATGCCGCCCTTGGAAATATCGATGATATTGATCGCACTGTAGCTTGAGAATAGCCCAACTTTTTTGATTGCCCCTTTGGCATAGCGCATCGCAAAGCGAGGGTGTTCCCTCAGCTCGCTGGACGCGATGACTTTATGATAATTTGTAAGCGCTTTCATTTTAATGTTGCACATCCATATGTTTAGGTGAGAATAAATGGATCGTTAGGTCATTTTTATGTTTACCTTATCAATCTGGTTCAATGGATGGCTAGTATTGTGATTCTGTTTTGTGAGCTATCGAAATAAATGCTTTAACTCATTAATTATAATCGACTATATGGAATTGTGTAAGGTATCAATACACCTTTATAAAAAGTGAACGTAATGGTTTCGAACGAGATAAAGGCCAAGCGTTGTGTGATTACAAACACGATTTTAAGCTGAGATTTGGCTGATTTCGCGCAATTGTTGTCAACCTAAGATACCCTACAATTGGTAAGCGCTTTCTTTCAGGGAGGGAAGTATAGTGCAGTGGTGGCGTCTTATAAGAAGAGAGAATGGCTACGCGGTGTTAGCCATATTAAGTTTAAGTTTTCTGGCATGGTATCACTGGGGAATGAAGGTCACGCATCGAATCGACCTCGATGTCCCAGGGGTGACGATGATGAACGATGTTATCAATGGTGGTAACTCACTTGGTCATTTTGTTCAACGAGAGCAAACCTTGAGCTTTTCCTGTCAAACTCGTCGATCCAACACTTTTCCTTTTTGTAGTGTCGTGATCCCTACGTCGCCAAGAGCCATAGATGGGCTTGATTTGCGACGTTTTCATTCGGTCAATATTAAGCTTTCTTACTCAGAAGCCTCCGATCTTAAAGATTCTGTGTTGGTGTATCTGCTCAATGCTGAGCGCGATACCATTTCAACAGCAACAATTTCTCGCGCCAATTTGCAGACGATCATTCCAGTGAATCAACCTACGTACTCCTACACTCTGCCCATTGCGAACTTCTATGTCCCGTCGTGGTGGTCGTTTTTGCACGCCAAGATCTCGGATCATTCTGCGCGCCTAGATAATGTCACCGATATTCAGATTGCCACTGGAGACAGTCATGCTAGAAAAAACACCACGATAACCATAAGGGCGGTTGAATTTGTGGGTAAATGGCTGACATTACTAGAGGTGCAATTTCTGTTGGTGGCTGGATGGGTGTTGGCAGTTACGGTGGATGTGCTCACGCGTCTGGTTGCGCTTAAGCGCTCCCTTCAGGCGAACCAAAGCCGCGCTTCATTTTTGGACTTGAGCTTAACTCACGCCAATCAAGAGCGAGATAAATATCGAAAACTCGCTTCATTGGATAAATTGACTGGCCTCTATAATCGTCAGGGGATACAAGAGCGCTATTTGCAGCGACTGGAGAGTCAAGGCTCACTGTTTCTGATTATGTTGGACATTGATAACTTTAAACACATCAATGATACCTATGGGCACAACGAAGGGGATGCGATCTTAGTGAATCTTGCGACCGCTTTGTCTGCTCATTTACGTGAAGACGCCGTGATTGGGCGTTGGGGAGGCGAAGAGTTTGTCGTCATTTGTGTTGCGAAAAACCATACTGTGGCCACCCGCATCGCAGAGCGTGTTCGCCTGGCCATTGCAGAAAGCCAGCTGAGCCTGTATCTGCGGGTTACCTGTTCGGTAGGGGTGACCAATGTTGATAAAAGCGCAACGCTACAAGAGAATCTCGAGCGAGCCGATAAAGCGTTATATCAATCTAAACAAGAGGGCAAAAACCGAGTATCGACGGGATTCTATCTCACCGCAGAACCCCTAGCATAGAGAGGATAAAACTACGCCTGTTTTTTATGGTTTGAGGTTTTCAGGTTTGGATTACAGGCTAGGGAGCAGCGCCTAGGCTTTTAGGTTGGTGCCCAGCGTAGACAAGGTATGCGTTTGGCCGCCAGCGTTGTAGGTCATGCCTATTTTGCCGTGGCTTTGCTGCATAAGGTTATTGAGTTTGTTGAAGCTTAACTGAGCGCGCTGCAAGCTTTGGCCGTTGATGTCGTTGAGCTGCTGACAGTCGAGAACGATCGACTTAATGTCCGCCACTTTTTGGGTCAGTGGCGCTTCGTCGGTGAGGCGGTGAACGTCTTGGTGTTCACTTAAACGCTTGTCGGTCTGCTGTAACTGCCCAACGAGCGTCATCTTTTCTTTGGCGATGCGTTCAATCTCGCTCGATTCGCGCGCCGCGATGGCTTTGGTCTCTTCAGCAAGAAGAAGAGACAGGGCTTTTGCGTTTTTGAGTTGGTAGTCAATCAAATCGACAAGTGCTGCCATTACCTTTACCTAAAATTCAATCAGTCTGCGGACTCGATTATCGTAATCCGCCAAGTTCGTCTTCAAACTTCATCATATTGTCAGCCAGCTTTTCAGCATCGACGGTGTAGGAACCGTTGGCGATAGCATCTTTAATTGCTGCGACTTTTGCTGAGTCGAAGCTTGGCTGGCTAGCCATTTGCTGATGCATTTGGCCAAGGGCTTTGCCGCCTTGGCTTAGCGTAACAGCGTCTTGTTTTGCTGAAGGTTGACCAACTTGAGTTGACGCGCTCTCTTTGCTGGCGTCCGAACGAGCAGGAGCGCGACTTGTCGTCGTTAGCGTCTGTCCAGATCGAATGTTATCAATGCCTGCCATAGTTTCGCCTTTTAAAATTGCTCAATATTGCGTTGGTTGTGGCCACGTATTGCAGCCCTGAATGTCACACATAGTATTTGTGTATACCGTCCATATCGACGGGCAATTGAAAATCTTTAGAAAAAAATCAAAAATTCACAGTAATTTCTGCAACACCGGTGACAATTCCCTCAATTATACGCTGAGACCTATCATTTTTCACTCTTACTTGGTCACCATTTGAACCGTCTGATAACGCTGTGCCTTTGGTTGAGATGGTCATCTCGCCTTTCACTGCTCGAATCACCACTTTCTCGTTACGGCATACGACACACACGTCATTGCGTTCAATGACATCCCCAAGCTTTACATTCCGTTTCAACTTAGCACCGACAACATTGTTCATGTCACTGAACCCACCGCGTCGAGCGCGGTTTCTATCGACCATGGTCATGGTGACGTCTTGAGCTTCCACTAGGCTGCCGCGGGTAAGCGGTCGAGTCGCGGTAACCAAGGGCATAGAAATCGCCATACGCACCGGAACGTAGATGCGCCAATCGTCGTCAGGACATTCTACCAACACCGTCACGTTGCTGCTGGTATTGCGCGTGGTCGAAGACGAGGTCACGAGCGGAGAGGGGCAATCAGTTGCATGAATGCGACTGTCGATACGACCAGGGGTTGCGATGATTTCTCCACCAACAGGTTGCTCAATGGTATCTAAAACATGAGCTTGGGCAGCCTTTTGAATGTTTTCTATTTGCTCAGGCGTTGCTGCGTGCGTTAATACGCTAAAGAATATCGAGAGCCAGACGATAAAGAGGCAAAGCCAGTGAGACTTTTGCCAAAAAGTGCGACTGGATGTATGCAAAAAAGATGTCTTATAATACAGCATTCTGTTACTCGGGTTCTCTGAGGCGCAGATAGACTATCACTTTTTTAGCTTAAAAGTTTGAGATGGAGATGAACTTATGACCGGTATCTTGGATTCGGTGAATCAACGAACGCAGCTAGTAGGTCAAAACCGACTAGAGTTGTTGACCTTTCGTTTGATGGGCCGCCAGCGTTACGGCATTAACGTGTTCAAAGTTAAAGAAGTGCTGCAGTGTCCAAAGCTCACCCGTATGCCTAACCTAAACCCTTTAGTGAAAGGGGTGGCGCATATCCGTGGTCAGACTATTTCAGTGATTGATTTAAGCTTAGCGGTCGGTGGCAGACCAACGACCGATATTGAAAACTGTTTTGTTGTCATTTCAGAATTTAACCGCAGTGTACAAGGCTTTTTGGTAAGCTCTGTTGAGCGCATTATCAATATGCACTGGGAGTCGATTTTGCCACCGCCAGAAGGCGCAGGTAAAGAGAACTACTTAACCGCAGTCACCAACATCGACAACGAGTTAGTTGAAATTCTCGATGTAGAAAAGATCCTCGCTGAGATTTCACCTGTACGTGAGACGATGGATCACCGTATTGCGGATGAAATTGCCGTGGCAGAGCAAAAAAAGCAGAAGCCAATGGTAAAACGCATTATGATTGCCGATGACTCCGCTGTTGCGAGAAAACAGGTACAACGAGCGATTGAGTCTATTGGCTTTGAAGCCATTTTGGTTAAAGATGGCAAAGAGGCATACAACAAGCTGGTGGAAATGGCCGCGGAAGGTAATATCCATGACCAGATTTCGCTGCTTATCTCTGATATTGAGATGCCAGAGATGGATGGTTACACGTTAACGGCAGAGGTTCGCCGCCATGCCGAATTAAAAGATTTGCACATTATCCTTCACACCTCATTAAGTGGGGTATTTAACCAAGCGATGGTTGAGCGAGTTGGCGCCAATGAGTTTATCGCCAAGTTCAACCCAGAAGAGCTTGGAGGCGCTGTAAAAGCCGCAGTCATCGCTGACTAAAAAGTAAATAACAATGAGAGCTTGTCGGCTGTGGGAAGCACAGCCGAAAAAAGCAAGCCTTGAGTAAAGTAGTATAGAGAGTTGAATGACAGCGATAACCATTAGCGATCAAGAGTATCGTGATTTTAGCCGCTTTTTGGAATCCCAATGCGGTATTGTGCTTGGCGATAGCAAGCAATATTTAGTGCGTAGCCGTTTGAGTCCATTGGTGTCAAAATTTGGTCTGGGCACTTTGTCACAGCTGTTAAAAGAAGTTGTCATTGGACGCAACCGTGAATTACGTATTGCCGCCGTCGATGCCATGACCACCAACGAAACTCTGTGGTTTCGCGATGGTTATCCGTTTACGGTGCTGGCCGATAAGCTGTTGCCAGAGATGGCCGCCAACAAAAGGCCAATTAAAATCTGGTCAGCGGCAAGCTCATCCGGTCAAGAGCCTTACTCGATGGCCATGACCATTCTAGAAACGCAAACCAAGAAACCGGGTTTACTGCCAAACGTCTCAATCACCGCTACCGATATTTCAAACACCATGCTCGATATGTGTCGAGTGGGTGAGTATGACAACTTAGCATTGGGCCGAGGTTTGTCGCCTGAGCGTCGCCGTGTATTTTTTGAAGATGCGGGCAACGGTAAAATGAAGGTCAAAGACAATGTGAAACGTTTGGTCAACTTTAGACCGCAGAACCTGATGGATTCTTACGCCTTGCTCGGTAAGTTCGATATCATTTTTTGTCGTAACGTATTGATTTATTTTTCACCGGATATGAAGGCTAAAGTGCTAAATCAAATGGCGCGCAGTTTAAATCCGGGCGGTTATTTGTTGTTGGGCGCTTCAGAATCGCTGACAGGCCTGACCGATCAATTTGAGATGGTGCGCTGTAATCCGGGCATCATTTACAAGCTCAAATCCTAGCCGCTAACGTTAATCGTTATCTCTTGCTAAAGCCTTGGTGTATCACCAAGGCTTTTTTATTTGCTATGCTCACCCATAGCGCTGCTGTGGATGAGCAGCGCTATGACATTCCTAATCATCCAATGGGTTATTGGCGCAGTGTTTGCAAGACGGTTTTCGCCATAGCACTTGCTCAATGGCCGGCTCGCGAGAGAAATGAATGCAATTATTTACAATGGCAAACATTTTTGGCGCGGATATTGCTTTGTAACTACGACAGGCACCTGTTTTTGAACGATGAGGTTTCAATGGCCATCTCTTTTAACAATGCACTAGGCATTCACCAACATACCGTCGGGGTACGTGAAAAGAATGCAGAAGTCATCTCTACCAATATTGCACAGGCAAATACCCCTGGCTTTAAGGCGAAAGGGATGGACTTTGACCGTGCGTTAAAAGCGGCAAGCTCAGGGGCAAGTATTGGTCTTAGCCGCACCGATGGACGGCACATTTCTGCCTCCACTAATGTTTCTGGCGAAGTGTTGTACCGCACTCCGACTCAACCAGATACGGGCGACGGTAATACCGTCGATGTGGATCTAGAGCGAAACTTGTTCATGCAGAACCAATTGCGTCATCAAGCTTCGATTGATTTTCTAGGAAGCAAGTTCAAGAACATGACCAAAGCGATCAAAGGGGAGTAATTTAGATGAGCTTATTTAACGTTTTCAATGTAACGGGTAGCGCAATGAGCGCCGAATCGGTTCGTCTGAATACCACCTCAAGTAACCTCGCTAATGCCGACAGTATTAGTAGTTCAGCGAAAGACACCTACAAGGCACGCCATGCTGTGTTTGGTGCTGAGCTGAACAAAGCAAAATACAACCGCGACCACACAGTGCCGGTGAAAGTGATGGGCATTGTGGAAAGTGATAAACCACTAAGCGCGGAGTACAACCCAGATCATCCATTAGCGAATGATGAAGGCTACATCTACAAGCCGAACGTCAACGTGATGGAAGAGATGGCAAACATGATCTCAGCGTCACGCTCATACCAGACCAATGTTCAGGTGGCGGATGCGAGTAAGCAGATGCTCATGAGCACGCTGCGAATGGGTAAATAGAGATAGGAGATAGCACATGGCTGGAATCAACAATGTTGGTCAAGGCAGTTTATCCTACCTTGACCAATTAAAAAAACTGCAAGATCAAAGCAAGACTGAAGAGAGCACGGGTAAACAGGATCTGAAACAAGAAGATTTCCTGTCATTACTCACTAAGCAGTTGTCTCAACAGGATCCGTTTAAGCCGGTCAGTAATGACCAAATGATTGCGCAAATGGCGTCATTCGCGACCGTGGATGGCATTGGCAAAATGAACACTCAGTTCGAAAGCCTCAACTCATCAATGACTTCTAACCAAGCGCTGCAAGCGTCTTCGTTAGTGGGACGTGACGTGCTGGTACCGGGCGCGGCAGGTATCAAACCTGCTGATGCTGGTATGGCCGCAATGGTGAAACTGCCGCAATCAATGGATAACGTGCTTGTTCGTGTAGAAAATGAAATGGGTCAATTGGTTCGTACCTTCGATGTGGGTGCACAGCCTGGCGGCGATGCACGCGTAGAGTGGGACGGCAAAGATGATCAAGGTAATCCAATGCCTGCTGGCAAGTACAGAGTGAAAGCCTCTGGCTTGATGGAAGGAGAAAGCCGAGAGTTTGAAGTGTCGACGTACGCCAACGTCAACAGTGTACTTCTTGGTAAAGGCGATGGAAACGTACTGCTCAACCTAGCTGGCTTTGAAAGTCCAGTTCGACTGGCAGAAGTACTGGAAGTCGGCAAAGCATAACCGCTGGTTAGATTAGGAGATTAGGAATGTCATATGTATCTTTAAGCGGTCTATCTGCGGCACAGCTAGATCTGAATACCACCAGTAACAACATTGCCAACGCCAACACATACGGCTTTAAAGAGTCGCGTGCGGAATTTGGCGATGTGTACTCAAATTCTTTGTTCACTAACGCAAAAACCACCCCAGGTGGCGGTGCGCAGGCGAGCAAAGTCGCGCAGCAGTTCCATGAAGGGTCGAGTATTTATACCAACAACCCAATGGATCTTCGTATCAGCGGCACAGGTTTCTTTGCAGTGGCAAAAGATCGCCTCACTCCGCAGCAAAACGAACTGACGCGTAACGGTGCGTTTCACTTAAACAAAGATAACATGCTCGTGACGTCTAACGATGAGTTCCTGCTTGGTTACAAGGTCGATCCAAAAACCGACCAAGTGACTTCTTATGAAGCAGAGCCGATTGAAGTTCGAGCGGAATATGGTGTTCCTGAAGCAACCAAAAACGTTGAGTTAGGTGCGAACCTGCCAGCGAGCGCGGAAGAAAACGATCCGACACAGTTTAACTTTAACGATGAAACGTCTTATGACCGTGCCACATCGGTAACAGTGACGGATTCAAAAGGTCAGTCATATAAAATGACCACCTACTACCTAAAATCAAGCAACCCAGCGACGCCAAATACTTGGAATGCGTTCTACACGCTAACCGATGGTCAGGGTGAAAAGCCGCTGAACATTGAAACGGGTGATACGACGGCAGCAAACGGCCACGTGGGTCACTCCATCACATTCAAAAATGACGGCACCTTTAACCAGGTGAACGGCGGTGCACCAGTGAAAACGGTCAGCTTTGCGGATGCGGGCATTGACTTGAACGATGCAGATCCTTCACAGGCGATCAACATGAAGCTAGGTACGCATACGTCATTTGCAGCCCCATTTGAAATCACTAAGCTTGATGAAGATGGTGCGATGCCAGGCTTTTTGACCAAAGTCGACTTTGACGAAGCGGGTAACGTACTGGGTACTTACTCAAACGGCAAAAACGTCAACCTTGGCCGTGTGGCATTGGTTCGTGTTGCTAACGAGCAAGGTCTTGACAAGAAAGGCGGCACTCAGTGGGATGCGACTTCTGCATCTGGTGAAAAGATCTGGGGTGAATCCAACAAAGGCTCTTTTGGTACGGTTAATAACGGCACCCTAGAGCAGTCGAACATCGACATGACCCAAGAGCTCGTGGATCTGATTTCAGCGCAGCGTAACTTCCAAGCAAACTCGCGTGCATTGGACGTACACAACCAGCTGCAACAAAACATCCTGCAAATTCGTTAATCGCAGTTAGCTCGATAACTGGGTTTTAATAGCTGGGTTTTTATAATAAATAACCGCGTGATAGGTTTTTACCTGTCACGTGGTTGTGTGTGTTTTTTCAGCAATGTTTTGCCGCCCGGTGCCGCGTTGCCGTTATTCCTTGCCATTGCCGCGCCTGCCTCCCTTGCCGATCTGGCAATTACTGACTCTAAATTACTGTATCCATCTGATAAATATAGAAAATAAATATTGGCATAGAGATTGCTTTATTGCTCTCGTACTTTGAATATTGGAGCTATCAATGGATCGTGCCCTGTATCTCGCCATGAGCGGTGCAAAGCAAAATATGCAGGCTTTGCAACTAAGAGCGAATAACCTTGCTAACGCAAGCACACCTGGCTTTCGTGCCGACCTTGCCCAAGCGCGCTCAATGCAAGCTTATGGTGAAGGTTTGCCAAGCCGTGTGTTTAGCATGACAGAGCGTCCTGGACATAGCTTCGAGCAGGGCAGTGTTGTGACCACCGGTCGCGATCTCGATGTGACTATTGAAGGCCAAGGTTGGATTTCTGTGCTGGATAAAACTGGTAAAGAGGGCCTTACTCGAAATGGCAGTCTACGAGTTGATCAAAATGGCTTGTTGGCGAACAGCAATGGTCATTTGGTATTAGGCGAGCGTGGCACACCGATTACTGTTCCGGTGCCATTGAGAAAAATCGAAATCGGTCGCGATGGTACTGTATCGGTTATCCCTCAAGATGCCCCTGCCGATGAAATGGAAGTGGTGGATCGTATCAAGCTCACTAACACCGATAATCGCTCACTATTCAAAGACACCAACGGTTTGTTCCGCAGCAAAGATCCTGCACTTGGTTTTGAAGCCTCTGCTGCTGTGCAGTTGATGACTGGCGCAGTGGAAGGCAGTAACGTCAATGCCGTTGGTGAAATGACAAGTTTAATCGATCTGCAGCGTCAGTTTGAGATGCAGGTGAAACTCATGAGTACAGCAGAAGACATGGACAAAGCGTCTGATTCACTGCTGCGCATGGGTTAATGGTAAGGACATAGGGGAAGAATATGCATCCGGCACTTTGGGTAAGTAAGACTGGCTTAGACGCGCAGCAAACCAATATTTCAACCATCTCAAACAACTTGGCGAACGCCTCAACCGTTGGCTACAAGAAAAGCCGAGCGGTATTTGAAGATCTGTTTTATCAGAACATCAACCAGCCTGGCGGTCAGTCATCGCAAAACACGGAGCTGCCAAGCGGCCTAATGTTGGGTGCTGGTTCAAAAGTGGTTGCGACTCAGAAAATTCACACTCCGGGTAATGCGCAAACCACCACCAACAGCCTAGACATGATGATCGAAGGCGATGGCTTCTTCCAAGTGTTAATGCCAGACGGCAACATTGGTTATAGCCGTAACGGTCAGTTCACGCTAAACGATGAAGGCATCATTGTGACGTCCGGTGCCGGTTATGCCCTAGAGCCAGAAATTGCCATTCCAGAAGACGCGATTTCGATTACTGTCGGTACCGATGGCGAAGTGTCAGTGCGAGTGCGTGGCCAGCAAGATAACCAGGTGGTGGGTAACATCACGACCGTTGACTTTATTAACCCAGGCGGCCTTGAGCCGATTGGTCAAAACCTTTACTTACCAACGGGTGCCAGTGGCGATCCAAACGAAGGCGTTCCAGGTCTTGATGGCTTTGGCAAAATTCGTCAATCAACGCTAGAGACTTCAAACGTGAACGTGACGGAAGAGCTGGTTAACATGATTGAAGCGCAGCGCGTTTACGAAATGAACTCCAAAGTGATCTCGTCGGTCGACAAGATGATGAGCTTTGCTAACCAGCAGCTATAGTAAGAGGTCTGACTTATGAAAAAACTGTTTTGTATCTCGCTATTGGCAGTCTTGTCTGGTTGTGCGCAGTTTGGGCCACAAGAAACCGTCGACGAAGTCGCGGATAGCACTACGGCGGTTGATGCGGTAGAGGGCGATCGTTCTCAATCAACAGGCATTGTAGATACTCTGCGTGGCCGTACGGATCCAGTCGCAGACGACCCAGCTTGGGCACCGATTCATCCGAAGAGCAAACCAGAGCATTACGCGGCGGCAACAGGTTCGCTGTTTAACACCAACTATGCACGTGATTGGTATGACGACTCTAAACCACGCGGTATTGGTGACATCATTACTGTCGAGTTGAATGAAGCGACGAAAGCGGCAAAAAGTGCCGATGCGGATTTGTCAAAAGCCAACGACTCATCAATGGAACCTCTGGCTGTCGGTGGTCGTCCGGTGACGATTAACGACTATGATTTTTCTTATGAGCTGAAAAACGACAACAGCTTTAAAGGCAATGCGTCAGCAAACCAAAGTAACAGCATTTCCGGTTCGATTACCGTAGAAGTCATCGAAGTACTTGCGAACGGCAATCTGGTGATTCGTGGTGAAAAATGGCTAACATTGAACACCGGTGACGAGTACATTCGTTTAAGTGGCACGATTCGCCCAGATGACATTGAGTTTGATAACACCATTGCGTCAAACCGTATTTCTAACGCAAGAATTCAGTATTCTGGCACTGGAAACCAACAAGATATGCAAGAACCTGGATTCTTGGCACGATTTTTTAATGTCTCCTTATAGGAGTGGATTAATCGAATCGTAAGCGGCAAACCCTCTCCTAAGAGGGTTTGTTTGTTTTTAGGGTAACATCATGAAAAAGTTTACGTTTTTACTATTGGGTTTGTGCTTTGCCGCGGCAAGTGTACAAGCGGCACGCATTAAGGATGTGTCAGAAGTTGCCGGTGTGCGTAGTAACCAATTGGTGGGTTACGGTCTGGTAACGGGTTTGCCGGGTACCGGTGAAAAAACACCGTTCACCGAGCAAAGTTTCCGTTCGATGCTGGAAAAGTTTGGCATTCAAATGCCAATCGGATTTAAACCTAAATTCAAAAACGTTGCAGCGGTTATCGTAACTGCAGAGCTGCCTGCTTTCTCAAAGCCGGGGCAAAAAATTGATGTCACCGTGTCGTCTATCGGGGCGGCAAAAAGCCTCCGCGGCGGCACACTGATGCAAACCTTTATGCAAGGCTTGGATGGTGAAGTTTACGCCGTTGCTCAAGGTAACTTAGTTGTGAGCGGATTTAGTGCTGAAGGTCTCGACGGTTCAAAGATTGTGGGTAACAACCCTGTAGTTGGCATGATCTCAAGTGGTGCGACGGTAGAGCGTGAAGTACCAAGCCCATTTTCTCGCGGCGATTACATCACCTTTAACCTGCTAGAGTCAGACTTTACTACGGCGCAAAACATGGCCAATGCCATTAATGACTTCTTAGGACCGCAAATGGCGAACGCATTGGATGCAACTTCGGTACGCGTTCGTGCGCCACGTGATTTAAGCCAGCGTGTTGCCTTTCTATCTGCGGTGGAAAATGTGGAATTTGATACCGCCGACAGCGGCGCAAAAATTATTGTTAACTCACGTACTGGCACCATCGTAGTGGGCAAACACGTCAAGCTGAAAGCGGCGGCTGTGACCCATGGTGGTATGACGGTAGCGATCAAAGAGAACCTTCGCGTTAGTCAGCCAAATGCTTTTGCTGGTGGTGAGACGGTGGTTGTACCGAACTCGGACATTCAAGTGACCGAAGGCTCGGGCAAAATGTTTAAGTTTGAACCAGGTTTGACGCTTGATGACTTGGTGCGTGCCGTCAATGAAGTTGGTGCGGCACCATCGGATTTGATGGCGATTTTGCAAGCGCTAAAACAAGCTGGCGCTATCGAAGGCCAGCTGATCGTAATCTAGGAGCGCTAACATGATGAAAAACCCCAACGATATCGGATTTATTCACGATATCGGCAGCCTAGACAAACTTCGTCAGCAAGCGGTCAGCGGCAAAGAAGGTGACGATGATGCAGCACTGAAAGCGGCAGCGCGTCAGTTCGAATCTATCTTTACCACTATGATGCTTAAGTCGATGCGTGATGCGAATACGCATTTCGAGTCGGACTTATCTATGAACCAAAACAGCCAGTTCTATCGCCAGATGCTCGATGAGCAGATGTCGAGTGAGTTAAGCGCGAATGGCTCCCTAGGGCTTGCGGACATGATTGTCGCTCAGCTAGGTGCTGCGCGTGCGCCAGAGTCGCAAGCGGCTACCAACCATGAACTTCGCGTGCGTAATGAGTCGTTTGATTTGCCAGAGCGTGAAGCTAAGTACGATGAAGCCAAAGCGCGCCGTACGGCTGCAGCATTGGGACTCGATGGCACAAGAACCAACGCCAAACAAGTCGACTTTGCAACGCCAGAGCGTTTCGTGAGCTCGCTGAAACCTTATGCCGATCGTGCGGCGAAATCGCTGGGCGTGGACTCTTCGCTACTGTTAGCGCAAGCGGCACTAGAAACGGGTTGGGGGCAAAAAGTGGTCAACAACAGCCAAGGTAGCAGTAACAACCTATTTAACATCAAAGCCGACCGGAGCTGGGGTGGTGACAAGGTGGCAACGCAAACCTTGGAATACCATCAAAATGTGCCGGTGCAAGAGCGTGCCGCATTCCGCTCTTATCGCACCTACGAAGAGAGCTTTAATGACTATGTGAAGTTCTTGAATGAAAACCCGCGCTATCAATCGGCACTGAATCGCAGTGAAGGCTCTGAGTCGTTCATTCGTGACATTCATAAAGCGGGTTACGCTACCGACCCAAGTTATGCCGATAAGGTACTTAGGGTGAAAAAGCAGATTGATGATATGGCGCTTTAGTCTACATCAACATTCCAATAATCATCGCTCGGCTCACAGGCCGAGCGATGTCGTTTCTAGCATAAAAAACGACAGAGTGCTGGTCGTTTTTTGTCCATAAAAACATCTACTTCCGACTATTTCTACCAACTGGCATACATGTTGCATTTTAACTGTCAACGACGGGCAAATCATGACGATTATTGCCCGATATTGAGGTTTTTGGGGGCGATATGGCGTCAGATCTTCTGAACTTAGGTACACAAAGTGTACTCACAGCTCAGAGACAGTTAACTACGACTGGTCATAACATTTCTAATGCAAATACAGAAGGTTACAGCCGTCAATCTGTGGTTCAGGGTACCAGTGATCCTAGGCAGTTTGGTGGGCAAACCTACGGTATGGGTGTGCATGTGGAAAATGTTCGCCGCTCTTGGGATCAGTTTGCCGTCAAAGAGCTCAATATGGCCACTACTCAGATGAATTTCCGCAATGAAAGCTTGTCGAACATCGACTTGTTGTCGAGCATGCTGTCATCGGTGGCGTCGAAAAAAATCCCTGAAAACCTTAATGATTGGTTTGACTCAGTTAAAACGCTCGCTGATACGCCGAATGATGTAGGTGCACGAAAGGTGGTGCTGGAGAAATCTGAGCTGATACGTCAAACCATGAATAACTTCCACGAGTCTATTCGACAGCAAGCAGATACGGCAAATAAGAAGCTCGATATGAGTATTGAGCGCGTCAATCAGCTGGCATTAGAAATCAGAGATGTTCATCGGTTGATGACCAAAATGCCAGGACCACATATTGACCTCATGGATAAGCATGAGATGTTAGTCAAGGAGCTGTCAGAATATACCAAGGTGACAGTGACCCCAAGAGCTGAGTCAGAAGGATTTAACGTCCACATTGGTAATGGTCATACCCTCGTTTCTGGAACTGAGGCCAGTCAGTTGAAGATGATCGACGGTCACCCCGACGTTCACCAACGGCGCTTGGCGATGATAGAAGGTAAAGGTATTAAAGCCATCAAGCCCGATGATATTGGCGGAAAAATTGAAGGGATGCTGAACTTTAGGGACAAAGATGTACCTTATTTGATGGACGAGTTGGGAAGATTGTCGACGGTATTTTCTCATCAAGTGAATAAGCTACAAAGGCAAGGTATTGATCTGAATGGTCGTATCGGTCGGGATATCTTCGTTGATCCTAACAGTGACCGCATTGCCAAATCTCGAGTTGTGACTTCAAAAGACTCTGAAGCTGATATTGCTGTGTATATTGCTAACACAGAACAGTTGAAGGGGGGGGAATATGCGGTTCGTTATGACGGTAACAACTATATCGTAACCAAACCAACGGGCGAAACAGTGCAGGTTGAAGAGAAGGATTCAGGTTTTTATCTAGACGGCTTTTTCGTGGCGATCAATGAGGAACCAGAGACTGGCGAACGATTTCTAATTCGGCCGACTCGTCATGGTGCTGCACAACTCGAGATGCAAACCACCGATCCAAGTCGAATTACCGCTCAGAGCTTTGAAGCTTCGACAACTCAGGCCCTAGGTACGGCGAGTTTTAAACTTCTTGCGGCGGGTGAGTTACGTGAGTTTGAAGTGATCGTTTCACCAACGGGTGAGGAATTCGCAGTCACGGATACAAAAGGCAATGTCGTTCTTGAACCTCAGTGCTATCCCCCTGAGGAGCCTGTCACCGTGATGGGGACGACCTTTGAACTGTCCGCCGGTGCTTTGCCGAATGATAAGTTTACCGCTAACCTGACCGTTTCGGTGGGTGATAACGGGAACTTGCGCAAGATGCTTAACATTCAAACCGATAAGTCCGTCAATGGTGGCGACTCTACAATCGTTGATATCTACCATAACTTGAATACTGATGTCGGTTTACAGGCCTCTACAGCGGCGAGATTACAAGAGGTCGCTAACCTTGAGCACGAATCTGCTAAAAGTCGGGTTGCGTCCATCTCTGGGGTCAATCTCGATGAAGAAGCGGCCAATATGATGAAGTTTCAGCAGGCGTATATGGCCTCATCTCGCGTGATGCAGGCGGCCAATGAAACCTTCGATACCATTTTGGCATTGCGATAGGAGGTGATGGAACATGATGAATCGCATTTCTAGTTTTCATAACTATCAAACTGTTCAGAATGACCTGCGTCGTCAGGAAAACAAAATTCACCATAACCAAGCGCAACTTGCGTCGGGCAAACAGCTACAGAAGCCAGCGGACGATCCGCTCGCGGTTCACTATTTGCAAAAAGTGGGTCAGCAGTCTAGGCAGTTGGAGCAGTATAACGATGCCATCGTGCTGACGAGAAATAGACTGGAGAATCAAGAAGTCATGATCAGAGAAACGGAACAGTTCTCTGATAAAGCAAAGCGATTGACCATGGAGTCGATCAATGGTGCCTTATCTGCCCAAGATAGAGAGGCCAAAGCGCGTGAAATAGAAGAGCTTGCGAGGAACTTCATTGCCTTGGCGAACAGCCAAGATGAATCGGGAAACTACGTGTTCGCGGGCACCAAGCCGAAATTCCAGCCATTTCTTCGCGATAACAACGGTGATGTTCGCTATGTAGGAGATGACTATCAGCGAAAAATGCGTATCTCTAACAGTATGGAGATCATCACCAGCGACCCAGGTAGTAAGTTGTTTATGGAAATAGAGAACCCATTCGGTGACTATCAGCCAGACTACTCGCTAACCAATAAATCAGAGCTCCTTCTCAATCGAGCTGAGAACGAAGACTCCAGAGACGACGGTACATATAAGGTGACCTTTGTTGACATGGGGCAGAATAACTTTGCGTATCAGTTGGAGCGTAATGGAAAGGTTGTTCAAGTCGAAGACTATGAGCCGACCACTGGCATTGTCTACAAAGATCTCACTGTTACAGTTAAGGGACAGATCAGTGCTGGCGACAGTATTGAACTCACACCAAAAAAACAATTTAGTGTGCTTGATACGTTTAATCAAACGATTAAGTGGTTAGACAACGATGTTTCCGATGCGTCGGCAACCGCTAAGCTGCACCAGTTTACGGAAGAATTCCATCAAGCGTTCTTGCATTTGACAAAAGCCAGAACGGATATCGGTGCAAGGTTGAATACGCTGGACATACAAGAATCACAAAATGAAGACTACAAGCTCGCTTTAGCAAGATCGAAAAGCCACTTTGAGGATCTTGATTACTCCAAAGCGGTGATTGAATTTGAAGAAAATACGAGAGCGCTGCAAGCATCACAGCAAGCGTTTGGTAAGACCAAAGATTTGACTTTGTTTAACTATCTATAATTCAGCGCGTTGTGTTCTCGGTTGCCCTATGTGCCAAGCCTTAGGAGCAGGAACGCAAACGAGTAAATGAGATGTTGTGTGAAGTCGCAGAGTAGAGAGCGGCAAAGCAGTGTCCTGCTAGTTTGCCACTTCAATCAATAGGTTGTCTGTCGGTTATTTGCTGGGTGAATTGAGTGCGTCTAAATTATTGATTGTTAATAATTAAAATAAAATTCGATTCGTATTTTAAAACTTGGCACGTGATTTGTATTAACTAAGTTGAACCACTGTGCTTTGCCGTTTTGGCAGGGCTCAGGCAGTGAATTTGAACAGATACTCCATCTGATACGGGGTATCAGGTGGATGTAGACGGTCAGTCGTTGCCAACGGCTATCTGGCCGCGTCGCAATCCAACTTGAAGCGCTTGCGAACTCATTTAGGAGAGCAAAATGGCAATTACAGTAAGTACTAACGTTTCTGCGATGACCGCACAGCGTTATCTCAATAAGTCCTCGAATGACTTAAATACGTCGATGGAACGTTTGTCATCAGGCCATAAAATTAACAGTGCCAAAGACGATGCAGCAGGTTTGCAAATTTCTAATCGCCTAACCGCGCAGTCTCGTGGTTTGGATGTGGCAATGCGAAACGCTAACGACGGTATCTCGATTGCACAAACCGCAGAAGGGGCGATGAATGAGTCGACCAATATCCTGCAGCGTATGCGTGATCTGGCGATTCAATCGTCAAATGGCACTAACTCGCCATCAGAGCGTCAAGCTATTAATGAAGAGTCGATGGCATTGCAAGCGGAATTAAACCGTATTGCAGAGACCACATCGTTTGGTGGCCGTCGCTTGCTTAACGGCTCGTTTGGTGATGCCTCATTCCAAATCGGTGCCAACTCTGGTGAAGCGATGATCATGGGGCTGACCAGCATCCGCGCTGATGATTTCCGTATGGGCGGTACCACGTTTACTGCAGCAAATGCGAAAGATTCAAGCTGGTCGGTAGACCCTAACGCTGCCGACTTAAAATTCGAGTTCACCACAAAAGCAGGTGAAGCGGTAACGGTAGACATTGCTGCGAAAACGGGCGATGACATCGAGCAACTAGCGACTTACATCAATGGTCAATCTGACTTGGTGAATGCATCGGTTGGTGATAACGGTGAGCTGCAAATCTTTATTGCTGAGCCGGACCTAGAGGGAGATGTAACTATCTCTGGTGGTCTTGCGACAGATTTAGATCTGACCAACACTGGGGTGCAAACCACAGTACAAGATATCGATATGACCACGGTAGCGGGCTCACAAAACGCTATCTCGGTACTCGATTCAGCCCTCAAGTATGTCGACGCGCAGCGTGCAGACCTAGGTGCCAAGCAAAACCGTCTGAGCCACAGTATTAATAACTTGGCGAACATCCAAGAAAACGTTGAAGCGTCGAACAGCCGCATCAAGGATACGGATTTCGCTAAAGAGACCACCGCTATGACTAAGAACCAGATCCTGCAACAAGCAGGTACCTCGATTCTTGCTCAAGCGAAACAGTTGCCTAACTCTGCGATGTCACTACTACAATAGTAAGACGTCCAGATAAAGCAGAGGATACCTAGCCAGACGTGGCGTAATTATCTTATTGCTTGGCAAGCATACCTTGTGAAAGTGTTGGGGCTCTCTCTCTCTCAACCTGCCCTGATACGGCCATGAGGTATGTCGGAACGCCGGATTGTGTTCATTTCTCTTGATCTCCACACAGGCCATGGCTTCCATCCAGCCCCAGTTCTCTCAAAGGAATAGGGGCTTTTTCTTTTTTGGGCTCTAGGAAACTGTTCATTCTATTAACCCCTTGTAACCTTATCCCCCCAACCCCTGATATTCCGTACTTTCCGAGCTAATTTCCAAGCAAAAATCTGACTGTTTCGGCCGCCGATTACAGATCTTTAGGGCTTTTTTGGCAAATTGTTGCCGTTTGCTCATTTCCTAATCAAACGGATGTTTTATCTAAATTTTTTCCGTTTTTTCCTAAAGGTTTTTTTCGCCGTGTCGTTAAAAGATTAACTTTGAGAGAACTACTTGGTTTTCCGAGACGTCGGAAACCGCTACACCGGAAAATCAATTGGAGAAACAACATGGCAGTGAATGTAAATACAAACGTATCAGCGATGACAGCGCAGCGTTACCTAAATAACGCAAACCAAGCTCAACAAGCTTCAATGGAGCGTTTGTCTTCTGGCCACAAAATCAACAGTGCTAAAGATGACGCAGCGGGTCTACAAATCTCTAACCGTTTGAACGTACAAAGCCGTGGTCTTGATGTTGCTGTACGTAACGCTAACGATGGTATCTCTATCGCACAAACTGCTGAAGGTGCGATGAACGAGACCACTAACATCCTGCAACGTATGCGTGATCTATCACTTCAATCGGCAAACGGCTCTAACTCAAAAGCTGAGCGTGTTGCGATTCAAGAAGAAGTGACGGCACTGAACGACGAACTAAACCGTATTGCAGAAACCACGTCTTTTGGTGGTAACAAGCTACTTAACGGCACACACGGTACTAAGTCATTCCAAATCGGTGCTGACAACGGTGAAGCGGTGATGCTGAGCCTACGTGACATGCGCTCTGACAACGCACAAATGGGCGGCACTAGCTACCAAGCTGCGAACGCGAAAGACAAAGACTGGAGCGTAGCGGCAGGTGCTAACGACCTAACGATTGACCTAACAGACAGCTTTGGCGACTCACAAACTATCACCATCAATGCGAAAGAGGGTGATGATATTGAGCAGCTAGCGACGTACATCAACGGTCAAACTGACATGGTAAAAGCGTCTGTAGACCAAGACGGTAAGCTACAAGTATTTGCTGGTAACAACAAAGTTGACGGCACTGTGGCTTTCTCTGGCGGCCTAGCAAGTGACCTAGACATGCAAGCAGGTCAAGCGGTAACGGTTGATACGATTGACGTAACATCTGTTGGTGGCGCTCAAGAATCAGTTGCTATCCTAGACTCAGCACTAAAATACGTGGACAGCCACCGTGCAGAGCTTGGTGCATTCCAAAACCGTTTCAACCACGCAATCAACAACTTGGATAACATCAACGAGAACGTGAACGCGTCGAAGAGCCGTATCAAAGATACTGACTTCGCGAAAGAAACGACGGCGATGACTAAGAACCAAATCCTATCGCAAGCATCAAGCTCAATCTTGGCGCAAGCGAAACAGGCGCCAAACGCGGCACTAAGCCTACTGGGTTAATCAAAATACCCAACCAGCTATACAAACCAGAGCCTAGGCTCTAATGCCGTTCACTTAAGGTGAGCGGCATTGTTTTTTCTCGGGTATCGGCTTGGCTTTTTCTTCACTACCCTTGGGAAGGATCTTTCCCGCCTAGGCTCAAGTATTAGGCTCTCGCTCATTGAGTAGAAGTTTTGGAGTTGCCTCGGTATTGCTCCTGGTGACGAGTATGGAAGCCCCACTATCAGGCGCATGATGTGAGCTAATGCTCCATTGAAGCTAAGTTGGTATGGTAAGTAGTCGCCATTCAATGTGTTACACATCTGAACCATTTGATACCTGACTAAGTTGTATGTCAGTAATATCCCCCAGAGTTCTTGTTTAACGAGCTCTGGGAGTCGGCTGCGCAGCGTAAGGCGATTCCCTAGCATATATTGTTTTTGCTCCCTGTAGCCGAGTTCAATTTCCCAACGATACCCATATAAACCTACAATATCTGCTTTTGGATAAAGCATAGGGTCAAGCATTGAAGTGAGAACATCGTATTGCTTGCCGTCTTTGACTCTCGTGATTAAACGTACAACAACCTCTTGTCCTAACTTCGGCCATTTCTTACGCGCTTGCGGATTGCTCTTCAGCTTTATTAGTTTGTCTTGTCGGCCAAGAGACTGAACGACCTCATAATTTAGACCTTTCTTCATCGGGATAAGCCAATGTCGATTGAGCCCCTGTGAGCTCCATGCATCCAGTAAACCAAGAGAGTAAAAGCCTTTATCGAAGAGCGTTAAGCTATTATCAGGCGTTGTTTCTATGAGTTGTTCTGCTAACTTCATTTCATTGACGCTATAACAGTCAAAGGCACTGCCTGTGATTAAATGACTGCTTAATTCCATCTGACATACCATGCGAACCTGTGGATACTGCGTTTCTATACCGTCTCGATTGGTGGGCTTGGCAAAAGCGCTAGCGTTATCTTCCGTGTCTTCAGTGCGCCACAAGACCCCGTCGACACCTAACAACGTAAGCCCATTCCAATTTGGAAGGTTAGCGTGTGCGAACCAATGGCTTTGAGTACACTCAAAAAGAGCTTTAGCGGCAGATTCACCGAGACTTTTTCTGCGCTGTGTTAGTGCGCTTGGAGCAACAAACGGCTTACCCGAACGGTCAACAATGTCGAGCATATTTACGATATCAGCCATAGACTTGTCGTTATAGATAGCCATTCCAACTAACAGCCATGCCATCGATTCCAAAGTCAGTTTTCGTTTTCTAAGGGTGACAGTATCTGTCAGTTCATAGGCTTCTTTGATGAGTTCAATAGGTAAGAGGTCTGCGAGAGTTTCAACTTGATTTGGTTTGTAGTTGTTGATGATGTCGAGGGCTTGAGAAACGTGCATAAAAAAATCCGATAAACAGGGTCTATCGGATTTTTACACACTGGTGGGATCATTCAATTGATCTGCCGATTAATGTTTAACTGATCGGCATTAGAGCCTAGGCTCTGGTTTTTTTTTGCCGTTTTGATGCTCCCAAGTTCAGCTCTTTCTTACTTACGATACGCTCTGCCAATTACGATCAAGCTCACATTTATTCAATCAATTGAATTTACGACAAAAAAATCGCATTTTTTTTCTAAAGCTTCTAAATGAATCGCCGTTACAGGGATTGAGAGAAATGAAATCAGATGTGCCAACGTGAGGTGAGAGACACAGAGGCCATCTACCCCTAAATGCCTAAGGAGATCAATATGGCAATTAATGTAAACACTAACGTGTCTGCAATGACCGCCCAGCGCTACCTAAATACCGCTGCGGAAGGTACACAAAAATCAATGGAGCGTTTGTCTTCTGGCTATAAAATCAACAGCGCAAAAGACGACGCTGCGGGTCTACAGATTTCTAACCGTTTGACGTCACAAAGCCGCGGCCTAGACATGGCGGTGAAAAACGCGAACGATGGTATTTCTATCGCGCAAACAGCAGAAGGTGCGATGAATGAGACCACCAACATCCTGCAACGTATGCGTGACCTATCGCTTCAATCGGCTAACGGTTCAAACTCAAAGTCAGAGCGTGTTGCTATTCAAGAAGAAGTGACAGCGCTTAATGACGAACTAAACCGTATCGCAGAAACCACCTCTTTCGGTGGTAACCGTCTTCTTAACGGTACTTACGGCACACAATCTTTCCAAATCGGTGCGGACTCTGGTGAAGCAGTTATGCTTTCTATGGGTAACCTACGTTCTGATACTGCAGAAATGGGTGGTAAGAGCTACGGTTCAACCGTCAGCGCAGACGCAGACTGGGCTGTTGGTGCAGGCGCTAACCTGACCATGTCGTACACCGACAAACAAGGTGAGGCTCAAACTCTAGATATCCAAGCTAAAGAAGGCGACGACATCGAGCAGCTAGCCACGTACATCAATGGTCAAAGTGAAGATGTGAAAGCGTCTGTTGGCGATGATGGCAAACTGCAGCTTTACGCTTCAACGCAAAAAGTAACGGGCGATGTGACGTTTGGTGGTTCTCTAGCTTCTGATCTTAGCATCGGCGCGGGTCAAGATGTGACAGTGAAAGATATCGATGTGACATCGGTAGCTGGCGCTCAAGAAGCCGTTGCAGTGCTTGACGGCGCTCTTAAGAGTGTTGACTCTCAACGTGCTGAACTTGGTGCTTTCCAAAACCGTTTCAACCACGCTATCAACAACCTAAGCAACATCAACGAGAACGTGAATGCGTCTAACAGCCGCATTAAAGACACGGACTACGCAAAAGAGACGACATCTATGACTAAGAATCAAATCTTGCAACAAGCAAGTACCTCGATTCTTGCTCAAGCGAAACAGTCTCCATCGGCAGCACTTAGCCTACTAGGCTAATTGCGTCGTAGACCTTAGGCAGGTTGGTTGGCGGTAACATCCCTTTACCGCCAACTTCCAATTTCAATGCTATTGCTCAACAAGAAGTACCACTGTTGGAGTTGGACAATACAAGGTTAGAACCGGGAGAGCGAGAATGGACATTTCATCCTACGCATCGAACCTTCAGCCTTTTGCCTCATCGAGTGGCACAGAACTTGCTTCAAAAAATACTAAAGATGCCGCCTCGCAACAGGTAACGACCGAGAATAAAGAGAAATCTCAGTCGGTTGACGAGGTCAATAAAACCGAGACGCCGGAGCTGACTAACAAGAAAGCCACCGAAGTCATTCAACGCATTGCCAATGAGCGACAGCAACTTAATGATGCTGAACGCGAGAAAATGGTCGAGCGACTGGATAAGTTTTTGAGCGACATGAATACGGGATTATCGTTTCGTGTCGACGAAGAATCTGGCCGCAACATTTTCACTGTGTATGCCAAGGAAACCGGGGATGTGATCCGCCAGTTTCCGGATGAAGAACTGCTCGACGTTTTACGCCGCATCGAACAGCATGGCTCGTTAACCATAGACATGCTGGTGTAATGCCTGACTCAATCGAGTTCAGGTGGGTATAGATTTGAAGTAGTTTGGTGAATAATGGGCCCGATAGGGATGTCATCTGGCATGGATATCAATTCCATGGTGAGCAAAATCGTCGATGCGGAGCGCATACCAAAGCAGCAACGTATTGATTTTGAACGCGCAAAAATTGATACCAGTATCAGTGCCTATGGACGGCTCCGTGAATCACTCGATACGATGAAAAACCTGATGGCAAATTTTCGTCAGGAAAAAGCGTTTGCCCTGCGCAGCGTAAATAGTACTGAAGAAAATATTGTCACAGCCACAGCGACCACAGATGCGATCGCTGGCAAATATGCTGTCGATGTCTTGCAGCTTGCACAAAGCCACAAAATTGCCTCGGACGTCATCCCTGATGACACGCGATTTGGCCCGGGTAAGCTGCAAATTTCTCTTGGCGACGAGCAGTTCGATTTATCCCTTCGTAAGAATTCCAGACTCACCGACGTGGTGAGAGCCATCAATGGTGCCAGTGATAACCCCGGCGTGAGAGCGTCCATCATCAAAGACCGTAATGGCCCAAGGCTCATTGTTGCTTCTGATCAATCTGGTGCTGAAAAAGCGCTAACGATTGGCGTTGAAGCAGAGCCTGGCAATGACTTGTTTCGTTTTGAGTACAAAACCATAGAGCAGCGTGTGCGCGATCTCGAACAAGCGCAAGCAGAAGCGCTGAGCGTATTAGGTTTGCCACCACAAGACGGTGATGAGGCCAATCAAGCGCAAGCGGTTGGTGAAGGGCAAGAAACTGAGCAATCTGGCGAAGAAACCGTTGATGGCCAAATCGTTGATGGGAAGGCAGTTGAAGACGCGAAAAGTGCCGAGCAAGCCGCGCAAGAAGGCGAAACGAGTCCCGAAAACGCTCAGGAGGCAAATTCTGGCCGCCCTGAAGATACCATTCCTGGCTGGACCGAAACGGCCTCTGGCACTCTAATGGATTCCTACCAAGCTCCAGAGCCTGAGCTTGATGAAAAAGCGCTTGAAAAGTCCAAACAAGTACCGGGTTGGTCGAATACTGCCTCCGGTACCTTAACCGACTCTTATGTCACTCCTGAAGAAGCGCAAGCCAAACTCGAACAAGAGCTCGAAGCTGAGAAAGCAGCCATTGCCAAGGCGGTGGCCGATGGCGAAATGACCGAGGAAGAAGCCAAAAAACTTGAGCGTGAAAAACTGTCGCCAGAAGAGCGTGAACGGTTAGAAAAAGTTGAGGCTATCCAGTCAGAACTTGCTGAAGCTCAGCGTTCGATGCAAATTTACATGGGGATGTCTGAAGTTCAATCGGCGCAAGACTCGGTTGTCCTTCTCGATGGTGTTGCCGAGCTCTCAAGCCACAACAATGTGATAGAAGATGCCATTGAAGGTGTCGATCTTACCTTAAAAGGCACCACTAAGCCTGGCGAACGTGCCGCAGAGATTGGCGTTGAGTACGACAGAGACAGCGTACGTGCTGATATTGAACAGTTCGTCAATGCTTACAACCAGTTCTACCAAGTTTCGCAAGACTTATCCAAGGTTGACCCGACAACAGGGCGAGCAGGACCGCTGGCCGGCGATAGTATCGTGCGCAGTGCCGACTCACGGCTAAAAAGTGTGTTTTCAAGCAGTGTCGAAGGGGCGCCGAAAGATCTTCAGTCACTGACTGAGTTTGGCATTACCACCACACGGGAAGGGCGCCTTGAAATCAACTATCAGATGCTTGATAAACAGCTCAATAACAACTTTGGTAAATTGGGCGACTTTTTCGGTGGCAATAATGGTTTTGCCAAAAAAGTCGAAGATGCGATTCATAGTATGACGGGAATGACGGGCTCGATTCGCACCCGAGAAAAGAGCTTGTCGGAGCAAAACTATCGCCTCAATGATGACCAAGCGTCGCTAGATAGGCGTATGCAAGGTATTGAAAAGCGTACCCAGGACAAGTTTGCAGCGATGCAAGATGCGACGGGTAAGATGCAAGCTCAGCTCGCGGGCATGATGAATGCCTTATCATGATGATTATCCGTACGGAGTTAATTAAATGCTTATTTTCAATGAGTTAAGTGATTTAGATCACCGTTTATTATCTCTGATAGAAAATATCGACCCAGAAACTGAAGAAATTCATCAGTTGGTCGATAAAAGAGAACAGTTAATCAAAACCATTATTGATGTCTGCAAAAGGAATCCGAACCTGCAGCAAAGTGCTCAGTGGCAGCAGGTGGTCGAGTCGACTCGCCATATTGCGCAGCTGATGGAATCAAAAACGGAACAATTGGGACAGTCGTTAAGAAAATACCGACACGGTAAACGTTCCTTACAGCAGTACAAAAAATTTATTTGAGAGGATAGTGATGCGTGGTTCATTGCAAGCATACAAGAAAGTTTCTGTAGACAGTCAGTTAACGGCTGCCTCGCCGCACAAAGTTATCCAAATGCTTATGGGTGGCGCTATCGAAAGGCTAATCCAAGCAAAAGCGGCGATGGAGCAGGGCAACATTCCTGTTAAGGGTGAGCGCATTGGTAAAGCTCTGGACATCATTATCGCCCTTCGTAGCTGTTTATCTATGGATGACGGCGGCGATATCGCGAAAAACTTAGATCAATTGTACGAATTTATGATTGGTCAAATTACCGCGGCAAACCATGAAAATAACCCGCAGCCGATTGATGACGTGATTGAGATCATCCGTGAGATAAAGTCTGCGTGGGATCAAATCCCAGCGAATTATCATAACTTAACTGCTCAAGAAGTAGGTATTTAAGCGGAATAAACCTCTTAAACTGGCAGTGCGTCAGTTGCCTTCTTATATTAATGCCAATAGAATAGACGCCATTCTTAGCCTAATGGCGTTTTTTGTACCTAAACATCTGTTTTATAAAACGCAAGTGGTGTTTATAGAGCCTGTTTATTGCCTCTATTTTAGATGCGTAAAGATGCATAGGTTGACTTATCAAGGCATTATTCCTGACACATGCAAGACTTAGCTAAACTTCTTGTTATTGCTGACGATTCGCAAGTGCGCAATAACCTCCAGACTATCCTAGAGTTTGTGGGTGAGCACTGCGTTGCAATTTCATCGAACGACATCAATCAAATTGATTGGACTCAGACTTGGTCTGGGTGCATCGTCGGTGCACTGCAAAGCGCAACACTATCCAATGCGTTGCTGGCTCAGCTTGCTGTGTCAAATCACATTCCACTTCTTGTCACCAGTGAGTTTACTGGCGCCGTTGAATCACTCACCAGCTTTGTCGGTGAGCTTGAATTCCCGCTTAATTACCCGCAGCTTAGTGATGCTTTGCGTCATTGCCGTGAGTTTTTAGGACGCAAAGGCGTTCAAGTACCATCGGCAACGCGTAAAAACACTCTGTTTCGCAGCCTAGTAGGTCAAAGCTCCGGTATCCAAGAGGTTCGCCATCTGATCGAGCAAGTCTCTGGATCGGAAGCCAATGTATTGATTTTAGGTGAATCTGGTACGGGCAAAGAGGTAGTCGCGCGTAACATTCACTATCATTCCAGCCGTCGTAAAGGCCCGTTTGTACCAGTTAACTGCGGTGCGATCCCCCCAGACCTATTGGAAAGTGAACTGTTTGGCCACGAGAAAGGGGCGTTTACCGGTGCGATAACTGCACGTAAAGGGCGCTTTGAGTTAGCGGAAGGCGGCACGCTGTTTCTTGATGAAATTGGCGATATGCCAATGCCAATGCAAGTGAAACTTTTGCGTGTACTTCAAGAGCGTGTTTTCGAGCGCGTAGGTGGCACGGCAGTGATCAAAGCGAATGTTCGCATTGTCGCGGCAACGCACCGCGATCTCGACAGCATGATTCAGGATACTCAGTTCCGTGAAGATCTCTACTATCGCTTGAATGTATTCCCAATTGAGATGCCATCACTTCGTGAGCGCAAAGAAGACATTCCATTACTACTTCAAGAGCTTCTAGCGCGTATGGAAGCAGAAGGCGGTCAACCAATTTGCTTTGCACCGCGCTCTATTAACTCGCTGATGGAGCACGATTGGCCGGGCAATGTCCGTGAACTTGCTAACCTTGTTGAGCGCATGGTCATCCTGTATCCAAACAGCCTAGTTGATGTAAACCATCTACCGGTGAAGTATCGCTACAGCGATATCCCTGAGTTCCAACCAGAGATGAACACGCTCAAGACCATTGAAGAGCAGGAGCGAGATGCACTGGACAGCATCTTTTCAGATGACTTCTCTTTCGATGATGAACCTGAGTTTGAATCACAGCATGCACCTCAGTCACTGCCACCAGAAGGGGTCAACCTGAAAGAGATGTTGGCAGAGCTTGAAGTGAACATGATTAACCAAGCTCTGGACGCACAAGACGGTATCGTTGCGCGTGCTGCTGATATGCTTGGGATGCGTCGCACGACTTTGGTCGAGAAAATGCGCAAATACACCATTCATCGTTAATCGCGTAGCAAAATTTGACACCGCTCACGCTAGAAAATTGACGACAAATAATTGACGCATTTAAGTGTCTGATAAATAACAAATATAGCCCGGCATGCCTTTTGCATTCTCGGGCTATAGTCTTTTTTGGGCTTACGTATTTCTACGAGCGGTATTAATGGAAGGAAAGCCTCGTACATGAATCAGATGGTCAACGAAACTTCTCAGTCTGAGCCACAATCCAGCTCGCACCTTGACTCTCTAGAGTCGCAAGTCGAGCGTTATCAACAAGTCATTGAAGCGATGCCGGCGGGCGTGATTTTGCTTGATAGCCAAGGGGTAGTGCGTGAAGCGAACCCAGAAGCACATCGTATTCTGGAGATCCCGCTGGTGGGTCAAAAATGGTTTCACCTTATCCAAGTGGTATTTGATCCTAGAGAGGATGACGGGCACGAGGTATCTCTGCGCAATGGCCGCAAAGTACGGTTGGCCATTTCAGCATCCACAACGGGGCAACTGATCCTAATTACCGATTTAACGGAAACTCGCTTATTGCAATCACGAGTCAGTGATTTGCAGCGCCTGTCGTCTTTAGGGCGCATGGTGGCTTCGCTCGCCCACCAGGTTAGAACGCCGCTATCGAGTGCGATGTTATACGCCTCAAACCTAGCCGCGCCGAACCTTCCACAGGCGACGCGCGAACGTTTTCAGGTCAAGCTAGTCGATAGACTGCATGATCTCGAGAAGCAAGTTAACGACATGCTGCTGTTCGCTAAGGGTGGCGACAACAAGGTGATAAAGCCATTTACGATTGGTGATTTGGTCGCCGAATATCAACCTATGGTCGAGACCACGCTTAAAAGTAATCAAATCGACTACTGCTTGGAAGTTGAACAAGAACAGACACCGCTATTAGGCAATGTGAATGCGCTAGCGTCAGCACTGAGTAACTTAGTGCTTAACGCGGTTCAAATTGCAGGCAAGGGCTCTCAGGTCGATGTGTTCTTTAGACCGGTAAATAACGAGCTAAAAATCTCGGTACAAGATAGCGGCCCTGGCGTACCGAAAGAGCTGCAACAAAAAATCATGGAACCATTTTTCACCACACGCTCTCAAGGCACAGGTCTTGGACTTGCTGTAGTGCAAATGGTGTGTCGTGCCCACGAGGGACGATTGGAATTAATATCAGAAGAGGATGATGGTGCTTGTTTTACCATGTGTGTACCACTGGCAGATACACCGTCGAATCAAGAAGTAACGGACAAAGGACATAACTGATGGCTCAGAGCAAAGTATTGATCGTTGAAGATGATGAAGGTCTGCGCGAAGCATTGGTCGACACGCTGGCGCTCGCTGGCTATGAATGGGTTGAAGCGGATTGTGCAGAAGACGCGTTGGTGAAACTAAAAACGCAGCCGGTAGACATCGTGGTGTCTGATGTTCAGATGGCAGGCATGGGTGGTTTAGCGCTCCTTCGTAACATCAAGCAGCACTGGCCGAATCTACCTGTCCTCTTAATGACGGCCTATGCCAACATTGAAGACGCCGTGGCGGCAATGAAAGAAGGGGCTATCGACTATATGGCGAAGCCTTTTGCCCCAGAAGTACTGCTCAACATGGTTAGCCGTTACGCGCCCGTTAAGTCGGACGACAATGGCGACGCAGTGGTTGCGGATGCGAAAAGTATTCAGCTGTTAGCACTCGCGGAAAAAGTAGCCAAAACCGATGCTAGCGTCATGGTGCTTGGCCCAAGTGGCTCGGGTAAAGAAGTGATGTCTCGTTACATTCACAATAAGTCACTGCGTGTGGACGGCCCATTTGTCGCGATCAACTGTGCGGCCATCCCAGATAACATGCTCGAAGCAACGCTGTTTGGTTACGAAAAAGGGGCGTTTACCGGTGCTATTCAGGCTTGCCCAGGTAAGTTTGAACAGGCGCAGGGCGGCACTATCTTGCTCGATGAGATCAGTGAGATGGATCTTAACCTGCAAGCCAAACTGCTGCGTGTTCTGCAAGAGCGTGAAGTAGAGCGTCTTGGTAGCCGCAAAAGTATTGCACTTGATGTTCGCGTTTTGGCGACCAGTAACCGCGATCTCAAGCAGTATGTGCAAGAAGGCAACTTCCGTGAAGACTTGTATTACCGTTTGAATGTATTCCCTATCGCTTGGCCTGCACTGCGTGAGCGTACTGGCGATATCGCTCCGTTGGCTCGTCACCTGACTGAGCGTCACTGTAAGAAATTGGGTATGCCAGTGCCAGAGTTTACTGAGCAAGCGTTAGCGAAACTGCAAAGTTACCCATGGCCGGGTAATGTCCGTGAACTTGATAATGTGGTGCAGCGTGCATTGATTCTCTGTGACCAAAGCCGTGTCTCGGCAGAGCACATTTTGTTAGAGGGTGTAGATTGGCAAGATGCATCAAGCTTGCAAATGGCAGTATCACAACCTACATCTGTGGCTGCGCCGACGGTCGCGCCAGTCGCTGAGGTGGATTCTGAGCTGGCTCGCCCGGTGGCAAGCAGCGAAGGTCTAGGTGGTGAACTGCGAGACCAAGAGTTCGCGATTATTCTCGATACACTTAACGAATGTGAAGGTCGTCGTAAGGAAATGGCGGAAAAGCTCGGCATCAGCCCACGAACCCTGCGTTACAAGCTCGCAAAAATGCGTGATGCAGGAATTGAGATCCCTAGCTAATCGTCACAATTTATTTATCCCTGATGCTGGTCAGCATTGGGGGTAGCGTGGCATAATTTTTGCTGTTTTATTTCTATAAACCAGAAAAATCAAAATTAAGAAAGGAAGCTGTCAATTTATTGACAGAAGATGGTACAGCATGAAAGTTGACGGACTACACCATGAAATGCAGGCGATGATGTTTGAAGCCTCAAACGCAAAGCCGACAGCGACCGCCCATCAAGTGGGGGCCAATTTTGGCGACATGCTGTCTCAAGCAGTAAATAACGTAAATGGTCTTCAAAAAACCTCTGGTGATCTACAAACCCGTTTCGACCGCGGCGACGCCGATGTCTCATTGTCAGACGTCATGATTGCGCGTAACAAGTCGAGCGTCGCTTTCGAAGCAACCATCCAAGTGAGAAATAAGCTTGTTGAAGCCTATAAAGAACTCATGAACATGCCCGTGTAATCTAGGTAATAAGAAGTGGCTCAAGATAACCAGTCGACCGACGTCGCAGTCATGGATAGTGGTGCGGATACCGCAATGGTCTCCAGCACAGACATCTCAACCGACAGTCAAAATCCTGACATCAATGAAAAAAGCAGCTCTAAGTTTGATTTAGCGGTTGGCGATCTCGATCTGCTACGACAAATCGTGCTGGTGCTGTCTATCTCAATCTGTGTCGCTTTGATTGTGATGCTCTTTTTCTGGGTCAAAGAGCCAGAAATGCGCCCACTTGGGGTGTACGAAACCGAAGAACTGATCCCAGTTTTAGACTACCTCGACCAGAAAAAAGTGGCGTACAAGCTCAATGGCAATTCGTTGAGCGTACCTGCAAGTGAATACAACAGCTTAAAACTCGACATGGTGCGTGCAGGACTTAACCGCTCCTCAAACGCTGGCGACGATATTCTGATGCAGGATATGGGGTTTGGTGTGTCTCAGCGTCTCGAGCAGGAACGTTTGAAACTGAGCCGAGAAAGGCAGTTGGCGAAAGCCATCGAACAAATGAAGCAAGTGCGCACCGCGCGTATTCTGCTCGCACTACCAAAACAGAGCGTGTTTGTACGCCACAATCAAGAAGCCTCTGCTTCGGTGTTTTTAACACTGGCGATGGGTGCGACCCTCAAACAGCAAGAAGTCGATTCTGTGGTGGATATGGTCGCGAGTGCGGTACCGGGCATGAAGCCGTCACGCATTACCGTCACCGACCAGCATGGCCGACTGCTCAACTCTGGCTCGCAAGATGCGACCTCAATGGCAAGGCGTAAAGAGCAAGAGTTAGAGCGTAACCAAGAGCAAGCGCTGCGTGAGAAGATTGACTCGGTGCTTATTCCAATTCTAGGTCTGGGTAACTATACCGCTCAGGTTGATATTGAACTCGATTTTAGTGCCGTTGAGCAAACGCGTAAGCGTTTTGACCCTAATACCCCCGCAACGCGAAGTGAATACACGCTTGAAGATTACAATAACGGCAATGTGGTTGCCGGTGTTCCGGGTGCGCTGAGTAATCAGCCGCCAGCAGATGCGTCCATTCCAACCGACGTCGCACAGCTAAAAGACGGCTCTGTGATGGGGCAAGGCTCAGTGCACAAAGAGGCGACGCGCAACTTCGAGCTTGATACCACCATCAGTCATGAGCGCAAGCAAAGCGGCGTGGTTAACCGTCAAACCGTTGCGGTTGCCATTAAAAATCGTGCGAAAGTTAACCCTGATACTGGTGAAGTAACTTACGAACCGCGCTCTGAAAGTGAGCTGGCGGCGCTGCGCCAAATTCTAGTGGGGGCAGTGGGCTTTAATGAAAATCGTGGCGATCTGCTTAACGTACTTAGCATGACGTTTGAAGAGCCTGCCGCTGAGCTTTTGCCTGATGTGCCAATTTGGGAGCATCCAAACTTTAACGATTGGATCCGTTGGTTCGCAAGTGCGCTCGTGATTGTGGTTGTGGTGATGGTGCTTATCCGTCCTGCGATGAAGAAACTGCTTAACCCTGCTGCGGCCGAAGAAGAAGATCAGTTGTATGGACCAGATGGTCTGCCGCTCGGTGCAGATGGTGAAACCAGCTTGATTGGTACCGATATTGATGGCAGTGAGCTGTTTGAGTTTAGCTCCGGCATTGACTTGCCGAACTTACATAAAGATGAAGATGTGTTGAAAGCCGTGCGTGCACTGGTGGCCAACGAACCTGAACTGGCTGCGCAAGTAGTGAAAAACTGGATGGCTGAAAACTAATGGCAAACGATATTGTAGCGGCCAATGGTGGCCAAATAGTGGAATCTAGCGTTGATATCTCGTCGATCGGCGGCGATGAAAAAGCGGCAATTTTGCTGCTGAGTCTCAATGAGTCTGATGCGGCGAGCATTATTCGCCACCTTGAGCCTAAGCAGGTTCAACGTGTTGGTAGCGCCATGGCGAAAGCCACCGATCTGAGTCAAGACAAAGTCGGCGTTGTACACCGCGCGTTTTTGGAAGACATTCAGAAATACACCAACATCGGTATGGGCAGTGAAGACTTCATGCGTAATGCGCTTGTTGCTGCACTCGGTGAAGACAAAGCCAATAACCTGGTTGACCAAATCCTGCTGGGTACCGGTTCAAAAGGTCTCGATTCACTGAAATGGATGGACCCACGTCAAGTGGCGAGCATCATCCACAACGAGCACCCACAGATCCAAACCATCGTGCTTTCTTACCTAGAAGCGGATCAATCAGCGGAAATCTTGTCACAATTCCCAGAGCGTGTGCGCCTTGATTTGATGATGCGTATTGCCAACCTAGAAGAAGTTCAGCCGTCTGCACTTGCAGAGCTAAACGAAATCATGGAGAAACAGTTCGCAGGCCAAGCGGGTGCTCAAGCGGCCAAGATTGGTGGCCTGAAGGCAGCGGCCGAGATCATGAACTACCTCGACAACAACGTCGAAGGTATTCTTATGGATCAAATTCGCGACCAAGATGAAGACATGGCGACACAAATTCAAGATCTCATGTTCGTATTCGAAAACCTTATCGAAGTCGACGACCAAGGTATTCAGAAGCTGCTTAGAGACGTGCCACAAGATGTGTTGCAACGTGCACTGAAAGGTGCGGATGAAGGTCTGAAAGAGAAGATCTTCAACAACATGTCGAAACGTGCAGCCGATATGATGCGTGAAGACATTGAAGCGATGCCGCCAGTGCGTGTCGCGGATGTGGAAGCGGCGCAAAAAGAAGTGCTCACCATTGCAAGGCGCATGGCAGACAACGGAGAGCTTATGCTGTCCGGTGGCGCAGACGAGTTCTTGTAATTCCAGTTAAAGGAAGAATAGCCCTATGTCTGGTGATAGAAAACGCGGCTTTTTACGCCCATCTGAAGATAATACTGTAGAGCAAGCCCATTCGTGGGGCTTGCCTGATTACACCTCTCAAGTGACTCAAGAAGCTAGAGAAACGGCGTTCAATTACGACCCAAGCTGGACTCCACGTGAAGAGCCGGCAGCCGAAGAAGAGCCGTTGATGCTCACCGAAGAGCAAATCGAGCAAATCAAACAAGGCGCTTACCAAGAAGGTCTGTTTCAAGGCCAAGAAGCGGGCTTTAAGCAAGGCTATGACAAAGGCAAAGAGGAAGGCCTTGCTGCCGGTCATAGTGAAGGTTTAGAGCTAGGTAAAGCAGAAGGTGTTGCCGCGGGCGAAGAGTACATAAAGCAGCAAGTCGACACCTTCATGGAGCTAGCAAATCAGTTTGCCAACCCTCTTGAGCTGATGAATAGCCAAGTTGAAAAGCAGCTGGTGGACATGGTGCTGGCACTCACCAAAGAAGTGGTGCATGTAGAAGTACAGACCAATCCACAGATCATTCTCGATACCATCAAACAATCGGTAGAGGCGCTGCCTATCTTAGGTCATGCTATTACGTTAAAACTCAACCCTATCGATGTTGATATCGTGCGCGCCGCGTATGGTGACGAAGAACTCAACATTCGCAATTGGACATTGGCCGTAGAGCCGTCGCTCAACCGTGGTGATGTGTATATTGAAGCCGGTGATTCCAGTGTGAGTTACAAACTGGAAGATCGCGTTAAAAACGTTTTGCAAAGCTTTTGCGGTGCCAATCGCCACCAAGGGGGCGAGTAATGCAGCCGCTGGCTCAGCGACTGGCCAATTACAAGGTCGAAGGCCATAAATCTCGCGCCACGGCGTCTGGAAAACTGGTGCGTGTGGTTGGCTTAACGCTAGAAGCCATTGGTTGTAAAGCACCGATTGGCAGCCTGTGTAAAGTAGAAACCATGCACGGCGATATGGACGCCGAAGTGGTGGGCTTCTCAGGTGAACATCTCTATTTAATGCCCAGTGAGCAAATTACTGGCGTGTTGCCAGGAGCAAAAGTCACTCCAATGGCGTCTGAAACCGGTCTTCCTGTCGGTATGGAACTGCTTGGTCGTGTGATTGATGGTGTTGGCAATCCGCTTGACGGTCTAGGTGACATCTATACTGAAAAGCGCGCTTCGTTTAATGCTGAACCCATCAACCCGCTAGCAAGAAAGCCTATCACCGAGCCTTTGGATGTCGGTCTGAAAGCCATTAATGGCCTACTGACCGTCGGCAAGGGTCAGCGTATTGGTCTCTTTGCTGGTTCAGGTGTCGGTAAATCCGTGACCCTTGGCATGATGACGAGAGGCACAACCGCACAAGTGGTGGTCGTTGGCCTTATTGGTGAACGTGGCCGTGAAGTAAAAGAATTCATCGAAGAGATTTTAGGTACCGAGGGGCGTCAACGCTCAGTCGTTGTGGCTGCCCCCGCAGATGCCTCGCCTTTGATGCGTCTCAAAGGCTGTCAGACGGCCCTTACGATTGCCGAGTATTTTCGCGATCAAGGGTTAGATGTGTTGCTGCTAATGGACTCGCTAACCCGTTTTGCCCAAGCTCAGCGTGAAATTGCACTCTCTGTCGGTGAACCGCCGGCGACTAAAGGTTATCCACCATCGGTGTTCGCCAAATTGCCTGCTTTGGTTGAGCGCGCCGGTAATGGTGATGTCAATCAAGGCTCCATTACCGCATTTTTCACAGTACTGACCGAAGGCGATGACTTACAAGATCCCATCGCTGATGCTTCACGCGCGATTCTCGATGGTCATATTGTGTTGTCGCGTGAAATGGCCGATGCGGGTCACTACCCAGCGATTGATGTCGAGAAGTCTGTCAGTCGTGTCATGCCGCAAATTACCGATGATCAGCATGTCCTAATGTCAAAGGCAGTGCGACAAATTCTGTCTGTATGTCGTAAAAACCAAGACTTGGTATCGATTGGTGCCTATAAACCAGGAACCGATCCTGCCATCGACAGCGCGTTTACCTTGAAGCCCAAACTTGATCAGTACTTGCAGCAAAGTATGCGCGAGAGCGTACCTTATGATATGTGTCTTGGCATGTTGAAACAGCTTCTGTCAGTAGAATCGTAATTGTATGGAAAACGCCTTAGAGTTCTTGTTAGAGCAAGCTAAAGATAATGAACAACAAGCAGTGCTCGCCCTTAACAAAGCGCGCACTGAGCTGGAAGGTTATTATCAGCAAGTACAGCAGATAGAGCAGTATCGCTTAGACTATTGCAACCAGTTGGTCGCTCGTGGTCAAGAAGGACTGACGGCCAGCCAATACGGACACCTCAACCGCTTCCTTACTCAACTTGATGAAACACTCACTAAGCAAAAGTCGGCCGAAGGCCACTTTAAGCAGCAAGTGGACGACTGTGAGGAATTTTGGCACAACACTCGTAAGCAGCGTCAGTCTTATGAGTGGTTGATTGAGAAAAAAGCCAAAGAAAAAGCCCAGCTAGAAGCTAAACGCGACCAAAAGCAAATGGATGAATTTTCAAATTTGTTGTTTGCCCGCAGGCGTCAAACACGTTAATTCAGCTACCCCATCCAGGCTATTGTCGGTATAAAAATTGCATTGACTAGCCTAGAGAATGTGGGCGGCAAGTTTCCGCCGAATCAGCAACCTTTATAAGTAACGGGCCTAAATGGAATGAGTCTGTCGATTTCAAATAACAGCGTATCGAATAGCGTACTGCCAAAGAGTGAAGGTAAACCTTCAGTCTCTGAGAGTGATGCTGGCGAAAATCCAGGATTTTGGGATAAGTTTAAAGACGCGCTATCTACAGAAAAGTCTGAATCTGATCAAAAGGTTGAGGGTACATCCGTCAAATCGAAAACGGGATCTGAATCGACCGAAGCCCTGCTTGAAGATGCAGCGACTCAGAGCAAGTCAGGCGAAATCAATGAGTCTGATGAAGACAGTTCTACGCTTAAAACGACTAAGGAAGATAAGTCCGCTGACGTATCCGAGGGCGATGAATCTTCTGCGTCTGTCAAAAAAATGACAGACGAAGCAGCATTAGCAAGTGCTGCTAAGGTAAGTTCGGATGAAAAGGTCGTTTCCGGTACCGCTACCGCTTCCGGTGACAAGCCGGGGAGTGCTCAAGCAAAGGGCAATACCGAAGCAGAGCAAGCCGTTTCGGAGAATGCTGAACTGCTATCACGTCTGGATGAGTCCAATAAAGCATTGCAAAAACCAGCTGGTGCAGAAGCGGCTGCTGGTGTCGCGGCAGCAAGTGTTGCTGCTGAGCAGGTGCAAGCCGCTGCAGCGAAACCTGAGCCATTGAGTTCGTCACAGGGACTGTCAGGCGAACCGTCAGAACTTGTGACCCAGTCACCGCAAACTAGTAATGCATCAATGACAGCCGCAGGCCTTGCCGGTTCACAAGTTGCTGATGGCAAATTGACTCCCGCTAATGAGGGTAAGCCGGCCGCTAGCATCGATGGTGAAAATAAGGCTCAGGCAAATATTGCCTGGAGTAAATCAGATGCTGAACTTGCTGCTAAGTCTGAAGCGAAAGCGGCACTCGCAGGAGCCGCGATTGCCGCGGATAAAGTGCCGCAAACGACCGCTAATGCGGCGACTCAGACACAGCTTGCAGCTCAATCTTCGGTTGGTTCGCAAGCGAATGCCTCACAAGGTGTCGTTGCACAAGGGACAGCAGTTAATGGCCAAAGCGCTCAGGTCGCGAGTCATCCAACCGGTGATATGGCTGCCGCTGCCGCTATGATGGCCGCAGGCAAGGAGAATACAAAAGCTGCCGCGCCAATGGGTGCGCAAGTTGCTAACGCTAATATTTCAGGAGTGAAGGGCAGCAATAAGACCCAGCATCCTGCGAGTCTCGGCAATGACAGTGCATTACACACGGCAGGTGCACTGACCGCTACCCAACAGCTTCGCGCAGAGCAGCAGTCAGCGGCAACCGCTTCGGTTCAATCACCAATGGTTTTGACTAAAGAAAACGCCAGTGATCAGGTGGCTGAACGTGTGCAGATGATGATGTCTAAGAATCTAAAGCACGTAGATATTCGTCTTGACCCGCCAGAATTGGGCCGCATGCAAATTCGTATGAGCCTCAACAATGATTCCGCAACGGTGCATTTTACCGTTCAAAACCAGCAGACCCGCGATATGGTCGATCAAGCGATGCCAAGACTACGTGAAATGCTGTCCCAGCAAGGTATCCAATTAGCGGATACTTCTGTTCAACAGCAAGGTCAGCAGCAGCGACATGCATCGCATGGTTCGGGTTCCGGTGGCTCGGGTAACGGGACATCGAATGCAGCTGGTGATGTCGATAGCGTAGAAAACGGGTCCAGTGTTGAAGTCGCCGTGAAACAGAGTAACGATGGCATAAGTTACTATGCCTAATCACAAGTTAAAGCAGTAGAAGAAATATGGCAGAAGAAAGTTTACAACCCGCAAAAACCAACAGCAAAAAGCTGCTGATCATCATAGTTGCCGCCATAGTGGTGTTATTAGCCGTTGGCGGTGGTGCGTTTTGGTTTCTGAGTTCTGATGATGGTGCTAGTTCATCGCAATCGGCGCCTAACGCGAGCGGTGCGGCCGCTGTACCTGTTGACCCAATTTCTTATGTGAACCTAGCACAGCCATTTGTTTTCAATGCGCCGGGTAAACAGCGCGATCGCATGGTACAGATCAAAGTTCAGCTTATGGTTCGAGGTTTAGACAACGAAAGCCAAGCTCGTTACCATTCACCACTGATTGAAAGTACGTTGCTGTCGACGTTTGCCTCTGCGACGGTTGAGCAGTTGCGCAGTACTAGTGGTCGTGTAGAGTTGCGCGATCAGGCGACTAGCGATGTCCAAGCGAGCTTAAGTCAGGTGGTTGGCACACCTGTCGTTGAGCGTGTGTTATTTACCGATTTTGTAATCCAATAGGTGCATTGTGACCGATTTATTAAGCCAAGATGAGATTGATGCGCTACTGCATGGAGTGGATGACGTCGATGAGGTAGAGGACGAGCTGGATCAAAATCCGGCGGATGTGGTCCATTTCGACTTTTCATCGCAAGACCGCATCGTTCGTGGTCGCATGCCAACACTTGAGCTGATCAACGAGCGTTTTGCGCGCCACATGCGCATCAGTCTGTTTAACATGCTACGTAAAACCGCCGAAGTGTCGATTAACGGCGTGCAGATGATGAAATTTGGCGAATACCAAAACACGTTGTATGTACCGACCAGTCTGAACATGGTGAGGTTCCGTCCGCTAAAAGGCACGGCACTGATCACCATGGAAGCTCGATTAGTCTTTATCCTGGTAGAAAACTTTTTTGGTGGTGACGGGCGTTTCCACGCCAAGATTGAAGGTCGAGAATTCACACCAACTGAGCGCCGTATCATTCAGCTGTTGATGAAAACCGTGTTTGAAGACTACAAAGAAGCATGGTCACCGGTGATGGGCGTTGAGTTTGAGTACTTGGACTCAGAAGTAAACCCGAGCATGGCCAATATTGTCAGCCCAACGGAAGTCATTGTGGTGAGTTCATTCCACATTGAAGTTGATGGTGGCGGTGGTGATTTCCATGTGGTGATGCCGTATTCCATGGTTGAACCGATTCGTGAATTACTCGATGCGGGTGTTCAATCGGACAAGATGGAAACCGATGTGCGCTGGAGCAGTGCGCTGCGCGAAGAGATCATGGATGTACCGGTGAACTTTCGCGTCAACCTTCTGGAAAAAGATGTCTCACTGCGTGACCTCATGGAGCTGCAGGCCGGTGACATTCTTCCGATAGAGATGCCAGAAAATGCCACCATGTTTGTCGAAGATCTGCCAACTTTCCGCGTGAAGATGGGACGTTCGGGTGAGAAAGTCGCGGTGCAGGTATCGGAGAAAATCCGCCGTCCAGACGTGGTGAAGACCGATTTGGCGTTCCTTGGCAAAGATATTATGGCCGAGCTTGAACACGTCGAAGATTTAGACCAAGAATAGCAGGATCGCGCTTAGGCGCGGTACAACAGAACAATAGAAGTAGAGATAACCAATGACAATCAGTGATGACCAAAAATTAGCGGATGAATGGGCAGCGGCGCTGGGCGAAGATCCGATGGCCCCAGATGTGGATGTCGACGAGGTTTTAGCTGCGCCACTGGATGAGCTAGAAGATTCACCAGCGCCAATTAGCGACGATGAGCGCCGTAAGCTTGATACTATCATGGACATTCCTGTCACCATTTCGATGGAAGTAGGACGCTCGCAAATCAGTATTCGTAACTTGTTGCAACTTAACCAAGGTTCAGTGGTAGAACTTGACCGAATTGCCGGTGAGTCACTGGATGTCATGGTAAACGGCACTTTGATTGCGCATGGTGAAGTGGTGGTGGTCAACGATAAGTTTGGTATTCGCTTAACTGACGTGATTAGCCAAACAGAGCGCATTAAGAAACTTCGTTAATAGAGTTTTCGTTATTCGAACCATTCGTGAATAGAACTGAGTACATGACATTGAATCGACGTTTGTCGTCCATGGTTGGGACGGCGCTGTTTTTGGCTTCTGGGATGACGTATGCCGCGCCCGAGGTATCGCCAAATGGGGGCTCGCCGTTTGACTTTGCGGCGACGCTTGGCTCACTGGTGTTAGTGATTGCCGTTATTTTAGGTTTGGCATGGGTGTTAAAGCGCATGAAGGTGCCTTCTCTGGTCAATCAGCAAGGGCTTAAAATCGTACGTCAGATCCCCGTTGGAACCAAAGAGCGTATTGCGATTGTAGAAGCGGGTGAAGAGCAGTTTTTAGTGGGCATTACCGCTCAATCGATTCAACTGATCTCAAAGCTAGAGAAGCCACTCGAAGAGAGTGAGATAACTCAGCCAGCGTTTGCCAGTCAGCTGTCGAAAATTATGAAAAAGCAGACTCAGAATGACTAATTGGATCCGACTCTTTTTTGCCTGTTTGATGTTGGTGGTTGCGCCATTAAGTGCGGCTGAAGAAGCGCTGTCTACCCCAATTCCAAGTAATGCTGCACCGAGCAGTAGCGTCACTGTCGCTGAAATGCGGAATGACCAAGGAGCGGCTGGTACCAGTAGTGCGAGCGCGTTTGGCTCCGGCCCAGGGATACCCGCGTTCACTATGACGACTAATCCTGACGGCAGTGAAGACTATTCGGTCAACCTGCAAATACTGGCGTTAATGACCATGCTGGGCTTCTTGCCTGCTATGGTGATTTTGATGACTTCATTTACCCGTATTGTCGTGGTGATGTCGATATTGCGTCAGGCGATGGGTCTGCAGCAAACACCATCGAATCAAGTCATTATTGGTATCGCCATCTTTTTGACCTTTTTTATCATGTCGCCAGTGCTTAATCAGGTGAATGACAGAGCGATCCAGCCATACCTCAATGAACAGATCAATGCCAAGCAATCCTTTGAGCAGGCTCAAGCGCCGATCAAAGACTTTATGCTGAAACAAACCCGCGTAAAGGATTTAGAGACGTTCGTTGAAATGTCGGGCTCTACTGCGCAAAATCCGGAAGACGTTTCCATGGCGGTACTGATCCCGGCGTTTATTACCTCAGAGCTAAAGACCGCATTCCAGATTGGCTTCATGCTGTTTTTGCCGTTCTTGATCATCGACTTGGTGGTTGCATCGATTTTGATGGCGATGGGTATGATGATGCTCTCGCCGATGATCGTTTCATTGCCGTTTAAACTGATGCTGTTTGTGCTGGTGGATGGGTGGAACTTAATTCTTTCCACCTTAGCCGGCAGTTTCGCCTTGTAGCTGGAGTAGCATTATGACTCCTGAGATGTTTGTTGAACTGTTTAGAGATGCGCTATGGATGGTACTGCTGTTGGTGTGTGCCATCGTGGTACCGAGTCTTTTAGTCGGCCTTATCGTGGCCATCTTCCAAGCTGCAACATCGATCAACGAACAGACCTTGAGCTTCTTGCCTAGGTTGATTGTCACCATTTTGGCACTGATGGCGTTTGCCCATTGGGGGACGCAGATGATGATGGAGTTTTTCTATGACATCATCGAACGACTCCCATTGGTGCTTTGGTAACCGAGTATGGAATATCCAGCGAGTGACGTCCTCGATTGGTTAGCTAACTTCTTTTGGCCTTATGTACGCATTTCCGCCATGTTGATGGTGATGTCGGTTACAGGGGCGAACTTTGTTTCACCTCGCATTCGACTGTTCTTAGGGCTCGCGTTGACGCTGGCGGTGTCTCCATCCATCCCCGCTATTCCGCAAACTATCGAGTTATTGTCTTTTCAGGGATTTCTTACCGTTGCTGAGCAAATACTGATTGGCACTGCGATGGGTATGGTAACGGTCTTTATGGTTCAAACCTTTGTAATGCTTGGTCAGATCTTGGGTATGCAGTCGAGTCTCGGCTTTGCCTCTATGGTTGATCCTGCGAATGGCCAAAACACACCGGTACTGGGTCAGCTGTTTCTGTTTCTTACGACGATGTTTTTTCTTGCGACTGATGGCCACCTTAAGATGATCCAATTGGTGGTGATGAGTTTCAAAACCTTGCCTGTTGGCTCGGGACATCTCTCAAGTGCGGATTTTCGCGAGATGGCCGGATGGTTGGGAATCATGTTCCAAACGGCATTGAGTATGGCATTGGCCGGGATCATCGCTCTGTTAACGGTAAACCTTTCTTTCGGCGTAATGACTCGTGCGGCGCCGCAACTAAACATCTTCTCGCTCGGCTTCGCGTTTGCGCTACTGATCGGTTTGATGATCTGTTGGTACATCATGGCGGGGCTGTATAGTCACTATCAGCTCTATTGGTTACAAGTAGAAGGTCAGGTGTGTCGCTTGATCGATCTCGCGTGCTAGGGGAGGGCTAACCATGGCAGAATCCGACGGCCAAGAACGCACCGAAGACGCCACCCCCCAGCGGCTTAAACAAGCTCGCGAAAAGGGGCAGGTGGCGCGCTCCAAAGAGTTGGCCTCTGTCTCGGTCCTGATAGTTGGTGCACTTTCGCTGATGATGTTCGGCGAGGGGTTAGCGCGGGCGCTATTTAGCTCGATGTCGAGGCTATTCACCCTAACCCGCGAAGAAATCTACGATCCCACCAAGCTGTTTGATGTGGTACTCGGTGCGCTGTCGAGCTTGCTGCTGCCATTGACGTTGATTCTGGTGGTGCTGTTTGTTGCTGCGCTTATTGGTGCGGCTGGCGTTGGAGGCATCAGTTTTTCTGCGGAAGCGGCGATGCCGAAGATGTCGAAAATGAACCCACTTAGCGGTGTAAAGCGTATGCTTGGCATGCAAAGCTGGGTGGAGCTGATCAAATCGATTTTAAAAGTCGCCTTGGTTGCCGGAATGGCGTTTTATTTGGTGAATGCCTCTCGAGCGGATCTATTCCAGCTCAGTATGGAGGTGTACCCACAAAACATCTTCCACGCGCTGGATATCTTACTTAACTTTATTTTACTGATCAGTACTACGCTGCTTATCGTGGTGGCGATAGATATTCCATTTCAGATTTGGCAGCACGCCAACCAACTGAAAATGACGAAACAAGAAGTGAAGGACGAGTACAAAGACACCGAAGGTAAACCCGAGGTGAAAGGGCGTATTCGTATGCTGCAACGTGAAGCAGCACAGCGCCGAATGATGGCAGAAGTGCCTCAAGCGGACGTTATTGTCACCAACCCTGAGCACTTCTCCGTGGCACTGCGCTATAAGCAAGGCCAAGACAAAGCACCGATTGTGGTCGCAAAAGGTGTGGATCACATGGCGCTGAAAATTCGTGAAGTGGCAAGAGAGCACAATATTTACGTGATTCCTTCGCCGCCATTGGCGCGCTCGCTTTATCACACCACTGAACTTGAGCAGGAAATTCCCGATGGGCTGTTCGCCGCGGTGGCGCAAATACTGGCCTACGTTTACCAGCTTAAACAGTATCGTAAGAAAGGCGGACAACGACCGAAGTTGCAAAATGACCAGATGACCATCCCGAAAGATATGCGCTATTAACGCAGCCATATTTACGTTGGTGTCAAAAAAATGGCGGACGTTAATGGCGTAATTCTTGCACATTAGCCTGTATTAAAAGAAACAACCCGCGTCTCCAAGGAAAGTGGAGACCTGCAGTGAACTATCCGTAATGAAATTGACGTTACCTTTTACCGATAAGTTGCCGAACATTCCGCGTCGTGCGCTACCCGCTATCGGTGCACCGGTTATGGTGCTTGCCGCGCTTGCGATGATTGTATTGCCGATCCCGGCAATTTTGCTCGACTTGTTCTTCACGTTTAACATCGCATTGGCCATGGTGGTCTTGCTGGTGTCGGTCTATACCCGTCGTCCTCTCGATTTTGCTGCGTTCCCTACGGTACTGCTGATTGCAACGCTGCTGCGTCTGGCATTGAACGTGGCCTCTACTCGTGTGGTATTACTTTATGGTCACGAAGGGGGCAGCGCAGCCGGTAACGTGATTGAAGCGTTTGGTAATGTGGTTATCGGTGGTAACTATGCCGTCGGTCTTGTGGTGTTTATGATTTTGATGATCATTAACTTCATGGTTGTTACCAAAGGTGCGGGACGTATTTCTGAGGTAAGCGCTCGCTTTACACTTGATGCCCTACCAGGCAAGCAGATGGCGATCGACGCCGACCTTAACGCCGGTCTCATTGACCAAGACCAAGCGCGTCTGCGCCGTTTCGAAGTGACCAAAGAGGCCGATTTCTACGGCTCGATGGATGGTGCGTCTAAGTTTGTTAAGGGCGATGCAATTGCCGGTATCTTGATCCTGTTTTTGAACATCGTCGGTGGTTTAAGCATCGGTATGATGCAGCACTCTCTTGGGTTTACGGATGCGCTGCAAATCTATACTTTGCTCACCATTGGTGATGGTTTGGTTGCCCAAATCCCGTCTCTACTATTGTCTATTGCCGCCGCTATCATGGTGACCCGTCAAAATACTGACGAAGACATGGGGCAGCAGGTCGTATTCCAGCTATTTGATAACCCTAAAGCACTAACCATTACCGCAGGTATCTTGGGTGTGATGGGTATTGTGCCGGGTATGCCGCACTTTGCCTTCCTTCTTTTGGCGGCCCTTGCGGGTGGTGGTGCGTACTGGATGCATCGCAAGCAACAAGCCAAAGAAGATGACAAGAACCTTCCTGCCGAGGTGGGTGCGAACAGTAATGACCCTGCTGCACCGCCTAAAGAGCTGTCTTGGGATGACGTTCAACCTGTTGATGTTATTGGTCTTGAAGTGGGTTATCGCTTAATTCCATTGGTAGACAGAGACCAAGGTGGTGAGCTGCTAGAGCGAGTGAAGGGCGTGCGTAAAAAACTCTCCCAAGATTTTGGCTTTCTTATTCCCGCAGTACACATTCGTGACAACTTGGAACTTACGCCTAACTCTTACCGAATTACCTTGATGGGTGTCGCGGTGGGTGAAGCGGAAATTCGCCCGGATCAGGAACTTGCCATTAACCCAGGGCAAGTTTATGGCCTGATTGATGGTGAGCAGACTATTGACCCTGCATTTGGCCTCGAAGCGGTTTGGATCCAAGAAGCGCAGCGAGAGCACGCACAGGCGCTGGGTTATACCGTTGTTGACTCATCGACTGTTCTTGCTACTCATTTAAGTCAGCTTTTGACCAACAATGCAGCGCAGCTATTGGGTCACGAAGAAGTCCAGAACCTTCTGGAAATGCTTGGCCGAAGTGCACCGAAACTGGTGGAAGATTTTGTCCCAGAGCAGTTGCCATTGGGTACCGTGGTCAAGGTGCTGCAGAACTTGCTGCATGAAGCGATCCCTATCCGCGATATTCGTACCATCGTCCAAACTTTGGCGGAATACTCCGGCAAGAGTCAAGAACCTGACGTATTGACGGCTGCCGTTCGTATCTCACTCAAACGCCTGATTGTTCAGGAAATCAACGGTATAGAGCCAGAACTTCCAGTGATTACGCTGATACCTGAGCTGGAACAAATTTTGCATCAAACAATGCAAGCGTCTGGCGGTGAATCCGCTGGCATTGAACCTGGATTAGCCGAAAGACTTCAAGCTTCGCTGACACAAGCGACTCAAGAGCAAGAGCTAAAAGGAGAGGCAGCTGTGCTGCTAACATCGGGCGTATTGCGTTCGACGCTCGCTAAATTCGTGAAAAATACCATTCCGAACTTACGAGTCTTGTCGTACCAAGAAATCCCTGATGAAAAACAGATTAGAATCGTGCAGGCCGTAGGTAATTAACCTTAGCGCTGGCGCCGGTCTTGATATCGGCGAACCGTCGAATCGGATATTGCACATTGAATGGATGTAACACTTGAAAATTAAACGATTTTTCGCCAGAGATATGAGGCAAGCTCTGCTACAAGTTAAAGAAGAACTTGGCGCAGATGCGGTGATCATGTCGAATAAAAAAGTGGCGGGCGGCGTAGAAATCGTTGCTGCAATCGATGGCGATACTGCGCAGCCAGAACGTCAAATGGGTAGCAATGCACTCGCTGCACCAGCACGTTCGGCCTTGCCGAATTACGGTCGTGACCTTAAAGACGATGTGGTAAACCTGCAGAAAAGCAGTGCCGCACCTAATGGCAGCACTCCACCATCGATGACCGATCGTTTCGCCAATATGCTTAAAAGCTATCGCGGTAACGATAACGAGCAAAGCAAACCAAAGAATACGCCACCCGATTCACTTTCAGCGTTACTAGAGCGTCAGTCGGAGCGCAGTAAGTCTGCGGGTGATGCCCGTTCGACGAGTGATGGCTATCAAAATAGTGACCGCTTGCAGTATGCGCAGCAAAACCGTTCTGAGACCGCTTTTCGTGATCGCCAAGATAGCGCTCGCCCCTCTTATCGCTCAGACGACAGCTATTTAGAAAACGCTCGAGAGACACGCAGACCAAGTAGCGGCCGTGACGGCAAGTTTGGCGAGGAGCTCGAAGCGATGAAAGAGGATATGTCCTCGATTCGCCGTCTACTTGAGCATCAAGTTTCCGGATTAATGTGGCAAGAAGTTGAGCGTCGTGAACCGCTGCGCGCCATGTTGATTAAGCGCCTTGAGCGCATGGGAATCTCCCCTGAGCTTTCTGACCAGCTGGCTTGTTATATTCCAGAAGACACACCGCCACAAAAAGCGTGGAAAGCGCTGCTGTCTTTAGTTTCCGATCAGATTGTTATTAGTAAGCAAGACATTCTCCGCAAAGGCGGCATTGTCGCGCTGCTTGGCCCCACGGGCGTGGGTAAAACCACCACGGTCGCAAAACTTGCTGCGCGCGCGGCGATGGAATATGGCTCAGACAATGTCGCCCTAGTGACGACAGATACTTATCGTATCGGCGCTCATGAGCAGCTATCGATTTACGGTCGAATTATGGGCTGCCCAGTAAGAGTTGCTAAAGATTCTGAAGAATTGGCCGATGTACTCTATCAGTTGAGAAATCGACGTTTGGTGTTGATAGATACTGCCGGCATGGGACAACGTGACGTGCGTTTGTCTGAACAGTTAGACACTCTGATGCAAGAAAGTGGTGAAGTGATCCACAGTTACCTTGTTCTTCCTGCCACAGCGCAGAGACAAGTACTGCAGGAGACACTCGATCACTTTAGACGCATTCCGCTATCTGGTTGCATTATGACTAAGCTGGATGAGTCGTTGAGTTTGGGTGAGTTTATTAGTGTCGTTGTACAAAATGCACTGCCGGTGACCTACATTGCGAATGGTCAGCGAGTACCGGAAGACATCGTGATCGCGCAGCCAAAATACATGGTTGCGAAAGCCAACGAATTATTAGAGAAGTCGACAGAGAATGAACCTCACTTCTGGAACAGTGATATGGAGGGGGTTTAGATGCAAGCGAAAATGACAAATAACATGATACATGATCAGGCCAGTGGCCTAAGACGTTTGACTAAACCAACTTTAACGAAAGTTATCTCTGTCACTGGTGGCAAAGGCGGCGTTGGTAAATCCAACGTGACGCTTGGATTGGCGATTTGTATGGCGCGCCAAGGCAAAAAAGTGATGGTTCTCGATGCCGACTTGGGTCTTGCGAATGTCGATGTCATGCTTGGCATTAGACCAAAGAAAAACCTAGGTCATGTGCTGGCGGGCGAATGCGATCTTAAAGACGCCATTGTTGAAGGTCCACACGGCATTAAAATCATTCCTGCCACATCCGGTACCCAAAGCATGACGGAGTTAAGTCATGCGCAGCATATGGGGCTTATTCGCGCTTTCGGTAGCCTAGAAGAAGAAATGGACGTGCTGCTGGTGGATACCGCAGCGGGTATTTCTGACATGGTCGTGAGCTTTTCACGTGCGGCGCAAGATGTGGTTGTCGTGGTATGCGACGAGCCAACGTCGATTACCGATGCCTATGCGTTGATTAAACTGCTTAGCCGCGAACACCAAGTGCAGCGCTTTAAAGTTGTGGCGAATATGGTGCGTAGCTATCGCGAAGGCCGAGAATTGTTCACAAAATTGACCCTAGTCACAGAGCGATTCCTGAATGTGAGCCTTGAGTTAGTCGCCTGTATTCCATTAGATGATAAAGTGCGACAAGCGGTGAAGAGACAAAAAATTGTCGTGGATGCGTTCCCACGTTCACCCGCAGCGTTGGCGATGAGTTCGCTGGCGAATAAAGCGCTCACTTGGCCAATTCCAAAAGTGCCAAGTGGCCATTTGGAATTCTTTGTCGAGAGATTACTCAACAGACCCCAAGTATTAGAGGAACCGTTTGGTGAATAAAGCTTTGACCTATGACCAGCATGCCAATTTGAGTGGTCAGCAAGCTTTCTTGGAGAAATACTCAGTATTGGTGAAACGAATCGCTCACCACTTAATTGGGCGTTTACCACCTAACGTGTTGGTTGAAGACTTGATTCAGGCTGGGATGATTGGCCTGATTGAAGCACAAAAAAATTATGACGGTAGCAAAGGTGCAAGCTTTGAGACCTACGCTGGCATTCGTATTCGAGGTGCGATGCTGGATGATATTCGTCGTGGAGACTGGGTGCCGCGTTCGGTACACAGGCACAGCCGTGATATTTCGCAGGCAATTTCGGTATTGGAAGTGGAGCTCAACCGAGATCCAACTGATATGGAAGTGGCCAACCATTTGGGAATGAGCTTGGAGCAATACCATAAAGCTTTGTCAGACATTAACTGCTCAAAACTTGTTGGCATTGAAGACCTTGGCATTTCTGAAGACTCTGTATCTGTTGCAGATGAAGAAGATAACTCACCTTTTCAGGGTGTCGCAGATGATGCATTTCGCGAAGCGTTAATAGAATCAATAAAATCGCTCCCGGAGCGTGAAGCGTTGACGTTATCCCTGTATTATGACGAAGAGTTAAATTTGAAGGAGATAGGTGAGGTATTGGGTGTCAGCGAATCGCGCGTTAGCCAAATACTGAGTCAATCCATGCAGCGTCTTCGAACCAAGCTTAGTGCTTGGACTGATAATAATTAATAAACACTGATCTTGCTTTCAGTGGAGGCAATTTTGAACAAAAACATGAAAATCTTGATTGTTGACGATTTTTCAACAATGCGTCGTATCGTTAAAAACCTATTGCGCGACTTGGGTTTTAGCAACACGCTGGAAGCCGACGATGGTTTGACGGCTTTGCCAATGCTCAAGAAAGGCGACTTTGACTTTGTCGTGACTGACTGGAACATGCCAGGTATGCAAGGCATTGATTTGCTTCGTCACATTCGTGCTGATGAAGAGCTAAAGCACCTACCTGTTCTAATGATCACGGCAGAAGCTAAGCGTGAGCAAATTATTGAAGCGGCGCAAGCGGGTGTGAACGGCTACATCGTTAAGCCATTTACCGCTGCAACACTAAAAGAAAAACTAGATAAAATCTTTGAGCGTTTATAAGACGCCATAAATAGCAGACGGCTATATCAGAATGATTTCATTGGAACAAGCTAAGCAACTTGTTGATTTGTTGGAACAAGACAAACAGCAAGAAGCGGATGAGCTGGTCATGATGATTCAAGGTGGGAACGACCGCAAAGTGCTCCAAGAAGTAGGTGCATTAACGCGAGACCTACACGATGCTCTAACGGAGTTCAGTTACGATACGCGTCTTAACGAAATCGCGACTGACGAAATTCCTGAAGCGCGTGATCGCCTTGAATACGTTATCAACAAGACCGAAGTCTCAGCGAATACAACCATGGATGCGGTGGAACGCTGTTTGCCAATGGCAGACAGTCTACATGAGTGTTTAACTCAGGTACGCCCTCAGTGGAATGAGCTGATGCATGGCAGGCTCGAGCTACAGCAATTTAAAGACCTGTGTCATCGCATTGATGACTTACTCAGTCAGGTGGAAGGGGACAGTACCGAACTGCGTACTCAACTGACCAATATTCTTATGGCGCAGGACTTTCAAGACCTTACTGGACAGATCATCCGCCGCGTAATCACATTAGTGAGTGAAGTGGAAACGCGGTTGGTAGACATCTTGAAAGTGTTCAGTGACGAACAACAACCAATAACTACAAAACCAAAGCAAGCGACCTCTGGCGTTGAAGGACCAATCATTAATCCTCATGAGCGTGACGATGCTGTTGCTTCGCAGGACGAAGTCGATGACTTACTGTCAAGTCTTGGGTTTTAGGGGTGACGAATGAGCTACGAATTAGATGAAGAGATCCTTCAAGACTTCTTAGTGGAAGCCGGGGAGATCCTAGAGTTACTTTCTGAGCAACTTGTTGAGCTAGAAAACAATCCAGAAGATAAAGACCTGCTAAATGCGATATTTAGAGGTTTCCACACCGTCAAAGGTGGAGCTGGATTTCTAGCGCTGACAGAGCTGGTCGACACGTGTCACGGTGCGGAAAATGTGTTCGATATTTTGCGTAACGGCCAACGCTCGGTGAATGCCAGCCTAATGGATACGATGCTAAAAGCATTGGATACCGTCAACATTCAGTTCCAATCGGTTCAGAACATGGAACCTATCGATCCTGCGGATCCTGCATTACTTGAAGAGCTTCATCGTTTAAGTAGCCCAGAGACAGCAGACGAAGCTGCTGCTCCCCCACCGCCACCGCCTGTCGTAGATGTGACGCCTGAGCCAACGCCGGAAGTAGAAGCACCCGCACCAGCGGCTGAAATCTCTTCGGGCGGTTCGATTGACGATATTACTCAAGATGAATTTGAACGTTTGTTGGATGAGCTGCATGGTAAAGGTGGCAGTCCAACGAAATCGACAGCCAAGCCAACCATGACTGTGGTGGAAACGCCAGCTCCAGCATCAGCACCGAGCGATCTCCCTTCGTTGGATATTACCGATGATGAATTTGAAAAGCTTCTCGATGAGCTGCATGGTGTCGGCAAAGGCCCATCGGCAGCGGATGCTCAACCTTCGCCTGTTGAGTCAGCAAAACCAGCTTCAGCGCCAGCTCCTGCCGCTACTCCGGCTAACGATGGCGGCGACCTGATGACTGACGAAGAATTTGAAAAGTTGCTGGATGAACTGCATGGCGTGGGCAAAGGTCCATCTCCTGACGAGCTCGATGTTGCAACCAAACCCGTTTCGATGAACGATGCGCCAGTAGAGCCAAAACCTGCTGAGCCTGCTGCTCCCGTTGCTGTATCTGAGCCGGTAGCGGCACCAGTGAGCACTGAAAAGTCGCTACCAGCAGAGAAAAAAGCCACGGCTGTTGCCACTAAAAAACCTCAAGCGGAAGCCAGTGTTCGTGTTGATACTTCAACGCTTGATACCATCATGAACATGGTGGGTGAGTTAGTACTGGTGCGTAACCGTTTGGTCAGTTTGGGGCTCAATAGCAACGACGAAGAAATGTCGAAGGCCGTTTCTAACTTGGATGTGGTGACAGCCGATTTGCAGGGTGCGGTGATGAAAACGCGCATGCAACCAATCAAGAAAGTGTTTGGCCGCTTCCCACGTGTGGTTCGCGACTTGGCTCGAAGCTTAAACAAAGACATTGTGCTTGAGATGCAAGGTGAAGACACCGATCTCGATAAGAACTTAGTGGAAGCGCTAGCGGATCCATTGATTCACTTAGTGCGTAACTCGGTTGACCATGGCATTGAAATGCCGGACGTACGTGAGTCGGCAGGTAAAGCGCGTACAGGTAAAATTACCCTGTCAGCGTCGCAAGAAGGCGATCATATTGAGCTTGCCATCATTGATGATGGCGGCGGTATGGACCCAGATAAACTGCGCGCTATTGCCGTTAAACGCGGAATGATGGATGAAGACGCTGCGTCTCGCTTGACGGATAAAGAGTGCTTCAACCTTATCTTTATGCCTGGCTTCTCAAGTAAAGAGAAAATCTCGGATATCTCTGGCCGTGGTGTGGGCATGGACGTAGTGAAAACCGCCATCAATACCCTTAATGGTTCGATTGATATCGATTCTGAGCTTGGCACAGGTACTAAGATCACCATCAAAGTGCCGCTTACGCTGGCGATTTTGCCGACCTTAATGGTTGGCGTTGGTAAAAATCCATTTGCGCTGCCATTGGCGAGTGTGAATGAGATTTTCCACCTTGATCTCAGCCGTACCAACGTCGTCGACGGTCAACTGACGATTATCGTGCGCGATAAGTCTATTCCGCTGTTCTATTTGCAAGATTGGCTTGCACCACATGCTGGTCGTGCGCAGCAGCGTACCGGACACGGCCATGTGGTTATCGTGCAAATTGGCAGTCAACGTGTTGGCTTTGTGGTCGATACCTTGATTGGTCAAGAGGAAGTGGTGATTAAGCCGCTGGATAGCTTATTGCAAGGGACACCAGGTATGGCTGGTGCAACGATTACCAGTGATGGTCATATTGCTCTGATTCTTGACGTGCCAGACTTACTTAAACAGTACGCTGCAGCATCGCGTATCTGATAAGGAAGTCTATGTCGTTAAAAGTATTAGTTGTAGATGATTCTAGTTTCTTCCGTCGCCGAGTCAGTGACATTATCAATGCTGCGCCACGTCTAGAAGTTATTGACGTGGCCGTCAACGGCAAAGAGGCGGTAGAAAAAGCGTTGGCGCTTAAGCCTGATGTGATCACCATGGACATAGAAATGCCTGTCATGGATGGCATTACTGCCGTGCGTGAGATCATGAGCGCTCAGCCGACCCCTATTTTGATGTTCTCGTCATTAACGCATGAAGGCGCGAAAGCGACCTTAGATGCGCTGGAAGCGGGAGCATTAGACTTTTTACCGAAGAAGTTTGAAGACATTGCACGCAATAAAGATGAGGCGGTCACCTTGCTTCAGCAGCGCGTGCAGCAGATTGCGAGTCGCCGCGCTCTATTGAGACGCAGTGCGATTCGCAGGCCACTGACGGCGGCGAGTGCGGCTCCAAAGACAACGGCTCGACTAGGTGAAGAGTCGGTTTCGCCGAAGGTTGCAACGCCAGCCGCCCGTTTTCGCAGTAGTGGCAAGAGTTATCAGTTGACGGCGATTGGTACCTCGACAGGCGGCCCAGTTGCTCTGCAAAAAATTCTGACTAAATTACCAGGCAACTATCCTCATCCCATTCTGCTGATTCAGCACATGCCAGCGACCTTTACCGCAGCATTTGCGGCTAGGCTTAATTCGCTTTGCCAAATCACGGTGAAAGAGGCTGCTAATGGCGATGTATTGCAACCAGGCGTGGCTTATCTTGCTCCCGGTGGTATGCAAATGATGATCGAAGGGCGCCCTGGGAGTGCGAAAATCCGTATTCTCGATGGCGGTGAACGCATGAACTACAAACCTTGTGTTGATGTGACTTTTGGCTCTGCGGCTAAGATTTATCACGACAAAGTACTGTCGATGGTACTGACCGGAATGGGGGCTGATGGCCGCGAAGGTGCTCGCATGCTGAAGTCGGCAGGTTCGACGGTTTGGGCTCAAGATGAAGACTCTTGCGTGGTTTACGGTATGCCTCAAGCGGTTGCTAAGGCGGGGATCTCCACAGAAGATCTGCCCCTTGATCGTATTGCCGAGCGCATTTTGGTTGAGTTGAAGAGGTCGTAACATGATCGTATGGAGTGTTGCTAACCAAAAAGGCGGTGTCGGTAAAACGACCACTACTGTTACGTTGGCGGGGCTTTTAAGCCAGAAAGGCAATCGTGTCTTGCTTATCGATACCGATCCTCATGCCTCATTGACCACTTACTTGGGTATGGATTCAGATCATCTGTCACACAGTCTATTTGATCTGTTCCAGCTTAAAGAGTTTAGCGATAGCCGAGTAAAACCGCTGATACACAATACCAATATCGATAATATCGACATTTTGCCAGCTCACATGTCGCTGGCAACACTTGATCGAGTGATGGGTAATCGTAGCGGTATGGGACTTATCCTCAAGCGCGCTCTAATGACCATTCGTGATGATTACGATTACGTGTTGATTGATTGCCCACCTATTCTTGGGGTCATGATGGTGAATGCCCTGGCGGCAAGCGATCGCATTCTAATTCCGGTCCAAACAGAATTCTTAGCGATGAAAGGCTTGGAGCGTATGGTGCGCACACTTGCGATTATGCAAAAGTCTCGTCAGCGTCCGTTTAAGGTTACCATAGTACCCACGATGTACGACAAACGTACGCGAGCATCGCTGCAAACCTTAACTCAGCTTAAACAAGATTACCCATCGCAGGTGTGGAGTTCGGCCGTACCGATCGACACTAAATTTCGCGATGCCAGCTTGAAGCATTTGCCTGCATCACACTTTGCCGCGGGAAGTAGAGGTGTCTTTGCTTATAAACAATTGCTGATTTACTTGGAGAGGCTAGCGCAAGATGAAAGCTGATACTGGGCCGCTTTCAAGTGAACAGGCGCTGGATGACTACTTTGCGTCTCTGCTTGGTTTAGAACAAGACGAGTTATTGCTTGACGAAGAGCAAGTGCTTGAAGATGCTTCTGTTGAGCCAGAGCCAGAGCCAGAGCCAGAGCCAGAGCCAGAGCCAGAGCCAGAGCCAGAGCCAGAGCCAGATTGGAATGCGACACCACCACCTCTTATGACACAGCCCGCACCCACTGTGCAGCAGTCGGTGGAGGAGGAGTTTGAAGCCTTTGCCGAGCAACCCGATCTGCAACATTTGGAAAAACTGTTCAGCGGTCTTCAGCAGCAAGTGGATATTGAAATTGAACCGCAAGCTGAGCCAAATAGTGTTGTTGAGCCAAGCTTGGAACAACCGGTCGTAGATACGGCCTGTGATAGTGAGATCCAAGGTTGGGATGTTGACACGTTAGAAGCTGAGATCGTCACCAAGCCTGAACTGAATGAACTTGATGCTCTACAGTCGTCAATCAACGCTCAAGAGTCGTTGGAAGTCGCCGATAGTATAGAAGTGGCTGAAAGCGTTGAGGTTGAAGCTCAGCCTGAAATCGCTAATGGCGGCGGTGCAGATAAAGCTTGGGTGAATAACGAACGTACCGAAAGCTTTCAAGTGCTCTACTTTGATGTTGGCGGGATGACGTTCGCGGTGCCATTAGATGAGCTAGGTGGTATTCATCAAATTGGCGAGTTAAGTCATTTGATTGGGCGACCTGCTTGGTACTTAGGTCTGCAGTCGAGCCGTGAAAACCAACTTGATGTCGTCGACACAGCAATGTGGGTGATGCCGGATGTGCTCAAAGATGATAGTTACAAAGAAGACTATCAGTACATTGTCATGCTCGGTGAGAGCAACTGGGGATTGGCTGCCACAGAGCTTAAGGGCACGGAACAACTTCAGCCTGTCGCGGTACGTTGGCGTGAGAAAGCAGGTAAAAGGCCGTGGCTTGCAGGCATGGTGAAACAGCAAATGTGTGCGCTGGTTCATGTGTCTGAACTAATAGATATGCTTAACGCTGGATTAGATGTTAAATCAGTACAGTGATTGAATAAATTTGATGTCAAACGGCGCAGTGCGTCGCTTATCAGAATGAAATTGAGAGGAAGACTATGTCTCAAACGATGGATGTTGAACTAAGAAAAGAACAATCAAACGATGAAGTTCTTCAGTGGGTCACGTTTCAACTAGAAGAAGAAACCTACGGCATCAACGTAATGCAAGTACGCGAAGTATTGCGTTACACTGAAATCGCTCCAGTACCAGGCGCACCAGATTACGTGCTAGGTATTATCAACCTGCGTGGTAACGTTGTCACTGTTATCGACACTCGCTCTCGCTTTGGTTTAATGCAAGGTGAAATTACAGACAACACACGCATCATCGTGATTGAGTCTGAGCGTCAAGTGATTGGTATCTTGGTGGATAGCGTTGCGGAAGTGGTTTACCTACGTTCATCTGAAATTGATACCACACCAAGCGTAGGTACCGATGAAAGCGCTAAATTTATCCAAGGTGTTAGTAACCGCGATGGCAAGCTGCTTATCCTTGTTGACCTTAACAAACTGCTCTCAGAAGATGAGTGGGATGAGATGGCTTACCTATAATGTTTGACGCTGTGTCTTTAACGTCACCTCTTCTTTGGGGAGGGGTGACGATTGTCGTTGTCCTTTTCGTTTGGTTGGTGAAAGTGCATCGTAGTTTAAACATGCACAAGGCACACACACGGCAACAAAAGCGATCGCTAGAAAAGGAAGTCGAGAAGTGCAATAAGCAGTTACTTGAAGTCCGTTCTGTATTGGTGGGACTTGGACAAAAGGTTTCTGAACAAGAAGAAATCATTGTTCACCTAACCGAACGTATTATTGAGCTTGAGAACGTCGATAACGACGGACGCTTGTATACTCGTGCTAATAAGATGGTTCGTTTGGGTGCTGACATTAACGAATTAATCGAAGAGTGTGAGCTCCCTAAGGCTGAAGCCGAGTTAATGCTGTCTTTGCAGAAAAAAATTGCGGGTAAAGAGAAGGTACCACCGCTTAACAAACCGCGATCTCAACCTACTCGCCGACCGGCAACGAGTTATCCGCCACAAAAACGACCTCGCTAGTGGATCTGTCTGTTTACAGGGCGTTAATGCTGATTGACGCCCTAAAAACATCCTCATAACAATCGTAACACTCTCTTACGCTTTCCAATTAGCCGACTAAATGCAGTCTGGTATCCTATTATGCGTCCGAATGTGAAGTTTTATGTTAATATATACCACTTTGTGGGTAGTTATTTCAGTTAGAGAACAGTAATTTATTGTTTATTACTAAGTTTCGTGAAGCCGATTTAAACATTACACTTTCACGCATAAGTAGCTATGGTAAGATGAACGCCCAGTCGAACCAGTGTTTAATTGAATGTTAGAAGTTACAAATTTAACCGCGATTCGAGATGAGCGTGTACTGTTCGAAAATTTATCATTTTCGTTACAAAGCGGCGATCTCGTACAGATTGAAGGTCGCAACGGGACCGGTAAAACGACCTTAATGCGAATCGTTGCGGGATTGGGAGATAAAGAGGAAGGCGCCATCAAATGGAATGGTGAGTCTATCCAATCCAATCGAGAAGACTTCCATCAATCACTGCTGTTTCTAGGTCACCAAACTGGTGTAAAGCGCGACCTCACTGCGTTTGAGAACCTTAGATTTTATCAATCGATACACGCACCTCACACTTCGGATCAACAGATTTTTACAGCGCTAACGCAAGTTGGACTTGCTGGCCGTGAAGACGTGCCTGTAGCTCAGCTATCTGCAGGTCAACAGCGCCGCGTGGCTCTAGCACGATTGTGGTTAAGCGAACAAATGTTGTGGATCCTTGATGAACCGCTGACGGCGATCGATAAGCAAGGGGTTAAAGTACTGGAAAACTTGTTTTTGGAGCATGCCAATAAAGGTGGAATCGTGTTACTGACCACGCACCAAGACATGTTTAGTGATAACCCGAAACTTAAAAAAATTACTTTGGGAGTTTAAGCGATGATGTTGACTTCCATGATGAAAATCATTCGCCGCGAACTGTTAATCGCATTTCGACGCCAAGCGGATATTTTCAATCCATTGTGGTTTTTTATCATAGTGATCACGCTGTTTCCGCTAAGTATCGGACCAGAGCCTAATCTGCTGGCGCGAATTTCAGCGGGAATCGTATGGGTAGCTGCGCTGTTGTCTGCGCTGCTCTCCCTAGAGAGGTTATTCAAAGATGATTTTCAAGATGGCTCTTTAGAGCAGATGATGCTGATGCCTATCCCGCTGCAGCTGGTGGTGATGGCGAAGATCATCGCGCACTGGTTGCTTACCGGCTTGCCACTTATCATCATTAGCCCTTTGTTGGCTATTTTGCTGTCGCTGGATAGCAATACTTGGATAGCGGTGGTACTGACCCTGTTGGTCGGTACACCAACTTTAAGTTTTATTGGAGCGATTGGGGTAGCTTTGACTGTAGGGCTACAAAAAGGAGGCGTACTGCTGAGTTTGCTGGTGCTGCCACTTTACATCCCAATTTTAATATTTGCTACGTCAGCGATTGATGCTGCCTCCCTGGGGGTTGCGTATAATGGTCAGTTAGCTTTGCTAGCGGCCATGCTGGTGGGCGCTATGACCCTGACTCCGTTTGCCATCAGCGCAGCCTTGAGAGTCAGCGTCAACTAAAATAAAAAACGCTAACATCATTGTCTAAAGCGAATATCACGGCTTAAAGCAATGGGAAAAATGTCGTCAAAGAGTGAGAAACACTATGTGGAAATGGCTTCATCCTTACGCCAAACCCGAAACCACTTATCAGCTGTGTGGCAAATTACTTCCTTGGTTTGCCACCATCGCATTGCTGTGCCTATCGATCGGTACCGTATGGGGGCTTGCTTTCGCGCCTTCGGATTACCAGCAAGGGGACAGCTTTAGAATTATCTATATCCATGTCCCTTCGGCAATTTGGTCGATGGGTGTGTACATGTCGATGGCCATCGCCGCTTTTGTTGGTTTAGTGTGGCAGTTAAAACTCTCTAGTATGGCCGCTCTCGCTATGGCACCTATCGGTGCGGTCTTTACTTTCATTGCGCTTCTCACTGGCGCGGTTTGGGGTAAACCAATGTGGGGCGCATGGTGGGTGTGGGATGCACGCCTGACCTCTGAGCTTATATTATTGTTCCTATACCTTGGCGTTATTGCGCTTTACCACGCGTTCGATGATCAAAAAACGGCGGCTAAAGCGGCGGGTATTCTTGCGATCGTTGGTGTGGTGAATTTGCCGATTATCCACTTCTCAGTGGAGTGGTGGAACACGTTGCACCAAGGCGCGACCATTACTAAGTTTGCTAAGCCGTCTATCTCCAGTGATATGTTGTGGCCGCTGCTGCTGAATATTTTTGGATTCGCATTTTTCTTCGGTGCGCTGACGATGATCCGTCTGCGTAACGAAATAATTAGTAAAGAAGGCCACAGACCATGGGTGGTTGCGTTGGCTGCGCAATCAAGCAAGAAGGGGTAATCACCATGCATTTTGAATCCTTGAGTGACTTTTTTGCCATGGGCGGCTACGCAGCATATGTGTGGAGTGCCTTCGGTATCACTTTCTTATCGATGTTTATTCTTTTGTTTACCAGCGTGTCACGCGGCAAAAAACTGCTTAAAGATGTGCAAGCTAAAGTCGATAGACAAGCGCGCATCGAAGCGGCGAAAAATATGGAGAACACACTATGACCCCAAGACGTAAGAAAAGGCTTGGCATTATTTTAGCCATTTTCGTTGGCATCAGTGCGACGGTTGGGTTGATTCTCTATGCACTTAATCAAAACATGGATTTGTTCTACACACCGACGGAGTTGGTGAACGGTAAAGATAACGGCGTTAAACCAGAAATTGGCCAGCGCCTTCGTATCGGCGGCATGGTTGTGGCTGGCTCTGTAAGCCGTGACTCTGAGTCACTACGAGTGAGCTTTGATTTGGCGGATGTCGGTCCTAAGGTTACCGTTGTTTATGATGGCATTCTTCCTGACTTGTTCCGTGAAGGCCAAGGTATTGTTGCTCAAGGCGTATTGATTGAACCGACGAAAATCGAGGCATTCGAAGTCCTTGCTAAGCACGATGAGGAATATATGCCACCTGAAATTGCTGAAGCGATGAAGAAAACTCACGAGCCGCTGCAGTACTCTAAAGAACAAAAACAAGGAAGCGGTCTATGATTGCTGAAATCGGCCACTTTGCGCTGATACTTTCACTCAGTTTGTCTGTGTTGTTGAGTATTTTGCCGCTGTTCGGCGCTTCTCGAAACAACACTATGCTAATGAACACTGCCAGACCGCTGTCTTGGGGTATGTTCATTATGCTGCTTATTTCATTCCTAATTTTGGAATGGGCGTTTTATGTCAATGACTTCACGATACAGTACGTCGCGAACAACTCAAATACCCAACTGCCTTGGTATTACCGCTTAACGGCTGTTTGGGGCGCTCACGAAGGTTCGTTGCTGCTTTGGGTATTGATCCAAGCAGCGTGGACGGTGGCGGTAGCGACGTTTAGCCGCGGCATGCCACAGGAATCAGTGGCGCGCGTACTTGCGGTAATGGGTATGATCACTGTCGGCTTCCTGCTGTTCATTATCGTAACCTCGAACCCGTTCCTAAGAACCTTGCCATTCTTCCCTGTTGATGGCCGTGACCTAAACCCACTGTTGCAAGACCCCGGTTTGATCATTCACCCGCCGATGCTCTACATGGGTTACGTAGGTTTCTCAGTTGCCTTCTCCTTTGCGATCGCTTCGCTTATGTCAGGCCGTTTAGATACAGCGTGGGCACGTTGGTCTCGTCCATGGACAACAGCGGCGTGGGTATTTTTAACCATGGGTATCGCGCTTGGCTCTTGGTGGGCGTATTACGAACTTGGCTGGGGTGGCTGGTGGTTCTGGGATCCGGTCGAAAACGCCTCGTTTATGCCATGGCTTGCTGGTACTGCACTGATGCACTCATTGGCAGTGACGGAAAAGCGCGGCACTTTTAAAGCATGGACAGTATTGCTAGCAATCTCCGCATTCTCGCTAAGCTTACTCGGTACCTTCTTGGTTCGCTCGGGTATCTTGGTATCGGTTCATGCGTTTGCCTCTGACCCATCACGCGGCATGTTCATCCTTGGCTTCTTGGTGTTTGTCATTGGTGGTTCGCTATTGCTGTTTGCTCTCAAAGGCTCGTCAGTGCGCGCGCGTGGCAACTTTGACTTGTTGTCGCGAGAAAATGCGTTGCTTGGTAACAATGTCCTGTTAATGGCGGCGTTAGTTGTTGTGCTTGTTGGTACTTTGCTACCACTAGTACACAAACAAATTGGCTTAGGCTCGGTATCTATCGGCGCGCCTTTCTTTGATATGTTGTTTGCATGGCTGATGATTCCGTTCTCGTTCCTACTCGGTATCGGTCCGCTGATCCGATGGAAGCGTGACAAACTTTCGACGCTTGCAAAACCTATGATCGTATCCGGTATCATCTCGATTGCTTTCTCTGCACTGATGATGGTTGTCCTAGCCGAATACTTCACTGGTATGGCGTTCCTTGGTTGGTTGATGGCTTCTTGGATCATTACGATGCACGGCTTCGAGCTTTATGAGCGTGCAACGCATCGCCACTCGTTTGTCGAAGGTGTGAAGAAACTGCCACGCAGTCACTGGGCAATGATCCTTGGTCACCTTGGTCTTGCGGTTAGTATTATCGGTATCGCAATGGTGCAAATTTACAGTGTTGAACGTGATGTTCGCCTAGCACCTGGTGAGAACTATCAGGTTTACGATTACAACTTCTACTTCCAAGGCGTACGTGATAAAGACGGTCCGAATTACGACGGTTACATTGCTGACTTTGAAATCACCAAAGATGGTAAGTACATCAACACGTTGCACGCAGAAAAACGTTTTTATCGCACCGCGAAATCTATGATGACCGAAGCGGCGATTGACCGAGGTGTTACGCGCGATCTGTACATCGCAATGGGTGAGCGCCTAGATGACGGTAAGTCATGGGCAGTGCGTATTTATCACAAACCATTCGTACGTTGGATTTGGTTTGGCGCTATCATGATGTCGATTGGTGGTGCGCTGGCAATCAGTGACAAACGTTATCGATTTAGAAAAACGGGTAAGGCTGAAGGAGAGGCATCATGAATAAGAAAATCCTATTTATTCCGTTAGTTGCTTTTCTAATTTTGGTCGCGGTGTTTGCTGTTCAGTTAGGTCGTAACCAAGCTGGTGACGATCCGACTAAGTTGGAATCGGTGTTAATTGGCAAGCAAGTACCACAGTTCCGTCTCGAAGACTTGGCAGAACCTGGCAAGTTGTATGACCAAGCGGTATTTACTGGTGAGCCTTTACTTCTTAATGTATGGGCAACTTGGTGTCCAACCTGTTACGCCGAGCATCAGTACCTCAATGAACTGGCTGCAAATGGCGTGAAGATCATTGGTCTTAACTACAAAGATCAACGCAACAAAGCGGTACAGTGGCTTAATGAACTGGGCAACCCTTATCTAATCAGTCTTTTTGATGGCGATGGTATGCTTGGTCTCGACCTTGGTGTCTACGGCGCCCCTGAGACTTTCCTAATCGATGCTAATGGCGTAATTCGTTACCGCCATGTTGGTGATGTGAATGTGCAAAACTGGAGTGAGAAGCTTCAGCCACTGTATCAACAGATGCTAGAGGAGGCGAACCAATGAAAAAATGGTTAGTTGCACTGGTATCTAGCTTTGCCCTAGCGTTTGCAGTCAACGCGACGATTGAGATCCATGAGTTCGATTCTCTAGAGCAGGAGAATCAATTTAAGGAGCTGAGCCATACGCTACGTTGTCCTAAGTGTCAGAACAACACGATTGGTGATTCGAATGCTGAACTGGCGCAAGACTTGCGCCAAAAAGTGTATGAAATGACCAAAGAGGGTAAGTCGAAACAAGAGATTGTCGATTACATGATTGCCCGCTATGGCAACTTTGTGACTTACAATCCACCGCTAACGCTCGCAACGTCAGTACTTTGGTTAGGACCTCTTTTTGTTATTGTTCTTGGCTTCGGACTGATCATTGTCCGTAGCCGCAATAACCGTGCGCAAAAAGTTCAGCAAGATGAGCAGTGGAGCGCAGAGAAAGAAGCCAAATTGAAAGCTTTACTGGATGACAAAGAGACTGGAGATAAGCAGTAATGACACTATTTTGGATATCAACAGTCGTTCTTGTTGTCGTCGCGATTGTGTTGTTAGCTCTGACGCTTAACAGCAAAAAATCGAACAATGACGAGCAACTTCGTGATGAGCTCAACAAAGCATTCTATAAAGACCGTCTAACGGAGCTTGAAGAAGAAGCCAACGAAGGTTTGGTGGAGAATCAACAGGATCTGATTGAGGATCTCAAGCAATCATTGCTGGATGACATTCCTAATCAAGCGGATGAGAAGAAAACGTCCCTGTCACCGATGACGATTCTTATCCCTTCTGTGGTGTTGGTTGTTGTGATGACATACGGCATGTATATGCATTTTGGTGGTGCAGGTAAAGTGCAAGATTGGCAAGAGGTCTCTGGCCGACTTCCTGAGTTGTCGAAACGTTTGATGGGCGACTCTGCTGAGCCAATGACCGAAGATGAGATGCAAGATCTGACGTTGGCACTTCGTACCCGATTGCATTACCAACCGGACGACTCGACTGGCTGGCTGCTACTTGGGCGCATTGCACTCGCGAACCGTGATGTCACAACAGCAACCGATGCGATGGAAAAAGCCTATCGTTTAGAGCCAAATGATTCAGATGTTCAACTCGGCTACGCTCAGGCTCTGATGATGTCGCAAGATGAAATGGATCAGAACCAAGCGCGCAGCTTACTTACTGGTCTTCTGAAACAGGATTATGTCGACTTACGTGTGTTGTCTCTATTAGCGTTTGATGCGTTTGAGCGTGAAGATTACCCGGCAGCCGTGCGCTATTGGTCGGTAATGCAGCGTATGATCGGTCCTGAAGATAGCCGCTATGAAATGCTGACACGCAGTATCCAAAATGCACAGGCAAAAATGGGTGAGCCGATTGTAGAAGGCAAGTCTGTAGCGGTAACCATCAACGTTGCTCCGCAAGCAAGCTTCCCTGAAGATTCGGCTTTGATCGTCTCTGTTCATCCTGCTGATGGTTCTCCGATGCCTGTGGCTGCTGCGCGTTTCCCTCTGGGTACATTCCCGCGTACGGTTGTGCTCGATGACAACAACAGTATGATGCAAGGTCGTAAGTTATCGAGCCTTGAAGGATTGATTGTTCGAGCTCGTATCGACAGTGATGGTAACGTAGCGACCCGAGATGGCGATTGGTTTGGTGAGAGCCAACCTGCCGCATTAGGCGACACGGTTGAGCTGGTTATTGACCAACAGTACTAAATAGACCGTCTATGCATAACCGACTCGTAGCTGGCATGCGATTAAATTAAATGTGACCAACTTGTTGCTTTAGCTAGCTTGCAAGGGCGCATGCCGCTATACTCATCCATAGTGGTTATCAATACAATCTGACGTTAATTACTTATTTATCAAGTAAATAGAAAAACAATTAACATAGCAAATAAAGATTGTACTAGCTTATGGATGAGGTTATGCAATTAGCAATAACCGGCAAAAAGTCTACGCTTTTTGCCGTTTTTGTATCTAGCGTATTTCTGTTTGGTTGCTCTTCAGCACCCAAGGATGAGCAAGAGTTTACAGATCAAGGAGCGCTCTCCGGCTCCAACACGTCACAACAAAGTGTATCGTCAGAAAACGGATCTGAACGCGATACGCTCCCAGCGAATAATGAAGCGCAGGCCAATACAGCGCAAACTGGTATTGATTTCAGTACCGAAGCTTCTGTCGGCACCGACGTCTATGACCCCTTTGAAGGCTTTAACCGTGTAATGTGGACCTTCAATTATGATTACCTTGACCCATACTTTGTCAGGCCAGTGTCGCTTGCTTATGTGAATTATACTCCCGTGCCCGTTCGTTCTGGTGTGAGTAACTTTCTTGCCAACTTAGATGAGCCGTTTAGTGCGGTCAACAATGTGGTGATGGGTAATGGTTCGAAAGCCCTCGACCATTTCAATCGTTTTTGGATCAACAGTACGCTTGGCCTGCTCGGTTTTATTGATATCGCCTCGGCGGCCGGCATTGAAAAGCACGACAAGAAAGAGTTTGGCGACGCCATTGGGCACTATGGCGTAGGTACTGGTCCTTATTTTATGGTTCCTGGCTACGGTCCGATCACTTTGCGTGAAGGTGCGGATGTAGTCGATGGTCTTTACCCACCTATTTCTTTCCTGAACTTCTGGGCAAGCCTAGGCAAATGGGCGTTAGAAGGTATGGAGAAACGGGCACTTGTTGTGTCTCAGGAGGCAACGCTAGAGCGTTCACCTGATCCATACGCGTTAACGCGTGATATCTATATTCAGCGCCAGAACTATAATGCTGAAGTGGTCAGTGATGAGGTTGATGAAGAGCAAGAAGCGTATATTGATGATTACTTGGATAGCTTTGATGAGTAGGACTAAAGAGCAGTAACAATGGCTTAGGATATAAAAACGTCACTCAAATGAGTGACGTTTTTTTTTAGAAATATCTCAGGCCGTTGCCGTCATCTTCACGCAAGTGAAGATCTCACCAAGCGCGTGACCAACATTAATTGATAGGCTTACTTACCATTTAGGTTTTCAACGCGCTGTATGAGATCCCCTTTTGCAAGGGGATGACGATCAATTTACTGCTTTTGTCGTAAATCAGGAGATTAGAAGTGGTAGTTCGCTTGAATACCTGCAATCCATACATCACCAGAAATTTCACCTTCGAATGTGCCAAACGCAGCAGCGCTTTGGTCTAGCTCATCACGTGGCTCAACAATAGAGGCATCACGAGCCATGATGTAGGTTAGGCCGCCATCCAAGGTAAATTGCTTGGTAAATGCGTAGCTAACACCCGCACTAAGCCAAGTACGGTCTGTTTCTGGAATCGTTGTAGTACGGTATTTGTCATCAACTGCAGACATGTCATAAGCCACACCACCACGTAGGGCAAGTTTGCTGTTTAGCTGGTAAGTTGTGCCCAATGCAAAGCGATAGCTGTCTTTCCAGTTCTCGTTCTTGATAGGAGACGTCACACCATCTACAAACTTAGCTTCCAGCTTTTCAAAGCTGCTCCACTGGGTCCAGTTAATGCTTGCATGCATCGCCCATTGGTCAGTGAGTTGGTGGAAAGACGCAAGTTCAGCGGTTGCAGGCAGAGCTACGCTAAGCTTGCCGTCGCGACGACCTTGGAAGTGGAAGACTTCGCCCTCGCCGTATCCATCAAAATCCATCATCACTTCAGATTTATAGGCAAAACCGAGGCGATGGCTGTCGTTGATTTGCCATGCCGCACCGAGGACATAACCCCAAGAGCTGTCAGTGCCTTCGACATATTTAAGGTATGAGCCTTTTTGAATTGCTGTAGTTGCTGATGTAGGTAGTGTGAAAGGTGCTGTTGCCCCAATCTTACCTTCACCAGTAACAAAACGGATACCACCACCAACACTGAATGCATCATTGATTTGGTAACCAAGGTTTGCCACTGCTTCAACAGTCATGATTTTCGCTTCATTACCATATTGAGTCGCTTTGAAGTCGCTGCCTAGGTCCGTTTCCATACCATAGTTAGACCCTAACGCTAAGCCTGCAAACCATTGGTCGTTGATTTGATGAGAAACATAAAGGTTAGGGACTGGTGCACTGTTCGCAATGTCTTTCGCTTCTGTGTAAACAGGTTGGCCGCCTATCGTCGCCGTACCTTTAACATCAATATTAGGCTCAACGTACAACACACCACCGGAGATTTGTGTACCTTCTAAGTAGGTAAGTATTGCAGGGTTGCGCCATTGTGCTCCAGCATTATCCGCCATCGCTGCTTCACCAGCGTAAGCACGGCCTAGACCAGTAGCAGAGTATTCCGCAAGTTGGAAGCCTGCCGCAGACGCAGTCGTAGACGCTAGTGTTCCCAATACCACTGCAATAGCAAGGGGAGAGTATTTTGTATTTATCATTATTGTTCGCTCAAATTAATTGCGTTTAGAGCGCAGATTCTATTTTTAGAGCAATAACTTTAAAACTATTTTGTGACTGAATGTGCATTTTTAAGATTATCTATCGGCAGATGGTATTTTGCAGGTGAATGTTCTGGTTGTTATCGAGATGTTGTAAAGTTTGAGCGTACAGTTGTAAGGAGGGAAGGGGGTAATATATGCAGAAAAGCAAAAAGGGCCGATATATCGACCCTTTTAAGATATTGGAAGCTAGTGCTTAGAAGCTGTAGCTGTATTGGATACCAGCTAGGATCGCATTTGCTTGTGTTGTAGCTGTAAGAGTAAGAGGACCTGAAGTCTCCGTTACAGAAACGTCTCTACCCATTAAGTAAGTGAAGCCAAAATCTACAGTGTGGTGTTGCTTGAAGTGGTAGCCAAATCCAGCAGAGAACCAGTGGCGATCTGAGTCAGGAACAGAAATGGAAGTTAGCTGATCTTGAGCTGCAGTATCGTACATGTAGCCCGCACGTAGTTCCCAGTTGTCATTTAGATAGTAAGTACCACCTAGAGAAGCATGGTAACCATCTTTCCACTCGTAATCTTTTAGAACCGTACCACCAGTCGTTTCTAACTGGTCGAATACGCTCCAACCGATCCATTGTAGACTATAGTGAACAGCGAACTTCGAGTTTTCGATTCTGTGGTAACCAGAGAACTCCAACATACTTGGCAATGCCAGCTTAAGCTTATCTCCATCGACTGCATTAACACCCACAAAAGCCGGGTTACCTAATGCGACACCAGCGTCTGCATACACAGTGCCATCTGCTTCGATTTCTGGGCTGTAATGATATGCAAGACCGAAACGGTTGTTCTCATTTAGTTCAAATACAGTGCCTAAGTTGAAGCCAAGACCCACACCACTAGCGTCTACGTTCAGTGCTGTTGTTTGACCGAAACCTGGAGTACCTGGAGATGTTTCACGCTTAAGTTCACCAGATCCGCTAACAATATCTAAGCCACCGCCAACACTCCATTGATCGTTAATACGATACGCAGCATTAAGTGTGTAGTTGATACTGGAGATCTTTGTTGTACCACCAAAGACTTTACCAAGGTTGGCATTGCCAAACGAGCTATCGAACTCATTGGTAGTACCAAAGTTAGAATATATACCTGCACCTAGCGCCCATTTATCATTCAGTCTGTGGACATAATAAATATTTGGTACAGGAGAATTTGCTGTGTTGTTAGCATTTGGTTCGCCAAAACCAACACCACCAATGTCTTTCACATCGATGCTTGAGCTAATTACGTTCAAACCACCAGAGAATTGGTGAGTATCAAACAGCGTCATAGCTGCCGCATTACGCGCCATTACCGATGCGTTGTCGGCGATTACTGCATCACCTGCAAACGCACGGCCTAGACCGGTTGCAGATTGAGAGTTGAGCTGGAAGCCAGCGGCTGCTGCTTGTTGAGAGGCGAACGTGAGTGACGAGACTGCCACTGCTAATAGTGTTTTTTTATACAGACGCGAAGTAGTCATTTAGTATACATCCTTTTTTGTAATCGCCTCTTATGGGCGTTAGTGTAAATTGAGTTAAAACTCAATTCGGGGCTGATCCTAATCGCTAGTATAGACATTAGAAATCTGACCAGTAATAAAAATGACGCAAAAAGTATATAAATGACGACTAACTGGCAGTAAAAGCATCGAATATGTCGATATTTAGAGTTTGTACTCTAAAGTGGGGTAGGGATACAAAAAAAGGCCTACCCTTAAGGATAAGCCTCATTAAGTCTACATTTCTATGCAGGATTCATGATGTTTTTGATTTTTTCGCCGATCTTCGCTAAATCTTCGCCTTCTTCTCCAACAAGGACAAAGCTACTGTCGCCCATTGGTTTAACCATGCCTGCCATGCCATCTTTATCGAAGCTCTCCACTTGGTCGGTAGCAATGGTGGTAACGAACATAGTTACTTTGCCTTTTTCACCTTCAAATACAATGTGCATAGCATTTGAGTCACCGAACCCACAATGATTAATGTAAAACACGTGGTACGGAAAGCTTTGTCCTAACTGGTAGGCAAACGGCAATAGCTTGGCATTGATTTGATCTACTGAGGGATTTTCATCCAAAGACTCAATAAAGCTTTTCTCAGCATTAAAATGCGCCATGGCCATATCTGGCAGCGATGCTTGCGCATCAGATACAACAACATTGCCCCAGTTAACCTGACCAACAAGCAAACCAAATGCAAACATCACAGAGGCCGCCAATGATAGCGCTTTTTTACTAAAGCTTACTTTGACGACATTGTTTTCTGGTGGCTGGTTGAACAAAATACGATCGGCAAGGTCATCAGGCACGTCAACTTTCATTGCCTGTTCGATACGCGAATCTAAGCCCAGAATATCATCTAGGTATTTGGCGTTCGCCTCACTGTTTTTGGTCGCCTCCAACAGCTCTGGATCTCTTGCCTTAGGATCGGACATAACGCGACGACGGAATTCTAACTCATCCATTTTGTTGCCCCCTATGTGCATCCTCAGACTCAAGCATCTCTTTAAGCTGGTTTCGAGCTCTAAATAATCGAGTCATAACGGTATTCTTGTTTAAGTCGAGTATGTTGCCAATTTCCTCACCACTAAAGCCACCGACGACTTGAAGGAAAAGCGGTTCGCGATACTCAACATCGAGTTTCATGATTTGTGCTTGAAGCCACTCCTGTTGGTGGTGCGGGTCATCGGAAACTTTGGCATCATTACCGTAGTCATCAATATCGACCAGATCGAATTGCTTACGCTCGAAACGCCTCGCATTCTCTCTACGCAGGATAGTGATAAGCCACGACTTTGCGGCCTTTTCATCTTGCAGGCTATCTAACGATTTCCATGCACGTAGGCAAGTTTCTTGAACCAAATCTTCCGCGATAGGCTTGTCTTTACACAGCCAATACGCGTAACGATACAGGTCTCGATGATAAGCACGCACCAGTGCTTCGTATTTTCTTTGTTTGTCCATATCCGAGTTGACCGGACGTTTGGAGAATTTCTTTCCAAAATTTTTAATTAATGACACAGGAGCCCCCATTTTCGCTCTGTGAACCGTGTTTTTTGTTCTGCAGTGTCAGTAAAGTCACACAAAATTGATCTAGTTCAAAATTCCGACCTGTGGAGCAGTTATAGTGAACCCTGTCATCTCGTTGGTCTTTCGGGACTAACATGTTGAGCAAGATGACACTTCCTTTTGAAGGCTGACTTTACTTTCTCCTAATCAGGAAACTGATTATTTTCAATTGGCGCAAGTTAATTGCTTTAGAGATTCCAACCACACAATTATCTGTGTGGTTTTTTTTTGCCTGAAATCCTGCCGATATCTTCTTGTTTTCCCACATCATATTGTTGCTGACATTACGTAAATCTCATATTCCATTTTGGTCGACCCTATCACGTTATTCAATAAAACCGGTGATATTTGTCAAACGGTTGTTTTAAATCCTTAACAATCTCGTTACAATGTATGTGGTCAGACCTCTTTAGGAAGGAGAAACTATGAGCAGTAAGGACGTGGGGAAAATCGATCTCACCACTCGAAACGGTGAGCGAATTGCTGTTGTGGCGGGGCTTCGAACCCCTTTTGCCCGCCAAAGTACCGAATTTAGTCAAGTACCAGCGGTGGATTTAGGAAAAATGGTCGTAGCCGAAATGATGGCACGCACCAACATTGATCCTAAGTTGATCGACCAAGTGGTGTTTGGTCAAGTAGTGCAAATGCCGGAAGCGCCAAATATTGCTCGTGAAATTGTTCTGGGCACTGGAATGGACATCCATACCGATGCCTACAGTGTGACTCGCGCTTGTGCGACCAGTTTCCAAGCCGCGGCTAACGTTTGTGAAAGCATTATGGCAGGGACCATAGATGCGGGTATTGCTGGTGGTGCAGACTCGTCGTCGGTGCTGCCAATTGGCGTATCCAAGAAGCTTGCTGCAAACTTATTGGCTCTGAGTAAAACCAAAACTGTCGGCCAAAAACTCAATATTCTTAAAAAGCTATCGTTTAAAGATTTGATGCCAGTACCTCCTGCAGTCGCAGAGTACTCGACAGGCCTTTCTATGGGACAAACTGCCGAGCAAATGGCAAAATCACACGGCATTACTCGTTTAGAGCAAGATGAGCTTGCTCACCGCTCTCACACTCTTGCTTCTCAAGCATGGAAAGAAGGCAAAGTGCGCGATGAAGTGATGTCTGCATTCCCAGAGCCTTATAAAAAGAGCTTGGATGAAGATAACAATATTCGTCATGACTCTGAGCTTTCCAGCTACAGCAAATTACGTCCCGCATTTGATAGACAATACGGCAGCGTAACGGCAGCAAACAGTACGCCGCTTACCGATGGCGCAGCAGCGATTATGCTGATGCGTGAAGGGCGAGCGAAAGAGCTTGGGCTTGAAATCAAGGGCTACATCCGTTCTTACGCCTTCTCAGCAATTGGCGTTCGTGAAGACATGTTGATGGGGCCTTCTTACGCGACCCCTATGGCATTAGACCGCGCAGGGATTTCATTGTCCGACCTGACACTGATTGATATGCACGAAGCCTTTGCGGCGCAAGCACTATCCAATGTGAAGATGTTTGCCAGCGATAAGTTCGCTCAAGAAAAACTGGGTCGCTCTCAAGCGATCGGTGAAATTGATATGGATAAGTTCAACGTACTAGGTGGCTCGCTTGCTTATGGTCACCCGTTTGCCGCCACAGGCGCGCGAATGATTACACAAACGTTGAATGAACTGAAGCGACGCGGGGGAGGGCTTGCCCTTAATACGGCGTGTGCAGCAGGTGGCTTGGGTGCAGCAATGGTTCTGGAGGTAGAATAATGAGTGAACAAAAAGCCTTTCATCTTTCCGTAGATGAGCAGAACATCGCTTGGCTTGGCATCGATGTGCCAGGCGAAAAAATGAATACGTTACAAGCTGCGTTTGCCGACGAAATGGCGCAGCTGTTTGAAGAACTAGAGCAGAAAAAATCTGAGTTAAAAGGACTGATTGTCCACTCGCTTAAACCGGATAACTTCATCGCTGGTGCCGATGTAAGAATGCTTGATGCGTGTACTTCAGCTGAAGAAGCTCAGTCTTTAGCAGCTAAAGGACAAGAGATGTTCCAGCAGCTTTCAGACTTACCCTTCCCAGTCGTTTCGGCTATCCACGGACCTTGTTTAGGTGGTGGTCTTGAGCTTGCGCTGGCGTGTGATTACCGAGTCTGTAGTGATGCGGTTATCACTAAGCTTGGCTTACCAGAAGTGCAGCTTGGCTTATTGCCAGGCTCTGGTGGTACTCAGCGCTTGCCACGTTTGATTGGCTTGCTGCCATCGTTGGATCTGATCCTTACAGGCAAACAGCTTCGCGCCAAAAAAGCCAAAAAGCTTGGCGTGGTTGATGCAAGTGTACCGAAGACTATCCTGCTAGATGTCGCTAAACAGTTTTTGGACAAAGGTAAAAAGCGTAAAGCCAAGAAACTGAGCAAGAAAGAAGTTCTCATGGCAGGCACTGGCCTTGGCCGCAAGGTGATTTTTGATCAGGCAGCGAAGAAGACCAATGAAAAAACGCGCGGCAATTATCCAGCAGCAGACGCTATTTTGGATGTGATTCGTTATGGCCTAGAAAAAGGCATGAAGAAAGGGCTGGAGAACGAAGCGAAGCGTTTCGGTGAGCTCGTTATGACATCTGAGTCAAAAGCGCTGCGTTCTATCTTCTTCGCAACCACGGAAATGAAGAAAGAGTTTGGTAGCGATGCTGAGCCAAACACGGTGAATAACGCCGTTGTTCTTGGCGGTGGTCTAATGGGTGCGGGTATTACTCATGTCACCGTTAGCAAAGCGAAAGTGCCAGTACGAATTAAAGATGTCTCTAATGATGGCATCGTTAATGCGCTAGGTTACAACTACAAACTTCTAGAGAAAAAGCGCAAGCGTCGCATCATCTCTAAAGCCGACTTACAAGCGCAAATGCTGCAAATGGCGGGCGGTACCGACTTTACCGGATTCGATAAAGCGGATGTGGTGGTTGAAGCGGTATTTGAAGACCTAGGTCTTAAGCAGCAAATGGTCAGCGATGTGGAAACCCATGCGAAGCCGACCACAATCTTCGCAACCAACACATCTTCGATTCCAATTGCGCAGATTGCAGAAAAAGCGGAGCGCCCAGAAAACGTGGTCGGTCTGCACTATTTCAGCCCTGCAGATAAAATGCCGCTTGTGGAAGTCATTCCGCATGAGACGACCTCTGAAGAGACCATCGCCACTATGGTCCAGTTTGCAAGAAAGCAAGGTAAGACACCGATTGTGGTGAAAGACCAAGCGGGTTTCTATGTAAACCGCATTCTTGCGCCATACATGAATGAGTCGGCGAACGTGCTTCTTGCGAACGAACCTATTGAGTCATTGGATAGAGCATTACTAGACTTCGGGTTCCCAGTAGGGCCGATTACGCTGCTTGATGAGGTTGGCGTGGATATTGGCGCTAAGATCATGCCGATTTTGGTCAATGAACTTGGTGAACGATTCCAAGGCCCTGATGTGTTCGACAAACTGCTAAACGATGGTCGTAAAGGTCGTAAGTCTGGCAAAGGCTTCTACACCTACAAAGGTAAGAAGAAGACCGTTGATAGCTCGGTGTACAGCGTGCTCGGTCTTAAGCCGGAAGCAACGATGGCAGAGAAAGATATTGCTATGCGCTGTGTGCTGCCAATGTTGAACGAAGCAGTTCGTTGCTTGGACGAGGGTATTATTCGCAGTCCAAGAGACGGGGACATTGGGGCTATCTTTGGTATTGGCTTCCCGCCATTCCTAGGTGGGCCATTCCGTTACATGGACTCACTGGGTATTAAGAAAGTGGTCGCACTTATGAACGACCATGCTCAGAAGTACGGTGACCGTTTTGCACCTTGCGATGGTTTGGTAACCCGTGCTGGTCTGGATGAAGGCTTCTATAAATAAATTGGAGAGCACCTAGGGTCTACAAACAGTCACCCCCTCATATGAGGGGGTGTTTTTTTATCCTAAGTCGGTATCTTTCGGTCTCAACTGGAACTCTTCAATAGAGCCGATCTCGCGGCCTAATTCGAGCTTTTCTGCATCGACATGTGCTTTGCCTTGGCTGTGCATGATGAGACGATTGGCGGTACGAGGTTTAAGTTCGTTTACCACGAAACGGATCATGTCAGCACGCGTCAACGATTTCAGCTCTTCTAACACTTTCTCTCGTTGGCTAAAGCTGGTGTCTTTATTCCCTATGGCAATCCACAATCGCTGCGCGCGGCCTCGTAACGTGGTATCAGGCGTTGCGATTTGGTTCCAAAGCCCTTTCTTGCTGCTGTGCCATTGGTAGTCATTGAGCTCAAGTAGCACCATGTAGACCGCGTTTAGAAACTCATCGATTGAACGGATAAGATCACTTGGAGCTGCGTTGGGTGATTGGACATAAAGCACAATACCAGGGTGACGGTTAAGTGGCATGTTACCTGTACCGACCATGTAACCGAGCTGCTGTTTGGTTCGGATTTCATGGAAGAAGGTCGCCGACATCAAGTGGTTGGCAAGTGAATACAGAGCGATGCTGCGTGGATTGATGTCTTCACATTGGTAATAAACCACAATCGCAGAGTCATCTTGGTCGCAAAACACTTCTTTTTGGAAGCTGCCGCTGCGACCCAACATCACCAAAGGTCTGAGGCTCTCTTCGTATTTTTGATTGTGAATACGCAGTGCATCTTTGAGTGTCGTTGCGATGTCATGAGCGCCTTGTTTGTGCCAGTCACCATAGACAAACATATCGATGTGCAATTCTGACAATATAGCTTGCACAAAGTTAGGAAGCTCGTCGACGGTAATGGTCTCTAGCGCGTCAAGCAGCACGGAGTTTGGTGGATTGTTAGGCTGTAAGATCCCCGTCATGGCATTAAATAGCTGTGAAATCGGACGATCTTTCGCGGAGTTACGCCAGCCTCTCATTAACTGAGTTTTAATACTATCAAAGCGAGCGGGGTTGAACTCACGAGAAGCGAAGCGCTTGAGGATCATTTCCAGAAGCTGTGGCTGCTTTTTACTAAACCCAGAAATCGATAAGGTAACGCCGCCTTGGTGGGCATACATATCATAACTTAGACCGGCAACTTCAGCGGGATAGGTCTCTTCTGATAGCGAGTCTAAGAACATTTCCACACATAGGCGTGTTTTAACAATGTTACGCGCAGAAGCAACCGAGTATGGGCTATCAATGGCGATGAAGACGACACCTTTCGGAACTTTGAATTGACTGTCTTGCAGATGCCATAAACGGAAGCCTTCTAAGTCCTCAATTAACTGCGGGTGCGCTTCTTGGCTCTCAAGCGGGTAAGTGGATAAATCGTAATTGATGAATGGGTTTTTATCTGGCAAGCAGAAAGGTTGTTCGCCATCCGAGAGTGGTTGATTAAAAAACGCCAGTTCGTCGTCAGTAAACTTAGTGACTGAGTAAGGGGTAAAGTACCACTTGGCTTGTTTATCGTAGTGTTGATCTTTGGCGACAAGTGTTGCTTTGAGATTGTTAGTGGTTAGAAATTGCGCGTACTCAAGTAGCATGGTTTCGTCGTAACCGGCCATTTTGTAGTCGCCATAAATCACATCTTCCTGTGGGTAGTGCTGCATGTTCATCACTAGGTGGCTAACCATGTCCATTTGCCTTGCTGGCTCTTGGAATTGGAACGCAGACTCCATGACCGCACGCTTTTCTAAGTAGCGCCATTCTTGCATACCTTGAGTTTTGATAAGCTCAAGGTATTGGAATACCGCTTGAATCATCTCATTGACGTGTTCGAGACCGATTTGCGTTAACGTCATGCTGACGCTAAATTCGCGATAATTGCTTCCCGATGCGCCGCCACCTGCAGACAGTGAGGTGATCCAGCCGCGCTCTTTGAGGTGCAACATCAAACTGCCTTTGCCTTCGTAGCCGAGTAGGTTGGCGAAATAGGATAACGGCTTTTGATGATAGTGCTGTTGTGTGGCTGGAAATGGAAACGCCAAGATCAATTTACGAAGCTCCTTGACGGGCTCAACGCAAACCATAACTTGTGTATTGTCTTCGGTGGTAAATGGCACCTCAATCGATTTGTTGCTGCGCATGTTATTGACGATGTCAGCAAATTTATCGGTGGCCCACTGCTCTAATTCATCCAACTCATGTGGACCAATCATCGCCAATGTCATGATATCAGCCGAATATTGCTGTTGATGGAAACGAAGGATCTCACCTCGAATGCTCTCGCCATTGCGGTCGCTGAGTGTTTCGATGTTACCGACAGAGAATTTTGAAAATGGGTGCGCTTGGTTGATGGTCTCTTTTTGGACCTGATACAACCTGCGGCCATCTTCATTGAGCTTTAGCTTATATTCAGAATCGACGGCTTGGCGCTCTTTGTCCAACGCTTCTTCGTTAAACAGTGGCGCACTGAAAAACTGGCTAAATCGGTCGAGACCTTTCTCGAACGCATTAGGATAGATATCAAAGAAGTAGCAAGTATGCTCAGTGCCGGTCCAGGCGTTGTTACTGCCACCATGTTGACTGATGAAGGATTGAAATTCGCCCACTTTAGGGTACTTCTCCGTACCTAAGAACAGCATGTGCTCAAGATAATGGGCAAGACCTTCACGATCTTCTGGATCGTCGAAGTGGCCAACATTAACAGCGAGTGCGGCCGCGGACTTTTGAGCTTGCTCGTCTTTGACGAGCAGGACGCGTAACTCATTACTTAGAGTGAGGTAGCGATATGAGCGATTATCATTTGGACTTATATGCACGTATCTTCTCCGGATTAAGCGGTGGCTTGGGACAGCTTAACCAAGCGTCTGGCGACAAAAGCAATGTCTCACAATTGGTACTAACAAGGACAACCAATAACTATTTACAAACTTTAAATGGAGACAGACAAAAACTAACTTACAATCTTTTTAAGTATGAACATGTAAATTGTTAAGAAAGTCGAAGCCTTTAGCAAGTGAATTGATATAATTAATTTTTTTAAATAAGTATATACCCTAGTCATCGAGTTATGCAGGCAATTGCGACAGACAGTACAGGGTCATAGCGCTAGAGGTGGTTGCTATGTGCGACCATTGAATAGGCGGGTGTTAATATGAAAGTGTTTATTATGCGTCATGGCGAAGCCGTCCATTACGCACCAACGGATGAGCAGCGTGCTCTTACTGAGCATGGCAAAGAAAATTCTATTATCGTTGCCAGAGCGTGCAAGCAGCAGGGGCATGGCCGGTTTGATAAGGTGCTAGTGAGCCCTTATCTGCGAGCGCAGCAAACGTGGTCGGCGATTAGCCAAGAGTTTAGTAGTGATGATGTGGTTACCTCGGATGACATCACGCCTTATGGCCAAGCGGAAGATGTGGTGGAGTATGTGTCGGCTATTGCTGAGGTTGAGAACCTAGAGTCGCTGCTATTGGTCTCTCATTTGCCTTTAGTTGGCTATTTGACAGCGGAGTTTGTCGGAGACATCAGCGCGCCTATGTTCCCAACGTCTGGTTTGGTTTGCATCGAATACGACGTGCAAAGAAGACAGGGCGAAGTGCTTTGGCATATTCACCCATAATCTAATTTGCCTAGTCAGAAAGGTTTGCCGCTCAAAAGAGGGCGCCTTTGAGGAGATAGGTTACTTCTCCGGAATAGAGAGTAGAACCAACAGCGCGCCATCGCCGCCAAATTCCAGCGGCGCTTGGTGGAAAGCCATTACGTCTGGATGCTGAGCCAGCCAAAGGGGCGCTTTTTGCTTCAGAATGTGCTTGCCGATGCCATGCATAACGCAAGCACAGTGCACATTTTCTCGTATACAATGGGCGATCATGGCTCCCAACTCGCGCTTGGCTTCTTGCTGCGTCATACCATGCATGTCCAAAAACACATCCGGTACATACACACCTCGTCTTAAACGCTTCACTTCATAGGTGGACACGTCGTCACGCGAATAACGCGTTGGGCCATCATCGCTCAAGTGCGGCTCAAACTCGTCAGAGAAGTAAAACTCCGCATCTTTTGCTTCACGGTTAGTTCTTTTCTGCTCTTTTTGTTTCTTATTTCTGTTTGGCTGCTGGACTATGGTATCCTGTTGCAACTTTTTTACGCCTTGTACTGCGTCCCTAAAAAGGGCGAAATCGTCATCAGCGTTGGTGTCTTTTTTGCTCATAGACTGGGACAACTTAATAAACATCTAGATTGGCAGTATTGTAGCGCTTTTTGGAGGCAATTTTGGATAAGATTTTTGTGGAAGAAGCCGTTTCTGAGCTTCACACACTTCAAGACTTGATTCGTTGGACCGTAAGTCGATTCAACGCAGCGGGTCTGTTTTACGGCCACGGCACCGACAATGCTTGGGATGAAGCGGTTCAGCTGATCCTGCCAACGCTGTACTTACCGATTGATGTGCCACCTCATGTTTTAAACTCGCGCTTGACTAGCAGCGAGCGTCTGCGTGTTGTTGAGCGCGTTATCAAGCGTATTAACGACCGTACACCAACGGCTTACCTAACCAATAAAGCGTGGTTCTGTGGCCTAGAGTTCTTTGTCGATGAGCGCGTATTGGTGCCACGTTCACCAATTGGTGAATTGATTGAAGCTCAGTTCCAGCCATGGCTAGCAGAAGAGCCAGTGCGTATTATGGATCTTTGTACGGGCAGTGGCTGTATTGCGATTGCCTGTGCACACGCTTTCCCAGAAGCAGAAGTGGATGCGATAGATATCTCAACGGATGCTTTGGAAGTGGCCGAGCAAAACGTTCAAGATCATGGTCTAGAGCAGCAAGTATTCCCAATTCGCTCGGATCTATTCCGCGACTTGCCAAAAGAAAAATACAACCTGATTGTCTCTAACCCACCTTATGTGGATGAAGAAGATATGAACTCACTCCCAGAAGAGTTCACGCATGAGCCAGAACTTGGTCTTGCAGCGGGTACTGATGGTCTGAAACTGGTACGCCGCATTCTTTCAAATGCACCGGATTATCTAACTGACGACGGTATTCTTATCTGTGAAGTGGGTAACTCAATGGTTCATATGATGGAGCAGTATCCACATATTCCATTCACATGGATTGAGTTTGAAAACGGCGGTCACGGTGTGTTCATGCTAACGCGTGATCAGATTGTTGAACACGCAGAAGAGTTCTCGATCTACAAAGACTAATCGGGCACTGACTCTAAGATAGAATAACGCTGCAATGAGAATTGCAGCGTTTTTTCGTTTGGGGGTTTACAACGTCAGCCTTTGTCGTCACTATGAATTCACGAAGAATAGACAGGCAAAGGACAAGCTGCGGACATTGCGCTTGTTCGGACAGACAGAGGAAGTAATGGCAGGAAATAGCATCGGACAACATTTTCGTGTAACCACATTTGGTGAGAGTCACGGCATCGCACTCGGTTGTGTGGTGGACGGTTGCCCTCCTGGATTGGAAATCACGGAAGCCGATCTGCAAGTTGACTTAGATCGTCGTCGTCCAGGGACATCAAAATACACTACTCAACGACGTGAACCTGATGAGGTAAAAATCCTTTCAGGTGTGTTTGAAGGTAAAACCACAGGCACGTCGATTGGTCTACTGATCGAAAACACCGATCAACGCTCAAAAGATTACTCAGAAATCAAAGACAAGTTCCGACCAGGACACGCGGACTACACTTATCACCAAAAATACGGTATCCGTGATTACCGTGGTGGCGGCCGTTCGTCAGCTCGTGAAACAGCGATGCGTGTAGCAGCGGGTTCAATCGCCAAGAAATACCTCAAGCAAGAGTTTGGTGTTGAAATTCGTGCTTACCTATCACAAATGGGCGATGTGTCTATTGATAAGGTAGATTGGAACGAAATCGAAAATAACCCGTTTTTCTGTCCAGATGTCGACAAAGTAGACGCTTTTGACCAGCTTATTCGCGATCTTAAAAAGCAAGGTGACTCAATTGGTGCCAAGCTACAAGTGGTCGCGACGAACGTACCAGTGGGTCTGGGTGAGCCGATTTTTGACCGTCTTGATGCGGATATCGCCCATGCGCTAATGAGCATCAATGCAGTTAAGGGTGTAGAGATTGGCGATGGCTTTGATGTAGTGAATCAAAAAGGCAGTGAGCACCGCGATCCACTGACGCCGCAAGGCTTTAGCAGTAACCATGCTGGTGGCATCTTAGGTGGTATCTCTACCGGCCAGGATATTGTTGCCAATATCGCACTGAAGCCAACTTCAAGCATCACTGTACCGGGTGAAACCATCACTAAAACCGGTGAACCAACGCAATTGATCACTAAAGGTCGTCATGACCCATGTGTGGGCATTCGCGCTGTGCCAATCGCTGAAGCGATGTTGGCGATTGTGTTGCTTGATCACCTGTTGCGTCATCGTGGTCAGAACCACGGCGTGCAAACAGAGACACCGGTTATCTAACATAATCGTGCGTTTTTTATTGAGCCTCTTGGGTAACTCCAAGAGGCTTTTTTTTGGTGTAAATCACGGATTGGATAATAAATAACCTCAACTGTGGAGGTTATGAAATTAGTCACAATATTTGTATGGGTATAGGTTCACACTAGGTACTCAGCCATCACGTGGGAGTGCATTGTTTGGACAGAAGGATCCGAAAAATGACTTGGAAGACGAGTAGGCGGGAAACCGCCGACTCAATGTAACAGTGCTTGTTTCCAATCATTTAAGGAGCCTCCTATGTCTCAACATGAAATTAGAAATATTGCCTTTGTCGGTCAAACAGGAACTGGCAAAACCAGCTTAGTTGAACGTCTGCTTTTTGAGTCCCACGCTATTAATAACCTAGGTCATGTCGAAGATGGTGACACGATCACCGATTTTGACGACCAATCTATCCACTATCAGCACAGCGTTGAAGCGACCCCAGTCACCCTTTCGTGGCGCAACCACCAAATGAACTTTATTGATACTCCTGGGCAAGCAGAGCTTCTTGGCCGCACTTTAAGTATCTTTCCTGCGGTTGAAACCTCAGCTTTGGTGCTTGATGCGGGAAGTTCCATCAACCAAGTCTCAGAGCGTCTGTTCCAGTTCGCAAAAGAGCAGAAAAAGTGCCAGATGGTGATCATCAATAAGATCGATCAGCATCCCGATAAGCTTTTGGCGCTACTCGAAGAAATTGAGCAGCGCTTCGGTGCACAATGTCTACCGATTAATTTACCTGGTGATAAGCCTGCCGAAGTCATTGATTGCTACTTTGAGCCAAACCCTGAGCAAGCCACTTTGTTCAGTGGCGTCGATGAAGCCCATGAGCTGCTCGTCGATCAAGTCGTAGAAATGGATGAATCGTTAATGGAGCTCTATCTAGAGCAAGGCTCCGAGTTGACGCCAGAACAGCTTCACGATCCGTTTGAAAAGGCACTCCGAACAGGGCACGTAGTACCGGTCTGTTTTGTCTCCTCAGATACGGGGGCTGGATGCGAGTTGTTACTTCGTACCTTGGCAGAAATTATGCCGATGCCAGACGAAGGTAATCCTCCGATGCTTGAGAAAAATGGTCAGCAAGTAGCGATTGATTGTGACAAACGCGACCATACTGTCGCACATGTCTACAAGGTCAACGTGGATCCTTATATGGGCAAGCTTGCCTACGTACGTGTTTTCCAGGGGGAAATTACCGCGGGCAGTCAGCTTTTCATTGGTGATAGCAGTAAAGCGTTTAAAGTTGGCCATCTCTACAACTTACAAGGTAAGAAACGTCAAGAGATCACCAGTGCTAAAGCAGGCGATTTGTGCGTATTGGTGAAAGTGGATGATCTTGCCTTTGATTCGGTGATTCATGACTCACACGATGAAGATGGTGTGCAGTTCAAAACGCTGAACTTCCCAGAGTCGATGTACAGTCAGACGCTGAAGCCGAAGAAACGTGGTGATGAACAAAAGCTGTCTGATGTCTTAGCCAAAATCGCCGCAGAAGATCCGTCGCTCAAAATAGAACACCGTACACGGACCAATGAAACTGTGCTTAGCGGCCAGGGTGAATTCCATCTCAAGATCGCGCTTGAGAAGATGCAACAAGTCTTCAAGTTAGATGTAGAGACCAGTCAGCCAAGCGTTGAATACTTCGAAACCATTACCAAGCCTGCAGAAGCACAATATCGCCATAAGAAACAAAGTGGTGGTGCGGGGCAATTTGGCGAAGTGCACTTGAAAGTCAGACCATTGGAGCGTGGCGCAGGGTTTCAATTTGTGAATAAAGTGGTGGGCGGTGCGATTCCAACCGCGTTAATTCCGGCGGTGGAGAAAGGCATAATTCAAGCGTTGGAAGAGGGAGCCATATCAGGCAACCCTATCAAAGACATCGAAGTGACGGTGTTTGACGGTAAGTACCATTCTGTTGACTCGAAAGAGATAGCGTTTGTCATTGCGGGTAAAAAAGCGTTCTTGCAAGCAGTAGAGGCGGCGGGGCCGATAGTGTTAGAGCCTATCGTCGACTTGTCTTTGGAGATCCCAACGCATTACGTCGGTGATGTCTCTGGGGATCTTTCTGCTAATCGAGGACTCATCGTCGGAAGTGAGCAAGGGACTTTTGGCAGCACTATTTTGGAGGCCAAATCGCCGATTAACGAGTTAGCAGATTACTCGCGCAGGCTAAAAGCGTTAACGGGTGGAGAAGGGCGCTTTAGCATGACTTTGAGTCATTATGAGCCGGCACCGCCAATGATTCAAAACCGAGTGTGTGAGGAGCAAGAGTAAAAAAATAATGGCTCCAACGGGAAACCGTTGGAGTCGAATGCTTAAGTTAGTGCACTGCTTCTTCACTGTCTAGTTGGAATGAAGGTAAACGCCATTTAAAACGTACCGCTGCCATACGCAATGTATAGCCGATCACCAATGTGATTACGGTGGTAGACAGCGTTGACAATCCGTATTCAAGCAGCGCCAAATATAGGCAGGCTGCGACAACAGAAATAGACGCATATAGCTCCTGATGAAGCACCAACGGCGTTTGGCGACAGATCAAGTCACGCAGTAAGCCACCAAAGACGCCAGTGACGAGACCAGATACCACACAAATGAATGGGTGTAAGCCCATACTCAGTCCTACATTGGTGCCGATAATGGTAAACACCACTAAACCAAGTGCATCGAGTCTTAGGAACACACCTTTAAATTTAATAATCCATTTTGCCAGTCCCGTTGTCAGGATCCCAGCAAGGCAAGTAATGGCCAAAAACTCAGGATGTTTTACCCATCCTAGTGGATAGTGGCCAAGTAAGATATCACGAACCGTACCGCCACCAATCGCGGTCGCACTGGCAACGAGCATGACACCAAACCAATCCATGTTGCGTCGGCCCGCACTAAGCGCGCCAGTCATCGCTTCTGCCGTGATGCCGATGATGTATAAGACAGTGAGCAACATAACTCAAAACTCGAAAAAATGAAGATGCGACAGTGTAGTGATTTGCGTCAAGGTTGACGAATGAAATGTTTTACTGCGCAAACGTTTTTCGGATTAATTTAACTAATCAATTTGAGTGATATGTCGAGATTTGGGAGGGGGTGGAATCAGAGATGAGTCCAGTTAAGTGAGTTTACTCTTTACCTCGGTTGCGAATGAATAGACAATAACGCCAATTGTTATTGCTACACAAACGTTATGCACCACGAGTATCAAGATCTCATCACTATTTTCAATCAAACTTTCTTTGGTGACTATCGCACCAAACTTGAGTTGGGTGGCGACGAGCCTATTTATCTGCCTGCTGATGATAAGGTGGACTATCATCGAATTGTTTTTGCCAGAGGTTTTTACGCGTCTGCGCTGCATGAAATAGCTCACTGGTGTGTCGCAGGGCCACAACGCAGACTGCTGGAAGATTTTGGCTATTGGTATCAGCCAGATGGACGCACCCAAGAAGTTCAAAGTGAGTTTGAGAAAGTTGAAATTCGCCCACAAGCCTATGAGTGGATACTCTCAGCCAGCGCTGGTTTCCCGTTTACGGTCAGTTGCGATAACCTGAGCGGCGACTTTGAGCCTGACCGAGTGGGTTTTATGCAAAAGGTACGCGCTGAGGTGCTGAGCATTTTAGAGGCGGGCATTCCGCTTCGCGTTAAGATGTTGTCTGAAGCGTTACGCGCCTTTTACAACACACCTGAGCTTTCTCACAATACATTCGTGGTTCGCTAGTTGCGAACCATCCATATTAGATAACTAAATCTGAGCCTCAACATGATTATTGAATACGAAGAAAAACTACTAGAAACCATTGATTCTCGAATTACTCAAGCTTCGGATGATGAGCTGTTCGCTGGTGGTTACTTACGCGGTCACATTTCACTGTCTGCGGCATCGTGTGAAGAAGATGGCATTGCCGATATTGGTGAGTTTAAAACCCGCATCCAAGCAAGCCTTGATGAAGCCAAGTCAGAGCTGAGTCCAGCAGATCGCGTTATCGTTCATGACTTGTGGACCGAGTTACAGGCTATTATCTAGCGACTAAATCGCCGCTAGGAGGCACTTGTTCGAAAAATTCGATGAACTAGATAGGATTTTCTCTCTTGCTGGAGCAAACAGATAGGTTAACCTTTAATCAAACAATACGTGAGACAAAAGGGAATTAACTATGAAAGTTATTGCATTTGGCGCGAGCACCAGCAGTACTTCTATCAATAAAGCTCTAGCGACGTACGCGGCCAGTTTAATTGAAGGCGCTGATGTTGAGGTGCTCGATCTGACTCAGTTTGACGTGCCACTTTTTTCTGAAGATAAAGAGAAAGAAATTGGCCAGACAGAAGGTGCAAAAGCGTTTCTGGATGCGATTGCAACCGCGGATGCACTCGTTATTTCCTATGCTGAGCACAACGGACACCACCCAGCGGCTTACAAGAATTTGTTTGATTGGGCAACGCGTATTGACCGTGAAGTCTTCAAAGGCATTCCTGCGGTGTATCTTGCTACCTCACCTGGGCCGGGCGGTGCAGCGAATGTGCTTGCAGCGGCAACCAACTCTGCCCCTTATTTTGGCGGAAACGTGAAAGCGAGTGTTTCCGTACCAAGCTTTTATGATGTGTTCGACTTAGAGGCAGGCAAACTGACGGATGCCGCGTTGATTGATAAGGTTCAATCAGCAATCGAACAGCTATAATTGGTTAAAATACAAAAGCGCCCTACGGGGCGCTTTTTTTCTACCTTTAAACCACCGATCTGATAGTGAGGATCTGTATTGGCATTCAAGGCCTCACAGAGTACTCTAGCGACAACAATAAATACAAAGATAAACAAAGGAATACCTATGCTTCAGCTTGCAATCATCGGAACCAACTGGATAAGCGAGAAATTTGCTCGCGCAGCACTGCAAAGTGAGCAGTTCGTTATTCGAGGGACTTATTCACGTACTATAGAAAAAGCACAAGCATTTGGTGAGCCACTCGGTGCGACGCTATTTTTTGACACACTAGCAGAACTGGCAGCGTCGACAGAAATTGATGCGGTCTACATCGCTTCTCCAAACAGTCTGCACTGTGCACAAGCGATTCAAATGATGGAAGCGGGCAAGCATGTGATTTGTGAAAAACCGTTGGCATCGAATCTTGCTGAAATTGAATCTATGTTCGAGGTCGCTAAGGCAAACAATGTGATTTTGATGGAAGCCTTTAAAACCGCTTATCTTCCTAATTTTATCGAAGCCAAAAAAGCGCTAGCCAACATAGGTAAGCTGCATAAAGCTCACTTAACGTATTGCCAGTACTCTTCTCGTTATCAAAAATACCTAGATGGTGAAAACCCAAACACCTTTAACCCGGAGTTTTCAAATGGCTCAATCATGGATATTGGTTTTTACTCCGTCGCAGCCGCAGTGGAACTGTTTGGTACACCGAGCCAAATTCAAGCAAGCGCTCATTTGTTGGAGTCGGGTGTTGACGCTCACGGCAGCGTACTACTTCGCTATTCAGAATTTGATGTCACCTTAAGTCATTCGAAAGTGAGTAACAGTTATTCAACGAGTGAGATCCAAGGGGAACAGGGTAGTCTGCTACTTCCTGATTTTTCGGAGTGTTTAGGCTTTGACTTGTATGCTCGAAATGGCGAACGCACTCATTTTGAAACTGAGCAAGTTGAGAACAGCATGATGTATGAAGCTAAGGCTTTTGCATCGATGATTTTAGCGGGAGCTATGAACGAACAGGCGACAAAGCGCTCGCTCACGATTGCTCATATCATTACTGAAGTGCGCCGTCAGACTGGAGTGGTATTTCCGGCAGATAAGCTGTAGAGAAAAATAAAGCGCCGGAGAGAGTCTTGGTCTCTCCGGCGCTTTATCCTAGCCTAAATGTCTAAGCCTTTTGCTGTTCAGAGCTGTTTTCGTTAGCAACACCACGGTCAATCAGTTTGGACTTACCTAAGCCAATGAATACCATCACCGTTGCGATTGCGATACATACCGCCCCCACACCAACTTGACCTTGGAAGTCGCCCGTCGCTGTCGCCGCTTGTGCGACAATAGGACCCGCCGCCAGACCCACAGTACCAATTTCTGGGCCGTATGAGCTGAAATATCCAGACTTATCGGTGGTGGCAAGTGCGGTGTAGTAGCGAGCGTACATCATGTTCCAAAGCATAATATAGAATGCTGAGAAGCCGAGGAATGACGTCGTGTCATTGGTGCTTGCCATACCAAAGCACACCGCAGCGTTGATGACACTAAGTGAGACAATGATCGTTGTGTGGCTGTATTTTTTGTCCACGACAGCAGTAAGAATACCCCCTACAACTGCCATTACTGAGCCTACCGCTAACACTAGGCCGACATCTTCCGTTGATGCTTGCATGTCAGCACCGATGATCTCGATATAAGGATAGATAATGCCAAGGCTTAAGCTGTATACCAAAAATGCGCCACCTACCCAAATCATAGGTACGACATATTTCTTTTTGTCCACATTGTCGCCATGGGTCGAAGAGATTTCTTGGTCTTTCTCTACTCGGCCGTTGTCAGGATAGAACCAGAAAGCAACCAGACACAACGCAGAAGCAAACATGAAGAATTGATAAAGGGCATTAAGACCATACTCTGCCATTAACTCTGGGATCAAAATGAACCAAGTGATTAGCCAGATGTTAAGTGCGGCGATCATGTAGCCAAAGTTACGTCCTGGGTGTCTGGTTACACTCATACCAACGAGACCTAGTGAGTAGCCGATACCCTGTCCGCTACCAGCGATGAGGCGGCTGGTAATGAAGCTATCAAAATCTTGAGCGGTCATACTCATATAGTTACCGGCAATCAGCGCGATAGCCGCAATGTAGCCAATGTAGCGCCAGTTTACGCGGCGAATCAGCAGTAATGAGAAAAGTAGTGAAGAGAGGGCAGTAGCGAGCAGTTCATACATGGCAATGCTTTCAATTTGAGCATCATCGAGGGCCATGGCTTCGGCTGCGCCGCCAAGCATAAAAGGTAAAAAGTTGAACGCATTGGGGGCAAACATTACCAGCATCATAGCGGCGATAATAAGTGCCTTGGAATCAATCGTCCTTGTTGGGCTTATAAAGGTGTTTAGCATGTTGAGCTCCTATCCTTCCTTGAACAGCTTTGTTATAGATATGTTAATAGTGAGCGCTAAACAGCAAATGATGTAGTACCCTTTTGGGTTACAGGAATGTTAAAGTTGTAGTTGTTATGTTTTATGTCAAAGAAGAACAAGGGCCTTTGTGGGTGTGCAAAGGCCCATTAGAATAGGGAAGGGTGAGAAGGTTAACCTAATACATAATCTGCGTATTTGCTGCGTAGATCTTTTTTACTTAGCTTTCCTGTTGCTGTGTGAGGCAGTTCTTTAATGAACTCAACGGCATCTGGGATGCAGAATTTAGCGACTTTACCTTCGAAGTGCTCAAGCAGCTCTTCGGCAGAGATCTCGACATCGTGAGTCACAGCAATGAGCAGCGGTCGTTCGCCCCACTTCTTGTGAGGGACACCAATTACTGCAGCTTCTTTGACGTCAGGATGACCAACGGCGACGTTTTCAAGCTCAATCGAGCTAATCCATTCCCCACCAGATTTAATCACATCCTTAGAGCGATCGGTAATGAGCATATAGCCGTGTGGGTCGACACTGGCTACATCTCCGGTATCGAAGTAACCGTTGCTGTCGAGTGATTCTCCTTGCTTGTAATAGCCGGAGGCGATCCAAGGACCTCTGACTTTCACGGCACCAAATTGATGACCATCCCACTCAACTTCCTGACCTTGCCAATCTTCGATTCGCATATCGACACCAAAAACAATACGACCTTGTTTCAGCTTGTAGTTCATTTGCTCTTTTTCGGATTGTTGTTTGAGGCTTGGTTTGAGTTTGTTGAAAGTGCCAAGCGGGCTCATTTCGGTCATTCCCCAGGCATGCTGTACCGAAACGTTAAACATCTGGTCAAACTCATTAATCAGCACTTCCGGGCATGCTGAACCACCGACGACGATGCGATCGAGTGTCGGTACCTGAATATCGTTGTTTTTTAGATGCTCTAGTAGCATTAGCCACACGACTGGCACCCCGGCTGTCATGGTGACACCCTCGCTATTAATCAGATCGCTTAACACTTCACCATCGGCCATCTTTGGCCCTGGCATCACGAGTTTGGTACCAGTCATAGGCGCACTGTATGCGAGGCCCCAGCCATTCACATGAAACATAGGTACGATCGGCATGACAGTTTCGTCGATGGACAGTGAGAAGGCATCGGGTAATGCACTGCCCAAAGAGTGGAGTACGGTGGAGCGATGTGAATACAGCACGCCCTTTGGATGGCCAGTTGTACCTGAGGTATAGCACAGAGAACTTGCATCGTCTTCGGCAAGTTGCGGCCAGTCAAATTGATCGCTTTGGCCCTCAATTAATGACTCATAATCCGTTAGGTTAGCAATATCAGCCGAGGGCAGGTGTGCTTTATCACACAGGGCGACATAGTGGGTCACCGTAGGAAACTTATGCTGCAGCTTCTCTATCAGGGGCGCAAAAATAGGATCAAAGAACACGATAGTATCTTCGGCATGATTGACGATGTACTCAATTTGCTCCGGGAATAATCGTGGGTTAACAGTGTGCAACACGCCTCCTGAGCAAGAAATAGCATAATAAAGCTCAAGGTGGCGATAGTCGTTCCAGGCAAAGGTCGCGATTCGCTGGCCTTTTTCTAAACCAAGTGATTGTAGGGCATTGGCAAGTTGGCGGGTTCTCTTAAAGGCGTCGTTAAGGGTGTATTTGTGTCGAGGATTGTCATAAGTCACTGAGACAACTTCAGTATCACCGTTCACTTTATCAGCATGGCGCATGATTTCGGTAATGGTGAGAGGGACGTTCATCATTTGACCTTTCATTATGCAACTCCGTTATTGTTATTGAAATGTGAACATTATGTGATCGTAATTAGTTTGGGTATGTACCCCAATAGAGTTACGAACAGAGATGTGATGGTGCTCGATGTTAAAAAAAAGATAAGAAAGTTTGATTTAGCCCCTCAAAAGCAGGGTAATTTACTTTTTATCAGTAAATATATTTGTCAGGATGGAAGAAATATTTGATTCAATAGTGCGTTCCAATAGCACAATCGAATGGTTCAGGGGTTTATGACTCAATAAAGCAGAATGATCAACCAGTGCCTTGTTGAGTGAGCATTAGGAATCATGGTAATTGAATAGGCATGTGAAGCTAAGATAAGGAGTGTCTATGTCTCAATCTACGACAATGACGGAACAAGCGGCTGTGTGGACTGAGTTCAACCGCCACTATCCACGCTTAATTGCATCCATCGGCGATGCAACTTTCTTGCAGCGCTTATCTGAGCTTACAACAGCGATCGTCGGCTATGACAGTTTAGTTGTGATGAGTTTTGATGGCGATAAAGCACCGGTTGTACTCTATAACGACACTAACTTCTTTGAAGACCACGCGTTAGATAAAGAGTTCATGAGCACGTTAGGGTTGGATCCGTTTTATCAACTGATCCGCCGAGGGGTAAAAGAAGGGGTGTTCCGCCTTGATGAGATTGCACCCGATGAGTTCTACAGTAGCGATTACTACCACAAGATCTACAAGCAAACGGGTTTACAGCAAGAACTCGGAGTGATTGCAAGCTGTGGCGATAAGCTTCGTTTGGTGTTGTCTATTGGGTTGCGTAACAGAGCGTCAGTGGATGTGGATGAAGTACAGGTCGTCAGCGGATTCTACGAGTTGATTACTGCCGCGATTTGCAAGCATTTTGAAGTTGGGCACCCAGATCAGCGCACGATAGGTCATCAACTGAATGACATCTTCAGTAACTTTGGGAAAGACTTTTTGAGTGAACGTGAATGTCAGGTGACTCAATTGGTGCTGCAAGGGTACTCTACTAAGGCGATTGCACCTTTGTTAGAAGTATCGACTGAAACCGTCAAGGTATACCGCAAGCGAATCCACAATAAGTTAAAAATATCTTCCCAATCGGAACTGTTTTCTCTGTTCTTGGAGGCGGCCTCAACGGTACCTGCGGACAGTAATATTGACCCTTTAACCCTGTATTTTGGGGGTAAGAGCGTACATTGATCACGCGTTATCCCCTATTAGGGTTATTGGGCTAAATGTTAAATATATTTAACATAGTGGCTGTTGGAACCAGTAAGCGCGATCCCGTTGCGTCTGCTAGTGACACATCTCCTTATCTGAGCGCACGCTTGAGCCGCGTAGCGCCGTCAGTTTACCCGATCTCTTGGTAGTCAGAGGTCGGGTTTTTTTTGTGATCTTAATCCGAGGTTGGGTGAAAGTAGCCAAATGAGCGTGATTTAGATCACATTTGGTTTTTTTTAGGTATTTGATAATCCTGATCGGCAGGTAAAATGAAAACGAATTGTTAAATGGCGTGGTGGAAAATTAGTCAAACATGCTGTTTAGTGGTTAAAAATTAGAATTATCAAGATATATCTCTGAAGTGAATTTAGTCACCAGTGATATGGCTTAGTAACTCCGCCTTTTAGCGGAGTTTTTATCTATTATTTATCTCTCCTAGGAGAATTATGCCATTTTTGCTACAAAAATATGGCAAATTGCTTTGAAGATTGGTAATGTGAACCGCAATCTTCGTAAGGATTTAGAATATTATGCTTACTTTGTGAGCTAAATAATTCTAAAATGCTGTCCGTTCTAGCAATTCTTCGAAGAAGTCATGGATGCAAAAATAAAACTTGGAGTTAAATGCATGTATAAGAATAAGATCACGCGAGCGATACTTGTAGGCGCAGGTATGTCGCTAGCGCTAGTAGGTTGTGGCGAAAAGCCAGAGGAAAAACAAACTCAACAACCTGCACCGGCTGCAGTGGAAAATACATCAGAAGTTAAATTGGCGGCTGTTCAGGAACTGGTTCGTGGTAACGGTACTGAAGTTGCGTCGATTGACCCTCACAAAACTGAAGGTGTTCCAGAGTCTCACGTAATCCGTGACCTTCTAGAAGGCCTTGTAAACCAAGATGCAGACGGTAACACTATCCCTGGTGTTGCAGAGTCTTGGGAAACGACAGACAACACTAAGTTCACTTTCCACCTTCGCAAAGACGCTAAATGGTCTAACGGCGACCCGGTTACTGCTCAAGATTTCGTTTACAGTTTCAAGCGTGCAGTAGATCCAAACACAGCATCTCCATACTCGTGGTACCTAGAAATGACCACAATGGAAAATGCGGCTGACATCATCGCTGGTAACAAAGACAAAGAAACACTTGGTGTGACTGCGACTGATGACCACACTCTTGTTGTACAACTAGAGCAAGCGGTACCTTACTTCGTTAAGATGATGGGTCACACAACCGTTAAGCCAGTACACCAAGCAACGGTTGAGAAGTTTGGCGATCAGTGGACTAAACCAGAAAACTTTGTTGGTAACGGTGCATTCGTTCTAGACAAGTGGGTAGTTAACGAGCGTATCGAGCTTAAGCCAAACGCACAGTACTGGGATAATGCTAACACTAAGCTAACCAAAGTAACGTTCCTACCGATCGAAAACCAAGTTTCGGAAATGAACCGTTTCCTATCTGGTGAAATTCAGATCACAAACGAACTGCCGATTGAGCACTTTAAACGTCTTCAGAAAGAGCACCCAGAATCGGTTAACGTGAAAGGTAACCTGTGTTCTTACTACTATGGTTTCAACAACCAAAAAGCACCTTTTGACGATGTTCGCGTTCGTAAAGCACTCTCTTACACTATCGACCGTGACGTAGTTGCTAATGCAATCATGGGTCAAGGTCAAAAGCCAGCTTACTTCCTAACGCCAGAAATCACTGCGGGCTTCAACCCAGCACTTCCAGCGTACGGCAACATGACTCAACAAGAGCGTATTGCTGAAGCGAAGAAGCTTCTTGCTGAAGCAGGTTTCGATGAGGGCAACCCTCTAAACTTCACACTGCTATACAACACGTCTGAAAACCACAAGAAAGTAGCAACTGCTATCCAATCTATGTGGAAGAAAGACCTAGGTGTTAACGTTACTCTAGAAAACCAAGAGTGGAAAACGTACCTAGATACTCGCCGTCAAGGTGACTTCGACGTGACTCGTGCTGGTTGGTGTGGTGACTACAACGAAGCTTCAAGCTTCCTGTCACTAATGCAATCTAACAACAGCTCAAACGATCCTAAGTACCACAGCGAAGAGTACGATGCGGTAATGGCGAAAGCAATGGCTGCAACTAGCGACGAAGAGCGCGAAGCGCTATACATCGAAGCTGAAAAACTGCTAGCGCGCGATATGCCAATCGCACCAATCTATCAGTACGTTACATCTCGTCTAGTATCACCTAAAGTCGGTGGCTACGCGGTGAACAACGCTGAAGATAAGCTGTTCTCTAAAGATATGTACATCGTAGAGTAATTGCTTCTCAAGTAATTCAATAGAGTAATTTCTACTCATATAAAACTATAACTATGAAGGCACTGCATGTGGAAACACATGCAGCGTCTATTGCTATTTTTAATTGTCACAGACTGGATGGATGAGTTTATGTTTAAATTCATTATGAAACGGATTTTTGAAGCAATACCAACGCTATTGGTATTGATCACCGTATCTTTTTTCCTGATGCGTTTTGCACCGGGTAACCCTTTTTCAAGCGAACGTCCGCTACCTCCAGAGGTAATGGCGAACATCAACGCAAAATATGGCCTAGATAAGCCGGTGTTTGAGCAATACACCACTTACCTAACCAACATCTTGCAAGGTGACTTCGGTCCTTCTTTTAAATACAAAGACTTCACTGTAAATGAGCTGGTATCCAATGCACTGCCAGTATCAGCAAAAGTGGGTTTCCTCGCGTTCATCTTCACCGTGATTATGGGGGTGAGTGTTGGAACCATTGCCGCATTGCGGCAAAACAGTTGGCTCGATTATGGAGTCATGGCCACCGCCATGCTCGGGGTGGTTATGCCCTCATTCGTACTCGCGCCGGTACTGATTTACATCTTCTCTATTAACCTTGGTTGGCTCCCAGCTGGTGGCTGGAATGACGGCTCATTTAAATACATGGCGCTGCCGATCATTGGTATGTCTCTGCTCTACGTGGCTACGTTTGCTCGTATTACCCGTGGTAGCATGATTGAAACGCTCAACAGTAACTTTATTCGTACCGCTCGTGCGAAAGGTTTGAGCTACCGCTACATCATTCTTAAGCACGCGCTTAAGCCAGCTCTACTGCCAGTGGTATCGTACATGGGACCTGCATTTGTAGGTATCATTACCGGTTCGGTGGTTATCGAGACCATCTTCGGTCTACCTGGTATCGGTAAGCTGTTTGTTAACGCAGCCTTTAACCGTGACTATTCGTTAGTAATGGGTATCACCATTTTGATTGGTTTCCTATTCATTCTGTTCAACGCAGTCGTGGACATCTTGCTTGCCATGATTGACCCGAAAATTCGTTACTAAAGGAGCTGAGTAATGATGCTAACGAAGAAAGAAAACTTAGAAGCAGTTGAAAAGTTTTCAGAAAATTTGGAAGTTGAGGGTCGCAGTCTTTGGCAAGATGCACGCATTCGTTTTATGCGTAACAAAGCCGCGATGGTCAGCTTGTTCATCCTAACCTTGATGACACTTGCGGTTATCTTCCTACCTATGTTCGCTCAATACGCATTTGACGATACCGACTGGTACGCGATGCATGCAGCACCAAGCGCAGACCACTGGTTTGGTACTGATGCACTGGGTCGTGACTTGTACGTCCGTACCCTGGTTGGCGGTCGTATTTCACTGATGGTTGGTGTACTAGGTGCGTTGGTTGCAGTAGTTATCGGTACCCTCTACGGCGCAGCATCAGGCTTTATTGGTGGCCGTGTCGACCGCATTATGATGCGTATTCTTGAAATCCTGTACGCAGTACCGTTTATGTTCCTAGTTATCGTACTAGTGACATTCTTTGGTCGCAACATCGTGCTTATCTTTGTGGCCATCGGTGCGATTGCTTGGCTCGATATGGCGCGTATCGTACGTGGTCAGACTCTGAGTCTGCGTAGCAAAGAGTTCATCGAAGCTGCGCACGTATGTGGTGTGAGCAAGTGGAAAATCATCACTCGTCACATCGTGCCAAACGTACTGGGTATCGTAGCGGTTTACTCAACACTACTTATCCCAAGCATGATTCTGACTGAGTCATTCCTTTCATTCCTTGGTCTAGGCGTACAAGAGCCTATGACAAGTTGGGGCGCACTACTACAAGAAGGTGCAAACACTATGGAAGTTGCTATCTGGCAGCTTATGTTCCCAGCAGCATTTATGGTGATAACCCTGTTCTGCTTTAACTATGTGGGCGACGGTCTTCGTGACGCGTTGGATCCAAAAGACAGATAATAAAGACTAAGGAAGTAATATGAGCTTATTAGATGTAAAAGATCTGCGTGTCGAATTTACCACGCAGGACGGTATTGTTACCGCTGTTAACGACCTGAACTTCTCACTAAACCAAGGCGAAACGCTGGGTATCGTAGGTGAGTCTGGTTCCGGTAAATCTCAGACGGTATTCTCTATCATGGGTCTGCTTGCGAAAAACGGCATTATCTCTGGTAGTGCTAAGTTTGAAGGCAAAGAGATCTTAAACCTGCCTGAGAAAGAGCTTAACAAAGTTCGTGCAGAACAAATCGCGATGATCTTCCAAGATCCAATGACCTCGCTAAACCCTTATATGAAGGTGAGCGATCAGTTGATGGAAGTACTCATGCTTCATAAAGGCATGGGCAAAGCAGAAGCATTCGAAGAGTCTGTTCGTATGCTAGAAGCGGTTAAGATCCCTGAAGCGCGTAAGCGTATCACTATGTATCCGCACGAGTTTTCTGGCGGTATGCGTCAGCGTGTAATGATTGCAATGGCGCTACTATGTCGTCCAAAGCTTTTGATTGCCGATGAGCCAACAACGGCACTCGATGTAACCGTTCAAGCACAGATCATGGATCTTCTGAACGAGCTTAAATCAGAATTTAACACAGCGATCATCATGATCACCCACGACCTGGGTGTCGTTGCGGGTTCATGTGACAAAGTATTGGTGATGTACGCGGGTCGTACTATGGAATACGGCACTGTAGATGAGATCTTCTACAACCCAAGTCACCCATACGCAGAAGGTCTGCTAAAAGCGATTCCTCGTTTGGATACTGAAGGTGAAATTCTACCGACGATTCCAGGCAACCCACCAAACTTGCTACGTCTACCACCAGGCTGCCCTTACCAAGAGCGCTGTCACCGCGCAACACCTCAGTGTAGCGTGGAAGCACCAAAGCTAGAGAACTTTGGTCAAGGTCGTCAACGTGCGTGTTTTTCTGATTGGGAGGCTTGGGCCAAATGAATGCAATGACAAATAACAAAGAACTTCTTTTAGACGTTAAAGAGCTTAAGGTTCACTTTAGTATTGCTTCCAAGTCTGCTTGGCCTTGGAGCAAACCAGCCAACCTTAAAGCGGTAGACGGTGTGAACGTTCGCTTGTACGAAGGTGAAACGCTGGGTGTAGTAGGCGAATCTGGTTGTGGTAAATCAACATTTGCACGTGCCATCATCGGCCTGGTTGAAGCGACCGATGGTGAAGTGATGTGGCTTGGTCAAGATCTGACTAAGATGCGTGAAGTTGAGCGTCGCAATACGCGTAAAGAAATCCAAATGATTTTCCAAGATCCTTTGGCATCGCTTAACCCACGTATGACAGTGGGCGATATCATCGCAGAGCCTCTTGAGACTTTTTATCCAGAGCTGTCTAAGCAGGAAGTGAAAGATCGCGTTAAGGAAATGATGACTAAGGTAGGTCTACTACCTAACGTTATCAACCGTTACCCACACGAGTTCTCTGGTGGTCAGTGTCAGCGTATCGGTATCGCTCGTGCGCTTATCCTAAAACCTAAGATGATTATCTGTGATGAACCGGTATCAGCACTGGACGTATCGATTCAGGCCCAGGTAGTTAACCTTCTGAAGGAACTACAAAAAGAGCTAGGCTTGAGCTTAGTTTTCATTGCCCACGATTTGTCGGTAGTAAAACATATCTCCGATCGTGTATTGGTGATGTACCTTGGCAACGCTGTTGAGCTAGGTGAATCGGAAGCACTGTTTGCAGATCCTAAGCACCCATACACGCGTGCGCTGATGTCAGCAGTACCTATCCCTGATCCTAAGTTAGAACGCTCTAAGACAATCCAAATGCTGGAAGGTGATCTGCCTTCTCCAATTAACCCACCATCGGGTTGTGTGTTCCGCACGCGCTGTCCACAAGCGACAGAGCAGTGCGCGCAACAAAAACCAACAATACAGGGAACGGACGTACACGCAGTGTCGTGCCTAAACGTAACCGTTTAGAGTATCCCAGTAATGTATAGCAAGGAAAAGCCTTAACCATTTGTGTGTGAGTGGTTAGGGCGGCTATTTTCAGCCTGTGACGGGCCTAAGCGCGACGAGATTTTTGGTCGCGCTTTTTTTGTATCTGCGATCCGCAATCGAACGTCTATGTCACCAGTTATTCAAAGAATTTGAACGACATAGTTAAAGCTATCCCATCAAGTTATTTTCCTGTTCGCTCTATACTTAGAATTATCAACAGCATCTAGAGGAACAGAGTCATGGGGAAATTAGTAGAAGGTGTTTGGCACGATGTTTGGTATGACACGAAAACATCTGGCGGTAAATTTGTCCGTGAAGACGCCGGGTTTCGCAACTGGATTGAAAACCGAGCGGATGCCGAGTTTCAACCTGAATCTGGTCGCTATCATCTGTATGTGTCGCTCGCTTGCCCTTGGGCACATCGTACTCTTATCTTCCGCTCTCTTAAGGGGCTCGAGCCGCACATTGATGTCACTGTCGTTTGTCCGGATATGCTTTCTGAAGGTTGGAACTTCGGCTTGCCTGAGCCTTTATTTGGTTTTACTAAGTTGCACCAGGTGTATACACAAGCTAAACCTGACTACACTGGACGAGTCACAGTGCCAGTACTGTGGGATAAGAAGACCAATACGATTGTCAGTAACGAATCCTCTGAAATTATTCGTATGTTCAACTCTGCGTTCAATGATTTAACTGGGAATCATGACGACTACTATCCAGAATCACTGCGTGCTGGCATTGATAACTGGAACGAGTTTGTCTATCCCAACATCAATAATGGCGTGTATCGCTGTGGTTTTGCCACCACGCAAGACGCCTATGAAGAGGCGTTTCACAATCTATTTGATGCTTTAGATAAGATCGACGCGCACCTTGCCACGTCTCGTTACCTCGTTGGAGAGAGTTTAACTGAAGCCGACTGGCGCTTGTTTACCACCTTAGTTCGTTTTGATGCCGTGTATGTCGGCCACTTTAAGTGCAATAAGAAACGCATCGCGGATTACCCGAACATTCAAGGCTACCTAAAAGAGCTGTATCAAGTTGAAGGGGTGAGTGCGACGACGGATATGTATCATATTAAGCGTCACTATTACTTTAGCCATACGGGCATCAATCCAACGCAAGTGGTGCCGCTTGGACCTGAATTGGATCTTGATTCGCCGCATGGACGTGAATCCATTGGTGGATAGGGCAGTGGTTGAAATATTCGGATAACAGAAACGAAAAAACCGACTCAAGCGAGTCGGTTTTTCATTTGTATGGTGGGGGGGGACGGATTCGAACCATCGAAGGCAGTGCCGGCAGATTTACAGTCTGCTCCCTTTGGCCACTCGGGAACCCCCCCAGGGGTTTTATACTTGGTCGATGTTTTCCCAACGCGTCGATTCAAGTTGGTTAGCTAATCTCATTAACTAACAAAATATGGTGGGGGGGGACGGATTCGAACCATCGAAGGCAGTGCCGGCAGATTTACAGTCTGCTCCCTTTGGCCACTCGGGAACCCCCCCAGGGGTTTTTATACTTGGTCGATGTTTTCCCAACGCGTCGATTCAAGTGAGTTAGCTGATGTCATCAACTAACAAAATGTGGTGGGGGGGGACGGATTCGAACCATCGAAGGCAGTGCCGGCAGATTTACAGTCTGCTCCCTTTGGCCACTCGGGAACCCCCCCAGGAGTTTTTATACTTGTTTGATGTTTTCCCAACACATCCCTCAAGTGCGGAGCGCATCATAACAAACTGCGCATGGCTGTAAACCCTTTTTTGCTGATTTTGAATCGAATGGTGCCTTTTTGGGCAGAGATGGCTAAAAAGCGTGTTTTTAGTCATTATTATTTGTACAGCAGCAAGTTATATTGATTGTACGCGATGGCGAAAAGTAGAGATTGCCCTAAATTGTAAATGAGTTGCAGTGGTTAGATTTACACTTCTTGACGTTACAGGGCGTATAACTCGTTAAAATAACCTCAGTTTTTAGACCATAAGACACATACAATGAAAAATAAAACCATAACGGGCTTGCTCGCACTGTCTATTCTGTGTGCCTCTCCAGCAAGTTTGGCCAAAAGGAGTTTTGGCGCTAAAGCAGTGTCGGTTGTGACCGAACCTGTTGCCATTCACCAAGTCTCGCAATCGCTTTCTTTAGTCGGCAAACTCGAAGCTGATGAGTCCGTCATTATTGCGTCTGAGGTGAACGGTATTGTTGATAGCATTCAAGTGACTGCTAACCAAACCGTTGAAAAAGGCCAGCTATTGGTTCAGCTTAATGATGACAAAGCATTAGCCGCTGTCGCAGAAGCTAAAGCTTATGTTCGTGACCAAAAACGTATTCTTGCGGAATTTGAACGCTTAGTGGATCGCAACGCGATAACGAAAACCGAGATTGATGCCCAAAAAGCGGTGGTTGAGATTGGTAACGCCCGTTTAGATGCCGCGAATGCCAATCTAAATGACCTTTATATAGAAGCGCCATTTTCTGGCACCGTGGGTTTGATTGATTTTAGTCGCGGTAAGCTGGTGAATGTGGGCACTGAGCTGTTGACGTTGGATGACCTCTCTGTGATGCAGTTGGATTTGCAAGTGCCAGAGAGCTACTTACCAATGCTTGAGAAAGGCATGGCGGTGACGGCGCGCACTTCAGCGTGGGGTACACGCATCTTTTCCGGTAAAGTTGTCGCCATTGATACCCGCGTTAATCAAGAAACGCTCAACCTTCGCGTTCGTATCCACTTCGACAACGAGGAAGCACGTCTTAAACCTGGCATGTTAGCTCAAGCTCGCATGGAGTTCCCTCCTATTGAAGCGCCAATTATCCCTGTCCAAGCCTTAGAGTATTCAGGCACTAAGCGTTATGTTTATGTTGTTGATGAGAACAATAAAGCACACCGCACCGAAGTGTTCCTAGGTGCCCGTGTAGGTAACCAAGTGGTCATCGAAAGTGGTCTAGAGATTGGTAAGCGTATTGTCGTTCAAGGTATCGTCAACATGCGCGATGGCGTGTCCGTTTCGGAAGTGGACGCAAGCGGCAGACCTGTTGGCGGCAAAGGCGGCAAACCTGAGGGTGCGACTAAGCCTGAAGAGAAGGAAACCAACTAATGTTGTTATCTGATGTTTCTGTAAAACGTCCGGTAGCCGCGATCGTACTTAGCTTACTGCTGTGCGTATTTGGTCTGGTTTCATTTAGCAAACTGGCCGTACGAGAAATGCCGGACATCGAAAACCCTGTGGTGTCGATCTCTACTCGCTATGACGGTGCATCCGCGACCATTATTGAAAGCCAAATTACCTCGGTGATTGAAGACCAGTTATCGGGTATTAGTGGTATCGACGAGATTGAATCGACCACGCGTAACGGCAGCTCTCGTATTACCGTGACGTTTGAACTTGGTTATGATTTGAACTCCGGTGTCAGCGATGTCCGCGATGCGGTCGCAAGAGCGCAGCGTGCACTGCCAGATGAAGCGGATGATCCACTGGTATTTAAGAATAACGGCAGCGGACAAGCTTCACTCTATATCAACCTCAGCTCCTCTGAGATGGATCGAACTCAGCTTACCGACTACGTAAACCGTGTGCTTGTTGACCGCTTTAGTCTGATATCCGGCGTGAGTTCGGTGGATATTTCTGGTGGTTTGTATCAGGTGATGTACGTCAAGCTTAAGCCTGCTTACATGGCTGGGCGCGGCGTGACAGCATCGGATATTACAACCGCGCTGCGAAGTGAAAACCTCGAAAGTCCGGGCGGTGAAGTTCGCAATGACGCGACCGTGATGTCGGTACGTACTGCGCGCGCTTACAATACGCCGATAGATTTTGAATACTTGGTGGTGAAGCGTGCGAGCGACAACACGCCTATTTACTTAAAAGATGTGGCTGATGTTTACGTAGGCGCAGAGAACGAGAACTCGACCTTCAAAAGCGATGGTGTCGTGAATGTGAGCATGGGTATTGTGCCACAATCGGATGCGAACCCGCTCGAAGTGGCGGACTTGGTTCATAAAGAAGTGGAACGCATGCAGCAGTTCCTTCCAGATGGAACGCGTTTGGCGATTGACTACGATTCTACCGTATTCATCGACCGCTCGATCTCAGAGGTGTACAACACCCTGTTTATCACCGGTGGTCTGGTTATCTTAGTGCTGTACATTTTCATCGGACAGGCGAGGGCGACGCTCATTCCTGCCGTAACCGTACCGGTATCGTTGATTTCATCGTTTATTGCGGCGTACTTCTTTGGCTTTTCCATCAACCTTATCACGCTAATGGCGTTGATCCTGTCGATAGGTCTGGTGGTGGACGATGCCATCGTTGTGGTTGAAAACATCTTCCACCATATCGAGAGGGGTGAATCTCCATTACTTGCGGCCTATAAAGGTGCCCGCGAAGTCGGTTTTGCCGTGGTAGCCACCACCTTGGTACTGGTGATGGTGTTCCTGCCAATCTCCTTTATGGACGGCATGATTGGCTTGCTGTTTACCGAGTTCTCGGTGTTGCTGGCGATGTCGGTGATATTCTCCTCGTTAATAGCGCTCACACTGACTCCAGTTCTGGGCAGCACTATCTTGCGTGCTAACGTTAAGCCGAACCGATTTACTCAGTTTATTGACCGTGGCTTTAAAAAGCTTGAGGGTGGCTATAAGTCACTGCTGGCGAAAGCGCTGAAATGGCGTTGGCTCGCGCCGATTGTGATTATGGCGTGTGTCGGTGGTAGCTTCCAACTGATGCAGCAAGTGCCTGCGCAGCTGACTCCTTCAGAAGACCGTGGTGTGATTTTTGCCTTTGTTCGCGGCGCAGATGCGACCAGTTACAATCGCATGGCGGCGAACATGGACGTGGTGGAAGAGCGTCTGATGCCACTGCTTGGTCAAGGTTTCTTAAAGTCATTTAGCATCCAATCGCCAGCATTTGGTGGTCAAGCGGGTGACCAAACTGGCTTTGTGATCATGATCTTAGAAGATTGGAATGATCGAGATGTTACGGCTCAGGAAGCACTGGGTGAGGCGAGAAAAGCTCTCGCTGGTATTGCTGATGTGCGTGTGTTCCCGTTCATGCCGGGCTTTAGAGGCGGTTCGAGCGAACCTGTGCAGTTTGTGATTGGTGGCTCCGATTATTCAGAGCTGCAAACATGGGCGGATAAGCTAGAGCAAGCGGCAGAGCAGTCACCTTATATGGAAGGGGCGAGTACCAACTACTCAGAAAAAACGCCTGAGCTGGTGGTAAGTATCGATCGCGAACGTGCGGCTGAACTGGGTATTAGCGTTTCTGATATTTCTGAAACATTGGAAATCATGCTTGGTGGTAAAAGCGAGACCACTTATGTCGATCGCGGTGAGGAGTATGATGTTTACTTGCGCGGTGATGAAAACAGCTTTAATAACGCGAATGACTTAAGCCAAATCTACATGCGTACTAAGTCTGGCGAGTTAGTGACGCTAGATACCGTGACTAAGATTGAAGAAGTGGCATCATCGATCCGTTTGTCTCACTACAACAAGCAAAAAGCGATCACGATTACCGCTAACCTTTCTGACGGTTACACCTTAGGAGATGCGCTGGACTTTTTGGATAGTCAGGCAATTGAGATGCTGCCAGGTGACATTTCGGTGAGCTATGCCGGTGAGTCAAAAGATTTCAAAGAGAACCAATCGAGCATTCTTGTGGTGTTTGGTCTAGCGCTTTTGGTTGCTTACTTAGTATTGGCGGCGCAGTTCGAGAGTTTTGTGAACCCATTGGTGGTGATGTTTACGGTACCTATGGGCGTATTTGGCGGCTTCTTAGGGCTGGTTATCATGCAGCAAGGGCTCAACATCTACAGCCAAATTGGCATGATCATGCTTATCGGTATGGTAACCAAAAACGGCATCTTGATTGTTGAGTTTGCCAACCAACTTCGCGACAAAGGCATCGAGTTTGAAAAAGCCATCATTGATGCTTCGGCAAGGCGTTTGCGCCCAATCATGATGACAGCATTTACTACGCTAGCAGGTGCCATCCCGCTCATCCTTTCAACGGGGGCGGGCTATGAGAGCCGAGTAGCAGTAGGTACGGTTATCTTCTTCGGTATGGCGTTTGCGACCTTGGTGACTTTGTTCGTTATCCCTGCGATGTACCGCTTGATATCGGCGCGTACTCAATCGCCTGGTCACGTAGAGGCAGAGCTCAATAAAGCGCTTAGCCATGATGTGAAAGCGCGAACCAGCCATGGTGAGTTAAACGACGTATAGGTCATAAATGCCCAGTTTCGACTGGGCATTTTTTTGTTTGTTGGTTAGGATGGTGAGAGAAAAACCAACAAGAAAAGGAAAGTAGAGTGGCTGATTTCAAATACAAAGATTTACCACAAGAGCAACAAGATAAGCTCGACGCTGCGGTATTTCGTCGCCTTCTTGAGCACCTAGACAGCAATAAAGATGTGCAAAACATCGACCTTATGATTTTGGCAGGCTTTTGCCGCAACTGTTTCAGTAAGTGGTACAAAGCAGAAGCGGAAACCGCTGGGTTGGACTTAGACATCGATGATGCGCGCGAGCGTGTCTACGGCATGACTTATGATGAGTGGAAAACCAATCATCAACCTAAGGCGACACCAGAGCAGCTAGCCGCGTTTGAGGCAAGACAAGCGAAGAAATAGTCTTGGATTCATGAAGATACAAAAAAGGCTTGGTCAATGACCAAGCCTTTTTACGATTTAGCGTATATCGATAGCTAAAGGTTGTGACTACAGCACCATCGCCGCAATCCAACCAAATACGATCAGTGGGATGTTGTAGTGGATAAAGGTAGGTACCACTGTTTCCCAAATATGTTCGTGCTGACCATCTGCGTTTAGACCCGATGTTGGACCTAAGGTTGAGTCAGAGGCTGGCGAGCCCGCATCACCAAGCGCAGCCGCGGTACCAACCAGTGCAACTGTTGCCATTGGCGAGAAGCCAAACGCGATAGCCAGTGGTACGTAAATCGTTGCGATAATTGGGATGGTCGAGAACGAAGAGCCGATACCCATAGTCACCAGTAGACCAACAATAAGCATCAGTAGCGCTGCCAGTGGCTTGTTGTCACCAATGCTAGTAGATAGCGCTTCAACCAGAGTTTCAACGCCGCCAGTTTGCTTCATCACTGCTGCAAAGCCTGCCGCTGAAATCATGATAAAGCCGATCATTGCCATCATGTGTACACCTTTAGTGAACACATCTTGCGTCTCTTTCCATGCGATCACACCGCCGAAAGTGAACACCATGAAGCCTGCTAGTGCACCAATAATCATTGAACCAGACGTTAGCTGAACCGCTAGCGCTGTAACAATGCCCGCTAGAGCAATAACAATGTTCTTCTTATTGATGTGTGAAGGCTCTTCATCAATCTGTGTTAGCTCAGTTTCCGCGTATTCGCGAGGTTTACGGTAGCTAAAGAAGATCGCCAGTAGTAGACCTGTGATCATGCCGGCAGCTGGTAGCAACATCGCCATTGGAACTTGCGCTGCTGTAATTGACTCAAGGCCATTGTCGTGCAGGTTCTTAAGCAGGATGTTGTTTAGGAAGATGCCACCAAAACCGACAGGCAATACCATGTAAGGCGTTACTAGACCAAAGGTCAGCACACACGCCACTAGACGGCGGTCTAGCTTAAGTTTTGCGAATACGCCTAGCAAAGGTGGGATCAAAATTGGGATAAAGGCGATATGAACTGGAATGATGTTCTGTGACGACATAGTCACTAGGATAAGCGCAGCAAGAACCGCGTATTTAAGACCAGTTGTGCCCGCAGAACTCTCTTTGCCATGAATGCGTTTGATAACGCTTTGTGCAAGGAGATCGGTAATGCCAGACTTAGAAATCGCCACAGCAAAAGTACCGAGCATCGCATAACTAAGCGCGATAGTAGCACCGCCACCTAGACCACCTTCAAAGGCACTTACGGCTTCGGTCAATGACATACCAGATACGACGCCACCAACAATGGCACTGAATGTTAACGCAACGACAACGTTAACGCGCATCAATGCCAGAACCAGCATAATGCAAACGGAAATAACGACAGGATTCATATTAATCTCTAAAAAGTTGTGTTTGTTTATTCTTGGTTGTCGTCAACAATAGGCCAGCCACCAAGAGCTTTCCATTTATTGACGATTCGGCAAAACAGCTCAGCCGTCTTTTGAGTGTCGTAAAGAGCCGAGTGGGCTTCCTTGTTATCGAACTCCATTCCTGCGACTTTACAAGCTTTTGCCAATACCGTTTGACCATAAGCAAGACCGCTCAATGTGGCCGTGTCAAAGGTTGCAAACGGGTGGAACGGAACGCGCTTTAGTTTGGCACGCTCATTTGCCGCACTTACAAAACTGTGGTCGAAATTCGCATTGTGCGCCACCATGATGGCGCGATTGCAATCGTGTTGCTTCTGCTCTTTTCGAATCACTTTGTAGATTTCTTTTAACGCTTCTTGCTCCGATACCGCACCACGAAGTGGGCTGAATGGGTCACGAATACCGTTAAACTCCAGCGCTTCCTTCTCTAAGTTGGCGCCTTCGAATGGTTCAATGTGATAGTGCATCACAGTGGCAGGCTCAAGGTTACCTTCTTCGTCCATCTTTAAAGTGATGGCACAAATTTCCAGTAACGCATCAGTGCTAGCATTAAAACCTGCTGTTTCCACGTCGACAACAACGGGAAAGTAACCACGGAATCGCTTTTTAAGGGTAAGAGCTTCGTTTTCTACAGACATGTTTGAGTTTTCAAGTGTGACGAAGCGGGCATTATTGCAGATTCTGTCAGCATAAAAAACTAAACCGAGCATTTAATTTGCCTTCTATACGGCTATTGATAGTGAATACACATCGCTCTGTTTCAATATCTCAGGTGAAGCGATGAGATTGGTTGAGTAAAAGCAGCATAAAAAGTGGTCAGCATCAGCCGTGTACTTAGAGGCGGATTCAGGAAAACCGAGTCGTGCTTTCTGTAAGTGATATGTTGGCGGGGAAATTGCAATGACCTATGTGGAGATCCATCTAAATGCCTTGGCGGCAAGGACATGCCGCTATCGCAAATGCTATCGAGTTATCTATCTATATGAAATTAAAAGCTTTACTTACTGCTATTCTTTTACCTACGCTGGCAATCCCTATGGCGAATGCGGCAATGGAAAAGCGCTATGTGGCAACACCCACTCAGTCGCAGTGGGAAATGGTAAGTAATACACCGCTTGAATGCCGCCTTGTACATCCGATCCCAAACTTTGGTGATGCGGAGTTTGTCGCTCGTGCCAGTAAAAAGAAGAACCTCGATTTTGAACTTAAAATGCGCCGCTCAATGGGGGAGACGCGTAACGTGAGTTTAGTGTCTATGCCGCCACCATGGCGCCCCGGTGACAGCGCAGACCGCATCACCAACTTGCAGTTCTTTAAACAGTTTGATGGTTACGTCGGTGGGCAGGCCGCTTGGAGTATTTTGAGTGAGCTAGAAAAAGGTCGTTATCCAACGTTCAGTTATCAGGATTGGCAAAGCCGAGACGAGCGTATCGAAGTGTCGTTATCTTCTGTGCTGTTTCAAGCCAAATACAATGTGTTTAGTGATTGTGTCGCCAACTTGTTGCCATACAGCTTTGAAGACATTTCTTTCACCATTTTGCACTACGATCGCAACAGCGAGCAGCTCAACAAGACCTCACAGCATCGCTTACAGCAAATTGCTGAGTACGTGCGCTACAACCAAGATATCGACTTGGTCTTAGTGTCGACCTTTACTGATTCTTCTGAGTCGAAGAGTGAGAGTCAGCAGCTATCGGAAAAACGCGCGATGATTTTGCAGGACTATTTCCACTCTTTGGGGTTGCCGAAAGACCGCATTCAGGTGCAAGGTTATGGTAAGCGTAGGCCGATTGCGAGTAATGCGTCACCAGTGGGTAAAGCGAAAAACCAGAGGGTGGTGATTTCGTTTGGGCGGACTGAGGTTTAGGGGCTGCTTTAGGTTGGAGATATGGAAACCAGTGGTTGTGAAGCCGCTGGTTTTTTTGTTTTGGGATGATTCGTGTTGATAGAAGAGTTTTTTGGTATGTGGTATTGCGTGCGTTTCAAATATATCGTCATTCCGCACTCGATGGGGAATCAACTCAAAGCGCGTAGAAAAATGCAAAGAGACGCTGTTGGTGATTGTTAGTGTATTGCAGGGGGGGGGAGTGTGAGCGATCTCTAGCAAGTTTTTGGACAAAAGTAGTCTAAGTCCGTTCGTATTTAACATGCCCCTAGTAGCCGTCATCCTCACGGAAGTGAGGAACTCCTACCGCGTGTAGGCAACTGAAAATCTTCGACTAAGTCACGTAAATTAACTTGATGACGCGCTGAATGAGATTCCCTTTTTCAAGGGAATGACGCTGTTATTTGTTGGGTTTGATACGAGAAAAGGGGCACATATGAGTTTTCTTGATGTAGACAATTTTGTCTGTATCTATAGAAAACCACTTGAACATAGACAATCAGTCCCTTCTCTTTAAGTTTCCCGACGTAGAAGTCATCCGAAAAATAATGAACCTTTATACTTAGATTGATCTTTTCGTCAGAATCGCGAGCTAGCCTAGTGTGAAGTGTGAAGTGTGAAGTGTGATGACAGTGAGAGTGCAAATGAAATGTCTACTAATGTCGTAAAATCGTGTGGGTGATCGTAACTCGCTAACTCTTAAATCAAACTCTGGTGTTGGTAAGTTATACAATACGCTGCATCAACCACACAAGAGAAGCCATATGCTCGAATTTACATTTGTATTAAATGGAAAACCGTTGAGCGCATTAACCACCGGTTCAGCATCCTACCCCGCGTTCTCAGGTTCTGGCAGTGACAAAAATAAGAAGCTTATGGCAAGGTAGTCGTTAAATGAAATCGGTTCTTTATAAACTATTGGTAGCATCGTTTCTTACGTTAGTCCTCTCATTCATGTGGTTGAGATACCCATATGTTTTTCCAAGAGTATCTGAGAATCAAGCGATTGCCTTGGCTGAGTATTTTGGGACGAGAAACGGTGAAGAGCTTGCTGATCTGGAAATGTATTTGGTTTTGTTTTGTTCGTTAGTTTTTTCTTTGGTACTGGTGTTTGTGGTTTCTTGGGTCAGAGGGCTAGGGGGCAGAACTTCGGGAGTTGGGCGGTAATATTTGAGTACAGGCGATCAATGCCCCCTCTCTCGCTCCCCCTACGTTGCGTTTGTCAGCATGGCAATAGGCTATGGTGTTTAGGGTGAGAACGTTCTTTTTTGTTGGGATAATTGAGGCAGGTTTATAGTTTTGGAACTTGGATAGGTAGTAAAAAGCCAGTGGTTAATGTCCACTGGCTTTCTTATTTTAGCTTGGCTGAATCAGCGCTTAACCTTCAAGGCCAGCACTCGCTTGCTTGTTCTGAATCAACTCTATCATGTAGCCGTCGGGGTCTTTGACGAAGGCGATCTGAGTGGTGCCGCCTTTAACAGGGCCCGGTTCGCGAGTGACGTTGCCGCCTGCCGCTTTGATGGCGTCGCATGTGGTGTAGATGTCGTCTACGCCGATGGCGATGTGGCCATAGGCGCTACCTAGATCGTATTCGGTGACGCCCCAGTTGTAAGTTAGCTCTATCACTGCACCTTCAGACTCATCACCAAAGCCTAGGAAGGCTAGGGTGTATTTGTATTCGGTGTTTTCATTTTTGCGCAGCAAATTCATACCAATGACGTCGGTGTAGAACGAGATAGATTTATCTAGGTCACCTACACGTAGCATAGTGTGAAGGATACGGCCGTTAGACATAACATTGCTCCTTAATATTAATTGTCTGGATAGACTTTTTCTTTGAATTCGCAGAGGTCCTCGATGATGCAGCTGCCGCAGCGCGGTTTACGGGCGACACAGGTATAGCGTCCGTGAAGGATCAACCAGTGATGCACATCAAGCTTAAATTCTTTTGGAACGACTTTGAGTAGTTTCTCTTCCACATCGTCGACGGTTTTGCCCATCGCGAATTTAGTGCGGTTTGAGACGCGGTAGATATGGGTGTCTACGGCGATGGTTGGCCAGCCGAAGGCGGTGTTGAGTACCACGTTGGCGGTTTTACGTCCTACGCCAGGTAGCGCTTCTAACGCTTCACGGTTTTCCGGGACTTCGCTGCCGTGTTTTTCGATCAGGATCTTACAGGTCTTGATGACGTTCTCGGCTTTGGAGTTAAACAGACCAATGGTCTTGATGTACTCTTTGACGCCATCAACACCAAGCGCCAGCATGGCTTCTGGTGTATTCGCAACCGGATAGAGTTTGTCAGTGGCTTTGTTAACACTGACATCGGTTGCTTGCGCCGAAAGTAGAACCGCGATCAGCAGTTCGAAAGGCGAGCTCCAGTTCAGCTCAGTCTCTGGTTTGGGGTTGTTTTCGCGAAGCCGCTCTAAAATCTCTTTTCTTTTGGTGTTGTTCATTTGCTGACTAATTCTTCCGCTGATTGCTTGTACTCAATGTTTGAGTACCCAGTGTGTTTTTATTATAAAAATGCCCGAAAATCTCGGGCATGAAAAGCTTTAGTTAGTAACGCGAGCGCGTTCAATCTCTGGTTTTTCTTGTTTTGGTTGACGCTGCTCGATTTGCTTATCAATGACGTTCTTAAGAGCAATCAAGAAGCCGACACCGATAAACGCGCCTGGTGGCAACAAGGCCAACAAGAACTGACTATCAAATTGGAACACTTCAATGCGAAGGGCTGCCGCCCAGTCACCTAGGAGCAGGTCGGCACCATCAAACAGGGTGCCGTTACCAATTAGCTCACGCATCGCGCCAAGCACGACAAGTGCAGAGGTCATACCCATGCCCATCCATAATCCATCGAGAGCAGCAGGGCCAACCGCATTTTTAGAGGCGAACGCTTCTGCACGGCCGATGATGATGCAGTTGGTCACGATAAGCGGGATAAAAATACCCAATGACAAGTAAAGGCCATAGGCGTAGGCGTTCATCAGTAGCTGAACACACGTTACCAGCGCTGCAATGATCATTACGAACACAGGGATACGCACTTCTTTTGGCACATAATCTCGAACCAAAGAGACAGTGACGTTTGAGCCAACCAGTACCAATAGCGTCGCCAGTCCTAAACCTAATGCATTGGTTACAGTGGATGAAACCGCAAGCAGAGGACACAGACCAAGCAGCTGTACTAAAGCTGGGTTGTTGTCCCACATGCCATTTTTAAAGAGTTCTTTTGAGGTTGTCATTACTCACCTCCACAGTTACGTGGCTGGTTTAAAATGGAATCGCGATTGTTGTTCACGTATTCCACTGTATTTTTGACGGCTTTCACCACTGCTCTTGGCGTGATGGTCGCGCCAGTGAACGAGTCGAACTGACCGCCGTCTTTGCGGACTGCCCACTCACCCAGGTTGTCTTCGGTCACTTGCTTACCAGAGAAACCCAAAATCCAATCGGTGATTCTAAGGTCGATTTTATCGCCCAGTCCCGGAGTTTCTTGGTGCGCTAATACGCGTGTACCTAAGATAGTGCCATCGACATCAACACCGATGATGAGCTTGATGGCACCGCTGTAACCATCAGGAGCAATGGTTTCAATCGCCAGTGCTTTTGGTTCATTGTTGATGGTCGCAATGTAAGCTGGCTGCGCTGCAGTGGTACCAAGGGCCGGATCGCTGACCAAGGTGCAAGCGGCATACAGCTCATTGTCATGCAGCTCATGAGGGATGACCTCATTTAGAGTCGCTTGAAGCTGTGCGCGTTCTTGGCGCAAAATCTGATCTTTAGTCAGATACTGGGTAATGGCAACGACACCAGTTGATGCACAAGCAAAGATAGCCAGTGTTAAGCCGTTTTTTCTAATTGCATTCAACATGATATCAGTGCCCGTAAGTTCTTGGTTTGGTGTAGTAATCGATCAGCGGTACGCACATGTTGGCAAGCAGAACGCCAAAGGCAACGCCATCTGGGAAACCGCCCCAAGTACGGATGATAAACACCATCACGCCAATGAAAGCACCAAAAATCAAACGGCCTTTCACTGTGGTTGATGCTGAAACAGGGTCGGTGGCAATAAAGAATGCACCGAGCATAGTCGCACCCGACAACAAATGCAGTAGTGGCGAGCCTGTTTCGCCAGGCCAAATCATTGCAAAGAAGCCGCTGACAATAGTCAGTGAAACTAACATTGCAACGGGGATATGCCATTGGATTATACGCAGTTTAAGCAGAGCCAAACCGCCCACTAGGTAAGCCAGGTTAACCCACTCCCAGCCAATACCGGCCAAGCCACCAAAGATTGGCTGGTCTAGCACTTCACCAACGGTATTGCCGTTGCTAATACCCGTTTTGAAAGCATCAAGTGGCGTCGCCATGGTGATGCCATCAATGCCGGTTCGGATTTGCTGTAGTGAGTAGCCATCCATATCAAAGCCACCAAAAATCAGCGAGAAGGCATCAGCAAAGCTAACTGGTTCATTCGAAATTGAGATGGGTGTGATCCAGCTTGTCATCTCTACAGGAAAAGAGATAAGCAATACCACATAAGCGACCATCGCAGGGTTAAATGGGTTTTGACCCAACCCTCCATAGAGGTGTTTAGCGATGACGATAGCGAATAGTAGACCAATCACGACTACCCACCATGGAGACAGTGGTGGGATTGCAATAGCAAGAAGCCACGCGGTAACCAAAGCACTGTAATCGCGAAGTGCCATCGCAGGGGAGCGTTTACGAAGCAGCATGACCGCAGCTTCAAGTCCCAATCCGACAATAATAGCTAGCGCCAGTTGGATAATAGTGCCCCAACCAAAGAAATAGGTTTGAGCGACAAGGCCTGGCAGAGCACACAGCGCCACGCCTTTCATAATATCTGGTGTGCGCTTGCGGCTATGAGCGTGTGGAGAGCTAGCAATAAAGAACGACACTAGTTGTTCTCCTTATCTTGTTCTTGTTGGCGTTTTCTGGCTTTTGCTCGAGCAATGGCGGCAGCAACGGCCGCCTTTTTCGGATCGTCGGATTCCGAAGTGGTTGTCTCTGGCACCATTTCTTTAGGTTGTTCAGCGTCCACGGTTTCTGCGCTAGCGGCTTGCTTGCGAGCTTTGGCACGAGCAATCGCGGCGGCAACGGCTGCTTTCTTAGGATCTTCTGTATCAGCAGCGGGAGTTTCGCTTACCGTTTCAGCTGGCTCGGCTTGAGCCGCATGTTTGCGAGCTTTAGCACGGGCGATAGCGGCGGCGACCGCAGCTTTTTTCGGGTCGTCAGACTCAGCAGTTGGCGTGTCGCTGTTCGCTTCTTCTGGCTCAGCTTGAGCCGCTTGTTTGCGAGCTTTGGCACGAGCAATAGCGGCGGCAACGGCAGCTTTTTTCGGGTCATCAGACTCAGCAGACGGTGTGTCGCTGTTCACTTCTTCAGGCTCGGCTTGAGCCGCTTGTTTGCGAGCTTTAGCACGGGCTATAGCGGCGGCAACCGCAGCTTTTTTCGGGTCTTCAGACTCAGTAGCTTGCGTGTCGCTGTTCGCTTCTTTTGGCTCAGCTTGAGCCGTTTGCTTACGAGCTTTGGCACGAGCAATTGCAGCGGCAACGGCTGCTTTTTTCGGGTCTTCAGAGGCGACCGTTTCTTGCTCTGCCTCTGTTGGTGCCGCTTGAGCTGTTTGCTTGCGAGCTTTTGCACGGGCAATCGCAGCAGCGACGGCGTCTTTTTTCGCTTCTTGGCTACCTGAATCAGCAGGCACATCTTGCTGCTGTGCGACTTTCTTCGCTTTCGCACGAGCTAAGGCTGCGGCAATCGCGGCTTTCTTCGGATCGACATCTGCGCTGGTTTCAGCAGTCGAGTCTTCTGGCGCTACAGCTTTCTCAGCTTTACGCTCTCTGGCTTGACGCTTACGCTCTTCGCGCAGTTTAGCCATTTCTGAATTGTCGGGTTCTGCTTGACCTTGTTTAGCGGCTTCCGCTTGTTTGGCTTTAGCGCGGGCAATTGCAGCGGCGACCGCTGGTTTTACCTCGTTGCTGGTTTCAGCTTTGGCTTTTTGCGCTTTGACGCGTTCGATAGCAGCAGCGATAGCGTCGTCGCCACCAGACTTACTCATCTGTTTGCGGCGATCATCAGCGGCTTTCTTGAATCGATTCTCACGTTCCGCTTTGTCACGCTCCATGCGCGCTTTTTTCTCTTCAAAGCGGACTTTGGCGCGTTCAGCTGCGTCGGCATCTTGCTTACGAGTGCGGATTTCGGCTTTAGCTTGACGATAGTATTGAACCAGCGGGATTTCGCTTGGACAAACAAATGCACACGCACCACATTCGATACAGTCTTTAAGGTTCAGCTCTTCGCACTTGTCGTACTCTTGCGACTTTGCATACCACTGCAACTGCTGTGGAAGCAACGATGCAGGGCAGGCTTCGGCACATTGGCTACAACGTATACAGGCGATCTCATGGGAGCGCGGGTCAATTTCGCGGAACGTTGGAGCCAAAATGCAGTTTGCAGTTTTGGTAATAGGCACGTTGGCATGCGGAAGGGTAAAGCCCATCATCGGACCGCCCATGATAAGACGCTGTGACTTTTTATCAGCCTTGTAACCAAACTCATCCAGTAGCGCTTGTACTGGGGTACCGATACGAGTCCAAACGTTGCGTGGCTGCTTGAAAGTTTTACCCGTTAGCGTCACAACACGTTCAATAAGTGGCTCACCCTGACACACGGCACGCTTAATGGCATACGCTGACCCAATGTTTTGTACCATGAGACCAATATCAGCAGGAATGCCCCCGACAGGTACTTCAAGATTGGTTAAGATCTTGATGAGCTGCTTTTCACCACCAGAAGGGTATTTAGTTGGGATCACGCGGATCACAATGTCTTCGTTCGCTGCGGCTTTCTCTAATGCTTTAATCGCTTCTGGCTTGTTATCTTCAATACCGATGATGGTCAGCTTTGGCTTCAGCATGTGCTTGAGGATGTTGATGCCTTCAATGACTTCATCCGCGCAGTCTTGCATTAAACGATCGTCAGCCGTGATGTAGGGCTCACACTCAGCAGCGTTAAGGATCAAGATTTCAGTGCGCTGAAGACCAGATTGGATTTTCTTCGCGGTTGGAAAGCCTGCGCCGCCCATACCAGAGATACCGGCAAGACGAATGGTCTCAATCAACGCGTCTGGCTCAAGTGCGCGGTAGTCTTCGGCAGGAGAAAGCTCAGTCCAGGTGTCTTCGCCATCGGCTTCAATCACGATACATAGATCGCTTAACCCCGAAGGGTGAGCAATAGTGCGAGGTTCAATCGCTTTGACAGTACCAGACGTTGGCGCATGGACAGGCAACATAAAGGCCGCGTTGACTTGGCTCAGTGCCTGACCTTTAAGTACTTTATCGCCAACATTAACCAATAGGTCGCCTGGCTTACCAATGTGCTGTTTTAGAGGAATAACGAGTTCGTTCGGTACAGAAGCGCGCACAATCTCATTGCGGTTAGATTGCGTCTTGTTTTCTTGCGGGTGTACGCCGCCAGGGAAGTCCCAAAGGGAGCCTGATTTAATTTGTTCGATGAGTGATAACATAATGCTCCCTACTTACCGTTTAGTTCTGTCGTTGGTTCGGTAATGTTGACGACAGGGATAGCATCCATTTGCCATTTCCATGTATCCGCAGTGGTTTCTACCGGGATCATTTCAATACAGTCGGTTGGACACGGGGCGACACACAAATCACAACCCGTACACTCATCCTTGATAACTGTGTGCAGCGCTTTCGTGCCACCGACAATGGCATCTACTGGACAGGCTTGAATGCACTTAGTGCAGCCAATACACATGTCTTCGTGAATAAAAGCGACTTTCTTTATTGATTTCTCAGCGTCGTGAGCAGAATCTTCAACTTCGACTCCCATCAGATCGGCCAATTTTTCGATTGTCGGCTGACCTCCGGGAGGACATTTGTTTATGGCATCACCGTTAGCTATCGCTTCAGCGTATGGGCGACAACCTGGGTAACCACATTGACCACATTGAGTTTGTGGCAGGATACTGTCGATTTGGTCGACAATCGGATCGGCCTCGACTTTGAATTTGATGGATGCAAACCCCAGCACAGCACCAAACAGGCCAGCCAGGATAACGACAGCAACGATGGCAATAAGGATGGTACTCATTATAGTTTCACCAACCCTGTAAAGCCCATGAATGCCAGAGACATCAGTCCTGCGGTAATCATTGCGATAGAGGCACCTTTAAATGGTGCTGGTACATCAGCAGCGGCAATGCGCTCACGCATGGAAGCGAATAAGATTAATACCAGAGAGAAACCAACCGCTGCACCGAATCCGTAGATGATCGATTCTATGAAGTTGTGGTTTTCATTGATATTAAGCAGCGCTACACCAAGCACGGCACAGTTGGTCGTGATCAATGGTAAGAAGATACCTAACAGTCTGTACAAGGTAGGGCTGGTTTTGTGCACCACCATTTCGGTGAACTGAACCACCACTGCAATGACGAGAATGAAAC